>CANRSF010000005.1 GCA_947642445.1 uncultured Collinsella sp. | reverse complement strand
CGATCTGCGGCACGCCGCGGCGGGCAGCCGGGATACCGGTCAGCTGGAACTTACCGAGCGACTTGTTATCGCGGGCAAGCTCGCGCTCGCCCTGGAGCACGTTGATCTCGACGCTGGTCTGGTTGTCGGCAGCGGTGGAGTAGACCTCGGTCTTGGAGGTCGGGATCGTGGTGTTGCGGTCGATCATCTTGGTCATGATGCCGCCCATGGTCTCGACGCCCAGCGACAGCGGGGTAACGTCGAGCAGCAGGATGCCCTCGACGTCGCCGGTGAGCACGCCGCCCTGGACGGCAGCGCCGTCGGCAACGACCTCGTCGGGGTTCACGGACATGTTGGGCTGCTTGCCGGTCATGGTCTTGACGAGCTCCTGGACGGCGGGCATACGGGTAGAGCCGCCGACGAGGATGACCTCGGTCAGATCGGAGAGCTTGAGCTTAGCATCGCGCAGGGCGTTGGTGACAGGCTGCTTGCAGCGCTCGAGCAGGTCGCGGGTGATCTTCTCGAACTCGGCGCGGGTCAGCGTGTAGTTGAGGTGCAGCGGGCCGGACTGGTTCATGGTAATGAACGGCAGGTTGATGGTGGTCTGCTGGGCGGCGGAGAGCTCCTTCTTGGCGTTCTCGGCGGCCTCCTTCAGACGCTGCAGGGCCATGGGGTCCTGACGCAGGTCGACACCGTTCTCCTGCTGGAACTTATCGGCCATCCAATCGATGACGCGCTGATCCCAGTCGTCGCCGCCCAGGTGGTTGTCGCCCGAGGTGGACAGAACCTCAAACACGCCGTCGGCGAGGTCGAGGATGGAGACGTCGAAGGTGCCGCCGCCCAGGTCGAAGACCAGGATGCGCTGGTCGGTGCCCTGCTTGTCCAGGCCATAGGCAAGAGCAGCAGCGGTCGGCTCGTTGACGATACGCTTGACGTTAAGGCCGGCGATCTTACCGGCGTCCTTGGTGGCCTGACGCTGGGCGTCGTTGAAGTAGGCCGGGACGGTGATGACGGCGTCGGTGACGGTCTCGCCCAGATACTTCTCGGCGTCGGCCTTCATCTTTGCGAGCGTCATGGCGCTCACCTGCTCGGCGGTGTAATCCTTGCCCTCGATATCGACGACGGCACGGCCACCCTGGCCCTCCTTGACCTCATACGGCACGGTCTTGATCTCGGAGGTGCACTCGGAGTACTTGCGGCCCATGAAACGCTTGATGGAAAACACGGTGTTCTTGGGGTTGGTGACAGCCTGGTTCTTAGCGGCCTTACCCACGACGCGGTCGCCGTCGGCACGGAAGCCCACGACAGACGGGGTGGTACGGTCGCCCTCGGCGTTCACGATAATGGTCGGAGAACCGCCCTCGAGGACGGCCATTGCGGAGTTAGTAGTACCAAGGTCGATACCAAGAATCTTACTCATTAGAAATTCCCTCTCTCTTTTGCGTTCGCGCCGCCTCGACGGTCTGTCGCGCGGCGCTTCGGCTTGTCTTTCAGGATGTAGTGTATCCCCTTATGGGCTGGAATATACAAAATCTAAGTCAATTCATATAAGATTTCTTATCTCTGAGAGTTTAGGTTCTCAAATGTGCAGGTAGATGCACTGTTTGAGTTCTCGGCAGATCTATTGAGATCTATGTAGAGTTGACTGAGGTTTGCGTCCGGGGGTGCCTGGGGGCCGTCTTGCGGCAAGCGCATCCCGGTTTGAGCGTGGATTCCGGGTCGCAGTTTCCGTCTGAAGGCTCAACCGGAAACCGTATCCCGTTTTGAGAGCTGATACCGGGTCGCAGTTTCCGCTAGCGGGCCCAACCGGAAACTGCGACCCGGTTTTCGGCCAAATAACGGGATGCCCTTTCCGCAGGCGCGCTCAATAGGTCAATATTACAAGTCACCTATAGCTAACATTTGCGCAGCTCAACGGCCCCACCTGCGCGTTTTTTAGTAAACCTTGGCATACTCGGCGAACGGTATGAAGATGCCGGCCAGAGGGTATTGCAAACGGTCGCTCCCGTGGTATGTTTTTGCCCGAATCAAACCGACGCGCATCGCCTGTAGCGTCGGTCAACAGAGAGGAAACTACCATGGCTCATCCCGTAATTGATGCCGACGAGTGCATCGCTTGTGGCGTTTGCGTCGACTCCTGCCCCGCTGGCGTTCTGGAGCTCCAGGACGTCGCTACCGTCGCCGACGAGGACTCCTGCGTCGCCTGTGGCGCTTGCCAGGACGCTTGCCCCGCTGGCGCGATCACCGAGATCGTCGAGGAGTAACAACTCCCCCACCTGCACACTCAAAAGTACACCGTGCACAAAAAGGAGGCCTCCGCATCGCCGCGGAGGCCTCCTTTTGCATTCGTCGTTACTAGGACAGGTCGTCCTCGTAGGGCATTAAATCGGCAAGGTAGCCCTTCTCCTTGAGCATGGCCTCGATCTCGTCGAGGGTCTGCTCGTCTTCCGCGGCGATGCGATGGAAGTGGTAGCCGCTGGTCACCGTCAGCAGCGGGAAGCTCTTGCCGCTGGCGATACCCTCTAGGTAGCGCTCGACATCGCGGCGGTTGCGGATGTCCAGGTCGGCCGTGATCTTGCCGTACACACGATGGTTGACGATCACGTTGAGCACGGCGCCACCCGCGTCGACGATACTCGTAAGCTCGTCGCCCGCCTGCTCCACGCTGTGGCGCACCTTAACAAGACGCGTGGGCACGGCGGGGCTACTCGCAGCTTCCTGCAGCACGTAGCCGCGGTTGGTCGCCACGATATCGTGCCCATCGGCACGCAACAGGGCAATATCCTGAACCACGACCTGACGGCTCACGCCAACCTCGCGGGCAAGTGCGCTGCCCGAAACGGGCTCCTTGGCTCCTTCGAGCACGCCCATGATGGCACGGCGACGCTCGCGGGCGTTCATTATTTACCGTCCAGCAGACGCAGGTGCTTAAGCGAGAGGTCGAGGATCGGCGCGGAGTGCGTCAGGGCGCCCGAGCTAATGTAGTCGACGCCCAGATCAGCCAGGGCGCGGATATTGCTGGCATCCACATTGCCCGAACACTCGGTCTTGGCACGACCGGCGATAAGCTCAATCGCGGCGGCCATGTCGTCATGGGTCATGTTGTCGAACATGATAATGTCAGCACCGGCCTCCACGGCTTCGCGTACCATGTCCAGGTTCTCGCACTCAATCTCGACCGTCGTGGTAAACGACGCGTGGGCGCGCGCCATCTCGATCGCGCGCGTCACGCCACCGGCGGCATCGATGTGGTTGTCCTTGAGCATGACGGCTGTCGACAGGTTGTAGCGATGGTTGCTGCCGCCGCCGATCTCAACCGCCGCCTTCTCGAAAACGCGCATGCCCGGCGTGGTCTTGCGTGTGTCGACAAGCACGGTCTTGGTACCCTCGAGCGCCGCTGCCATTCTGTGCGTATAGGTAGCGATACCGCTCATGCGCTGCAGGTAGTTGAGCGCCACGCGCTCGCCCGAAAGCAGCACGCGCGCATCGCCGCGCACCTGGCCCACGTGGTCGCCGGCGTGCACCTCGTCACCGTCGGCAACATCAAACAGCACCGAGCTCTGCGAATCCAGCAGCTCAAAGGTGCGGGCGAACACATCCAAGCCCGCGATGATGCCATCGGCCTTGGCGATGAGCTCCACCGTGGCGGGGCGCGCCGTGGGGCACACGCTCGCCGTGCTCACGTCCTCAAACGTAATGTCCTCGCGTAGAGCCTGCAGAATCAGATCATCGACGACGAGCTTCATGGTAATGGGATTCATGGTCTACTCCTCCACGGCCTGCGTGCCGGCGGCACGGGCCAAATCATCGATTGCCAGGGAGTCGGCGCTCAGGGCGCGATGACGCCCGTCGAGCGCGGGCTCGCCCGCCTGCTCCACGGCAAGCGACCCGCCGGTGCGCATGCACCACGCGGCGCGACGACCCCAGACCAGCGCCTCGAGCAGGCTGTTTGATGCAAGGCGATTCTTGCCGTGAACGCCGTTGCAGGCCGTCTCACCGGCTGCGTAGAGCTCGGGCATCGAGGTGCGGCCGTCCTTGTCGACCCACACGCCGCCCATAAAGTAGTGCTGCGTAGGCGTAACGGGGATGGGCTCGTCCAAGATGTCGCGGCCGTCCTCCAAGCAGCGTGCGCGAATGTTGGCAAAGTGCCCGGTCACTACATCGCGCTCGACGGGGGCAAAGCTCAGCCACTCGTGCTCAGTACCGTCCTGCTTCATCTGCTCGCGAATAGCGGCAGCGACCACATCGCGCGGCTGAAGCTCGTCGGTAAAGCGCTCACCGGCGGCGTTGAGCAGAATCGCGCCCTCGCCGCGGCAGCTCTCGCTGATCAGGAAGGTGCGGCCTGGCTGCGGCGAGAACAGTCCCGTGGGGTGGATCTGCACGTAGTCCAGGTGCTCCATCTTAATGCCATGCTCCTGAGCGATGTAGCAGGCATCGCCCGTGAGCTGCGGATAGTTGGTCGAGTGGTCGTATACGCCGCCGATGCCGCCCGTCGCCCACAGCGTGTGGCGGGCATGGATCTTAAACGGCTCGCCGGCATGCGCGCCCTCGGCGGCATTTATCAGCTCGTCGGCGGGGCGGACCGAGTTGTCCTCGTCCACGGGAACGGCGACGACACCGGCACACACCGTGGCGCCGTCACGCTCGCCCGTCAGGATGTCGGTCATGGCCACGTGCTCCAAAATCTGCACGTTATCCAGCTTGCGAACGGCCTGGAGCAGCTTGGTCGTGATCTCCTTGCCCGTAATATCGGCATGGAAGGCGATGCGCGGGCGGCTGTGCGCGCCCTCGCGGGTAAAGTCGAGGCTGCCGTCGGCCTTGCGCTCAAAGTCCACGCCCATGGCCAGCAGGTCGTTGATGACCGAGCGGCTCGAGCGAATCATGATGTCGACGCTCTCACGGCGGTTCTCGTAATGACCGGCGTGCATGGTGTCCTCAAAGAAGGCATCGTAGTCCGAGCCTTCGGGCAGCACGCAGATGCCGCCCTGCGCGAGCATCGAATCGCACTCGTCAACGGCGCCCTTGGAGAGCATGATCACGCGCGTGCTCGTCGGCAGGTTGAGGGCCGCGTACAGGCCCGCTACGCCGCAGCCGGCAATGACAACGTCGCACTCCATGTCGGGGTATTGCTTGGTTTCCACAGGAATCCTCTCCCTTGAATGTGACATAAGGAACCGTCCCTCATGCCACATTGTTCTAGCGTGCTGCGTACTCGAGCATACGATCGAGCGTGAGCTTGGCCTGGTCGGCAGCCTCGTCCGACACGCCGATCTGCACCTCGCCCTCGCCCGTCTCCAGGCAGCGCACGAGCTTTTCGAGCGTGATGAGATCCATGTTGACGCAGGTGGGCTGCACCGCGGGGAAGTAGAACTTCTTGCCGGTGCCCTGGCAGCGGCGCTCGAGCTCGTAGAGCACGCCGCGGACCGTCACGATGATGAACTCGCTCGCGTCGGACTCCTCGGCGTACTTGATGATGCCGGCGGTGGAGCCGATGTAGTCGGCCTCGGCAAGGACGTCGGCCTTGCACTCGGGGTGCGCCAAAACGAGCGCGTCGGGGTGGGCCTCCGTCGCGTCGACGATCTGTTCGACGGTAATGATGTGATGGCGCGGACAGTAACCGTTGTTGAGGATGATGTGCTTTTGCGGCACCTGCTCGGCTACGAAGCGGCCCAGGTTTTGATCGGGAATGAACAGGATATGCTGCTGCGGCAGCTCGGACACGATCTTGACGGCGTTGGAGCTGGTGACGCACACGTCGCTCCAGCTCTTGATCTCGACCGTGGAGTTGACGTAGCAGACCACGGCCAGGTCGTCGCCGTACTCGGCGCGCGCCGCGTCGACCGTCTCGCGCTTGACCATATGAGCCATGGGGCAGTCCGCGCCCGGCTCGGGCAGCAGCACGGTCTTGGTGGGGTTGAGCAGCTTGGCGCTCTCGCCCATAAACTCCACGCCGCACAGCACGATGGTCTGCTGCGGCAGGCTCTTGGCGAGCTTAGCCAGGTAGAAGCTGTCGCCGACGTAATCGGCCACAGCCTGGACCTCGGGCGCCACGTAATAGTGCGCCAGGATCACCGCGTCGCGCTGGGTTTTAAGTTGCTGAATGGCCTCGACGAGCTCTGCGGGCACCAATGCCGCGCGCTCCGTTGCCGTCGTTGCCGATGCCAGGCCGGCCGCAATGTCGCGTGCAAGCTCCGACGCATCCATGTTCGCGCTCTGTGCCATCAAGGCCCCTCTCTTTTGGCGAATCTTGGGGCTTTAGTATGACACCTAGGTTTACAGCTGACAAGACAGCTGTAAACCTAGGTGTAAAGTTGAAATAAAGATTCAATCATGCGGCAGGTCCATTTTCGAACTGGCAAGCTGAGGATAGCCGAGCTCTCGATAGCGCAGGAGGCATCTTTCGCCACCGCAATTCCGCTCGGCGCGAGTTGCACGCCGTGGGGCGCAAATGGGACACGCCTCCGCGAGCGGTCCGCACCCAATGTGGCAAAATCGAACTACTAAGGGGGCTCAGAATGCTCAAGATTATTGCCTGCGACGATGACGTCGCTTTTCTAGATAGACTGCACCGGATGATCGACCGTTGGTCGATCGAGACGGGCACGGCGGTCGATGTTGCGCTCGTCACGCGCGGCGAGGACCTGCTGGCGCGCCATGCCGCGTCGCGCGCCGACATCATCCTGCTCGACATGATCATGCCGCTCGTCAACGGCATGGACACCGCACGCGAATTGCGCCAGGCCGACACCGCCGTGCGCCTGGTGTTCCTTACCTCGTCGCCCGAGTTTGCACTGGAGTCCTACGAGGTCCGCGCCTTCGACTATCTGCTCAAGCCCGTGACTTACGAACGCCTGGCGCAGTTACTCGACGAACTTTCGAGCATGCGCCCGGCGGCAACCGACGAGCTCGTGATCAAAACGTCCTTTGGCTACCACGCCCTGCGCCTGTCCGACATCGAATATGCCGAGGCGCGCAACAAGCACGTGGTCTTCCACCTGCGCGACGGACGCGATATCGAGGCACTCGAGTCGTTCCGCAGCGTCGAGGACCGTTTGGCGCAAAATGCCACCTTCTTTAAATGCCACCGTAGCTACCAGGTCAACTTGCGCAACATCGACCACTTCGATCGCACGGACATCGTCATGCGCTCCGGCGCGTGCATTCCGCTGTCGCGCAGCAGCAAGCAGGGGTTCCAAGACGCCTACTTTGCGGTGCGCTTCGAGGGCGGGAGGCGCTGATGATCTCCTCGGTCGAAATGGTCCTTTGGGCAATCCACCACGCCACAACGCTACTCTTTGGCGTCTTTGCTTCGGCGGCGCTATGCGGTATCGAAATCAATCGACGCCATGCACTCGAGTTGGTGGGGGTCGGAGCCGCAACCGGCGCTGCCTTTTCGATCGCCAATGTCGTTGGCGGAGAGCTTTTTGCCCGTCAGGTCTATCCGCTCGTCGTGCACCTGCCGCTTACCGTCTACCTGTGTGCGCGCTACCGTCTGAGCCCGCTGCTCGCGGCATTGGGCGTCACCAGCGCCTATCTGAGCTGTCAGTTCAGCAACTGGATGGGCATCGCCGCCTTTGCCGCAACCGATTCGCAGATCGCGTACTATCTGGCGCGCATCGCGACCACGCTCGGCGTCTTTGCCGTCCTGCTGCATTGGGCCGGTGACATTGGACCCCGCCTGGCGATTAAAAGCCCCACCGAGCTGAGCATCCTTTTAATCCTGCCGCTCGTCTATTACATCTTTGACTACGCCACCAACGTCTACACCACGCTGTTCCACTCGGGCTCGGTGGTGACGGTTGAGCTTTTGGCATTTGCGCTCTGTGCCTTCTATCTTATGTTTCTTGCCGTTTACCTGCGCGAATACGAAGAAAAGGAAACCGCCGAGCGAGAGCGTTGGATGCTCGAAACCCGCGACAGCGCCGCCATCAAAGAGCTCGAGGCTTGGCGTCAATCTGGGCGCGAGCTGTCGATTCTTCGCCACGATATGCGCCACTTCCTACGCGGCCTGGCGGCTTTAATTGAGGAGGGCCACACCGACGAGGCGCTCAAACGCATCGACGAACTCTGCGAAGCCGGCGACCGCACCGCCGTACGCCGCTTCTGCGCCAACGAGACCGTAAACATCGCGCTTTCGTCATTCAACTCAGATATCAATAGAAACGGCATTACCGCCAACCTGCGCGCCGCCGTACCCGAAACCGTCCACGTAGGTGACGCCGACCTGTTTAGCGTGCTCTCAAATGCCTTGGAAAACGCTATCACCGCCGCAAGCGCCGCACCCCAAGGAAAGCGATTCGTCGACCTTGACCTGCGACTTGAGAACGGCCAGCTGTTGCTGTTAGTTTCCAACACGTTTGACCGCGCGCCGCGCATGGTCGACGGCATGCCCGTGACCCGGCATGCGGGCCACGGCTTTGGAACCAAGAGCATCAGACTTGCCGTGGAGCGCATGAACGGCAACTGCCAGTTCCGCATTAACGGCGATCGGTTTGAGCCGCGCGCTGTGATGTAGAAGTACGGCGCCGATCTCGCGGCGCGCCTCGCCCGCCAGGCAATCGCTCGCCGGTGCCGATCCGCTACAGTGGAGCGACCGCCGGGGTCAGCTGCTTGATGTAGGCCCACATGCGCTGCTTGGCGGCCTTGTCGGTGAGCGCCGCCTCAAAACCGTCGAGCGCCAGCACGCGGCGCCCCTGCACATGGGCGACCAGGCCGGGCTTGAGCATGGCAGTGTCAAAGTCATCAATCGCCACAAGCATATCGGCATAGGTTTCGCGCATGACATCGGCCGCACTGTTATCGAGCAGCAGCACCGCCTCGGGATCCAGAGCCTCCAGTGCCTCGCGGAACAGGTCGCACGGCAGGGCGTGGCCCACCGTCACAGCTCCGTCGCCCGCGCCGGCAACACTCGCCAGCACACAAAAATCTTCGGGCGCGTAACCGATTGCCCCGAGCGCCTTGCGCAATGCGGCACCATCCGCGCCGGCGGCAAGTTCGCCGCCCGAGCGTTCGGCATCATCCAAATCACCTTTGACCAGCACGATCGGCGAGCACGCGTTGCCCGCGATGCGCACGCCACGGGCCGCAAGCGATGCAAGCTCCTGCTCGGCCGCCTGGGCGATGGCTTCTTTTTTCTGGCTTTGTGACGTGGGCATGCGCTCTCCAATCGTTTGCATGCCCACCATTATATAAAAGAGCCGCCCGCGAGTGGTTGCTTTACGAGCCGCTGGGTATAAGCACGGTCGTACTGATTTTTACGCGGCCGAGCCGCGTCGTATTATGGAGGTCACCATGGCTGACATTAAGCAGATTACCCCCGAGAACTTCGGCGCTGTCGTCAACGATAGCCTGCCCGTACTGGTTGATTTTTGGGCCCCGTGGTGCGGCCCCTGCCGCTCGCTCTCGCCCATCGTAGACGAGGTTGCCGACGAGCTGGCCGGCAAGTTGGCTGTGGCCAAGTGCAACGTCGACGACAACCAGGACCTAGCCATGAAGTTTGGCGTCATGAGCATCCCCACGCTGATCGTCTTTAAGAACGGCGAGGAGGTCGACCGCTCGGTTGGCGCCCTACCCAAGGCAAGACTTCAGGCACTGCTGGAGAAACATCTGTAATACGCTTGTTACCCATCTGCCGTCCATGAGCGGTTTCGCACCGCTCGCCGGAGTGCCAAACGCAAGGTATGCGACCACGGATAGTATGGTAGATACAAACAGCCCCCAGTGAACGGGTGCGGGTCAGACGGACTCGCACCCGTTTTCTTATGCGGCGGCGCCCAAGGCGGGCGTAGTAGAATCTGAACCACCATATCGCCCCGTACAAAAGGAGATTCCTATGCATGACGTCGGAATGAACATGAGCCAGCTTGCCATGAGCGTCAAGCAGGTCGACGACACCATTGAGCTCGCTCACGAGTGGAGCCATCAGTTGCTGCATGCGACCGAGAATTTTGACATGGAGCGCATCGGCGCCAAGCTCGAGGCAGCCATGGCCGCGCTGCACGAGGCCCACGACGCACTCGAGGGCTACGAAGAGGCCATCGAGGCCGACCACAACTCCGTCGGCTCCGTGAAGCTGGTGTAACGTGGCCGAACACGAGCACGGCTGCGGGTACGAGCACGAGCATCCGCACGGGGCGGACGGTGACGCAGGCTGCCACTGTAGTGGCTCCGGCTCCGAGCTGGTCCGCTTTTCGGTTACCGCACCGGACGACCTGCTGCGCCGTTTTGACGAACAGATCGCGCGCCGCGGCGACGTGGCCAACCGCTCCGAGGCCGTGCGCGACCTGATTCGCGCCTCGATCGCCAAGGAGCAGATGCGCACGCCCGATGAGCATGTTATCGGGTCGCTCACCATGATCTACGACCACCATACCGGCGACCTGACGCGCCGTCTGGACGAAGTGCAGCACGACTACACCGACGAGATCGTATCGACCATGCACGTGCATCTGGATCACCACAACTGCTTAGAGATTCTGGCGCTCAAGGGTCGCGGCGAGCGCGTCTACGAACTAGCCGACCGCCTGCTGGGCCTGCGCGGCGTTAAGCACGGTGAGCTCACGTGCGCCGCCACCAAGCAGAGCCTGGGGCTGTAGCGCACCTGTCCCTATTTGGTCGGTTTTGATGAGGGGTGTCGCATGCGACATGTGCATATTCATGTGACGGGCATTGTGCAGGGCGTTGGCATGCGGCCGTTTGTGTATCGCGAGGCCATGGCGCATGGCATTTGCGGATGGGTGCTCAACGCGGGCGACGGCGTGCATATCGAGGCGCACGCTCCGGCCGATGCGCTCGATGCTTTTGTTGCCGCGCTTTCTGCGCATGTGCCTGCGGCAGCCCGCGTAGAATATGTCGAGGTTGTGGACCTGGCAGCCCACGGTTGGGATACCGCCAATGAACAGGGTTTTCGCATCGCAGTATCGCAGGACCAGACCGCGCACACGACGCTCGTCTCACCCGATATCGCCACCTGCGATGATTGTCTGCGCGAGTTGTTCGACCCCGCCGATCGGCGCTATCACTACCCTTTTATCAACTGTACCAACTGCGGACCGCGCTTTACCATCATCCGGTCGCTGCCTTATGACCGAGCGGCCACGTCGATGAATTGTTTTCCCATGTGTCCTGAGTGTGCCGCGGAGTATGCCGACCCACTCGACCGGCGTTTTCACGCGCAGCCCGATGCCTGCTTTGATTGCGGGCCGCATATCACGTGGCGCGAAGCGAGCGTGGGCGGTGAGCCGGGCGAAGCCGCCGCGTTGCCGGCCGTCGGCACCACGCGCGAGACCAGCGACGCCATTATCGACCGCTGTGTTGAGCTGCTGGCCGGTGGCGGTATCGTCGCCATCAAGGGTCTGGGCGGATTTCACTTGGCATGCGACGCTTCCAACGAGCAGGCGGTAGCCGAGCTTCGCCGCCGCAAACGCCGCAGCAACAAACCGCTTGCCGTTATGGTACGCGACCTTGCCGACGCTGAACGCCTGTGCCATGTCAACGACGTTGCACGCGGCTTGCTGGCCGGCAGCATTCGCCCCATTGTGCTGCTGCGCCGACGTGCTGCTTGCGAGAGCGGCGGCTCCCCCGACGCCCTCGCGCTCGCGCCGTCCGTCGCGCACGACCTTCCAGAGCTCGGTGTTATGCTCCCCTACACCCCGCTTCAGCATCTGTTGCTTGCCGCGGCAGAAGCCCGCGGTATGCACGCGCTCGTCATGACCAGCGGAAACCTGAGCGAAGAGCCCATCGAGACCGATGACGATCTTGCCTGGGAGCGCCTCGTTGCCGCCGGCATTGCCGACGCGCTGCTCGGCAACGACCGCGCGATTCTCTCGCGCTACGACGACTCCGTGGTACGCGTGGTCGATGGCGCCGCCATGCCTGTGCGTCGCGCACGCGGATATGCGCCGCAGCCGTTAGCGCTGCCGGCGCTCGACGGCACTGCACCCTGCGTGCTCGCCTGCGGGCCGCAGCAAAAAGCTACGATCGCGCTCACGCGCGAGGACGCCGACGGCCATGTGGCCTGTTTTGTGTCGCAGCATATCGGCGATGTCGAAAACGGCGAGACCTTCGATGCCTGGAACGCCGCGCGCACGCGCTTGGAAAACCTCTTTGACCTGGCGCCTGCCGCCTTGGCATGTGACATGCATCCCAGCTATCTGTCGAGCCAGTGGGCGCGTGAACTGGCACGGAAGCACAATCTGCCGCTTATCGAAGTCCAACATCATCATGCTCACATCGCGAGCGTAATGGCGGAGGCGATTGTCGCTGGCCGGCTTGCGCCCGATGCGCGCGTCCTCGGTATTGCCTTCGATGGTACGGGTGCCGGCACCGACGGCACCATATGGGGCGGTGAGTTTCTTATCGCCGGCCTTGCCGATTTTGAACGCGCCGCGCACCTGCGCACCTGGGCGCTGCCAGGCGGAGCCGCATCCGTGCGCGATGCCCGGCGCAATGCCTTTGCCCTGCTGAGCGAGCTCGGCCTGCTCGAGCATCCGGGTGCCGCGGGGCTATTGGGCACCCTCGACGAGCAAACACGCAGCGTGACAGCCACCATGATCGAGCGTGGCATCAACAGCCCGCGTACCAGCAGCATGGGGCGTCTCTTTGATGCCGCGGCAGCGATTCTGGGCATCTGCGGCAAGGCAACCTACGAGGGCGAACCCGCCATAGAACTCGAAGCCGCCGCCTGGCGCGCGCTTGACGGCGAAATCAGCCGTTTCGCTGGCAATCAGGCGGGCGTATCGGCATCCGTCTCAACGTCGCTGGACAGTTTGTTCAGATACGTATTAACTACTAACCCCCTATCTGGCATTTTTGCCTCAGATTTGGCCAAAATAGGCTCTCCGGACACCCTATTTACAGCAAGCGTGCCCGGCACAGGCCCCAAATCGACCCATTTGGAGTCCCCACAGACGACTTTTGCCACCCAAAGCCGCTCTAAAAAATACGTATCTGAACTAACTGTCCAGGCTGCCTCGGATAGCCCTTTCGTTCTGGAACCCAATCCACTTTTTGAGGCACTTTTGAGCAGAATCGAGATCGGAGAATCCGCCGACCGGCTCGCGCTCGACTTCCATATCGCCATCGCGCGTTCTTCGGAACGAATCGCACGCGAAATCTGCGCGCACGAAGGCATCGATACCGTCGCGCTCTCGGGCGGCGTGTTCATGAACCGACTTTTGCTTCAGCTCCTCACCCGCAATCTTAAAGACGCAGGCCTTACGGTCTTGATTCCCCAAACCGTGCCCGTTAACGACGGCTGCATCGCCTACGGTCAGGCGGCAGTCGCACGCACTCACCTCGCGCAGGTCGCACCGCAATAGGCTGTTTGGCCAACCCGTGCGCCGCCGTCTCACAGGTGTAGCGCGTTTGCCCGCAGCCCCCGCGAGCGCTACCATCAACTGATGGGTAATTAGGCGCCTATCCAGCGCAAAACGTATAAAAGGGGAACATTATGTGCCTTGCCGTTCCCGGTAAAGTAGTCAAACGCGACGAAGACCTCAAGGCCACCGTCGACATGATGGGCATCGAGCGCCCTGTTTCGCTGAGACTCGTGCCGACGGCGCAGGTAGGCGACTATGTTCTTGTGCACGCCGGCTTTGGCATCCAGATTGTCGATGAGCAGGAAGCGCAAGAGACGCTCGAGCTGGTCAACGCCATGACCGAACTGGCCGAAGAGGACCAGTTGGCCATCAATCCGGCGGAGGCTTACTAGTGGCGCCCGAGCAGCCGGCTCGCTCCGGTATCGACTTCTCGGTATTCCGCGATCCCAAGCTGGCTCGCGAGCTTATCGAGCGCATTCATGAGCTTGTCGGCGACCGCGCCATTAACCTTATGGAAGTCTGTGGCACGCATACCGTGAGCATCGGACGCTATGGCTTTCGCTCCATTATGCCTGCCGGGCTCAAACTGCTGAGCGGTCCGGGTTGCCCCGTCTGCGTTACCGCCAACCGCGATATCGACCATGCAATCGCGCTCGCCAAGATGGACGGCGCCATCATCACCACCTTTGGCGACATGATGCGCGTGCCCGGGTCGTCTACCTCGCTCGCCGCGCAAAAGGCGGCGGGGCGCGATATTCGCATTGTGTACTCCCCGCTCGATGCACTCGATATCGCCGAACATAACCCCGATCGCCCGGTCATCTTTATGGGCGTCGGCTTTGAGACCACGACGCCCGCCATCGCCGCCGCCATCCTGGAGGCAGACGCGCGCGGGCTGCAGAATTTCTCGGTCTACTGTGCTCATAAGACCACGCCGCCGGCGCTACGAGCCATCGCCAACGATCCCGAGACCACTATCGACGGCTTTATCCTGCCGGGGCACGTCGCCACCATCACGGGCTTAGCTCCCTTTGGCTTTTTGGTCGACGAGTTTAAGACCCCGGGCGTGGTCACGGGATTTGAGCCGGTCGATATCCTGCAGGGCATCTGCATGCTGGTCCAAATGGTTGTCGAGAGCAGGCCGACGATCGACAATGCCTACCGCCGCGGCGTCAATGCGAACGGCAACCCCGTGGCGCGCCAGCTGGTCGAGCAGGTGTTTGAGCCGTGCGACACCACGTGGCGCGGACTGGGACCGATTGCGGCTTCGGGTCTTTCCATCCGACCCGAATTCGCGCGCTTTGATGCCGGCGCCCGCTTTGATGTGCCCGTTGAGGCGACGGTCGAGCCACGCGGGTGCCGCTGCGGCGACGTGCTGCGCGGAGCCATCACGCCGAGCGACTGCCCGCTGTTCGGCCACGCATGTACGCCCGAACACCCCGTCGGCCCCTGCATGGTGAGCTCCGAAGGCAGCTGCGCGGCGTACTTTAGATACCGCGACTAGCCCGGACGCCCCCGCGTACCGGCACCACCCACGATTGGAGTTTTCGATATGTCCCGTAATGCCACCGATAGCACTGTCCTGCTGGGCCACGGCTCCGGCGGCCAGATGATGAAGCGCATTATCGATGAGGTCTTTCTGGATGCCTTTGGGTCGCCCGAGCTGCTCGCGGGCAACGATGCCGGCGTCGCTGCGCTGCCCGCAAGCGGGCGAATCGCCATGTCGACCGACAGCTTTGTGGTAACGCCGCAGTTCTTCCCCGGCGGCAATATCGGCCGCCTCGCCGTATGTGGAACCGTCAACGACGTCGCGACCTCGGGCGCCAACGTACGCTACCTCTCATGCGGCTTTATCCTCGAAGAGGGCTATCCCATGGACAAGCTCCGCCAGATCGTTCAGACCATGGCCGAAACGGCACATGAGGCAGGCGTGAAGATTATCACCGGCGACACCAAGGTGGTCGAGCGTGGAGGTGCCGACGGCGTCTACATCAATACCGCCGGCGTGGGCGAGGTGCCCGCAGGCGTGACGCTCAGCGGTGCCAACTGCCGGCCCGGCGACGCCATCCTGGTATCGGGTACGCTAGGCGACCACGGCATCGCCATCATGAGCCAGCGCGAGGGCCTGGCGTTTTCGAGCACCATCGAAAGCGACGCCGCACCGCTCAATCATCTGATTGCCGACGTGCTCGCCGCCGCCCCCGACACCCGCTGCTTCCGCGACCCCACGCGCGGCGGTCTGGCATCCACGCTCAACGAGTTTGCCCAGGCCAGCGGCGTTGCCATGGAGATCGACGAGGATGCTGTGCCCGTGCGCCCCGACGTGCAGGCGGCATGTGCGATGCTCGGCTACGATGTGCTGCAGGTAGCAAACGAGGGCAAGATGGTTGCCGTGGTGCCGGCCGAGCAGGCCGATGCCGCACTGACGGCCATGCGCGCCGCGCGCTACGGCGAAAACGCCGCGATTATCGGTCGCGTGCTGCCGCTTGCCGAGGGCGCCCGTCCCGCCGTGCGCGTGCGCACCGGCTGGGGCTCGACCCGTATCCTCGACATGCTCGTAGGAGAGCAGCTGCCGAGGATTTGCTAGCGGGCGAGCGCCGGCCGGCGCGGCTTCGCTCCGCCACCAGGCCGTCGTCCCGCCCTGCCCGATCCGCTGCCACCCCAAGATTGAGCGAGCCAAATGTTCACCCTGGAAATGAGCGGGGCACACGTGCGGCAGAGAGCATGTAAATCGACGAATGCATTTCCCCCAAATATCAAATAGCCCCGCGACCGGGCTGAAATCGGTCGCGGGGCTTTGCATTTTCAAGCTTTGCTGTTGTCTACGCTCTGAACTTTGGATACGTCAGCAGCATGAGCGCGACGCTCACGCCCAGCTGCATGAGAATCTGGCGCACGTCGCCGGCACCTCCTAACGCCGCGGCGCGAACCAGATTGGCGACGCCGAGTGGCATGCCGCCGCCAAACCAGAGCGAAAGACCTAGCAGCACCTTGTCACCCATATCAGGCTCAAAGGGCACCGAGGCCACCACCGCCCGATACGCTCGCACCTCAAGGAAGATCAACGCCACGATGAGCAGCAAGGTAACGAGCATCGACGCGATCGATGCAGAGGACGCCGCAGAGCCCGTAAGCTCGCCCACAGTCGCATCCATAAGTAGAACGCCCATCGCATAAATCAGTGACATGACCCCCAGGGTCGTAAGCGCCGAACGCGCCCCAACGCGCCCCGCGCCCCTAGCGCCAACGTTTCTTGCCGTCATCGTTAACCTCCCTAAGCAAAGGGCCCGCCGGCGCGCACCGGCGGGCCAATCTTTCTGGAGCCAGCCCACCTTGGGTGGCCCAAAGCGCATCGGCGCGGCTTTTGCCCGCCTACTCCCCGCAGCCACTCTCGACAAGCGCCACGAGGGCATCGACGGCGGCCGCCTCGTCGGCGCCGTCGGCCGCAATCACAATCTCGCAACCGCAGATCATCCCCAGGCTCATGACCATCAAGATAGACTTGGCGTCCTTGGCGTCTCCGCCCACCTTGCCAACGGTGATCGAGCTCTCGTACTTGCTTGCCTCCTGCACAAACAGCGACGCAGGACGCGCGTGGATACCGCTCGGATTCTTGACGACCGTCGTCTTGGAAACCATCTCTGCTCCTTACTCCACCACGATGTTGTCGGTTGCGGTATCGGCACCATTGCTAGCGATAAGTTTCTTATAGTAGAAGAAGCTCTTCTTCTTACCGCGTTTGCCGGTGCCGTTGCCGTGGTCGTCCTGGTCGACCGAGATCTGGCCGTAGCGCTTGGTCATCTCGGAGGTGCCGGAGCTGATCAGGTCGATAGGGCCCCACCAGGCGTAACCAAAGACGTCGACACCGTCGAGAATCGCCTGGTGCATCTGCTCGACGTGCTCCTTCATATACTCGATGTGCGCGTCGTCGTCGCAGAAGCCGTTCTCATCGCGGTTCTCGGTCATGCCGTTACCATTCTCGGCGATGAAGATCGGTAGGTGGTAGCGATCGTAGATGTGGTTGAGCGTGATGCGGAATCCCACGGGATCGATCGGCCAGCCCCACTCGGTCATCTCGAGGTATTGGTTCTTGATCTCGGTAACCAGCTTGCCGCTCGGCTCGGGGGAAATTTTGCCCTTGTAGCGCATGATGTAGGTCATGTAGTAGCTGATGGAGATGTAGTCAACCACGCCGGCCTTGAGGGTTTCGAGGTCGCCGTCCTCCATCTTGATATCGACGCCGTAGTCGCGTAAGAAACGCTTCACGTAGTAGGGGTACTCGCCCTTGGCCTGGATATCGGTGAAGAACCAGTTGAAGTGGTCCTCAAAAAGCACCTGGAGCTGATCCTCGGGCTTGGAGGTCTCAGCGTAGTTCTCAAGACGGCAGAGCATGTTGCCGATGTGAGCCTCGGGGTCAATCTCGCGCAGTTTGATAACCGCCTTGGCGGAAGCCACGAGCTGGTTGTGAGCGACCTGGAACTTCTCGGGCCAACGGCCGGCATAGGGGTTGGAGCCGTCTTCTTTCTCGTCCCAAATCACGCCGCAGCAGGTGCAGGGGTTGGCGTAGACGTGGTTGATTTCGTTGAAGGTCATCCAATACTTGACCTTGCCCTTGTAGCGGCGGAAAAGCGTCTCAGCATAGTGCTCAAAGGCGTCGACCACGTGACGGCTCGCAAAGCCGTTGTACTCCTCGGCCAGGTGAAGCGGCATATCAAAGTGGTTGAGGGTGACCATGGGCTCGATCCCGTGCTTATGGCACTCGTCAAAGACTTTATCGTAGAAGGCCAGACCCTCCTCGTTGGGCAGGGCGTCGTCGCCGTTGGGGAAGATACGGCTCCAGGAAATGCTCATGCGAAAGACGCCGAAGCCCATCTCGCCCAAAAGCGCAATGTCCTCCTTGTAGGTGTGGTAGAAGTCGATGCCGCGTCGTTTGGGAAAATCATAGGCCATCTCGTCTGCCTTGCGAGCTGCGAGTGACTGTCGCGTAACGGAGTTGAGCGGGCCGCCCTCGACGATGCCCTCGCGGGCGCAGGTCTCGCGGTCGAGCAGAATCACATAGTCGGAGACCGCAGGGCCGCGACCGCCCTCGTCCCATGCGCCCTCGATCTGGTTGGCAGCGGTAGCGCCGCCCCATAGAAAACCCTCGGGAAAAGTCTCACCAAAGTCATAGGTAGAAAGGTCGATCATGGTATGTCCTCATCTCTCTTGGTTGGGTTGGGGATGCGAGCCGCAGGGCGCGACCCGCAATCGGGAGACGCGTTAGCGGGCGGTCAGCGCGCGCACTACGGGCATCATCTTCTTGGCCATGTGCAGCTCGGCGCTGATGGTCATAAGCGTATCCTGGGCGTGCACGAACAGCAGGGAGTACTCGACCTCCTCGCCGCCCGCCTGGCGCTGGATCATCTCGGTCTGCGCTTTGTGCGCCTCAAGGATCTTGGCATCAGCCTCGGCAAGATGCGCGTCTGCCGCATCGAAATCGAACTCCGCCAGGGCATCCATCGCCTTGTCGATGCAGGCGCGGCCGTCGCCAGCGTTGATGATGACGTTCATCGCGACCGCAGGAACGTTGATTGTCTCATCAGCCATCATGGCCTCCTATTCTTGGGTACCGGCCGCCTCCACGGCCGGTACTGAAACATCTGGTAGCAACTAGGCGACGAACTCTGAGTCGCCCGTAGAGGTTTACTCGACAGCAGCTGCGGCAGCGGCCTTGGCGGCTTCCTTGGCAGCCTTCTTGGCCGCTTTCTTTGCAGCCTTCTCGGCAGCCTGCTCTTCCTCGATCTTGCACTGGTAGTTATCGGCAGCCTTAAAGAACGGGAACCACAGAATCGCGGCGATCAGCAGGTTGACGCAGACAAGTGCGATATTGCGCACGTCTCCGCCCGACATAAAGAACGCCGAGACCGCATTGGGCAGGAAGTTCATATCGAAATTCTCGACGTGCAGGCTCGCCCAGCCCATGCTCATCCAGAGGTAGGCGTTGGCAGACAGCAGGATAGACTGCAGCACCATGGGGATGAACATAAAGGGGTTGGCGACGATCGTGGAGAAGACCAGCGGCTCGTTAATGTTGAACAGCGACGGGATAATCGTTGCACGGCCGAGCGTCTTGTTCTTCTTGGACTTGGCAAAGAGCATGTAGAAGGCCAACGGAAGCGTTGCGCCCTCGCCGCCGATCATGATGTAGCGAGTAATGCCGTACGCGTTAATGTTAGTGGGAGCGAGGCCTGCGGCATAGGCGGCCATGTTCTCGGCAAGAGCAGACTTTTGGATGGACTGCTGGATCGGCGAGAACACCCAGCCGGAGATGCCAAAGAAGTAGAAGGTGTCCATGACAAGCGGGATGGCGATGGTGCCGGGCAGCGTCTGGGCAAAGCCGGTAACGGGCGAAAGGATGATCGCGACCGCGCTAAAAACGTCGACCTGGAGCATGTTGGTAAAGAGCCAAGCCACAAAAAGCGACAACAGCACCGCAATGATGTTATCGAACCAGTTCTTGACGAAGTCGGGCACGAGGCTGTCCTCGGAAAAGAACGTCATGCGCGCCATGCGCTTGTAGATAAAGCCAACGACAAATCCCACGACCATCGCGGTGAACATGCCACCCGCGCCAAACTTGGCCATCTGGAAGACATAGCCCTGATCGGTGATGGTGGGGTTCATGCACAGCATAAAAGCGCCTATACCGGTAAAACCGGCAATCATGCTGCGGTCTTTGCGATCTTCCTTGACCGCAACGTTATGCGGGATGATAAACGCCATGAACATGCCCACGAGGCCAAACGAGAACGTAGTGAGCGGCGACAGGTCGGGCAGGGCCGGGACAAAGCGACGGATAATGTTCCACAGGCTCGGGATGGCCGAGACCATGGAGAAGGGGACGATGTAGAGAACTGCGTCGGAGATAACGCCAAACCAGTAGGTTGAGGTAAGCTTGTTCATCACGGGGACGACATGCTCGGTGATCCACGCCTGGATCGCTTCCATGAACTTTTGCAGCATGTTGTCCCCTCCTAGTCTTCGTCAAGCAGGTCGTAGGCATCCTCGAGGATGCTCTCGCCGTCGAGCGCCGCGTAATAGTCGGGGTCAATGGCCATGACCTTCACGCCGTGAGATGCCACTTGAGACTGGATCTCGGGCACCTCGGAGGCGAAGTGCGGACCGAGCAGGAGGACGTCGATCTTGTCGGCGTAGTCCATAATCTCAGACTTACTGACTGCCTTGATGGTGCAGTCAAGACCCTTGGACTTTGCGACCTTGCGCATGCCTGCCGCCATAAAGCCGGTCGAGGCACCGATGCCGCAAGCGAGGAGAATGCGAACGGTGCCGTTCTCATCTGCCATGGGGTACTCCTTTCCCAATAAGCGGGCTCGAGGCAGCTCCGATGCCGCTGCGATCCCCGCTGTGTTCTTGGGCGCCCGTGTCGACCCGGCCGCCCTTGACCGTGACTGCACTATACGCGGCGGAGGGCTCTTGCCGCCAACCGACTTTTTGCCGCATAGCGGCAAGGCAGCAGATTTTCCGCCCGCACGGCAAGCCGGGCGATTTTCCGCTTGGGCGGCAAATTAGAAAAGACACCCTTTCTTAACCTGAGATACCATGGGGCGGTACACCCTGTCTGCCGTTCATCTCTTGGAGGAAAGCCATGGCGAGCGCCAAGCAGAACCGCATCAACCGCATGATCGACGTGCTCGAAAACAGCAGCTCATGGGTGTCTTCCTCGATGCTTGCCGGCCTTTTGGGCGCGAGTGAGCGAAGCATCCGCAACTATGTTGCAGAGGTCAACGAGACCGGTACGCGACATATCGAATCGTCTAAAGAGGGCTATCGCCTTGCCACGGCGGCGCCGGCTGCCGCCAGCGCTTCCGCTAGTCCTTGCGAAGGTGTCAATACCCTCCCCGCGAACGCGGACTCCAGGCGCGACTTTACTATCTCCCGCCTTGTCAACGCATGCGATGGACTCTCCGTCTTTGATATCGCCGATGAGCTCTTTATCAGCGAGAGCACGTTTCAGAGCTCCGTGATGCCGCAGGTGCGCGCGCTCGTTCGGCAGTTCGACCTCAATGTCGAGACACACGACTACCGCATGAAACTCACGGGGCGAGAGGCCGACAAGCGCAAGCTTCTCGGCCACATAGCCACCCACAACTCCTATGGCTATTTCACCTCAACCAAAACGCTCGAAAACATGTTTCCCGACTTTGACGTGCAGGCAACCCTCTCGAGCTTGGTCGCGATCTGCCAGCGCTCGGATCTATTTATCAACGGCTACGCGCTCTCCAACCTGCTCGTGCACCTGTTAGTGATCATCATCAGGCTCACCTCGAACAACGAGCTCAGCGAGGTGGACGGCCCCATCGACGCAGACGGCCTAGTGACACAACTCGGGCAGCGCGAACAGATCGTACGCTGCGCCCAGCGCATTGCCGCCTACTTTGAGAAGGAGTTTGGTTGTGCCATCCCACGCGACGATTTTCAGCAGATTCTGCTGCTTTTGGCGCTTTCCGTCGAGCGTTGCGATTTTGACGAGCTCAGCCGCGAGAAGCTCTCAAGCATCATTGACCGCGAATTTGTAGACATGGTTCTGGGGATCCTCGACGAGTGCGGAAAGCGCTACGACCTGCCACGCTTTATCGACGAGCCCATGCGCCTACAACTCGTCCTGCATATGTTTAACGCCTACCAGCGCGCCGTCTACCGCGTAAGCTACCCCAACCCGCTCGCCGCGCAGATCAAAAGCGAGTACGCACCGGTCTACGACATGGCGGTCTATATCGCCCACCGCTTCTCCACCGCCATGGATATTGAGGTGGGCGAAAACGAAATCGCGTTTATCGCCTTTCATATCGGCGCTTACTTTGAGAAGTTCTCCGCACCCGACGGCGCCGTCACCTGCACAGTGATTATCGAGGAGTACCACGACTTTGCACGAAGGCTCGTCGACGACCTCAAGACCGAGTTTGGCGATGACATAAGCGTTGTCGCCGTGATGAGCTGCGATAGTTACCTGGCCAATCCGCCCGAAAGCGATGCGGTAATCACCACAATCGACGTGCCGGTTTGTGGAGGCACCACCAAAGTCTTGATCGGACCCATCCTCACTAAGCAAAACGTGCGAAAGATCCGCGACCGGCTTTGCGCCATCCAGGAGCGGCGGCGGCGCCTCTATGCCCAGGGCCTTTTGGGGCGTCTGCTGCAGCCGGGGCTGTTTATACGCAACATAGACGTAGTCGACGCCACAAGCTGCATCGACCAAATGGGGAAGCTTTTGGCTGTTCAGGGGCTCGCAACGCCTGAGTTTATCGCTGACGTGCATCTGCGTGAGAGCGTCTCATCGACGGCGTTTACTGACAGCCTCGCCATACCCCACGCGATCTCGGTATATCCCAAGCGCTCGTTTATCGCTGTGGCCCACAATGACACCCCGATTCCCTGGGGACGCCACGACGTGCGGTTTGTGCTGCTCATAGGCATCGCACAGGAAGATATGGGGCTCTTTAGAGATGTGCTCGACCTGATTATCGAAGTGTTCTCCTCGGTAGAGACCACGATGAGGCTCATGCAGACCGACACGTTCGAAGAGTTTCTGGCTGCGTTTACGCACGATATCGGATAAAGGGCTCAACCCGCATCCTCGACATGATCGTGGGAGAGCAGCTGCCGAGGATCTGCTAGCGGGCGAGCGCTGGCTGGTGCGACGTGGCTCACTATCCCTGAAGATGTTTTGATTCCAAACGTGCCCGACGCGCAAGCCCAGTATTATGGGGTGCGTTTTGGAACCCAATGACGGGAGCTTTCATGGCAGCAGCTTTTTCCCATGTGATCTTTGACCTGGACGGCACCATTCTCAACACGCTCGAGGACCTGGCGGCCGCCGGCAACCATACCTGCGAGATGCACGGCTGGCCCACGTTTGCCGTAGACGAGTACCGCTACAAGGTGGGAAACGGCATGCTCAAGCTGGTTGAGCGTTTTATGCCTGCCGAATATGCGGGTGACGGTCGCGCCTTTGAGCAGACGCTTGCCGAGTTTAGGGCTTACTACGGCGAGCACAAGGAGGACCACACCGCCCCCTATGCCGGCACGATCGAGATGCTCGACCGCCTACGCGCCGCGGGCGTTCAGCTTGCCGTGCTCACCAACAAGGACCACGTCTCGGCGGCTCCGCTTATTGAGAAGTATTTTGGTTCCGAGCGCTTTGCGCTGGTACAGGGCCGTGTCGATGCGTTTCCTCCCAAGCCCGAGGCGCCTGTTACGCTGCATGTGATGAAAGAGCTAGGCGCCGATCCGGCAACCACACTCTATGTAGGCGATTCCAATGTCGATATCCTGACCGGTCACAATGCCGGCCTCAAGAGCGCCGGTGTCACCTGGGGCTTCCGCGGCCGCGCAGAGCTGGAGTCCGCCGGCGCCGACTACGTGGTGGACACCCAAGACGAGCTCGCGGCGCTGATTCTGGGCGAGTAGCGGGGCTGTCGCTCAACACGGCTGCATAGATTCTGTCGCGCGGAAAGCGCATCCCGTTTTGCCGCCCCAGAATGGGATGCGCTTTCCGGTTGAGCCTTGTCGGGGAAACGGCATCCCGTTTCAGAGCAATATTCCGGGTCGCACTTTCCACAACCCACCCCATCCGGAAACCGCGACCCGCTATTCGGCCAAATACCGGCTCGTATTTTCCCGAGCATTCGATGCAACGCTGGCGCAAGGAGTGTCCCCAACTGCCGGCAGAAAAGGAACGTCCCCAAGTGCCGCCCCAATGACTACCATGGCAACGCCGCAGGTAGAGGACGGACAGCGAGCGGGCACCAGAGCGAACAAATTGGCATGAAAAGAGGACGGCATAGACCTTCTGGTCATGCCGTACTCTTTGAATGACAAGTTGTCGCTCTGGTGGGCGCGCAGCGTCGAGCAGTTGCGCGGTTTGGTAAAACCGCGCAACCCAATTAGAAGCGGTTGCCGCGGAAGCCGCCACCGTTGCGGCCGCCGCGATCACCACCGCGGCCGCCGCGATCACCACCGCGGTTGCCGCCGAAGCCGCCACGGTTGCCGCCACGGTCGCCAAAGCCACCACGGTTGCCGCCAAAGCCGCCGCGACCGCCGCGGTCGCCGCCACGGTCGCCAAAGCCGCCACGGCCGCCGCGATCGCCGCCGCGACCGCCGCGGTCACCGCCACGGCCACCGCGATCGCCAAAGCCGCCGCGGCCGCCACGGTCACCGCCACGGCCACCGCGCTCGTCACGGCCGCCACGAGGACCGCGGTCCTCGTCCAAGCCCATGGCGACAAGCGGAGCGATAACCTTATCGAGGGCGGCCATCAGCTCGGTGGCCTCCTCATAAGAAAGCTCGGGCAGGAGCTTCTCCTTCTTGTTGGCAAGCTCGACCAGGCCCTCGGCAGCATCCTCGGCAGCGAAGACGACGATCTTGCGCATATCGCCCTCGGCGTCGTCGATGCGGCCGACCAGATCGGCAGCCTCGGCCTCGGCCATCAGGCCATCGAGCTCACGGAGGCGCATGCCCAGCAGGTCGGACATCTCCTTCTGCTCCATCTTGGGCTTGAGGTCAAGGAGCTTGATGGCGCGCTCGATGTTTGCCATGCGCTCGGCCTTGGCCTCCTCCTCCTTGGAAATAGCAAAGCGACGGCTACGCAGCAGGCGGGCGGCCTTCTGCATCTTGTCCATCAGCTCTTCGTCATCGTAATCAACGGCGGCCTCGACAACCTCGGCCTCCTCCTCGGCGGAAACCTCGTCAGCAGCCTCAACCTCGGCAGCTTCGGTCTCCACGGTCTCGACTGCCTCAACCTCGGCAGCCATGGTCTCGTTCTCGGTCTCGTTCATGATCTCTTCGTTCTCGGACATGAGACTCCTTCTTGGCCCTCTCGGGCATCATCGCCCCATTCGCGGGGCCCGTCGCGCACTCTTTGCGCTTTAAACATTCATGCCTCTCGGCAAAACGTCCATTAGTTTATGGTGTCGCCCGCCAATCTAGCTGCAGAATCTATGTGCACACATTAATGCGACATGTCGCGGTATCATGACCTGAACCAAACGTGTCCACCTTAAGGAGCCCGCCATGATTAAGCCCATCATGAAATCCGAGTTCTTTTTACGCCCGCCTTCCGAAGACGCGGGTCCCGATGACGCCGTGACCGGGCAGGACCTCCTGGATACGCTCCATGAGCATGAGCACGAGTGCGTGGGTCTCGCCGCCAACATGATCGGCGTGCGCAAACGCATCATCTGCGTAAAGGATGGCAACAGGGCGCTGTTGATGTACAACCCTCAAATTCTTGAGCAGGTCAATGCCTATCAGACGAGCGAAGGATGCCTTTCGCTGGCTGGAGAGCGTCCCTGTACCCGCTATCGTCGCATTAAGGTTGAGTATTTGGACGAGAATTTCGTCCACCGCATCAAAAACTTCTCGGGCTACACCGCCGAGATCATCCAACACGAAATCGACCACTGCAACGGGATTGTTATTTAGACAGCCAGGGTAACGATGCAGGTTGAGCACACGACAGCGAGCGAGCCGCATTTGCGCCAAGGTGACGTGAAATGAGAGGGCGCTGACCTTCTGGTCGCGCCCTCGAAATTGAACGTCAGATTGGCGTGAATGCGGCTCGCGCAGCGTCAAGTGGTCCGCCGTTCGGTAGAACGGCGGAACTAATTAGCTCTGGCGGTAATGGTCAAAGAAGTCGGCGAGGTCTTCGAGGGACTCTTTGAGCACTTCCATGCGCGGCAGGTACACGATACGGAAGTGGTCGGGCTCAGCCCAGTTAAAGCCGCCGCCGCGCGTGATCAGGATCTTCTTCTCGTGCAGCAGGTCGAGGGCAAACTGCTCGTCATCGGTGATGTTGAACTTCTTCACATCCATCTTGGGGAAGATGTAGAACGCCGCGCGCGGCTTGACCACCGAGATACCATCGATCTTGTTGAGCGCCTCATACACAAAGTTGCGCTGCTCGTAGACACGGCCGCCGGGGCGGATGTAGTCGTTGACGGACTGATGGCCACCGAGCGCCGTCTGAACGATCGACTGAGCCGGCACGTTGGAGCACAGGCGCATGTTGGAGAGCATGTTGATGCCCATGATGAAGTCGCTCATGCAGCGCTGGTTGCCCGAAAGCACCATCCAGCCAATACGATAGCCCGCGATCATGTGCGACTTGGACAGACCGCTAAAGGTGACGCAGGGCAGATCGGGAGCGAGCGAGGCAATCGAGACGTGCTCGTAGCCGTCCATGCACAGGCGGTCGTAGATCTCATCAGCAAAGATCATCAGCTGATGCCTGCGTGCAACCTCGACGATGCCCTCGAGCACCTCGCGCGGATAGACGGAACCCGTGGGGTTGTTGGGGTTGATGATGACGAGGGCTTTGGTCGCGCTCGTGATCTTGGACTCCATATCCTCCAGGTCGGGATACCAATCCGCCTGCTCATCGCACAGATAGTGCACGGGATGACCGCCGGCAAGGGTTGCGCACGCCGTCCAGAGCGGATAGTCGGGGCTGGGGATCAGAATCTCGTCGCCATTGTCGAGCAGCGCGTTCATCGAAAGCTGAATGAGCTCGGACACGCCGTTGCCCGTGTAGATATGCTCCATCTGAACGTTGGGCAAGCCCTTGATCTGCGAATACTGCATGATCGCCTTGCGCGCGGAGAACAGGCCACGCGAGTTGGAATAGCCTTCGCAGTCGGGCAGCTGCTGGCGCATGTCCTTGATGACCTCATCGGGCGTGCGGAAACCGAAGGGCGCCGGGTTGCCGATATTGAGCTTGAGGATGCGCTCGCCCTCGTCCTCCATACGGGCGGCCTCGTCGACGACGGGACCGCGCACGTCATACAGGACGTTATCGAGCTTGGTGGATTTAGAAAAAGTACGCATGGTGGTGCTCCTTGCAATTTGAGCTGAGGGATGGGGTTCGGGCTTGGAATCGTTGCGGGGTGATGATGCCTCGCCTTGATCGGCGTCGCCGGCAAGCAGCCAGGTAACATCGACCTCCAAAATACGGGCGAGCAGCTCAGCCACATCGCGCCGCGGAATCGTCTTGCCGCTCACATATTGGCTCATCTGACTCTTGCCGAGTTTTTTGCCGAGCATCTCCGATGCGCGGATCACGTCCGACTGGCGAACGTCGCGATCGGACATAGCCTGTCGCAGACGATCGCTAAACGTCTCTTGGGCCACTAGAACCTCCTTGCTGGCAAAGTTCAATTTATACAACACGAATTGAACCTGAGTTCAATTTAGGCAGCAGTATAACGCCGTGCTATTTCGAAAAGTTCAATTTCAAAAATAAAATGAGCAAGACCTCGAGATTTATCCCAAGGCGATAACGACGTGCACGCATTTAGAGGTATTCGAGGAAACGAGCGGCGGCAAGCGAAACATCGGCCGTTCGATATATGGCGTTGATCTGCCGATGGGGATGCCCCTCGAGCGGACGCACAGCAACATCGAACTGGCAGCGACGCAAGATGAGCGCGGGAAGAATGCTCACGCCCAGGCCATCCTCGACCATAGCCATAATCGCATAGTCATCCCAAGTCGACAGTTTTGAGCGCACCGCCAGCCCCGCCCGACGGAATAGCGGCGTAATCTCATCATCGGTACCCCGTTCCAGCAGAATAAACTGCTCTCTTGCCAAATCGGTAAGAGAGACGAACTCCGCCGTGGCAAGCAACGAATCTGTCGGCACCACCGCCATCAGCTCATCACACACTAAAGACCGTGATGCCATGCCGTTTTCTCGGGGCTCACGCGGGATAAAGCCCAGGTCGCAGCGCCCCTCCGCCACCCATTGTTCAATCTCTGAGTAATCGCCCATCAGCAACTCATAATCGACGTCCGGGTGATCGGCGCGAAAACGCGCAATGACCGGTGGCAGCACGTGGGTCGCCACACTCGAAAACGTACCAATGCAGATCTTGCCGCGCATGAGCCCACGCATCTCGTCCACGTGTCGCTGCAGGCGGCCAAACTCCTCGCAGAGCGCCTCAACCGCCGGCATGATCTGCCGCCCATCGGCAGAAAGCACCACACCCTCGCGGCTGCGGTCGAGCACCTTAAAACCCCAATCGGTCTCAAGGTCGCCCACCATGCGGCTCACGCCCGACTGCGAATAGCTCAGCCGCTCGGCGGCGCGCGTAAAACTGCCGGCACGCACCGTCTCGAGCAGCACCTGCATCTTTTGAATATTCGTTTCCACGGCACCCCTCCACCTTTACATGAGTTTTTGTCATGTTATCCATGCATTATATTCGCTTTTCTTCTAAAGCCAGTTCACCCATAGTGAACATGCTCGGATATAGAGGGGATGTCAGCACATGAACAACGGATTGTTTACGTACTTAGCAGCATTGCTATTGTTTGGCTCCAACGGCATCATCGCCGCTGCCATCGCGCTGCCGAGCTCCGATATCGTACTGTTGCGCACGTTTTTGGGCGCTCTCACCCTTGCCGCCATCCTCTTCATAACCAAGCGCCATAACCTGCAGGCTCCGTCTCGCCCCCGCGAGGCCGCAGCGCTCATCGTCTCGGGCGCCGCGCTGGGCGCCAGCTGGATTTTCCTGTTCCGCGCCTATCAGACGATCGGCGTTGGTATCTCCTCGCTGTTGTATTACTGTGGCCCCATCATCGTTATGGCCCTCTCCCCGCTCATTTTTGGCGAAAAGCTGACCGGCAGCAAAATCGCCGGCTTTATCGCCGTCGCCTGCGGTGCTTTTCTCATTGCGGCACAAGGTCTAGGCGGCAATATGCCCATTGCGGGTATTGTCTGCGGCATCGTCTCGGCCTTCTGCTACGCATTGATGGTCATCGCTAGCAAGGGTGCGCCACACATCGAAGGCCTCGAGAACTCCACGCTCCAGGTGAGCGCCGCCTTTGTGACCGCGCTGGCCCTCACACTTATCACGCAGGGCGCTCCCTCATTCCTGTCCGCCGGCGTCGCCGCCAGTATTGATTGGCGCGCCGTCGCTATGCTCGGCGTCGTCAACACCGGCATTGGTTGCCTGCTCTACTTTAGCGCCGTCGCCAAGCTGCCCGTCCAGACCGTCGCCGTCGTCGGCTACCTCGAGCCGCTTTCGGCGGTCGTGTTCTCGGCCGCCCTTTTGGGTGAAGCCATAACACCGGTCCGCCTGATGGGCGCCGCGCTTATCATCGGCGGCGCGCTCTTTTGCGAACTCGCCGGCAAACGCGCAAACGCCAAGGCTGGCATCGCCCAGATAGCACGTGCTTAAAAGCCCCTGCTTTGAAATGCTACCTGCGTAGATAAATAATCCCCAGCTGAGGATTATTGTCTAAAATAACCCGATGTGCCAAACTGCTCTTGTATGTATAAAGACGGCATAAAGTTTTTTGTCCTAGACAGATAACCGGATGTCTAAGGGAGTCCTCGTGGCACACAACAAACTGGAGGCAAACCTCCAAGACCAGCGCGGGCAAGGCGGGCACGGAGCCATCCCCCTCTCCGCTGGCATGCTGCTCGTAACGCTCGGCGTCGTCTATGGCGACATCGGCACGAGCCCTATGTACACCATGAAATCAATCGTCGCCAACAACGGCGGCATCGGTACCGTCAGCGAGGACATGATCCTGGGCGCGCTTTCGCTCGTCATCTGGACCATGACGCTCGTGACCACGGTCAAGTACGTGGTAATCGCCATGAAGGCCGACAACCACAACGAAGGCGGCATCTTCGCCCTGTTCAGCCTCGTACGCAAGGTGGCACCATGGCTGATTCTGCCCGCCATGATCGGCGGCGCGGCGCTGCTCGCCGACGGCATCCTCACCCCCGCCGTCACGGTCACCACAGCCATCGAGGGTCTACGCACCATCGAATGGGGCCATGCGCTGCTGGGCGACGGCCAGACCAACGTCATCATCATCACCATCATCATTATCTGCGGCCTATTTGCCATGCAGCGCGCCGGCACCTCGTCAATCGGCAAGCTCTTCGGCCCGCTCATGACGCTGTGGTTCCTGTTCCTGGCAGGCGCCGGTCTGTTCAACATGCTCGGCAACCTGTCCATCTTGCGCGCGCTCAACCCCATCCGCGGCATTATGTTCCTGTTCTCGCCCATCAACCATTCGGGCATTATGGTGCTCGGCTTTGTCTTCCTGTCGACAACCGGTGCCGAGGCACTCTACTCGGACATGGGCCACGTGGGCAAGGCAAACATCTATGCATCCTGGCCATTTGTTAAGGCGGCCCTTATCCTCAACTATCTGGGTCAGGGAGCTTGGCTGCTCGCCAATAACTCCAACCCCCAGATGCTCGCGATGGATATCGTCAACCCGTTCTATATGATGCTCCCCGAGCCCCTACGCCCGTTTGCCATCGTGCTTTCGGCCGTGGCGGCCATCATCGCCTCACAGGCGCTCATCACCGGCTCGTTCTCGCTGGTATCCGAGGCAACGCGCCTCAACCTTATGCCGCACCTGCGCATCCACTACCCCAGCGACACCAAGGGCCAGCTCTATATTCCGCTCGTCAATAACATCATGTGGGTCGGCTGCATCTTCATCGTGCTGCTGTTCCAAAACTCCGAGCGCATGGAGAGTGCCTACGGCCTCGCCATTACCGTGACCATGCTTATGACCACCACGCTTTTGACGAGCTATATCGCCGGCATTCTCAAGCACAAGCTGGGCGCCTGCGTCTTCGCCCTGCTCTTCGGCGCCATTGAGCTGTGCTTTTTCGCCTCGTGCCTCACCATGTTCTTTGACGGCGGCTATGTGATGATCTTCTTGGCCGCACTGCTGTTTGGCCTTATGTATGTGTGGCGTCGCGGCACCGCCATCGAGCGCACGCAGACGATTCTGCTGCCCGTCTCCAAGTACATCGACCAGCTCAATCGCCTGCGCAATGACGAGACCTATCCCGTGCTCGCCGACAATCTGGTATTTCTCACCAACAGCCCCGACCCGCTCACACTCGACCGCGACGTGCTCTATTCCATCCTGGACAAGCACCCCAAGCGCGCCAAGGCATATTGGTTCATCAACGTGCACGTTACCGACGAACCCTATACGCACGAGTATTCCGTCGAGACCTTTGGCACGGACTTTTTGTTCCGCGTGCGCCTGGACCTGGGCTTTAAGGTCAACCAGCGCGTCAACGCCTATCTGCGTCAGATCGTCGGCGACTTGATGGCATCGGGCGAGCTGCCGCCGCAACATCACACCTACTCCATCTACGAGACGCGCGGCAACGTAGGTGACTTCCGCTTTTGCATGCTGCGCAAGATGCTTGCCCCCGAAACGGACATCAACCGCAATGACCACCGCGTGATGGCCATCAAGTACGCCGTCCGCCGCGCCTGCGGAAGCCCGGCACGCTGGTACGGTCTCGAGAACTCGGCCATCATCATTGAGTACGTACCGCTCTTTGCCCGCATGCGCCCGGCCGTCAAACTTGTGCGCACCCAGGTGCCGCTCGAGGTTCAGATCGAAGAGGCCGAGGAAATGGAGGTCGACATCTTCTCGGACGACTTGGTCAACGGCAACGAGGCCGGCAAGAGCATGAACGTCGATCCCACCGAGCTGCTCGAGAGCGTCGCCGATACGCCCGAACAGCAACTCGACGGACTCGAGAGCACCCAGTTCAACGACGCCAACTTCTAACACGCCACCAGCCATTGACGACAACGGCCTCGCATCTCATAGGAGGTGCGAGGCCGTTTTATGTCGCAACGGACCAGTGAGCTACGAACGACGCGGCTCGGGAACCACGAGCCTATCGGGGCTCGCGCCCTCGGCATCCATCAGGCTCACGTAGCGAATCGACGGATCCCCATAGATCGCGTAGTAATAATTGCCCGTGCGCGCGCTAAAGCATCCGGTATAGATAGTCTTCTCGAACTTGCCATCGCCCATCCTGGACGCTCCCTCGATCATCACCACGCCCTCGAGCGAGCGGAACATGCGAACGACGTTTTCGGTCTCGCTCTCCTTTTGCGGGTAATTGGCATTGAGGTACGCCGCCTTTACAAAACGGCTCGGCGAATAGCAATCGCCCGGAATGCCGCGCATGCCGGCACCGGCTCCATAGGGCTTAAGCTCGGCGCCACGCCATGTCGCCGTCTGCGGAAAATCGCTTGTGGCGGTGATATAGGTGCGCAGGTTTTCCATGTGCCACGGGAAGGTCGGCTGGTTGGCAAGGGTGTCGACCGGATCGTCGTATACATGCAGGCCGTCAGCCATCATCTCGACCACGATGCTGCGCTGGCTGTCGCCGATAATCCAATGGAGCAGCGACACGCCCAGCCCCTCTCCGGCAGATTTGGCGACAATCACCGTGTCGCGCAGCGCGGCCTCGACCTCATCGACCGTCGAGAACGCCGCTGCCACCCACAGGGGAAACTCATAGGCCGCGATATTGGTCTTTCCATCAACCGGGCCCTCGGCATACTCGGCATAGCCGGGAAAGTTGAGCCCCGCCACAGCCAGACCCGCATCGTTACCACAGTCGAAAAACATGGGATAGTTCTTGTAATCGATGCACATGCCGATTACCGCGTGTGCCGCCGACGCATCGTCGATAAACGAATACGGAATATGAAACCCGCGCGGCATCACGCGAACCTGTTGACCGTAGTCAAAGCTCCAGTCGAGGTTGCGGCCTAGATACATGTGGCCAGAATTATCGGTAAATCGAATGCTCGTGCACATAGCGCCTCCTAGCTTTACGTTCTTGCTAAGCTCATTGTCACCAAACAAAAAGGCGCTAAACACAAAAGCCCGGACATGACAACAATGTCACGCCCGGGCCAAAAACGACGAAGTGCGGTGCCGTAGTCACCCTAGACAAGTTTACCTTGGCAGTGATCGATCATATGCTGGATCATTTGTGCCTCAAAGCCCGCGTAGTCGCGGCGGCACTCCTTCATCTTGCCGTCGACGATCTGGTCAAAGGCAACCTTGCACTTGATATAGCGCGTGGACTTGGTGACCTCCTCGTGCGTCAGGCAGCTCTCCTCCATCTTGCTGGCACCCAGGCCAAACACCAGACGGGGGTTGTAGAGCACGTGGGGCTCGCCGGCGTCGTCCAGGTAGACGCAAACCTTCTTGGTAACGCCAATCTGGTTAGCGGCAAGGCAGCCGGCATCGTCGAGCGACTTGATGGTATCGATCAGGTCCTGAGCAACCGACTCGTCCTCGACGGTCGCAACCTCGCAACGCTGGGACAGGATAGCCTCGTCGTGGCAAAGCTCTTTAATCATACGTTCCTCCATAGGGGTCGTTGTAACCGCTTAAGTATACGGTACCTACACAATTTCATGCGAAAGATACCGCCCGTCCGTTACAAACCGCCGAACATCAACATGTGAGGAACACCAACTTCACAAAGGCGATATAGTGGGTGGGTTCGTGTCAATCGGCCTAAACTCGGGGCCGAACAAGGAAAGGGTATGCATGGACGAACTTTTTCACGTCAGTGAGCGCAAGTCCACAATCGGGACCGAACTTCGCGCTGGACTGACAACATTCCTGGCGATGGCCTACATCATCGCCGTCAACCCCGCAGTGCTCTCGGGCGCCGGCATCGATGCGGGAGCGCTCGCCTGCGCCACTTGCCTGGGCGCCGGCATCATGACCATCTGCATGGGCATCTTCGCCAACCGCCCGCTCGCCTGTGCGTCGGGTCTGGGCATCAACGCCATGATTGCGGGCATCGCCACCACCATGTGCGGCGGCGACTGGCACGTGGCCATGAGCGTTATCTTCCTCGAGGGCGTCGTCATCTTGCTGCTCGTCCTTTGCGGCCTGCGCGAGGCCATCATGGACGCCATCCCCGTGGTCCTGCGCCACGCCATCTCGGTGGGTCTGGGCCTGTTTATCGCCATGATCGGCCTGTGCGACGCCGGCATCATCACCGCTGGCGCCGGTACGCTCGTCGGCCTGGGCGACATCGCCTCCCCCACCTTTATCGTCGGCATCATCTCCATCGTCGTGACGGTTGCCCTGGCTTCCCGCAACGTGCCGGGCTCGCTGCTCATCGGCATCATCGTCGCCGTTATCGCCGGAATCCCGCTGGGCGTCACCCATGCGCCCGCGGGCCTTATCGCACCGCTCGACTTCTCGACCTTCGGCGCCCCGTTTGCCAGCACTGCCGACGGCAACCTTGCCATCGTGAAGGTCCTGACCGACCCGATGCTGCTCGTCGTTGCCTTCTCGCTGCTCATGAGTGACTTCTTCGACACCATGGGCACCGCGATGGCCGTCGCCAAGCAGGGCGAGTTCTTGACCGAGGACGGCAATGTCGAGGACATCCGTCCCATCCTGGTCGTCGACTCCGTGGCCGCTGCTGCCGGTGGCTTTATGGGCGTCTCCTCCATCACTACCTTCGTCGAGTCCACCTCTGGCGCTGCCGACGGTGGCCGCACGGGCCTCACCTCTGTCACCACCGGCGTGCTGTTCATTCTCGCCGCGTTCTTCTCCCCCATCGTCACCATCGTTTCCAGCGCCGCCACCTGCGGTGCTCTGGTCTACGTCGGTTACCTCATGATGAGCGAGGCCTCCGAGATCGACTGGTCCGACGTGTCGCAGGGTTTCCCGGCGTTCATGATTGTCGCCGGCGTGCCCTTCACTTACTCCATCTCTGCCGGCATTGGCCTGGGCTTTATCGCCTACGTGATCGTCGCGCTCTTTAAGGGCGAGGCTTCCAAGATTAAGCCGCTCATGTGGATCGCAGCCCTTGCCTTCCTCGTCTACTTCTTCGTGGCGTAACGACATAGTCTGCTAAAGCAAAACAACAAGGCGCGGAGTCGCATCGAGCGGCTCCGCGCCTTTCTTTTAGCATCTGCCCCCGTGTCAGCGTGCGACAATTGAGGCTGTCAATATCACAACACCGAGAGAAGCCTGCCTTGGAAGCGCATCAGAAGCAGATAACCGTTTATCCAGAGTGTACAGAAGGAGCGCCCGTCATTTACCTCCCCGTGGTTATGGGCGACGGTAATGAAGTCTACGAGCGCTGCCGAGAGCTCGACTGCCCGCCGTTCACCCTTGTCGCCATTGGAGGGCTCGATTGGAATCACGAGCTGAGCCCCTGGGAATGCGACGGAACTATACGAGATGCCGAGCCCTTTGGCGGACAGGCTGCTGGTTTTCTTGACGAGTTGTTGAAGCAGATAATCCCAGAGGCCGAATCATCGCTCCCGCAACCGCCCGCCTGGCGCGGCGTTGCCGGCTACTCCTTGGCGGGTCTTTTTGCACTGTGGGCACTTTGGCAAACAGATGTCTTTGAGCGCGCGGCAAGTGCATCGGGGTCGCTGTGGTTCCCCGGCTTTATCGACTACGCGCGCGAGCGCACGATGACAGCTACGCCCGACGCCGTCTATCTGTCACTCGGTAAAAAGGAAACCAAGACGCCCAACCGCATGATGCGGCACGTACTCGACGATACGCGCGCGATGGAAGAGCTGTTTATCGAGCGTGACATTCCAACAATGCTGGAGCTCAACCCCGGCAATCACTTTGCCCAAACTGACCTGCGCATGGCGCGCGGCATCCACTGGATACTGACGCATTAAAAATGGCGCCCACGCGTACATACGCATGGACGCCATTTTTAATTTGGCTGAACGCAGCTACTATTCAGCAGTCTCCTCAAGCTCGGAAGTATCGAACTCAAAGTCATTACCTGGCAGGATGGCGTTGAGCACAATGCCCACCAGCGAGCCCACGGCAAGGCCGGAAAGCGAAATGGTCACGCCGCCCAGCTCCAGCACGATGGCACCGGCGGTGCTATAGGCAATGCCGAGCGAAAGCACGAGCACCAGAGCTGCCACCAGCACGTTGCGGTTGTTCTGGAAATCGACCTGGTTCTCGATGAGGTTGCGAACGCCCACGGCGCTGATCATGCCATAGAGCACGAGCGACACGCCGCCGATTACACACGCCGGCATGGCCGCAATGACAGCCGCGAACTTGGGGCAGAACGAAAGTACGATGGCGCAGCACGCGGCAATGCGAATCACGCGCGGGTCGAACACACGCGTAAGCGCAAGCACGCCGGTGTTCTCGCCATACGTAGTGTTGGCCGGAGCACCAAAGAGCGAAGCCAGAATCGTGGCAAGGCCATCGCCGAGCAGCGTGCGATGCAGGCCGGGGTCGGCAATGTAGTTGCGCTCGCAGGTGGAGCCAATAGCGGAGATATCACCGACATGCTCGATCATGGTCGCAAATGCCAGCGGCATAATGGTGATGATGGCCGTCGTGGCAAGACCGCTATCGAACTGCGGGCCAAAGAGCGCAAACACCGTGTTGCCCCACACGACGGGCAAGCCAACCCAGGGAGCGGCTGCGACGCCCGAAAAATTGACCTCGCCCAGCGCAGTCGCAACGGCATAGCTCACCACAACGCCCAGCAGAATCGGCACGATCTTGACCATACCGCGACCCCAAATGTTGCAGATCACGATAACGGCAACGGCGACAACGGCAACAAGCCAGTTGGTCTGGCAATTAGCGATGGCAGAGCTTGCCAAGATCAGGCCGATGGAAATGACGATGGGGCCGGTCACCACCGGCGGAAAGAAGCGCATAACGCGCTTGGCGCCAAACGCGCGGAAGAGCGCCGCCAACACCGGATAGAGCAGGCCGGCGCAGGCTACGCCCAGGCAGGCGTAGGGTAAAAGCTCGGCCTCACCGTTGGGCGCGATGGCAGCATAGCCCGCAATAAAGGCAAACGAAGACCCCAGAAACGCGGGCACCTTACCGCGCGATAGGAAGTGGAAGAGCAGCGTGCCCAGGCCGGCAAACAAAAGCGTTGCCGAAACCGAGAGACCGGTGAGCACGGGCACCAACACCGTGGCGCCAAACATGGCAAACAGGTGCTGCAGACCGAGCAAAAACATGCGCGGGCGACCGAGCGACGACGCATCGTAGATGGCATCGGCGACGGCGGGCGTCGAGGATTGGGACATGGATGTCCTTTCATAATGGAAGGGCGCCCGGGCATATCGGATAACCTGCCCGAACGATACGATCCGAACCATTGTACGCGATACGCAACGTCTCGCACGCGCCGCCCCCGCGAACGGCGGCACTACTTCCAAACGCGCTCGGCAATGCGCTTGACCAGCGCGATCTTTGCCCATTGCTCGTCCTCGGTCAGTTTGTTGCCAATCTCGCAGCTGGCAAAGCCACACTGGGGAGAGAGGTACAGGTTCTCGAGCGGCACATATTGGGCAGCCTCGCGGATGCGCTCGACGATGACGTCCTCATCCTCGAGCTCCGCAGACTTGGTGGTCACCAAGCCCAGCACGACCTTCTTGCCGGGTGCAACGTAGCTGAGCGGCTCAAAGCCGCCGGCGCGCGGCGTGTCGAACTCCAGGTAGAATGCGTCAACGTCCTCATGCGCAAACAGATACGGAGCAATGGGGTCGTAGCCGCCTTCAAAGGCATAGGTGGAGTGGTAGTTGCCGCGGCATACGTGCGTGTTGATAACCAGATCATCGGGCTTGCCCGCGATGGCGGCATTGTTGAGCGCAACGCCCAGCTCGCTCACCTTTTGCAGATCGACCGGGCTCATGCCGGTCTTAGCCACAAAGTCGGTGTCGCAGTAGATGCCCCAGGTGCAGTCGTCAAACTGAATATTGCGGCAACCGGCGGCATAGAGGTCGGCGATCACCGTGCGATAGGCCGCCGCGATGGCGTCGGCAAGCTCCTCGTCGGTCTCATAGACGGCGCGCAGGCTCTCCTGCTGACCATCGCAACGATCGAGCGTGACCTCCGAGAACGTCTGGATCGGCGCCGGGATGGTTTGGCGCGCAACCTGCCCCTCGCCCTCGAGCGCCTTGACAAACTTAAAATGCTCGACGAACGGATGATTCTCGCCGCTGATGGGACCGGTCACCACCGCGGTATCGGCCGTGGTCTCCTCATCGTGGAACATATAGCCCGTACGCGAGGTACGGCACTCAATGCCGTTGAGGCCCCACATAAAATCGAGGTGCCAGTAGCTGCGGCGGAATTCGCCGTCGGTGATCACCTGCAGACCGGCGGCCTTTTGCTTGGCCACCAAGTCGCGAATGGCCTCATCCTCGACGGACTTTAGGCCGACAGCATCGAGCGTGCCCGTGGCGTAGGCGGCGCGTGCGTCCTTTACGGCCTGCGGACGAAGAAAGCTGCCGACGATATCGGCACGAAACGGCGCGTTCGGTTGAATCGAAGTGCTCATAGATATCTCCCTTTGCATTGGTTGCTTTACTGGGACAGAGTATGAGCGCTCATATGGCTATCGTAAAATATACGTTTATAACAGTTTGGTATAGATGATTCCTATATCAGTTGGGACTGCCATGAAGAGATTTGACCTGTACAGGACGCAGCAGTCTAGATATGCTGACGGATCGCGTCAATATAGGCTTGACCGTAGCGCGTAAGCGTCGTGTTCTTGCGCGTGATGATGCCGATCTCCATGTACTCATCCACATCGAGCGGAATCGAGATAATGCCGGGGCCGTTGAGTTCGTGGCTAATCACGCCCGAGCACACCGTGTAGCCGTTGAGGCCCATGGCCAAATTGAACAACGTCGCACGGTCGCGCACGCGGATATTTTTGCGACGCTCGAACGTCGAGGTCAGCTCCTCGGAATAGTAAAACGAGTTGTAGCTGCCCTGCTCGTAGGACAGGAACGGGTAGTCTTCCAAGTCCTCGAGCGTCACGCTGGAGCGGGCCGCCAGCGGATGGTCGGCGCAGACGAAGACATGCGGCGTGGCGCAGAAGAGCCCTTCGAACACGAGCTCGTTGGCCACCAGCATGCGCTCGATGACCTCGCGGTTGTGCTCGGACAGATATAGGATGCCCAGCTCGCTTTTCATGTGCGCGACATCCTCGATAATCTCGTGGGTCTGTTCCTCGCGTAGGGTAAAGTCGTAGCGCGCGGCATCGAACTCGCGGATTACATCGACAAACGCATTAACGGCAAAGGAATAATGCTGGCAGCTCACACTAAAGTGCGGCACCTGCTCGGACGTGCCTTTGTACTTGCCCTCGAGCAGGTCGGCCTGGTCGAGTACCTGGCGCGCATAGCCCAAGAAGGTCTCGCCCTCCTCGGACACAATGACGCCCTTGTTGGTGCGCTCAAAGATGTGCACACCCATCTCGTTTTCGAGATCGCGGATCGACGCGGTAATCGAAGGCTGCGACACAAAGAGCCGGCGCGAGGCCTCGGTGATGCTGCCGCATTCGGCAACCTTAACAACATATCTGAGCTGCTGGAGCTTCATGATGGCCTCCCTAGACGTCCGCGAAACCCGAACCCGCCGCATCTGCCTGACGCATAAACGACGGCATCTCCCCCGTCGCGGCGCAGGCGGCAATCTGATGCAGAGCCCCGGCAACCGCATCGTCTGCCGCAGCGCCGATATGCCAGCGCGCGGCAGCCGTGACGGCCTCGTTGGCATTGGCGACTGCAACGGAGTTGGGGACGGCACCGATCATGGGCAGGTCGTTATCGGAATCGCCAAATACGGCCACCTCGTCGGACGTCAGGTCCAAAGCGCGCGCCAGCTCCAGCGCAGCGCAACCCTTGTCCCAACCTGCTGGAAGAATGTCGAACAGGCGCACACGATTGTTGGGAAACACGAGCGAGAGTTCCGGCACCTCAGCGGCAACGCGCTCGCGTAGCTCCGCGAGCTCCTCACGCGAACGAGCACTCCAGATATTCGCCTTGAACACCGACGCGTCATCGACGACAGGACGGCACGGGGCCTCTTCGCCCTTGAGCCATGCGTTGCCGCCCGACTCCATGGCGCGGCGCACGCGCTCGGGGTCGCTCGTCACACAATAGGCATCGTTGCCCCAAAAGTCATCACCCAGGCCGTAGACCTTCAGATACGTATCGTCGGTCTCTTGCTCCAAGTAGTCAGCCAAGCGCATAAGGGCGGCGTTGTCGGTCGCATGCGAGGCTACCACCTCGCCGTCCACAAACATGACCTGGCCGTTGCAGAACGCGCCGGTCGAATAGCACTCGGAACGATTTTTAAACATCCAGCCCATCGCAGACGGCTGACGACCCGAAACCGGACCAAAGTGCAGACCCGCCGCCTGCATGGCATGAATGCCCTCGATGGCATAGTCGCTGGCGCCGTCATGCCCGGCCGGAATCAGCGTATCGTCCATATCGGTCAGCACAAGTTTGATCATAGGGTCCCCCAGTCGTTTTCATCGTAACCATTGTACCGATGCGCTAGTATAGGGAACAACAGATTCGATGCGGGAGTGCCGGCGGTGCAAACCACAAGGCTGAGAGGGCATGGGGCCCAATCCTTTGAACCTGTCAGTTAATGCTGGCGTAGGGAGCATGCCGCCTTTTTAGGGGCGCTGTCTATGCACAGCGCCCCTTTTCTATGCCAAGGAGGCATGTGCAGTGATCGATTCGGAACAGCTTAAGCAAAACGTGATCAAGGCCGTGGAGGAGATTCACGCCACCAATCCGATGGCAGGCTCCATCACCAACACGGTGACGATTGACTTTGTCGCCAACGCACAGCTCGCCGTGGGCGGATCGGCCGCCATGGTCTATCTGCCCGACGAGGGCGAGGCACTCGTTGCCGGCGGCGGCGCCATCTATCTCAATATGGGTACGCTCTTCCCCATCTACGAGCAGACGATTCCCCGCGCGGCCAAGGCGGCACACGACGCCGGCAAGCCCTGGGTGCTCGATCCGGTTGGCCTGGGCATCGGTAGCCTGCGCACCCAGTTGGTAAACGAACTCAAGCAGTACAAGCCCGCCATCGTGCGCGGCAACGCCTCCGAGATCATCGCGCTCGCCGGCCTGTGGGGTCTTGAGGGTGAGGCGGCCGATCTGAGCCGCGTGCGCGGTGTCGATACCACCGACACGGTAGACGCTGCCCGCGATGCCGCCGTGGCGCTCGCCCGCTACACCGGCGGCGCCGTTGTGGTCTCGGGCGAAGTCGACCTGATTACCGACGGCACAACCGTGGCCAAGTCCCACGGCGGCAGCCCGCTTATGTCCAAGATCACCGGTTGCGGCTGCTCGCAAGGCGGCGTGCTGGCCGTGTATGCCTGCGCCGCCGATCCGTTTACGGCAGCCGTCTGCGGTGCCGCCGTCTACAACGTTGCCGGCACGCGTGCCGCCGCTGTCGCCGATGCCCCGGCAAGCTTTAAGGTCGCCTTTATCGACGAGCTCTACCGCGCGACCGCCCAGGACATTGCCGATAACCGACTCGAGCTCGAGGAGGCATAAGCCATGTCCGAGCCCGCAACCGATGCCGGCATGAACACACTCGTCGCCGTGGCCATCGCCCCATGCGGTACCGGCGATGAGCTGTCCGCCGAGGTCGCCGAGGTCGTGCGTGTCATTCGCGAGAGCGGCCTTCCCAACCGCACCACCTCGATGTTCACCGAGATCGAGGGCGACTGGGACGAGGTCATGCAGGTCGTGCGCGACGCGACCTTTGTGTTGGCGAGCAAGGGCATCCGCACCGAAGTCGTGCTCAAAGCCGATATTCGACCCGGATTTACCGACACCATGACCGGCAAACTCGAGCGCATGGAAGCACAGATCAAAAAGCAGGAGGAAGCACGATGAGCATCCGCGACAACCTTGATATCTCGGCCTATCTGGTACTCGGCCCCGAAAACACGCTCGGGCGCCCCGTGGGCGATGTGGTGGCCCAGGCACTCGATGCCGGCTTTACCTGCATCCAGGTGCGCTCCAAGGTGGCAAGCGCCCGCGAGATCATTGCGCTGACCGGCGACGCCGCGCAGGCAATCGCACAGGCCGGCAAGACCGGTCAGGTCGCCTTGCTGATCGATGACCGCCTTGACTGCGTACTCGCCGCACGCGAGCAGGGCATTGCGGTCGACGGCGTGCACGTGGGCCAGAGCGATATTCCCGTCGAGGTCTGTCGCAAGCTGCTGGGTCCCGATGCCATCGTGGGCCTTTCCGCCCGCTGCGAGGAGATGCTCGAGTACGTCAAGACCGCCGATATGAGCCTGGTCGATTACCTGGGCGTGGGCCCGCTCCACGAGACCGAGACCAAGCGCGACTGCGGACGCGCGGCCGACGGCTCCATCATCACCAAGAGCTTTGAGGACCTGGCTGCCCTCCATGCAGCAAGCCCCGTGCCCATCGTGGTGGGCGGCGGCGTCAAAACGGCCGATCTGCCGCAGCTCAAGACTACCGGCGTCGACGGCTTCTTTGTGGTGAGCGCCGTCTGCAGTGCCGACGACCCCTACGCCGCAGCCAAGGAGCTCGTCGATACCTGGCAGCAGGCATAGACTCATGCCGAGCAGCTGCTCCGCAGCCCTATATCTTCAACAGCGGAAAGCGCATCCCAGTTTGGACGTCCATTCTGGGATGCGCTTTCCGCATAGAGGACCAGCGGGAAACTACGTCCCAGTCTGAACGCTGATTACGGGATGCAGTTTCCGGCGTAGTCCCTACCCCGCCAGATACGCTTCCAGCGCGGGCAACGTCGCCTCCGCATCGCGACGGCCGATCTGGTAGATGCGCTCGAGTTCATCGGGCTCGCGGCACAGCGACGGCACCTTCACCGATTCGCTCGGCCGCACCACAAAGATCTCGCCAGCGGCTTCGCGACGCGCCAGGTCATCGAGCGTGGCATTGTAGACCTCGTGCCGATGCTCAAGCGCCGCAACAAACTCCGGATAGTGACGATACACGCGACGCAGCATAGGCATCACGCTATTGGGCTGCTTTACAAAGCCCGCCGGCTGCGTCAGCACCACCACGTTGCGGTCATAGCCTTGCTCAAACAGCCAAGCGCTGGGAATGGAATCGGCAACACCGCCATCCAAGTACTTACGACCCTCGATGGCAACAGGACGCGTCGCCACGGGAATCGCCGACGACGCCCGGATCCACTCAATATCGCGCTCGTCGCCATAGGGCAGGTCATGGTAGACGGCCTGCCCCGTCTTAAGATCGGTACATACGCACGTAAACCGCATGGGGCAGGCGCGATATGCCTCCAGATCAATGGGATCGCGCTCGATGGGTACCTCATGATAGGCAAACTCGGCATTGAACATATCGCCGGTTCGCAACCAGCTCGTCACGCTCGCATAGCGCTTGTCGGCGCAATAGGCCTTGTTGTAGCGAATGGCGCGGCCGATCTGGCGCGATTTAAAGTTGTAGCCAAACGCCGCGCCCGCCGAGACACCCACCATATGGTCGCAGGTTAAGCCGTGCTCCATCCATACGTCGAGCACGCCCGCCGTATACATACCGCGGTAGCCGCCTCCCTCGAGCGCAAGCCCCACCGTGCGCGTCGTGTCTGGCTGTGCCATGCGACCATCTCCGTTCCCGTGTTTTAAAGCGGAACAAGTATACCCGCCAACATATATCGACTCAGTCGCATTTATATCGAGCATCGCATCGTCACGCTACCGATTGGCGAATAATAGCCGCCCGCGGCAGGGGCACCCATATACAATCCTCTATTGTTGTTTATACTACTCAATAGTTATCAGCAGCGAACACTGACCGACATATTAAACCAGCGACGCAGCAAGGCGGGGGCCTGGATACACGCAAAGCGTTGAGCAGCAACGCGTGTGTACAACGAGCTCGCCCGACGCAATACACCCCGACCTCAGGAAGCCGCTTACAGCATGGATATCGCCAGCAATTACACCGAGACGCTCGAAAAGACCATCCGTGACCTTCTCGAGCGTCAGGACGATCTGATCAGGACTGCCTTTACCGACGAGCTTACCGGTCTTGGCAACCGCGGCGGCTTTACCCGTTCCCTCGAGGAAATCTGGGAGCAGGAATTGCCCGTAACCATGGCGTTTCTCGACATCGATAACCTTAAGCACTGCAACGACATCTTTGGACACGACGAGGGCAACCGCTATATCTTGCAGGCGAGCCTCTATCTCAAGCTGTATATGAAGGTGGACGAGGCGGCATTTCGCCTGGGAGGCGACGAGTTTGCCATCCTGTCCACAATCGCGACCGAGGATGACCTTGCCGAACGTCTGGAGCACTGTCGAGAGGTCCTGCTCAAAAATAACGATTCCGAGATGCCTCACTCGTTTAGCTACGGAGTGTCACACGCCGACCCCGCCCTGGGCGAAGCCTCCAATCGCATGACGCTCGATGCCGACCATCGCATGTACGACTACAAGCTGCGCCATGCCGTGCACCTTGATCGACGCAATATCACGCAAGTCCACGCCGACGATTTCGAAGTTAGCGATCGCATTTTCGACGCCCTTTCGATGCTCAACGAAGGCCGCTATTTCTTTATCGAGAACCTGGACAAACATCGCACCCTTTGGTCACAAGGCGCTATGCGCGACCTTGGCCTTCCTTCGGAGCATATAGACAACTGCCACGATTACTGGAAAACGCGCGTCCATCCCGATGACCTCGAGGCCTATAGCGACGATATCGACCAGATCTATAACGGCTCCAAGCACCGTCGCGTCATGCAATACCGCGTACGCAACGCCGCCGGCGACTACGTTCTCTGCCGTGCTCGCGGGTTTCGTATCGACGGCGACGGAAATGTCCCCTCGCTCTATGTTGGCGAGCTCGTCAACCACTCGCTTGCCGAGACCGTCGACGCCGCCACGGGCCTTGGAACGCAGCGCATGTTGCTCAACGCTATCGATGCCTGCCGTCGCGACTGTTGCGAGACGGGGCTTATAGCGGTGCGCGTTCGCGGCACGACAAAGCTCAACGAGCTTTACGGAGCCGAGGCTGTCGACAACATGCTCGCCGAATACGCAGGCCGCATGTTGTCGATCACCCGTGGCAGGAGTCGCGTCTACCGCTCACGAAGCGTCCAGTTTGTCGTGCTCAGCAACGATTTGGACCATGAGGCGTTCGAGCAACTGGTCCATCATCTAAAAGAGGCCGTTTTCGCTCCCGTTCGAATCGCGGGCGATACCATTACTCCCGTCTGTCTTGTCGTCCCGGCCTTCTACGAGCGCCTAGCCAACCAAGCGACCGCCGTTTTAGGCGAACTCGACCGTCGCCTTCGCACGGCCGGCGGACTTGTTCCCAACGACAGCCTCCCCATACCCGAGATAGAGCGCAAAAGCGCCATCGCCGAGCGCATCGATATGCTCACGGGCCTCTGTCGACCCAGCGAGTTTATGCGGCGCGCCAACGCATTTCTCCAGACAAGGCGCGACGGCGCTTGGTGTATCGCCACCGTCGACATGGGGCACATGCGACTGTTCAACGAATGGCACGGACAGGCCGAGGGCGACCGCATGCTCGCCGACGTGGGCACGGTCCTCAAGGATATCGAGAATGCCGACATGGGCGTCGCAGGATACTGGGGCCAAGACGACTTTTGCATACTCATCCCCTTTGAGCACGACACCGTCCATCAAATCTATAACAGCGTTCGCGAGGCCGTGGCCAAGCATGATGACGGCGTGGGTTTCTGGCCGTCCATGGGCGTCTACCCCATCGACTCCAACGAGGAAATCACCATCGATGCGCAGGCCAAGGCCATGTTTACCAATCGGCGTGCAAAAAACGACTTTAAGGAGCGCATTGCCATTTTCCGCCCCGAGGAGTACGAGCGCGAAATCTCGTTCCACCGCACGCTGACCGAATTCCAGTATGCGCTCTCAAACGGCCGCATTACCTACTACTTGCAGCCCCAGGTCGACATGGAAACCGGCGAGATCACTGGCGCCGAAGCGCTCACGCGCTGGATTGACAAGGATGGCTCCCTCATTTCACCCGTCACCTTTATCCCCGCTCTCGAGGAAAGCGGTTTTGTGGTGACGCTCGACAAATACGTTTGGCAGGGCGTTGCCTCGTGGCTGCGCGGGCGCATCGATCGAGGGCTTCGCGTGGTTCCGATCTCGCTCAACGTGTCGCGCATGGATATCCTTGCCTGCGACGTTGCCGAGCATATGGGGGCACTCGCCGCCCAATACAATCTGCCGCCCGAGCTCATGCGCATCGAGATCACCGAGACGGCTTATACGGGAGAGTCCGAAGCTGTGGATAAGCTGACGGCCGACCTGCACAACCGCGGCTTCTCGACCTACATGGACGATTTTGGCACCGGCCAGTCCACGCTCGCGATGCTCAAGAACGTCAACGTCGACGTCATCAAGCTCGACCGCACGTTTGTGCCCGTCGACGGCGATCAAGGCCGCAGCGTGCAAATCATTTCATCAATGCTCGAGATGGCGCAGTCGCTCCATCTGCCCGTTGTGATCGAAGGCATCGAGACAAATGAGCAGGCAAACATGCTGCGCCAAATGGGCGCCCGCTACGCTCAGGGCCTCCTCTACTACCGTCCCATGCAGGCGGAGGATTTTGAGGCGTTACTCGATGGTGGCGACAACAACTAATACGCTCGCGCGCAAAACGCTGGCACCGAGGGGGACGTTTGTCCCCATGAGCCAGCCTACGCCCCAAAAACGCCACCGCCGAAGGGGTGTTTTGTCCCCATTGGCTAACTTATATCCCCAATCCAAACCAAATTGGGGATATGATACAAACCACTGTTGTGCCCAAGGAGGTTATCCATCATGAACGAGTCGTATCGCTTGGGCGAGCAATCGATTATCGCCTATCTCCAACGACTTGCGAATGGCATCTCGACCGCCGAACTCGATGTTGCCGCGCTGCCTGCTGAGCTACGCGCCGTTGGCGAGCAACTTCAAAAGACGCATGCCATCCTGCAACAAGAGCGCCGGCTGCTTGAGAGCAACGCCTATATCGACCCGCTCACCAACTTGGGCAACCGCAGCGGACTCGACCGTCACGTCGAGCAACTCTGGCGCAAAGGCGACCTCTTCACCTGCGCCTATATTGACATCGACCATCTCAAACATTGCAATGATAGGTTTGGCCACGCCGAAGGCAATCGCTATATTCTGAGCATCTGCCGCACGCTCTCCGAAACCATGGAGCACGATGAGATGCTGTTCCGTATCGGTGGAGACGAGTTTGTGCTCATCTCGCTCTCCGCAAACGAGACTGAACTCGAGCGGCGCTTGGAGCAGGTACGTGCCGGACTGATCGAGGCGAGCTCAGGCGGCAAGGCGCCCATGATCGGCAGCTTTAGCTTTGGCTGCTCGCGTGTCGATCCACTTGCCGGCGACACGCGTCGCCAGATGACGATGGATGCCGATCGCAAGATGTATCGCTATAAGCTTATGCATCGTGTGCAGCAACCGAAAGACAATGACGTGCCGCAACACCCGGTCGCAGATCAGCCTCTCTGCAACGACCGGGCGTTCCAAGCGATCTCCATGAGCTCCGAGACACGCTATCCGTTCATCATTAACCTCGACACCGGCGAATCGCAATGGTCGGTTAATGCCGTGCGCGATTTTGACCTACCCTCCCAGCATCCCTACAACTCGCTCGATATATGGCTTGCCCGTGTTCACCCCGAGGACCGCGACAACGTACGTGCCGAGCTCGATATGGTGGTAAACGGCACGTGGCACTTCCACTGCATGCAGTATCGCGTCATGAATACCGCCGGAAAATACGCGCTTTGCGACTGCACGGGCTACCGCCTGGACGGCACCGATACCGAGCCCAACATGTATGTGGGCATTGTCGTCAACCGAAGCTTGGCAGATACGACCGATTCCGTGACCGGCCTGGGCGATATCCACGCCCTGGTCAACGCCATTGGCGAAATGCGTCGCGTGGCGCGCAAGGCAGGCTTGATCGCCATTAAAATCGACGATATCGCCCAAGTCAATGCCCGTTATGGCTTTGATGCAGGCGATCGCGTTTTGGCAGAAACTGCCGCCTGCCTCATGGAATGCTCGCGCGGCAAGGGTCGTCTGTTCCGCTCGACGGGGCCGATGTTCGTGGCGCTCTTTGACGAGCTTGATCCCGAAGAGACCGACGCGGTTGCAGACGAAATCGAGCGGTTCTTGGGGTCGCCCGTGCTCCTCGGCTCATTTGAATATCAACCACCCCTTCACGTGGCGACGCTTCATCTGGACGCCGTCGACCGACAGCCTGTTTCCATTCTGAACGAGCTCAATGCGCTGGTTAAAGAGGCGCCGCAGGTACCGGGCACCAAACTGGGCTAGCGTTATGGGGCGCATGATGGTTAATTTCCGATCTCAACCGAACACATTGGGCAAATAGGTCGTACCCGCAGTTAGCCGAACGTCCCCTCAGTCCCTCCCGGGGCCCGGGGGCACCGTTTCGATACTCTTGGTTTACTTTGCCTGATGCAAATAAGTGCTCAACAAGATAGAACCTATCCCCCGCCACGGATATGCCCTCGAGTAAATCTGTTAAGCCAAGCCTATCAAATTCTATTGACAATTGGCTGCATTGGTCCATTTTGTCGTCCAGCCACTTCCGCTGGCTATCGCCTCATAAACACAAACCTAACGAGCCGCACGAACGACAAAGAGGCCAAGCTGAACAGAAGTAGAACCAAAACTTCAAAAACGCTGGTATTCCAATCACGTACCCAGCCCTCTACCGCCCACAAGAAAAACAGCAGCCCCATCCATAACGTCACAGAAGAAATCAGCTTTGCGTAAGGGCGTATATCAATCTCGCTCTCCCTTTTTGTGACATCATATCCAGCAATTGAGCAGAGCCATCTTCCTCTTCGGTATTGGATTGAAAGGACAATCAAGGCAATCGAAGTCATCAAGCAAACAGCATCCTCTGTTTCCATAGAGTTTCCTTTGCTTTCCATCCTAGTTACGCATTCACAATCGAATCAAACCAAGTATGAATTACTCGATAGCAACCGCCTTAGTATAAACCATAGCCGCCGCAGCAGCCCGCCTTCCAAGGCCTCAAAGCTCGCCATCGAGGGCGACCCGCCCAGACCCCTTACAATCTGCTCGCACGAGGCCCCGCACTCCAACATCCTCTGGACCGTATCCCGCTCGTACCTGGTAAGCGTGCCTGCCGTGGGCCCTCGGGGCCGGCATCGTGCCCCACGCCATCTGCCCGCTCGTGCGATAATCCTCTGCAGAAGTCACCGACAGCAGAGGGAGTTTGTGATGAAGGTTCTTTTGGTCAATGGCAGCCCCAAGGCAAACGGCAACACGGCCCGCGCACTCGCCGAGGTCGCCGAGCAGCTTAACGCCGAAGGCATCGAGGCCGAGATGTTTCAGCTGGGCGCCAAGCCCATTCGCGATTGCATTGGTTGCGGCCAGTGCGGCAAGCTCGATTGCCGTTGCACCTTTGACGACGATGTGGTCAACGAGCTGATTGCCGCTGCCGAGCAGGCAGACGGCTTTGTCTTTGGCTCGCCCGTCTACTACGCACATCCCAGCGGACGCATCCTCTCGGCACTCGACCGCGCATTCTATGCAGGCAGCAAGGCCTTTACGCACAAGCCGGGCGCCGCTGTCGCCGTTGCCCGTCGCGGCGGCACGTCGACCACCTTCGACGTGCTCAACAAGTACTTCACCATCAACCAGATGCCCGTGGTAGCATCCACCTACTGGAACAACGTCTTCGGTGCCATGCCGGGCGAGGCCGCCCAGGACGCCGAGGGCCTTGCCACCATGCGAAACATCGGTAAAAACATGGCCTGGCTGCTGCGTTGCATCGAGGCGGGAAAGGCCGCCGGCATCGAAGCCCCCGAGGCCGATCGCGAGCGAACCAACTTTATTCGGTAGAACGGCGGAACATAAATATGAACGTGCAAATCTTCGGCACCAAAAAGTCCTTCGATACCAAGAAGGCCCAGCGTTATTTTAAGGAGCGCCGCATTAAGGTGCAGTTTATTGACCTTAAGGAAAAGGAGATGAGCAAGGGCGAGCTCACGAGCGTGATGCAGGCGGTCGGCGGCATCGACAAGCTGCTCAACCCCAAAGCCAAGGACGAGGAGACGCTCGCACTCATCCAGCACCTCACCCCCAGCCAGCGCTTTGATAAGCTGCTCGAGAACCAGCAGGTTCTGGCCGAGCCCATCGTGCGCAACGGCAAAAAGGCCACCGTCGGCTATTGCCCCGATGTGTGGGGAGCCTGGGAGTAGCCTGTGTTATTTGTCGGCGCGTGGGTATAAGAGCAGGCGTTTAGCATAAGATTCAACTGTAAGCCATGTCTAACAAAGGAGGGCACATGCCCAACAAACCCGTGAAGATCATCATGCTTACCGGATACCTCGGTGCCGGCAAGACCACGCTGCTCAACCACATCCTCGCCAACGACGGCGGCATCCGTGCTGCCGTGATCGTCAACGATATCGGCGAGATCAACGTCGACGCCAGCCTTATCGCCGACGGCGGCCTTTCCGAGACCGACGACCTCATCCCGCTCACCAACGGCTGCATCTGCTGCACGCTTTCGGACGATCTGGCCAACCAGCTGCAGGGCATCGCCGATTCGGGCAAGTTCGACTACATCATCATCGAGGCCTCGGGTATTTGCGAGCCCATCCCCATCGCCTACACCATCTCGAGCTTCTGCGACGAGGCCAAGGTGGGCGGCGAGCCCAAGCTCGCGCTCGACAACATCGTGGCCGTGGTCGACTGCGCCCGCATGTACGACGAGTTCAACGGCGGTCGCGATCTGCTAGCCGAGGATATCGACGAGGACGACATCGAGAGTTTGCTCATCCAGCAGATCGAGTTTTGCTCCACGCTGATCCTCAACAAGACCGATACCGTCACGCCTGAGCAGATTGCCGAGCTCAAGGCCATCGTGCGCAGCCTGCAGAAGGACGCCGTGATTGTCGAGGCTCAAAACGGCGAGGTCCCCATGGAGGAGTTGCTCGACACCGACCGCTTCGACTTTATGCGCGCCTACAACTCCGCCGCCTGGATCGAGGCCATGGAACATCCCGAGGAGCACGACGACCCCGAGGTGCTCGAGTACGACATCGAGACTTTTGTGTACTCGCGCCGCAAGCCGTTTGACCTGCAGAAGTTCACCGATTTTGTTGAGCAGGAGTGGCCCGACGAGGTCATTCGCGTCAAGGGCCCGCTGTGGCAGACCGGCGATCCGGACATGTGCTACATGTTTGAGCAGGCCGGCCACCAGATGCGCCTGATGGAGAACGGTCTGTTCGTTGACTCCGCGCCCGAGGGCGAGAAGCAGAAGATCATCGACGAGAACCCCGAAATCATGCAGATTTGGGACGACGAGACGGGCGACCGCATGACGAGCCTGTGCATCATCGGCCGTCACATGGACAAGGACGCACTCATCGCCTCCCTCGATGCCTGCCTGACCGACTGGCACCGCGCCTAGGTTTATCCAAGCGAGTATTTTTCCGCCTACGTAACCGCCAAACCACCACGAAGGTGCCCTTCGTGGTGGTTTTTCGTTCTGAGCCAAGGAGATTCATGTTCAACATTGTGCTGTATGCGCCCGAGATTCCGGCCAATACGGGCAATATCGGCCGCACTTGCGTGGTTACCGGTACCCGCCTGCATCTGGTGGAGCCGCTGGGGTTTTCGCTCGACGACAAGACAGTGCGTCGCGCCGGCCTGGGCTACTGGCAAAACTTGGACGTGACGACCTATGCCGGCTGGGAGGATTTCCTTGCGCGCAACGGCCTCTCCCCCGCCGACGAACGCCTGCATCTGCTGACCAAAAAGGCGCGCCGCACCTATGCGCAAAGTACCTACCGCGACGGTGACTTTTTGGTCTTTGGCAGCGAGAGCTCGGGGATTCCCGAGCCACTGCTTGCCGCGGCGCCCGAGCGCTGCGAGCGCATCCCCATGTTGCGCGATTGCGACTCGCTCGAAAACGCCGACGCCTGGGAGGCCCACGAGGAGTCGCTCGGGCATACCGAGGACAGCCACGAAGCCATCCTTCGACAGGATATCTGCGGCAACTTCGTCAATCCGGACGACTACCGCATCAGCGCACTCAACCTCTCCAACAGCGCCGCCATCGTCCTCTACGAGGCCCTGCGCCAGACAAACTTCCCCGGAATGTGACAAAGGGACTGTCCCTTTGTCACATATTGCACCTACTGATTTAAATGGAATTAACCGGTTTTAAACGCTTTTAACTAGAAAAGATGCCAGTATATTACTAACTTTTACTGAGTTGCACCGTATGGGTTTCTATGCTTCCACCCCGTAAAGGACAGGAACCCCGCAGCAAATGGTCCCCACACATCAGAATTCAACTTCAAATACAAACGATTGCCGGAGTTCTCGCTTAGCTTGGCTTGTCAGGCTCGAATTCGCCCTTATGTTCAGTTTGCTGCATGCCTCGTCGATAGCCATAGCAAGTGATACAGACATGGTCATGGTCGTTTCACTTTTCAATTCGACCCGATAGCTCTTCGCCTTGTTTTTATCCTCTCCACCACATCTCGTCTCAATTAACAAGAGAACATCTGAGTCATGGGCATACCAATGGAGCTCAGGGCGCTGTGGAACCATGTCACCCTCAAATTCCTGTGTAAACAGAATTTTCTTCTCGCTTCTCGTTGAATCGCTCAAGGAACCGTCGATTCGAACCGAGCCCTTCTTTCCCGCCTTGGCATTTCCCTTAACCTGGCGGCCTCGCCGAGTTTCCTCGTACTCCGTCACCTCCAGCTTGCAGCGCTTCGCGCCAAGCATGAACGCAATCCGTCTCAACTCGGCCATCTTGTCTTGTTGCATGGTTGCAAAATAAGAGTCAAGTTCAACAAAGCGAGACCGATCAAAAGCATCTATGTAATATGTGGAGTAAAGAGATGGTTTAGGATAGAAAGACAATTCGCTATCCCCGATTGCCTCGCGGTACAGATTGAAAATCTGCGTGCCCTTAACAGTATCCAGCCAACCAATAGCATCTCTACAGGCGTCGATGCCCCGGCGCTCATTTCCGTCAACAATTCGAATCATGTTCGGCAAATGGAATGAAGGACTCTGATAGGTCTCCTTGGTTACCGGCCTGTATCTATTAAGCTGCTGCTGGTATGCCCAATCGTTGACCGCGTCACCGATATCCGCAGCAGTACCTGCCGCACCATCGGCCGCATCAGCAATAGCTGCCAAGGCGTCATCGACCAGCGGAGTTGCAGCACGCATTGCACCATCGGCAACTTTCTGTACGGTTGCAACCGCGCCCGCCATCGCGCTTCCGGCGCCATCAACCAACCCGGCAGCGGCCTTACGGATATCAAAACTCTGCTTATGTCGCGGCGGCTCCTCCCTTTCGACAACAGCCAGATCGTCTTTATCCTCCATTGTGACCTCCTATTTCCGATAGTCGAAATCAACCGTATATTCATCGCCAAATGCCGAGTTGAAGGTAGTGTCGAGAAAGGTGGTGTAGTGCCCGATCAGAAGCGAGCCGGCCCCAGCGATCTGTTGCCGTTTATCCAACATGCTATTCACCCCTACTCAAACGCAACGTCAACATTGACGTCATCGCCGCATAAGGCTTTGACCTGTTTTTCGATAAGGGCGCAGGCTCTATCATCAGATTCTTGGAGCATATTGCTTTCCTTGACCTTCTTGGTCTGCTCTTTCTTTGCCTGTTTCAATAACGTGTTTAGATCATCCGTGCTTACTTGATTCCAGTTAAGAAAGCCATTGTCCTCAACATATTTCTTAAGCGTATTGGGGTCTGTCGAGAACGAGGTGATCTCCGAGTGAGGCAGTATAACCTTTACGCTCTTGACCTCTGAATTCTTATCGGCCATATTAGCCCGTACGATTGTAACCTTCATCTTATCGGCATCGATCCCGATGTCAGCTTTGCCGTCAATCGTTGCGACATATCGCTTAGACGTAAAGGGGTTTTCCCACCCAAGCGGATTGCCCGCCTCATCAATTGAAAGCAGCTGGGTGAAGTTGTACTCGTACGTCACGAGCTTAACGACTGGCGTGATCTCCTCGCGAATCGAATCATCGCTGATCGTTGTAGGATTACGCGTCAATGACATCCAGATACCCCAGGCAACCGCTAGAACCGTAACAACGACTAACCCGCCAAAGGCAACCTTTTGCGGTATCGTTGTAAGAAATTTTGTTTTTGCCATCCTGTTTCACCTTTCCTTTATTGCCCCGACGTTCCCATCATCTTCCAGCGCGAGCATGATGGCACGAATCATTCCGTCAACGGCTCAATGCAAAGCGCGACCGTTCAAAGAAAACGGCCGCGCTTTCTTTTCAATTCCCGCGAACTATTCCTTGACGCTGTAACCCGACACCGTCGGCGCAAGCCTCGAGGCGTCAACCTCGCTCATTACCTCAAACTTCACCTTCTCGCCAGGCGCCCAGGCAGATGTATCTGCGTAGCATTCTTCCGCCCTCACACCATCGGCATCGTAAAGGGCAACGTTTAGATAAACGTTTTCGAACGATATGTCAGAGGTATTTTCGACGATTGCGGTGTACGTATAGAGACCGTAGCCATCATCACTTTTCTCAAAATTCGCCGATGAGAGCAAACCGTTGATAACCTCATCGTTATGCGTCTTCTCCTCTACGGTCCTACCGTTCTTAATTAGCTCGTCAAACTCATCTTGATACTCGTCATCGACTGTTAAGTCATATCGATCGACCAGTTTCTTAAGCTGTGCGGATCGTGCGTCGTAGGCCTTTTCCCATTCCTCGTAGTACTTAGGATCAGATTCCGCATACTTCTTGGTAACATCAAGCTGATTGTCAAGCAGGTTGAGATAGGCGATGACATCTTCCTGCATCTTAGCGTCTTTAAAAGGCGCCTTTTTGAGTTCTTTGTCGTTATCGATCTCGGTTTTAATTATCTCTTTTCGCACTTTATTCGAGCTTAGATCAGCATCTTCTCCAAGCGATTCGATATAATCCGACCGCTTTTGATAACCTTGAGCAATCACAGCCATTGCACGGTCATCGGCATAATCAGGTTCATCATTTTTCTTCTCAGACTGCGAACAGCCGCTCAGCAGAAGCGCCCCACAAAACACCATCGCAAATAGCGCGGTCACCAGAGCCATTCCATAACGCCTTTTCATTTCGTCCTCCTTTAAATACAAAACAAAACACGATATATAGCCCTCGTCAAAAAGCAGACGAATTGGCAACGCGGTGGCACTATTTGGTTCAAGGGCGTGAACTGGATAAACATCGAGGGAAGGAGTGGGCTCTGTGTAATTAACTCCCCTCGTCAAAATGTCTAGCTAAAGAGGACGAGCAGACGACAAACGGTCAAAACTGGTCGCGTCCGCCCGTCTCCAACGATCGAACGTCGAGACGCTGACGTTCAAAAGCGCAGCAGCCTCTCGCCTCGTAACCTCTCCCCCTTCGAATAATTTGATGACATCGCGATAGCTATCTGGGCGTTCGAATGCCGGCCTTCCAAATTTCACGCCACGCAAACGCGCCGACGCGATGCCCTCCGCCTGGCGTTGCTTGATGTTTTCGCGCTCTAGCTGCGCCACATAGCTCAAGATTTGAAGAACCAGATCCGCCATGAACGTTCCCGTAATGCCATCAGGCTGCTCGCGCGTATCGAGCAATGGCATATCAAGCACCACGATGGCAGCATTCCTATCCACCGTGATGCGTCGCCACTCATCGAGGACTTCACGATAATTGCGGCCCAAACGATCGATACTTTTGATCACGAGAACGTCGCCTTCGCGCAGCCTGCGAAGAAGACGCTGGTACTGGGGACGCTTAAAGTCCTTACCGCTTGCCTTGTCAGCATAAATCTGGCTCCGTTGCACGGGAAACCTTGCCAGCGCGTCTAATTGGCGGCCCAGGTTCTGGTCTGCGGAAGAGACACGCGCATACCCAAAGATTCGATTGTCCATAATTGCCCCTATCGGCTGCCTCTTGGCAGCATCAGCTCAAGCGAGAGCCCACTCACTATAGGGCGTGCAAATTTCGCGAATGGGTTGAGGCCATTTTGACCCTCACGCGAAAACTGTTCAAGCGCCATGCCGACAGATGCTGGCTTTAACGGGAATGTGACAAAGGGACAGTCCCTTTGTCACATTCGGTTAGAGGTAGCGGCCGGTGATGCTTGCGGAGCAGGCAGCGATGTCGCCCGGCGTGCCGACACAGACGATTTGTCCGCCTGCGTCGCCGCCGCCCGGGCCCATGTCGATCACGTAATCGGCATTACGGATAAGGTCGAGGTCGTGTTCGATCACGATAACCGTGGCGCCCTTGGCAACGAGGCCGTCAAACACACTCAGCAGCACCTGAACATCGAGCGGATGCAGGCCGATCGTGGGCTCGTCGAATACGAATACGGCATCGTCCTGCACGCGGCCCATCTCGCTCGCAAGCTTAAGTCGCTGCGCCTCGCCGCCCGAGAGCGCCGGCGTGGGCTCGCCCAGTGTCAGGTAGCCCAAACCCAGGTCGTGCAAGGTCTGCAAGCGCGCCTGGACTTTCTTGAGTCCCAACGTGGCGTCAATGGCCTCGTCCACACTCATATCCATGAGCTGCGGCAATGTAAGTAGGCTGCCGTCCTTGCCCTCGCGATGGATATACGAGGCTGCGTCGGCATAACGCGAGCCGCGGCATGCAGGGCAGACGATCTCGACATCGGGCAAAAACTGCACGTCAAGCGATATCGAACCCGTGCCATCGCACGTAGGACAGCGCAAGGTGCCAGTGTTGTAGCTAAAGGCGCCCGCCTTATACCCTGCCTCCTTGGCCTCGGGCGTACGGGCAAAGGCGCGGCGCAGCTCGTCATGGATGTCGGCATAGGTCGCCACCGTCGAGCGCACGTTGGCACCGATGGGCGTGGCGTCAATCAGGTTGGCGCGCGCGATACCCTCGGCATCGATCCAACGCACGTGCCTGGGCAGGCGCTCGCCGGCTGCCTGCGCCTTGAGTGCCGGGATGAGCGTCTCGAGCACCAGTGTCGTCTTGCCCGAACCCGAAACACCCGTCACCGCGACAAGGCGGCCGCGCGGGATATCGACTTCGAGTGGTTTGACGGTATGGATGGCATCGGTCGCCATGCGGATATGGCCTAGGTCGAACAGTTCGTCGTCAGCCACCTGCGGGCGCAGACGCTTGGGGTCCGAGCGCAAGAACGGGGCGATGCGGCTGCCCTGCGATTGTTCGACCTCGTCCACCGTACCTGCAGCAATCACATTACCACCGCCTGCTCCGGCAACGGGGCCCATCTCGACCAGATAGTCAGCTTCCGCTAGAACGCGCGTATCGTGGTCAACAACAACCACAGTGTTGCCGTCATCCACCAGATCGCGCATCACGCCTACCAGACCGTCGACATTGGCAGGATGCAAACCGATCGAGGGCTCGTCCAGCACATAGAGCACACCCGTCGATCGGTTGCGCACCACGCGGGCAAGTTGCACGCGCTGGCGCTCACCTGTGGATAGCGTGGCACCGGCGCGGTCGAGCGAAAGGTAATCGAGCCCCAGGTCGACCAGGCGACGCGCCGTGCTCAAAAACGAATCGCAGATGTCCGTCGCCATGGGCCGCATCTCGGTCGGCAAGGATGAAGGCACCTCGCGCACCCACTCAATCGCCTCGCCCAGCGTCATGGCCGCCGCCTGTGCCAGATTGATACCACGCACCTGGGGCTGGCGCGCAGCCTCGGAGAGACGCGTGCCGCCGCAATCGCGGCACGGGCCCTCGCGCAAAAAGCGAGCTACGCGCTTAAGTCCCTTATCGTCCTTAACCTTGGCGAGCGCATTCTCAACGGTATAGACGGCGTTGTAATAGGTAAAGTCGAGCGGCGTGGCGCCCTCGCCGTTTTTGGGAACGTAGAGAATGTGTTTCTTAACCGCCGGACCATGAAACACGATATCGCGCTCGACAGGCGTGAGCTGGTTAAACGGCACGTCGGTGCGCACACCCATCTCGCCAGCCACCTGCTTCATCAGATCCCACATGAGCGTGCCCCAGGGAAGCACCGCGCCCTCGTTGATGGTCTTTGACTCGTCGGGCACCAGACTCGCCTCGTCCACCTCGCGCATGACGCCGGTACCGCCGCAAGTAGGACACGCGCCGCCGCTGTTAAAGGCAAGGTCCTCGGCACTCGGCGCGTAGAACTCGCGGCCGCATGCGGGGCACGTGAGCGACAGGCCTGCGGCCACGTTGAGGCTCGGCTCCACGCGCGCACCGCAATGTGGGCACACGTGATGGGCGCAACGGCTAAAGAGCAGACGCAGGCTATTGTTGAGCTCGGTCATGGTACCAAAGGTCGAGCGCACGCCTGGCACACTAGGACGCTGATGCAACGCGAGTGCCGCCGGTACGTGCAATACCTCGTCCACCTGGGCGTGCTCGGCCTGCGTCAGGCGACGTCGAGTATAGGTGCTGAGCGCCTCCAGGTAACGGCGCGAGCCCTCGGCATAAAGAACTCCCAGCGCCAGCGAGCTCTTGCCCGACCCCGACACGCCAGCAATACCCACGAGCCTTCCCAGCGGAATATCGATATCGATGTCCTTAAGGTTATGGACGCGCGCACCGCGCACCTCGATAGCCTGCGGGCTCATCTTCTGTTCCGTCACCTTTATCACCCTACTCATGCCATAAAACGCGGTCGCGGATATACTCGCCCAGCATGGGCACGGTAAACCGCACAAGGCCGTATCCGGCGGCCTCGATGACGCGCTCGCGAATCAGGCTTGCGCGATATTTACTCGCCCAGCTCTGAGTGCGATCGCAGCGCTCAATGATATCCGCCATGCGCGTCGGCTTACCCTCTTCAGTAGCCATGGCCTCGATAAAAAGGCGCTGTGGACTGCGCAGCCCGTAATACAGGGGCGCATCGACCGCTTCGTAGAACTCGGAGACGGCATCCGCATGGCCATCCTCGACATCGCGTCTTTCAATGACTCGCGAGTTGCGCCGGACAGCAGAGCGCCACATGTAATATCCCACCAGCTGAACCATATAGGGATGCCCCATGCTCTTGTGTGCCGCAAGGTCCGCCGTCTCCGCGTCAACGCAAAGGCCAGCGTCTTTAACCGTCTGGATATATGAATCGCGCACCTTGGGCAAAGATATCGCCCCCAGCGTACGCTGCTGGGCACGCCGCAAAAACGTCACGCTCGGCTCTTCGAGCAAATCGTCTACCATACTGGGTAAGCCGGCGAACACCAGCGCAAGACCGCGCTGGTCGCTATCGGACAAGCCCGTGGCATCCTGATCTCCGAGCACCTGCTGATAGAGAACGGCAAGAGCCGCCAGTTCCTCGATAGACGCAGATTGTGCCTCGTCAATCGCAAACAGTATGCCCTTGCCTGGACCGAGCTTCTTGAGGCGCTCGTTGACCAGCCCCCGTAGCGTCTGGCCCTTTGCCCGAGCCGCCTCGACCGACATCCGACCAAACGACGGCCCAAACTCCATTGACGTCACAACGGGTTTATTCGAGCGAAGCGCGTCGGCCAGGCGATCGCATAAGCCAAGCGAAGCGGAATCGGAGACAACCGCCCATCCGCGCTCATTGGCTAGACGTTGCAGCTCCCGCAGGAGAACCGTCTTGCCGCAGCCGCGGTTTCCCGTAATGAGCATGAGCCTGCCCGGCGCTCCGGCGCCGTTGTCGAGTCCTTCCTCGAAATCTTCGACGACCGACTCGCGACCGATGAGCATCGGAGGCCGCTTGCCTGCCGTTGGCTTAAAGGGATTTGGATTCATGTCGGCCTCCTCGGATTGGCAAACCCTGGTAATAGTTATACCAACTTGTACCGAGTTATACCAATAGCATGTGACAAAGGGGCTGCCCCTTTGTCACATGTGGCCGAAAAACTCGGCGTCGGCTGCTCGCCAGGGGCGGAAGGTGGCGGGATCGACCTTTACGTGCGCCGCGGCGGGCACGTCGTACCATTTGACCGTGTAGCCGGCGCCGTGGGCGCAAAAGACCGAGTCGGGCGTGTTGGGCAGATCGGCCTCGGGCTCATAGGCGGCCGCCTCGATGACGCGCTCGGCATCATGGCAAGCCGCATAACCGGCGAACTCCAGGTACAGATGTCCGCGACCGCTCGTGTAGGCAGCTACCTCCAGCGCATAATCCTGCACCTCGGATGCCGGCACGCGACCCACAAGCTTCGCCCTCTCGCCCGCCATTGCCGGCGGCTCGTACTCGGCACCCATGCGCGTGGCATCCGAGAGCGCCCGGCCCACGCACTCCCCCGGCACCTCGAGCTCAAAGTGGTACCACGGCTCCAGCAACACGTCTGCGCCGGCCTCGCGCGCCCGCATCAAACCCTGGCGAATCGCGCGGTACGTGGCCTGGCGAAAATCGCCGCCCTCGGTGTGTTTGGCATGCGCGCGGCCGCCCGTAAGCGTAATGCGCACATCGGTGATGGGCGAGCCGGTCAGCACGCCCAGGTGGTCGCGCTCCATGGCGTTGGTGAGTGCCAGACGCTGCCAGTTAAGATCGAGCTCGTCGGTCGAGGTCACGGTGCCAAACTGCACGCCCGAACCTGCTGGCAACGGCTCCAGACGCAGATGCACCTCGGCATAGTGGCGCAGCGGCTCAAAGTGGCCCACACCCTCGACCGGCTGCGAGATCGTCTCCTTATAGAGAATGCCGCCGGGCTCAAACTCGACCGCAAGGCCAAAACGATCGGCCAGCACGCGCTGCACGACCTCGAGCTGCACGGCGCCCATCAACTGCAGGTGAATCTGCTCAAGATGCGTATTCCAGCTTACGCCGAGCATGGGATCTTCGTCCGCCAACTCAGTCAATGCTTTGAACACCGTATGGGCGTCGTGTTCGCCCGGCAGCACCGTATAGGTGAGGACTGACGCAATGACGGGCGCATCGCCCGCGGACTCCGCGCCCAGGGCGTCCCCTGGGCGAACGTGCGCAAGACCCGTCACGGCGCAAATACCGCCAGCAGCAACTTCTTGGGCAAGCTCATACTTCTCGCCGTTATAGATGCGTACCTGATCGACCTTCTGTTCCCACGCCTCGGCACTAGAATGCCCGCTGATCATCTGTTTTGCGCGCAGCGTGCCGCCGGTCACTTTAACCCAAGCCAAGCGCTCGCCACGATCCCCGCGGCTGACACGATAGACGCGCGCGGCAAACTCCGGGAGCCACGCCTGCTCACGCATCAGCGCGCATATACCATCCAGTAGCTCGTCAACGCCTTGGTCCTTGAGCGCCGAGCCGGCAAAGCAGGGAAAGAGCTTGCGCTCGGCAACCATGCGCGACAGCGTTGCGACAGAAAGCTCACCCGCTTCAAGAAACTCCTCGAGCGCCGCTTCGTCCAACGCAGCAGCGTCCTCCTGAACGGCGCCGCCCGCCAGCAGTTCGCCGGCATCCAGGCAGCCCTCGGAAAGACGCTGCCTAAGTTGTGCCAGCAAAACATCGCGGCCGGGATGCTCCAAGTCGATTTTGTTGATAAAGATGAACGTCGGGATGTCATAGCGCGCAAGCAGGCGCCACAGGGTTTCGGTGTGCCCTTGCACGCCGTCATTGGCGCCCACAACCAAAATCGCGTAGTCGAGTGCGCGCAGCGTGCGCTCCGCCTCGGCAGAAAAATCGACATGCCCCGGCGCATCCACGAGCATGACGTGGGTATCGCCATGGTCGAGCACGGCCTGCGACGAGAAGATCGTAATGCCACGCTCGCGCTCGATCGCGTTGGTGTCCAGGTGTGAATCGCCATCGTCAACGCGGCCGCGCTTGCGAATGCGACCCGCGTTGAACAGCATGGCCTCGGCCAGCGTGGTCTTGCCGGCATCGACATGCGCCAAGATTCCAACGACCGCTTGCTTCGACATGGCTCTCCTCTTATTGCAAGCCCATCGCACGCGGCAACGGGCATCCTCGTTCCACACTGGATGATACAATTTACGGGCCGGCGGGCGAAGCGGGCCCTATCCCCCGACCGAGCTCATCGCCCTGCGTTGCCGCGCGGCGATTTTCGTAGGTTCGCGCCTTGCGAAAGCCGGCACCTCCCCTTTTTGTCCGCCCGGACTCATCTGGGCGGTAACAACGCGAGCCCCACAACGACGCGTTTTACCAAAAATGGCCCCACGCGGGGCCATTTTCATTTCGATGAAACGCTGGTATGTGACTCGGCTCTTATGCCTCGCGCAGCCAGTCGAACGCAACACGCGACGTGCCGTCCGACACATACACAACGCCGGCGCGCTCGAACCCCGCTTTCATGCTCGCGCCCTGCATAGGCAGATTGTCCGCGTGCGTGTCGATACGCAGGTGGTCAGCGCGCGCCTTGGCAAAGGCAAACATCGCGGCCGCGATACCGTGCACGGTGCCGTCGGACGCCACGCGGTGCAGTACGGCGTACGGAGTGTCGCTACGCCACTGACCGTCCTCGATGACGTCATAGCACTCGTCCGGGCCCGGCAAAAAGGCAAACGTCGCCACCACGCGACCGTCGACTTCGCACACATAGCTGCCACCGGCGGCGATATCGGCAGCCAGCTGCTCGGCCGAAGGCGTGCCCTCGGGCCACTGCGTGGCGTTGCCATGCGCGCGCATAAAGGCGCGGGCGGCATCATAGATGGCCATGACGGCAGGAATGTCGGTCTCGAGGGTTTTTCTGATCATCACGCGGCGACCTCACGTTTATTGGTATCACTTTGATTGAGCAATGATACCAGCGTTTGGAAAGGGCAAGGAGCGGATGGGAAGCAAAAAGCGAGCCGCCTGGTCAAAGGCCAAAAGCGAGTTTTTGGGCGCTGCCACCGGCGGCGATATGAGCGACCTGTTTGCGCGCGAGGACGAGCGCCGCGACGCCCTGGACGCCGAGCGCGATGAGGCTTGGCGCTACAAATCGTGCGAGCGCAAAAACCGCTACGACACACGCGCCGAGGCCGAGGCCGTTATGGCCGACTGCGAAAACCGTGGGCGGCGTGGTTTGGCCTGCTACAAATGCGAATACTGCGGCGGGTGGCATCTGACGTCGCATCCTTGGAAATAGGCTCCGCAACGGAGCGGCGCTCACGCAGCGGCACGGCACCGACACATCGCCGGCCACCGCGCGCAGGCTACGGGCGCGGCGGCACCAAAACATCGTAGCGAACGGCCTTGCCCGCAAGCTGATAGCTCGGCTTAACGCCGGCAAGCAGCGGCCCCTTCACCGGCCGCTTGATAACAACCTTGCGCGGGCGCACCGCAAGCGCGGCTTCGACCAGCGTCTCCTCATCGGCGCACGGCTGCTCCAAATGGTGCAGGAGTTGGAACTTCTTTTTGACCGCCGCACTCTTGGTACGCTCGGGAAACATGGGGTCCAGATACACCACGTCGGGAGCGGCAAGCTCGCCCTGCCCGATCAGCTCAGCTGTATGGCGAAGGCCAGCAATGCTATCCTCGCCCGCATGTAAGCGCATACGCGACACGGCAACCGCAAGCGCCGGATCATCTGCCGCGCGATCCAAGGCATCCTTGAGGAGCGCCGCAATCACGCAATCCTGTTCATACAGATCGACGGTAAAGCCCGCGGCCGCCAGCAGCAGCGAATCCTCGCCAAAGCCTGCCGTGGCGTCAATCGCCCATGGCTGCTCGATGCCTTTTGCGCGCGCAGCCTTTACCAGCAGCTCTTGCTGCAGACGGCCCTGCTTGAGCCTTGGAAGCATGCGGGCAAAATCAGCACGCAGCTCCATCGCGCCGTCGGTGAGCGTGAGGCCCTCGGGCTTCCCGATCAGCTCAAGCCCCGCGGCCCGAGCAACAGAAAAGGGATCGATGACGCCCATGGGCACTCCTTCACAAGCAATACGGATACGTGAGCGCCGTTGATGTCGGCACCCAACCGTCCGCTATTGTCCCACATGCGACATGGCCCACAGCATCCCAATGCAAAGCACCGCCATCAATCCCGTGCATACGGCAGCGATCACGGAATCGCTCATGCGCCTTCCCAACGACCGCGGCTCGCGCACTTGCCCTGTTCCGTACATCATGGCTCCTCCTTAGACCAACTCCTTGTTACGGCCTCATCATCGCAGCGCTGCACTTGAACTGCCATCGATTTGGCTTACGTCCAGCTTTCCTTTTTGAAAGGTTGGACCGTACAGGCAAGAGACGCTTTCAGACGCATGCATCGCCCCGTTGAACTACAATGTGCTTCACGATATGTGCCGCAACCTGGGTGCGACAGATTCTCCGCGCCCGCATCGAAAGGACCAGCTATGAGCGCCGCTCGCAAGACACTCAAAATCCTTGCCCTGATTTATTTTGTTCTGGGCATCGCCAGTCTCGTCATTGGAATCGCCGGCATCGCGACCGGCAAGTCCGAGTCCACCTACGGGCCGTACGCCATGCTCGCCACGGTCGTGCTGGTCGCCAAGGGCCTCATCGATCTCGCCGCGGGCGTTGCGGGCATCAAGGGCGCCAACAAGCCTTCGCAGGTAGGCGGCGCGTTTAAGCTCGGCATCGTCGCCGCAATCGCCACGATTGCGCAGGCTGTGCTCACGCTCCCCGCGTTTGGCGGCGACGCCATCAACTATGGTGCCTTTGTCATCGTGGTGTACGACCTGTTCTTTATTCAGCAGGCACACGACATTAAGGCCGAAAACAAGGACCGCCTGTAGGCACCTGCCTCCCATAACCCCTGCTATCAAGCAGCTAAAAAGGGCCGATCGCGCAGCAACGCGGTCGGCCCTTTACGTTTGCCCAGATAAACCCTGCCAAAATAAACCTGTCCCTTTTTGGCAGGTTGTTAGCTGTGGCGGTACTCGGCGATGATGAAGTCGATGTCAGTTTGAAGGGTGTCCAGGTTTGCCAGGCGCTCTTTGTCGGCAGGGCGCGTGCGGTAGTAGTACGGCGTCATCTGGAACACCGCCTCGATATCGGCCTGCGTCTGGAGCGTAATGTTCGCAGACACCCGTTTCGTGCCAACCAACTCGAGCTCGGTTGTCTGCGGCAACTTCTCATCGTTGAGATATGGCGTGTCGTAGAGCACCTCCTTGAGCCCAAACAGATGCCGCGCACCCGGCACCACGGTGTAGAGCGAGCCCTCGGGTGCCAGCACGCGGGCAAACTCGCGCTCGTTAAAGGGGGCAAAAAGCTCGGTCACCATATCGAAGGCACCATCGGCCACGGGGATATCCTTCATATTGGCCACGAAATAGGTCGCATCGCCGCGCTTGGCGGCCAGACGCACCATCTCTTTTCCCAGGTCGAACCCGTAAGCATCCACGCCCGGCACCGCGCCCATGGCACTGGTGTAGTAGCCCTCGCCGCAGCAAATATCGAGCAGCGTCATGGGGCCATTCGCAGACGCTGCACGTCCAGACACCTGCTCGCGCACCAGCTCGACCATCGCATCGCGCAACGGCGCGTAGTAGCCGCGGTTAAGAAAGTCGCGACGACTGCGCGCCTGCGACTTGGGATCGCCCATGGAGTCGCCGCTCTTGGACGAGCGCAGCAGATACAGATAGCCCTCGCGCGCACGGTCAAACCGGTGTCCGCCCGCGCACACAGCACCGCGCTCGTCGTCCACCAAAGGCTCATGGCAAACGGGACACAACAACATGGCAACTCCTTAGCGCGAACAACACAACGCCCACCATTGTCGCACGCCTCCCCCGCCTCGTCATTGGGGACGTTCTTGTTCGACTAGTCATTTAAGATCGTCCCCAATGACTAGTCTGAAGGAGTGTCCCCAGCTGCCGGCAGAAAAGGAACGTCCCTAAGTGCCGCAATGAGTGCTGCGACGCGCTCAGAATGGCAGCGTAGCGGTGGTATCATGCAAACATTCTAGGGCGCGATCTAATCGATCCGGACCAAGATGCCGCCCGCTCGGGCAGCCTTCGGCTGTTCCGCACCAGGACGGCTTACGCCAACAATCGACGCACTACCCGAAATGGACTTGCAAAGCATGTATGAGCAGTTCTGTATACGGGCAGGCCGCCTTCGGTTCGGGAGGAAAAGGGTCGCATGAAGAAGAAACAACTGTGCATCGCTTTTGCACTGCTTGCTGCCATGGTGCTGGGTGTATCCCTGCTGAGCGGCTGCGCCGAAAAGGCACCAAATCGCAGGAGGCGCAGGAGAATAAAGAAACCATTCAGGTATACCTGTGGACAACCAGCCTGTACGAGAAGTACGCCCCCTATGTGCAGGCACAGCTGCCGGACGTAAACATTGAGTTTATCGTCGGCAACAACGATTTGGACTTTTATAAGTTCTTGCAGCAAAACGGCGGCTTGCCGGACATTATTACCTGCTGCCGTTTCTCCCTGCACGATGCTGCCCCCTTAAAGGACAGCCTGATGGACCTTTCCACCACCAACGAGGCAGGCGCCATCTACAATACCTACCTCAACAACTTTAAAAATGAGGACGGTAGCGTAAACTGGCTGCCCGTATGCGCCGATGCCCACGGTTTCGTGGTCAACCGCGACCTTTTTGAGCAGTACGACATTCCGCTGCCCACCGACTACGCCAGCTTTGTCGCGGCCTGCAAAGCCTTTGAGAAAGTGGGCATTCGCGGCTTTACTGCCGATTATCAGTACGATTACACCTGCATGGAAACGCTGCAGGGGCTTTCCGCCGCCGAGCTTACGACCACGGAGGGGCGCAAGTGGCGCACCGCCTACAGCGACCCCGCCAACAACACCCGTGTCGGGCTGGACGACACCGTATGGCCGGGTGGCTTCGAGCGCATGGAGCAGTTCATTCAGGACACGGGTCTGACCGCGGCGGATTTAGAGCTCAATTACGACGACGTGACCGAGATGTTCGGCAACGGGCAGCTTGCCATGTACTTTGGCAGCTCTGCCGGCGTAAAGATGTTCCAGGAGCAGGGCATCGACGCAACCTTTTTACCGTTCTTTAGCCAAAACGGCGAAAAGTGGCTGATGACCACACCCTACTTCCAGGTGGCACTGAACCACGATTTGGAGCAGGACGACGCGCGCCGCGAAAAGGCAATGCAGGTTTTGCACGTTATGATGTCGCAGGACGCACAGGAGCAGATCCTCGCGGACGGGCAGGACCTGCTCAGCTACAGCCAGGACGTCGACTACCGCCTGACCGACACCACGAAGGACGTGCGCTCCGTGGTGGAAGAAAACCATATGTATATTCGCATTGCCTCCAACGATTTCTTTGCCACCTCGCAGGACGTGGTTTCCAAGATGATTATGGGCGAATATGACGCCGCGCAAGCCTATAGCGCGTTTGATGCCAGCCTTTTGGCAGAGCAGGCGCCCGACACAGGCGATATTGTGCTGAGCAACAAAAAGACTTACTCCAACGTGTTCCACAAAGATGGCGGCAATGCTTCTTTCTCGGTTATGGCAAACACACTGCGCGGCATATACGGCACCGATGTGCTGGTGGCGGCCGCCAACAGCTTTACCGGCAGTGTGCTGCAGGCGGACTACACCCAAACAACGGCGTCGGCCATGATCATGCCCAACGGTCTTTTGTCGTACCAACGCACCATGACGGGCGCCGAGCTAAAGGACACCCTGCGCGCCTTTGTGGAAGGGTGCGAGGGCGGCTTTACCCCGTTCAACCGCGGCTCTCTGCCGGTGGTCAGCGGTATTGCCGTGCAGGTAAAAAAGAACGACGGCAGCTACAAGCTCACCGGCGTTACCCGCAACGGAAAGCCCCTGCAAGACAATGACACCGTTACCGTGACCTGCCTGGCGACGGAAAAGCAGATGACGCCGCTGCTGCAGGACAAAACCCACGCGTTTGAGCGCGGAGAGGATACGGTCAAAAACCTCTGGAGCAAGGCACTTTCCGACGGCAGCGTGGCGCTCGCCGCGCCGGAAAGCTACATTACGTTGGGGTAGGCGACGTGGAAGTAGATAAGCGTAAAACCAAAAGAACATGGCACGTGCCGCGCAAAGGGCTGTCCGCTGCCGCCGTTGTGCTGACGATTACGTGTTTTGTTTTCCTTGGCGTGCAGTACCTTTCATTTGTGTCCAAGACCGTTTATGAAGAAAGCACCTCGCATTTAGAGGAAGTTCTGCATAAATCTAACAACATGCTGAGAAAGATCGCCGACCAAAACATCTCCTACCTGCATTTGTGGAACGGCTTCCTGGAGACCACCCCCGATGACGACGGGATTCAGGCGTTTCTGGAATCCGCAAAGCAGGAGCTTGGCTTTGCCGAATTCTACTTTCTTTCGTATGACGGCAACTATATGACACCGCGCGGGGAAACGGGCTATCTTGGCCTGCAGAGCAACCTCGACGAGAAGCTTGCCGATCAGAACGACATTGTATTAAACGCGGTCTTGCCCGGGCAGGATCCGACGCTGGTGTTTATCTGCCCCGAAACAAAGGGCGTCTACCGCGGCTTTGCCTACGATGCCATTGCCATCAGCCATCGCAATGACGCTGTGATGAAATCCGTGGACGATTCGGCGTTTGGCGGAACCGCCAGCACCTATGTCGTCTACCCGGATGGGCAGGTCGTGATCGAAAATATCGCAGAGGGCGAGCAATCCATCTATAACCTGCTTGCGGTCCTGCGCGAGCATTCCAACCTCAGCGAAGCGCAGGTGCAAGATCTTGCCAATGATTTTGCAAAAGGTGCCGACGGAAACCGCGAGGTAGAGCTGGGCGACACAAAATACTATCTGGCGTACGAAAGCGCCGACATCCAGGACTGGACCTTGGTGGAGCTTGTCCCCGTGGATGTCGTCAATGCCGCTATGAATCAGCTTTGGCTGAGAACGGTACAAATAGTAGTGGGCATTGGAGGCGGACTTTCGCTCATGACCATTCTGCTGGTTATTAGCAGGGGTCGCATCAAACTGCGCCGCAAGAATACCGAAATCTTGTACCGCGAAGAGCTGTTCCGGAAGCTATCCCAGAACGTGGACGATGTCTTTTTGATGCTAGATGCAAAAACCTACAAGGCAGATTATATTAGCCCGAACATGGAACGCTTGCTGGGTCTGACGCAGGAGAGCGTGCGCGAAAATGTCGGTACGCTGGCCATGCTGCACCCGAAGGATACCGTCGAACCTGTCGAAAACTGTCTGGCGGGGCTTGCCGGCGGCGAGCAACGCGAATGGGATATGGAATATACCCATCAGCAAACGGGGGAACGACGCTGGTTCCATGTGGTTGCTATGGGCAGTGAGGTCGAGGGACAAACCAAGTACATTCTGGTTTTATCTGACCGCACCGCCGATAAGCAGGTGAATCAAGCACTTGCGGATGCCGTTGCCGCCGCCGAAAACGCTAACCGCGCCAAAAGCACTTTCCTTTCCAGCATGTCCCACGATATCCGCACACCCATGAACGCCATCATCGGCTTTACTACGCTGGCGGTCAGCAATCTGGACGACAGGGAGCGCGTGAAGGACTACCTTGCCAAGATCCTTGCCTCCGGCAACCACCTGCTCTCGCTCATCAATGACATCTTGGATATGAGCCGTATCGAAAGCGGAAAAATTCAGCTGGACGAAACCGAGGTCAATCTCTCCGATGTACTGCACGATATTAAAACCATCGTCAGCGGGCAGATTTACGCAAAGCAACTGGAATTGTATATGGACGCGATAGATGTTACCGACGAGGACATCTATTGCGACAAGACCCGGCTCAATCAGATTCTGATGAACCTTTTGTCCAATGCCATCAAGTTCACTCCCGCGGGCGGCACGGTGTCGGTGCGGGTGCGCCAGCTTGCAGGCAAGGTCGGCGGATGCGGGCAGTATGAGTTCCGTGTCAAGGACAGCGGTATCGGTATGGACCCGGATTTTGCCAAAAAGGTATTTGAACCCTTTGAGCGCGAGCGCTCCTCAACGGTAAGCAGAATACAGGGCGCTGGGTTGGGTATGGCCATTACCAAAAACATTGTAGATATGATGGGCGGCACCATTGAGGTACAGTCCGCGCCGGGAAAAGGCTCTGAATTTATCGTCCGTGTTCCGCTGCGCGCCCAGACAGAACGCCGTAGGGAGGTAAAAATCGTCGAGCTGGAAGGGCTGAAGGCGCTGGTGGTTGACGACGATTTCAACACCTGCGACAGCGTGACCAAGATGCTGGTCAAGGTGGGGATGCGTGCCGAATGGACGCTTTCCGGCAAGGAGGCCGTGTTGCGCGCACGGCAGTCCCTCGAGATGGGCGATACCTTTAAGGCCTATATCATCGACTGGCGCCTGCCGGATATGAATGGCATTGAGGTAACCCGCCAGATTCGCGCCCTGAACGACGATACGCCCATTATTATCCTGACCGCCTATGACTGGTCTGACATTGAGGTGGAGGCAAAGGCAGCCGGTGTCACGGCGTTCTGTTCCAAGCCGATGTTTATGTCCGACTTGCGCGACACGCTGATGACCGTCATCGGGCAGGAACAGGCGAAAGAGGAGCAGAGCATATTGCCCCAAAATGCCACCGACCTCAAGGGCATGCATGTTCTGCTTGTCGAGGATAACGAGCTGAACCGCGAGATTGCCGAAGAGATTATGAAGGCCTACGGCCTTGAGGTCGACACCGCCGAAAACGGCGCTATCGCTGTGGATAAAGTCAGCGCTGCAGCGCCCGGGCAGTACGATTTGGTGCTGATGGACGTGCAGATGCCCATCATGGACGGCTACACCGCCACCCGCCGCATCCGCGAACTGGAAAACCCCGCGTTGGCAGGCGTCCCCATTCTTGCCATGACGGCGAATGCCTTTGATGAGGACCGCCGCAACGCCTTGGAAAGCGGTATGAACGGCTTCCTGTCCAAGCCCATTGTGATTGCCGACCTTGTACAGGAGATGCGCAAGATCAGGTAGCTCAACGACTGCCCGATAGGAGTATCATCGTCTGCGCAAATAAGCACGAAAGAGCATAGTAGAGATTGAGAGCGTATGACTGATACCGCGTCCAAGCACATTGACATGACCACCGGCTCGCTGTGGTGCAATATTCCCCTGTTCGCCTTTCCCGTCGCCGCCACGAGCATCCTTGAGCAGCTGTCGAACCTCATCGCCACGGTCATCATCGGTAACTTCTCGGGCGACCAGGGAACCCTCGCCATGGCAGCGGTCGGCTCCAATGTTCCGCTTACCAGTCTTATGCTCAACCTGTTTATCGGCATGTCGCTTGGCTCCAACGTGGTCATTGCCAACGCTATCGGCCGCAACGATCAGAACATGGTCAAACGCGCCGTCCATACCTCGATTTTAATGGCGCTCGTGGGCTTTGTCGTCATCGCCCTGGGCGAGATCTTTGCCGAGCCCATGCTCGCCGCGCTCAACGTTCCCGCCGAGACCATGCCGCTCGCCTCACTCTACCTACGCGTCTTTTTGCTGAGCATGCCCTCGATTTTGCTTTACAACTTTGAGGCCGCGATCTTCCGCTCCGTCGGCATCACCCACATGCCGCTGCAGGCGCTTGCCGTGTCCACCGTCCTCAACATTGGCCTGGACCTCATCTTTGTCCCCGTACTCCACTGGGGCGTCACGGGCGTCGCCATCGCCACCGCCATCGCCTACACCGTCAGCGCCGCCACGCTCTTTATCCGCCTGCTCAAGACCGATTCCGTCGTCCGCGTCACCCTGCGCGATCTGGCTATCGACCCCGTCGCCCTCAAGCGCATCGTCAAGATCGGCCTGCCCGCCGGCATCCAAAGCGCCGTCTTTGCCGTCGCCAACATCATCATCCAGTCCGCCATCAACAGCCTGGGCACCGAGGTCATGGCGGCATCCAGCGCTGCCATGAGCCTGGAATACGTGTGCTACAACCTGCTCAACAGCTTTAGCCAGGCGTGCACCACCTTTGTGGGACAGAACCACGGTGCCCGCCAGATCGACCGCTGCACCAAGACGCTCAAGGTCTGCCTGGTCGAAGGCGGTATCGTTGCGCTCACCACGATTGTCGTCATTGTCGGCCTGGGGCGCGAGATCCTGTCGCTGTTCAACAGCGACCCCAACATCGTCTCGATCGGCTATATCCGTGTGTGCTCGATCTTCCCGGCATACGCCTTTAGCATGTTCTACGAGAATATGTCCGGCTACCTGCGCGGCTTTGGCATCTCGCTCATGCCCGCCCTCATCACCATGATCTGTGTCTGCGGCATCCGCTTCTACTGGGTATTCTGCGTGTTCCCGCACTTCCGCACCTTTGCGAACATCATGATGGTCTACCCCATCAGCCTGGGCACCACAGCGTTCTTTATGGTCGTGGCGGTATTGCTCTGCCATCCGGCACGCACCTACCGTCTGACGCAAGCCAAAGCGACAGCCCGCTAATCACCACACTCAACGCCACGCCAGTCATTAATTGACAATATGCGAGCTCATATAGTCGATAAAGCGCCTCGTGGCGATAGGCATGGTGTCCCAGCTGCGCCAAGCCGCCACGACGTCGCGCGAGGGAGCATGCACGATGGGGCGCACACAAATATCGGCCCGCATGCCCTCGACGGTACGGCGGTAGAGCATGCTCACACCGAGGCCCTCCTCCACCATCGCCATAATGGTGTAGTCATCGGTGACTTCACTCGTCACATGCGGCGATAGCCCGTGCGCGGCAAACGCATCGAGCACCAGACTCTGTTCGCCCTCATCCAGCAGCACAAACGGTTCGGACGCCAGGTCGGCAAGCGTCACCTTTTCCTTTGCCGCCAGTGGATGGACGGCTGGCAACAGCGCCACCAGCTCGTCGTGATAGACCACGCGTTTCTCGAGCCCCTCGGTAAATCCGCGCGCCGTAAAGCAAAAGTCGACCACGCCATCGTGCACCCACTGGGCGTTGCGCGTGTAATCGCCCTGCTTGAGGGTAAAGCGCACGCCCGGATGCAGGGCTCCAAAGTCACGAATCACGCGCGGCAGCACGGTACGACTCACGTTGGTAAACGTCGCAATGCGAATGTCGGTCGACGAAAGCCCCAGCAACTCCTGGCGCTTGCCCTCGAGCTCAGCTTCGGCCGTTACGATCTGGCGTAGATACGGCAGATACTGTTTGCCGTCGCGCGTCAGTGAGACGCCCTGCTTGCCGCGCTCGATAATCGTGGTGCCCAGCTCGCGCTCGAGCGCCTTGACGGCCTGGCTCACCGCGCTTTGCGTATAGCCCAGCTCGTCGGCCGCACGTTTCAGGCTGCCGCAATCAACCACCATACATACAATCTGATACCGCGATGCCATCGTGCCTCCACACCGATGTAGCCGTAAAACGTTTTGCCAGGGCTTTTTCTGCCTACATTAGCATTTCTTAATCATACTGAAGATACATTCGCTTTACTACATCCATATCTGAGCGCAGAATCCTTTTTGCGAAACCGTTCTGTAACAAAAGGAGTCCCATGGATCGCAAAAAAGCAATCGCGCTCTCGTTTTCCGTTCCCGTCGCATGGGGCTTTTCGTACCCCCTCATGAAGATCGGCATGGACAGCATGAACGCCACGAGCATCGTCGCGCTGCGCTGCATCATCGCCTTTGCAGCTTGCCTGCTGCTCTTCCACAAGCACGCGCTGCGCATCAACCGCGACGTGATGATTCGCTCCGCCATCATCGGCGCCATCATGGCAACCGAGCTCACCTGCATGTGCCTGGGCTCCAGCCTCACCTCGGCCTCCACCGCCGGCTTTTTGCAGAGCCTGACGGTCGTGATCGTGCCGTTTGCCAACGCGGCCCTGCTGCGTCGCGCCCCCGAGCGCAAGGTGCTCATCGGCACCGCCATCGTCACCTGCGGCATGCTTTTGCTCTCGGGCGCCGACTTTACCAGCCTGAATCCCGGCGCGATCATCATGCTGCTCTCGGCCTTTATCTATGCCGGCCACATTATCGTAGCCAAGCGCTTTGTCGAGGAAGTCGATCCACTGGCCCTGGGCGTTTGGCAGCTGGGCTTCGGCGGCCTGTTCTCAGGTATCGCCGCGCTCACCTTTGGCGGCTTCACGCTTCCCAGCACGCCGAACGAGATCGTCGTTATCGTTGCGCTTGCACTCATCTGCTCTGCCTACGGCTTTATCACCCAGACGCTCGTGCAGCCCCACGTACCTGCCGAGACCACCGGCTTCGCCTTCTCGCTCGAGCCGGTCTGCTCCGCCGTCTTCTCGTTCTTCCTGGTCGGCGAGGTCCTGAGCCCCATCGCCTTCTTTGGCGCCGCCCTCATCCTCACCGGCGTCATGGTGGCAACCGTCGAGCTTCCGCGCCTTCACACACACGGACACGCTCGTATGGCAGGAGCGCCCGAGCACGTCTCGTAGACCCCACTCCTCATGCAGCCGCGTCATAAAGGTCTCTGGACGCCTTTACAATAGATGCCAACATAGCATCTGCCCTAAAGGAGTTCCATGGACGCTGTAACTCGCGACCGCAACATAGCAACTTGGTTGGGCGATGCGCCGCAGCCGGTACGTGACACTACGAACCAGCTGCTCGAGCGCATCGCCCTTCTGCGTGCCGAGCAGACCATCTACCCGGCACAAGACGACATCCTCGATGCCCTCGCCTTTACGCCAGCCGACCAGGTCAAGGTTGTCATCTTGGGCCAAGACCCCTATCACGGACCCAACCAGGCCATGGGATTGTCGTTCTCGGTGCCTGCGACGCAAACCAAGTTCCCGCCAAGCCTGCGCAACATCTATAAGGAGCTCAAAGCCGATCTGGACTACCCCATTCCCGCCACGGGAGATCTAACCCCCTGGGCACAACAGGGCGTCCTGCTTCTCAACACGACGCTCACCGTGCGCGAGCATGCCGCGAACTCGCACGCCAAGCTGGGCTGGAGCACGCTCACCGACTACATTATCGAACGCTGCTGCCAGCTGCCCCAGCCGGTCGTCTTTTTGGCATGGGGCCGTTTTGCCCAGCAGATGGTCGAGGGCAAGCTCGCCGCGACCGGCGCGGGCAGGGAAAGCAGCAAGTTCTGCCTGGCCTCCACACACCCTTCGCCGCTTTCGGCAAACCGCGCCACGGCAGAACTCCCCGCTTTTATGGGATCGCGCCCCTTCTCCGCTGCCAATGAATTGCTCGAGCAAAACGGCAGCAGCCCCATCGACTGGGGCTGCCTCACTTTATAACCCGCCTAGCCGGCAATCCAATAATCCGGATATTTATTGATATCAATGGGGGCGGCAAGCTCGCTGATGTCGTCAATAGCCTTCATGCCCATCAGCGAGCGCAAGCGATTCTCGCACTTCATGATGGGCTCATTTACGGCCCTATTGAGCACATCGAACGTCGGCGACTCAAACGTATCCATATCGACATTGCCGAACCACTTGCTCACGACGTAGTCAGCTTCCTCGTCGTCCGTGGCAACCCCCACCATCTGACGGGGCCACGTCTTGAGCAGCGACTCGCGATCAGCCTCGGCAATATCGAGCACTACGCTGCCGCCAAACGAAAACGACTCGCTCTCCATCCCGCCCAGCAACTCCGGCAGCGGGCAGCCAGAAGGCAGCGTCACCGTCACGCCGCCACAGCCCTTAAACGCACCGTTCTGGATGCCGACCACCTTATCGCACAGCTCAATCTCGGTGAGGTTCGAGCAGTGCGAGAAGGCGTTCGAGTCGATTACGGTTGGCCCCGTCAACACGCTCGCCAGATCGGCCTGCTTGATATCGAACGGCGCCGAGACTAGCGTGGCAGTACCGTCACCGTTGTCCTCGATCTTCCATTCATGGCTCTCGGTCGCATCGCTACCCGCTTGGATAACCGTAGAAGCCTCGACCAGCGGCAATCCCATCATGGTTCGCAGGCGATTCTCGGGCTCCAACAGATTCTTGGCCATCTGCGCCTCGATCGACTCGACCGTCGGCTCCGGGCCCTCCCCCATGAACCAATCGGAAAGCATGCCAAACTCCACGACACCGTAATACGCGTCGTAGTTGTCGTAGCCGACGAGTCCGTAGACCCACGCATTAAGGTAGTCCTGCTCCATGCCATGGGGCACCGACAGATGAATGCGGCCGGCCTCCTCTTGGACATCGGTTGCGCCGTCCAAGAAGAAACCCACGCCTGGCGACGGATAGCCCAGCGTCGCAATACCGGCGCCGACGGTCAAGTTCGTAAAGTTGGCATCGTTGCCAAACACCGATGATGCCAAATAGTTCCGAGAGCCCGCACCCGTAGCTGCGTCGTAGTCGCCATTGGTGTCCGCCACAAACGATGCGCTCGCGAGCCTCGGGCAGTCCATGAATGCCTGATCGCTAATTTCGATTGTTGCCGCGTGTACAGATACGGACGTAAGATTTGCACAGCCGTCGAACGCCGACACACCGATGTAGATATCGTTATCGGGAAGGTCGATGTTCAGGTCGCCAGCGATGCCAGCATTCCTAAAGGCATTACGATCGATATATGCCAGATTGGGAGCCGAAGCCCAATTGATATCCCACACGCCTCCGGTTCCCTCAAAGGCACCAGGCAGGTCCTTGGTACCGGACAAGGAGTAGCCGCCAAAGATCTCAATCGTACTCGGCAGCAGGTCGATCGTACCGTTGAGCACCGAGGGTGCACCGAGCAGGATACTTGGCTTGCCTTCCTCATCGTCATCGAAATAGCCGTAGAGAAGGACCGCGTCGTCGCCCTGAGCATCGCAGGCAAAATCGTAAATGCCGTCGATGGTGACAAAGCGGCTGTCGTAGCCCTGCAAATCGTCATCGGGCACATACCAGGTGCAGCCGGCTGGATTGGGATTTTCGGACGTGGCAAAGACAGCCTTTTTAGCACGCGACGCCACAAAGCCCAGGCCCGTGCAGCCCTTAAAGGCATCGGCCCCCACCTCGACGCTATCGGGCGTGCCGATAAACACGCCCTGAAGGTTCTGGCAGTTCTCAAACGCGTTGCGGCCGATGCCGCGTGTCTCCTCGCCCAGATTGACAAACCTGAGCCCCGCATCGCCCGAGAAAGCGTACGGTGCGATGGAATCTACTTGGAGCTGCTTGCCGCCATCCGTAAGCAAGGTGCCGTCAAAGGTCGCGGGCAGATTGCCGTCCCCATCGCCTGCAGCGGACAGCAAAATCGTCTTGCCGGCGTTGGCATAATACAAGTATCCGTCTTGAGACAGGCTCATCTTAATTACGCGTGCATCAGGTGCACCGGCGGCAGCCTTATGCTGCTCGACATACGCGACCTGCTCGTCGGTTGCGCACACGATGGTCCGCACCGAACCGCCCGCGAGGCTGCCATCCTCGAGCGTCACCTTATCGTCAAACCACGACATGAGCACCAACGTGTCCACCGAAGTGTTGCCCGCAAAGGCGCCCTTCATAATGGTGTTGGATATCTGCACCAGGGCAATATTGGAACCCGTGTCGAGCACATAGCACAGATCGCCTTCAAAGCGCGAGTTAATGTTGTACACCAGACCCTGCGAGTACATGAGCTGGACATTGGCATCACTCGCGGGCGATACGTAAACGCCGTAGGCATTCTCCAGCTCGTCCGCATGCTCGGTAATAAAATCGAGCAGCACGGCATCGTCAACGACAAGGGTGCAATCCTGCAGATTGCTCACGTCAATCTGGGGCAAATCGCCCTCTTGGGACGCATGCAGAACAACTCGATCGAGCTTATTGCGATCGGGAATGACAACATGGGTAATATCGGCGGAAACGTCGAGCTCGCGCGTATCGTAGGGAACGCCCAAATACTCCCGGCCATCGTGAGAAGTTAAGATGCCCTCATCCGTTGCGGCATAGACGGGGTTATCCGACGCGACACGGTAGGCATCGAGCACCTGAAAGCCCGCATTGACGTTGACGTAGTACACCGAGGACGGCAGCTCTAGATTGTCGATCTGCCACGCAAAGCCCTCGCGCTGGCGACTGTCGGTATAGGTGTCGACCGCCTGCACGCCCTGCGGAACACTCAGCGTCTCGACACCGTCATTGACCGACACGACCGACTCGTCCACGTCGACGAGCGTCTGCAGGCGTGAGCTATTGGAGCTGAACGGATCGTCGTCAAAGCGATAGTCCTCGTCGAGAGCATAACCCTGAAAGCGCACCTTATAGGCAGGATCGATGGGCACGACATCGCCGGGGACCACCACATGACGACCGGGCGTCAGCGTGTAGAAATATGGGACGGCCGCCTCGTTCTCGCGCCACCCCAGTAACAAGGCATTGAGGTAGCCGTCCGAGGCGACGTGGCCCGCCTGCTTCATAAAGGCTTCTTGCGTGTTGACATTCAGCAGGTTCTCCTTGGAGCTCAGCGTGCTCCAAATCACGTTTCGCTGGCCCATAGAATCGGGCTGGCCGACCACAAACAGGCACGACTGCGCCGGCTGAATGGTAACGGTACGCGTCGTCCACGCCGCATCCTGCGACAGGCGCAGCGAGACGTTTACCGTTAGCGGCTGACTCGAGCATAGTACCGGATTCTGTTCGCCCGCGGCATTGGTCCACGAGTTAATACGGAAATACGGAAACGTGGCAAACTCATCCTTGGCGCAGGCAAGATAGTAGAGGCCCTTGTCGTCACTCCAGTGGACATCCATAGCACAGAATAGCGTCCAGGCATCGAGCACCTGTCCGTCGTAGATCGCATCCTCCATGGGTGAAATCTGCACCTCATGGGGATCGATCAACCCATTTGTACCGTTAAACTGCGTAAAGAACGTTGTATCTCCCATAGGAGCACCCTTTTGGGGCGCGGGGTCCCGAAGAAGATACTTGTAGGAATTGGCCGTCGAGGTGGCCGAGCCGCCAGGACCGCCGCTACCGCCCGAACCGTTTCCGCCTGCACCGCCGCCGGCATTGCCGCCAGACGCTCCACCCCCATTAATGACGGGGACGTTCTGTCCCGCGCCCGAGCCGCCAGCGCCGCCCGCACCGGTGCCCGAGCCGCCCGCAACCCCTACGCCCGTTCCATCGGCGTTGCCGGTAACGTTATAGGCAGTCGTGCCGCTTTGCCCCGTCAGATTTGCTTGTCCCTGCGCATTATCGAGCGGAGCCTGCTGCTCGCGTGCGCTCGTGTCCCGACTGTCGCTTTTTTCGTCGTGACGATTTGCCTCGGCATCCGTCGAGAGCGGGCTGATCTGATATGCCTCGCCGGACTCCGTGTCACCGTGACTGTATGCAGCGATATATCCCGAAGGGTCGAAGCTCAAATTACTCTGGGCCAACTCAAAGGCGACTGTACCAAATACGCCGACCGCAGCAACCGAAGCCGCCACCGCCACAACGCGCGTTGCAGCCAAGGGCTTGGCACGATACATATTTTTAGCGGCATGCTGAACACGCTCGGTCGCATTCCGTGGACCCTTTAATTTGGCCGACGCCGCGTTCTTATGCGAAGCCATATGTTGAGGTTGTTTAGAAAACACGTAGACCTACTCCCTCTACAACGCGTACAGCATGTAGCGACGGAAGCGTTCAATAACAGTTTGCGAAGCCGGCATGCTCCGATGCAGGCGCTCGGTAAAACGCCGGAGCGTGCGCAGCTCGTTCGGTTTCAGTTGGCGGCCGCCAAACGCATAGGCCTGATGAAGCCGAATCGCTCGGCGGTATTCCCGCGGATCAATATCGGGGAACACCACAGCAAAGGCATCCAGGCAATCGAGCGGCTTGGTCTCGTCAAAGGCGTCCACACCGCTTTGTTTCATCACAAGGGCAAGATAGCCGTAGAGCGCCGGCACGCATATATCCTGATCATCGTTCTCGATAGCCCGCGTGCGCCCAACGCGCAAGACAAACCTGCGAACGAACAGAGCGAGCAGGATGGCAATCGCCGCGCCGGCCAGACCGACTCCAACTTTAGCCACAACAGGGATGCCGCGCGATACCGGCGCATCCTCACGATGCCTATCCTTGGCCCGGCCTGCGACCGAACCCACATCGAGCGTCTTATCGTTGGCGCCGTTGCTCCACGCCTCGCCCACGTCGATAATTTTATCGGCGTCGAGCGTCTGGCTATAGTACCCAGGGGTAACCTCCACGGGCGTCCACCCCTGCCCGTCAAGGTAGATCTCGGTCCACGCGTGCGCATCGGCAGCCGTCAAGTTCAGCGGCACGCCCGACCTAACAGCAGCGGCTAGCTGGTCATCTGCCGCCCGATAGCCCTCGACATAGCGCGCGGGGATTCCCTGAGATCGAAACGCAAGCGTCGCCGCCGTGGCAAAGTAGGCAGAGTTTCCCTCGTGCACCGAGCCCAAGAACCACGCGACAAACGACGGCGCCCCGGTATAGGTGGGCGGGTTATCCGTCTGCCCCGCAAGCGAAGCCAACATCGTGCGCACGCGACTGATCACGGCTGTATCCGAAACATTCGCCCCAGCATCCCAGCTGTCGCTCGAGAACAGGTATGTATTAACGGCATCCCGCTCCTCTTCGGGAAGGTCCAGGTACTTATCGCGAACGAAAGCGGCGTATACCCGCTCGCTTTTTGCATAGTCGCTCTTGGAGGACGCCAGCCAGCTCGAATCTGCAATGACGTCATCTGATGGCACGTTATCGACGATCACGCTATATGCCTTAGGCGGCAAAAGATCCATGCTCAGAATCGTCGAGCCCGTCAGCATTGCACCAGTGCTACCCAGCGAGCGCAGCGTATAGGGAGCATAGGTGTATCTGCGGTTGGCGCCCGACGCATCGACCGAAATCTCAACCGCCTCGACAGGCTCGCCACCCTCGCGCTCGGCCTCGGCGTCAAACGCGGCGCGCTGCTCGGCTACCGTCAAACCGTTCTGGCGCAGCCAATCACGCATGCCGGACCATTCACCCTCGTAGGACATCCAGTCGCCGCGCCCCCAAGACATGCCATCAAACGTCGTGCCCACAAAGCCCTTCATGAGCAGATCGTCGCCGAGCGTCTTGCTGGCGGCAAGCGACAGCGTCGTGGACTCGCCTTCGTTCATGTCCGCCGCTTGCGAAAGGTCGCCCTCGGGCAGCGAATCGTCCCCAAATCGAACGCCCTGGACTGCTCTGACGGCAGACGCCGACAGGGCGGACAGCGCGGGAAGAGGCTGTACAAGGGCAACGGTCAGTGCAAAGAGAACGCCGCATGCAACGCACAGGCCGCCAAGACCAAATAGAACCTGGGGCAAACCTACCGTAGAGCCCCGCAACTCGTCAGCACGGCACTGGACAAGCCAGCCCGCAACGCCCAGCGTCATAGACATCGCAGAATCACCAAGCTGCAGCGCCATGGAAGCCGAGCCGCAGATAACGATGATTAAGAGCGTGGGCCACGAAACGCTCAAGTTGGCAAAAAGCCAGGCGAGTGAGCCGGCAAACATGCCGGCGAGCACCGCCAGCGACACGGCTTCACACAGCAGGCCGGCGTCTGCCACCAATGGAATATACAGCTCACAGATCGAGTTGACGCGAGCGATAACGGTATTGACGCACGCATAGAAGCCCCAGCGTGCCGAAGGAATCAAGAGCGCGCATAAAAGCGCTACGGACGCCGCAGCCAAGGCAATCCAGAGGGGAGCCTTTTTCGAAGCCATCAAAACGCCCAAAGCGCCCAGCGCAACGGCCACGCCAACGGCAACGGCCAGCATTATCCCCATGCACGTTGCACTCAGGCACCGAGCAATTGTGCAGCAGAAGCCCGCAGACAATAAAACCGCGGGAGCCACCGACAGGAACATGGCAACAACGCGACCATTCGAAGCGATGCGCTCCGTCGAGGTAAGAGTCACAAAGTTCATCTTAGAGCTCCAGACTCTTGATACGGGCCGAATCACTCGATACCGGGCAATGCGTGATGATGTAGTTGGCTCCGTGCTCGATGCTATACGACTCGACCGAATCCGACACATGGAGTACCGATAGATCGGTCAGACGGCCTATCTCGATATAGGCCTGTTCATCGACGCCCACCGTTACCAGCACCGTTTTGCCAATACCCTTTGCTGCCACGAGCTTGGCATAGTGCTCGTGCGATGTTGGATAGGCAGGGCCAAGCGGCGTTGCCGTCAAAGCATCAAGCATCCTATTGAACCCACGTCGGTCATCAACGGGATAGACAGCCAAAGAGCCTTCGGGGGCAGCCACGACCACATGATGGTATCCCTGACGCATAAGCGCCAGCGATATCGATGCGGTAAAACCCAGCACCGCAGAAAGAACCTCAGCGTGGCTTGCGTGCTCAAAATCGCACGCAAACGCACCAAACAAGATGGCAATAGCGTGGTCTTGTGGGCGCGAAGCCTCGCGCACCAGCATGTCGTCAAAACGCGTCGACAGCTTCCAGTGAATCGACTTAACGGCATCACCCTCGTGATAGGGCCTTATGTCAAAGACCTCGGAGGCATCTTGGCCGCTTCGATGGGGATCGTAGCTCGTGCCCTCAAGACCGGCAGAATCACTTTGGTTAGGAACAACCTGGATGTCGAGCACCTCGGGATAGACCGTAAACAACCCATGAAAGTCTGCATTCTCGAGAGCAAGCGACGTAAAGCCCATCTCATCGACCAGGCGCGCGGTGTCAAGGGTAATCGTGTGCGCACCGCAGACGGTCGAATCGAGCTCCAGCTCAAACAAAGCGGGCCTGCCCGTCGCGGGGGCAAGACTTACGGGATAGACTGTCCGCGCTCCCGTCAGCTGGTTATAAACCGAAAACGACAGCTCCATACGACCACGAAACATAAGCGGTCGATCCAGCGTGATGCGCAATGCGAGAGGTGCATTTACAACGCACGACCCGGGAAGATCAAAGCCGAGCTTGAGCAGGGCAACGCTCGAACGGCACGCCGCCACCGTAATCACGGGCATGGCGATCAACGCCGCGGCGGCAGCAAGCGCAGCCGCATTGGCGGTAAACACGAACGTGGCGAACAGGAGCGCGACGGACGCGATATAGGTAATCTTGTTGGCAATCATGGGCGTAACGTAGGACGCAAAAGGCGAACGAGCCGCTACGAGCGGCCGCGAACCTGACCCATGGACGGAGCGGGAACGGCAGCGAGGATACGGTCGAGGATGTCGGCGGCGCCAATCGATTCAATACGGGCCTGGGGGCGTAAAACGAGACGGTGGGCGCAAACAGCCTTAAATACCTCGCGCACGTCCTCGGGCACCACATAGTCGCGCTCACGAATCAATGCGCAGGCGCGCGCCATGCGGGTGAGCGCGATAATGCCGCGGGGGCTCACGCCCAGCTCGACAAGATCGTCATTACGGGTCTCCTCGCACAGGCGGACGATATAATCCAGCACCGTGTCGGCAACCTGTACATTGCCCAGGTAGTTTTGGATATCGAGCAGGTCATCGCAGGCAACCATGGGCTTAATGTCGTCGAGCGGGTTGGCATAGCGACGTGCCTTGAGGATATCGATCTGGTCCTGGCGCGACGGATAGCCAACGGACAGACGAACCATAAAGCGATCGAGCTGGCTATCGGGCAGCGGTTGCGTGCCCGCCGAGCCCACCGGGTTCTCGGTTGCGATGCACACAAAGGGACGCGGGACCTGATGCGTCTGCCCGTCGATAGTCACCGCGCGCTCTTCCATAACCTCGAGCAGGGCCGACTGCGTCTTAGCGCTGGTACGGTTAATCTCGTCGCCCAGCAGCATGTTGCAGTTGACGGCGCCCCACACGAAGCGAAACGTACCGGAGTCGCGGTCGAACATCGTAAAGCCCGTAATGTCCGAGGGCAGCGTATCGGGCGTAAATTGCACACGCTTAAAGTCCAGACCCAGCGCGCGCGAAAGCGCCAGGGCCAGCGTCGTCTTGCCGGTACCGGGCACATCCTCTAACAGGATATGACCGCCAGCGTAGATAGCCATGAGGGCCTTCTCAATCACATCGTGCTTGCCCAGCAGGGCGCGGCTCACTTCGTTGATGATGCTGCTTGACTGTTCGACGATCACGGTTACTCATTTCCTCGGTAAGCTGCCTCGGCCGTCGCGGCCGCCAGCTGTGCTTTCAAAACGTTTAGGTCGATGGGCTTGCCCACATGTCCGTTCATGCCCGCGGCGCGCGAACGCTCAACGTCCTCGGTGTAGTCATTGGCAGAAAGCGCAATGATGGGAATGGTGCCGGCATCCTCATGATTAAGTCCTCGTATCTGCTCGGCCGCTTCCCAGCCGTTGAGCACGGGCATCTGAATATCCATGAGGATCGCATCGTACGTGCCCGTGGGCATGCTCTGAAATCGCTCAACGACCGCCTGGCCGTTTTCGGCACGATCGACCGCCGCGCCTCGTCTTGCCAGCAACTCAATCACGATCATGGCATTGATTTCGTTATCCTCGGCCAACAGGAATCGCTTGCCCTCAAACTGATAGGTAAACGACGAGTCAATGGAATCGCGCGCCGTCTCGAGGGTCTGCTCCTTACGTTTAAGGTCCTCGATCTGCTCCGGCGTGGCCAGTCGCAGTGGAATGTAGGCCGAAAACGTTGAGCCGCGACCGGGCTCGGTATCGACGACGATCTCGCCGCCCATCAGCTCGACGAGTACGCTCGTAATGGCCATGCCCAGGCCCGTTCCGCCGTAGCGGCGCGCGATGGTGCGATCCTCTTGCTCAAACGGCTTAAAGATCTTGCTGACGTAGCGCGGGTCCATGCCCTTGCCCGTATCGCGCACGCGCAGCATATAGCTCACGCCGCCGTCTGCCTGGTACATCTCGCGCAGAGTCACGGTAACGCTGCCGCCCTGCTCGGTAAACTTGACCGCATTGGAGATAAAGTTGATGACGATCTGCGACAGGCGCATGCGGTCGCCCACGACAAAAACGTTTTCGCAGTCCTCCAGATTGACCGAGTACGTAAGCCCTTTGTCGGCTGCCTGCGAGCTAAACATGCGCTCGATCTCATCGGCAAACAGACGCATATCAAACGGCGCATCGTCAAGGCGCACGCGCCCGCTGTTGAGGCGGCTCATATCGAGCATATCGTTGATAAGCGAAAGCAAGTAGGCCGAAAGCTGCGAGGCGCGAGACAAGTCGTCCATCAGGCGAGGCTCATCTGCATGATGCTCGCGGGCAAGCGAAATCATGCCCTCGATGCCATTGAGCGGCGTGCGGATCTCGTGGCTCATCTGGTTCATATAGTCCGTGCGCGCGTTGGCGGTCTCGACGGCGCGATCGCGCTCGGACTCCGCTTTGGCGATACGCTCGTTTTCGGTCGTCACATCGACTGCAGAAACCAGGTACTGCGTGCCGTCTTGAATGAGCGCAATCGTAAACCTAATGCTGAGCTGCGTTTTTTCTCCATGGGGCGCATGGTAGGAGCACAGAAGGTTCAGCGGAGTCGCGTGGTCCCAGTCCCTCACCTGTCGCTGTATGCGAACACGGTCGCTATCGGGAATAAAACGGTACAGCGTCTCGATGTCGTCGCCAATACGCTCGGGCAATACGCCAAAGACGCGTTCAAAATTTGGGGTGATATAGAGCGGAAGACAGTCGCTGGCACGCAAGACCAGCGCAACGTTGGGCCCTTGCTGCGCAAGCGCCTCTTCAAAAAGTCGACGCGCTCGGTCCGCGTCGCGCTTCTCGTGTGAACCGAACAGCCCCAATATGCCCCCTTTTCATATTTCGGGGTTTAGTCTACCAGCTCAAAGGCACTTTACAGAGACAATGCTCCGCTAAAGATGCCTATTTGTGACATAAAACGCGCCCGACGGCAATCTTGCCATCGGGCGCGTTTTCCTATTCGGGCCAAATAAATTGTGTGCGGCCGGCCTCGCCGCCATCGATCAGCAGGCTCTGCCCGGTCATAAACCGGTTGGTCACGCCCACAAAGTAGATCCACTCGGCGATCTCTTGGGCGGTGGCCCAGCGTTTAAGCGGTGTGAGCTCCATAATCTGGTTCCACAGGTGTTCGTCTTCCATCACGCAACGGTTGAGCGGCGTGATAACGCCGCCCGGGTCCACGCTGTTGGCGATGGCCCGCGGCGCCAGGCGGTTTGCAAGGTTCTTGGTGTAGGCGATAATGCCGCCTTTGCTGGCAGCATAGGCGGGAAACTCCGATCCCGTATGTCCGCTCGCCGACCCCACATTGACCACGGATTTGATAGCCGGCGTCGGCTTGGCGGCAAGCCCCTCCCCCACAAAGGCGTAGCGCTCGGTCACGTTGATGGTGCCACGCAGGTTGGCGGCGATGTCATCGGCCGAATCCTGCGTACCGGCAACGTTCACGATTACCTGAGGCTCAAGGTTGCCCGGAAACGAGTCCGGCTCGCGGACATCAACGATCAGATGGCGGTAGCGCTCGTGTTCGATCGCCGCCGGCAGCAGATCAAAGCCCACGACCTCGTGGCCCTCGTCCAAAAAGCGCTGCACGCACGCGGCTCCGATACCGCCCGAAGCGCCCGTGATCAAAACCCGCATACTTGCTCCTTAAGCGGTTGCGTGGCGCTTGAGGTACTCGGCGCCCACATTCTCGCGCTCCCAGCCACGCACGACCTTGTAGCCCACGGGGCTCAGGAAGACCTCGCACAGCAGCTCGGCAACAGCGCCGGTCAGCGAGCACATAAGGACCTGCACCCAGGTCCAACCAAAGAACGTGTGGCTCACCACAATGGCAAAGACCAGGTTGTCGATAAACTGGCCAACACCCGTGGACACATAGGAACGGAAGGCGAAGCTCGCAAAATTATTCTTTTTGAGCATACGGCCGAGCGACTGGTTGAGCGTGGAGTTAACCACGGCAGAAACGAGCATTGCCAGCGAAGATCCCAGCACCACGTACCAGGTGCCGCCAATGGTGGCGTTAAGGGCGGTGTTGACCTCGATCATACCCGTGTCGTAGTAAGCGCCCCACATGCCGGGCGTGAGCGAGCATGCCCAAAAGCACAGGCTCACGGCCAGGTTGACCAGCAGCGCGAGGATAGAGATTTTGATGGATGCCTTGGCGCCAAAGCGCTTGCAGATCATGTCCTGGCACAAAAACGAAACCCAGCTCACCACAAAGCCGCAATCGAGTGCCAGATACGGCAGGCTGATGAGCTCTTTGTTGGCCAGCAGGTTCATCATGATGACGCTCACGAAAAACAGCGAAACCGTTGCCGCGGGAATGCTCCGCAACAGGACCTTGTAGTCCTCCATGACCTTCTTGATCATTATGTACTCCTTTGGTTTTAGGTTTAACGAGCAGGATATCGGACCCGAACTGCTCGGACGCCCCGGTCTTGAGACGACGGTGGGTATGATAGCCGCTCACACGGCATCAGGCAAGCAAACGGCGCGGCAGCCCCGCGGGGCCACCGCGCCGATGCGTTAAAAGGCTACGTTGCCAAACTCCGACAGGATAAGGTCGGGGTTGTGGTCGGTTGCCCAGTCCACGTTCCACGGGCTCGTGAACAGCAACAGCTTGCCGCCGCGCATGTCCTCGACGCGCAGCGTGTCGCGCGTGAGCGAAAGGCCCGGGATATCGATGGTGTCGGGGTCGTTCTGGATCCAGCGAATGTCCGTATAGGGCAGCGGCTGGCGACGAACCTCAACACGGTACTCGGCCTTGAGGCGGCGCTCGAGCACCTCAAACTGCAGCACGCCGACCACGCCCACGATGACGCTTTCCATGCCGGCACCCAGCTCGCGGAAGATCTGGATGGCGCCCTCCTGGGCAAGCTCCTTCATGCCCTTGACGAACTGCTTGCGCTTGAGCGTGTCGACCTGCGTAATGCGGGCGAACATCTCGGGGGCAAACGTCGGGATCTGCGGATACTGCACGTGGCGCTTGCCGGAGCACACGGTGTCGCCGATGCTAAAGATGCCCGGGTCGAACAGGCCCACGATATCGCCCGCGTAAGCCTCGTCCACGATGGCGCGATCATCGGCCATCATCGAGGTACCCGTGGCAAGCTTGAGCTTGCGGTTGCCCTGCATGTGGAAGGCATCCATGCCACGCTCGAACTTGCCCGAGCAAATGCGCACAAAGGCGATGCGGTCGCGGTGGTTCTTGTCCATGTTGGCCTGGATCTTAAACACAAAGCCGCTAAAGTCGTCGCGGCAGGGATCGACCGGTTCGCTGGTAAGCGTATCGGTATAGGCGCGCGGCGTCGGGGCCAGACGCAGGAACTCCTTGAGGAAGGGTTCCACGCCAAAGTTGGTGAGCGCCGAGCCAAAGAACGCCGGGCTCAGCTTGCCGCAGGCCACGGCATCCAAGTCGAGTTCGTCGCCGGCACCATCGAGCAGCTCGATGTCGTCCATCAGGTTCTTATGGTTTTCCTCGCCAATAAGCTCGTCCATGGAAGGATCGCCCAGCTCGGCCTCGACCTCGGCGACCTTCTTGGTGGCGTTGGCGTGACCGTCGCCCTCAAAGGCGATAACGCGACAGGTCTGACGATCGAACACGCCGCGGAAATTGCGGCCGCTGCCGATCGGCCAGTTCATAGGATACGTATTGATTCCCAGAACGTTCTCGATCTCTTCCATGAGCTCAAAGGGGTCGCGAGCCTCGTGGTCGAGCTTGTTCACAAAGGTGAAGATGGGAATATGGCGCAGCGTACAGACCTTAAAGAGCTTTTTGGTCTGGGCCTCGACGCCCTTGGCGCCGTCGATGACCATGACCGCGGCGTCGGCGGCCATAAGGGTACGGTAGGTATCCTCCGAGAAGTCCTGGTGGCCGGGGGTATCGAGGATGTTGACGCAGGCGCCGTTGTAGGTGAACTGCAGTACCGAGGAGGTAACGGAAATACCGCGCTCCTTCTCGATGTCCATCCAGTCCGAGACGGCATGCTTGGCCGAGCTCTTGCCCTTGACCGAGCCGGCGGTCTGGATACTGCCGGTATAGAGCAGCAGCTTCTCGGTAAGCGTGGTCTTACCGGCGTCCGGGTGGCTGATGATCGCGAATGTGCGGCGCGACGAGATTTCATCCGACAGGCTTGCCATGCGGATCCTTTCTTGCATTGAGTGCATTACGTCGTTGAAACCGTACTATTGTAGCCGCGAAATCCCGCCATAGGGCACCTATCAGGACAAATTCATCAGCCAAGATCGCTGTGCACCGGGCCGCTGCCTCAAAGACTGTCTCGATCTGTAACAGCAAGACGGGTTTTGAGCCCCTACCTGTTACAGATCGAGACAAACTGGCAGGCCCGCCGGCACAATCTCAATCTGTAACATCTAGCCGCCCAAATCAGGTCTAACTGTTACAATTCGAGATAAACAGGAAGGCAGGGAGCCAATGTCTCAATCTGTAACATCTAGCCGCGCAAATCGACTCTTACTGTTACAGATTGAGACAAATAAGCAGGCGGGCAAATAAGATCTCGATCTGTAACAGCAGGCGACCCAAAACGGACCTAGGTGTTACAGATTGAGATTGTTTTGGGGCAAGCGCGGCACTGGCGGACTATTCCACATTTAGCTCTTGCATAACTGTGCATAGTGTATATATACTGTGCTTACCGGTTATATACACGTGTAGCCCAACAGCTAAGGAGCCGCTGTGGACATCATCCTATCCAATTCGAGCGACAAGCCCATCTACGAGCAGATCTCCTCGCAGGTCAAAGCTCAGATCCTTTCGGGCGTACTCGCTGCGGGAGCCAAACTACCCAGCATCCGTACGCTCGCGAGCGACCTCGGCGTGAGCGTCATCACCACCAAGCGCGCCTACGCCGACCTGGAGCAACTCGGCTTTATCTGCACCGTGCAGGGCAAGGGCTGCTTTGTCGCCGAGGGCAACCAGAAGCTCTTGCGCGAAAACCAGCTCTGCCATATCGAAGAGCTGCTTGCGAAAGCGGCGAGCCAAGCCGAAACCCTGGGCGTCACGCGCGACAAACTGCACGAAATGCTCGACCTGGTGGCCCCCGAAACCATGCAGTAGCCATCTGCAAGAAAGGCTATACCATGCAAAACTTGCTAGAACTCAAAGGTGCGTCGCGCCATGTGAGCGATCGCTTTTCGCTGCGCGACGTCACGCTTGCCGTGGAGCCTGGCCAGATCGTTGGCTTTGTTGGTGCCAACGGTGCTGGCAAAACAACGACGATTCGAGCCGCGCTCGGGCTTATCAAACTCGATGCCGGCGAGGTGCGCCTGTTTGGGCAGCGCTGTGGCGCCGAGGCGCCCGATGAATCGCAACGCCACCTGCGCTCCCGCGTCGGTCTTGTCCTGGACACGTGCCCCTTCCCCTCCACGCTCAAGGTGGGCCAAATCGAGGCGCTCGTAGGCCCTGCGTACCCCACGTGGGACCGCAAAACGTTCGCCGGATTCATCAACCGATTTGGCCTCGATCCCAGGACAAAGGTCAAGGACCTCTCCCGCGGCATGGGCATGAAACTGCAGCTTGCCTGTGCGCTCAGCCACAATGCCAAGCTGCTCGTTTTGGACGAAGCCACCGCGGGCCTCGATCCCATGGCACGCGAGGAACTGCTTGATGAGCTGCTTGCCTTTGTCGCCGACGGCCAGCGCAGCGTGCTGCTCTCGAGCCACATTACGTCCGACCTCGATCGCACTGCCGACCGCGTCATCTGTATCGATAACGGCTCGATTGTGTTTGACCTGCCGCGCGAGGACATTACCGACCGCGCCGGCATCGCCCACTGTACCCAAGCACAGGCCGCCGAGCTTACGGCTTGCGTCGAAGGCGCCCGCGCCGCCCACCACGCCTACAGCGTGGACGTGCTCGTGCCCAACCGTCGCGATACGCTCGAGGCCTTTCCCGAGATTCCCTGCGATCGGGCAACCATTGATGACTATCCGCCTCATGCTGAAAGGGGCTTCGAAATGAAACGCGCCTTTATGTCCGAGCTCGCCATCGTTCGCACGCTTATCCCGAGCATTGCGGGCGTCGGCCTGTTCATCTTCGTCGTGTTGACCCTCGCCAACGCATCGGATGGCGATTCCGGTATGAGCGCCGGCGCCTGCGCGGTCAGCGCCATGTCGCCCATCACGGTCATGAATTCGCTGGCCGGCTTCGACAATCAAAATGGCTGGGAGCGTTATCGGGCGACGCTGCCCTTCTCGCGCAAAGACATTATTTGTGCCCGCTACCTGTGCATCGTTGTCTTCTCGGCCATCATGGCCTGCGCCGCCGTGCTTTTGAACATCATCGTCCTTCCGCTCTTCAACAGTGCGGGCGTGACCTCGACAGGACAAACCGTCTTTGAGATCGCAATCGCCTCGGCAGCCTCGATGCTCATCTCACTCATGATGGTATTTCTGGCGCAGCCGCTGTTCTTTCGCTTTGGACACATGGAGGCGCTACGCCTATCCGTCGGCCTGTTTGCTCTGCTCGGATGCCTTGCCATGGCCGCACTGAGCTCCTCCAACCCCATCAGCAACTGGCTTATGTCGATTGCCGGGGCGAACCCCGATCCTGCCGTCCTCGGCTGTCTGTGCGCAGGAATTGCCGCGCTGGCCCTCGTGCTATGTGCACTGAGCTGCGCCGTCAGCACCAAGGTTTATCGAGTACGCAATCTGTAAGCATGCGAGTCTCGATCCACGAAGGGAGTGATCGCCCCCCTCCCCGCAAATCCGTGGCAAACGGCATGTCCCCGGCGTGCGCCACTGTGCTACTTGCGCAGCGGCTTGGGCAGCGGAATGCCAGCGGCGATAACGGCGGCGATGATCATGCAGACGATGCCCTTGAGCGGGAAGCACATGAGCAGCAGGCCCACGACCATGATGGGCTGGCGCATGACCGCACCCATCGTCGATGCCGTGCAGACGGCGACGCAAAAGACCGGATCGGCGCCCGTCAGGATGGCAAGACCATAGCCCAGGCTCACGCCCGAGAAGATGACGGGGAAGAAGTGGCCGCCGCGCCAGCCCATGTTGATAAGGGCGGGCGTCAACACGGCCTTGACAAGACCGGTTGCGATGAGCACGCCAGCGGGAATGGTCATATAGGTCTCCATGAGCACATCGGCCTGCGTCTCGCCGGCAAACATGGTGTAGGGCAGGACCGTGCCGCAGATGGCGAGCGCCAGACCGGCTAGCATGGCCTTGACGACAGGGCGCTCCCCTATGGCATGGGACAGCGCCTCGCTCGCGTGTTCCGAGACAAAGTACAGCCAGCCGCAGATTGTTCCGATCAGCGACAGAGGAATGAGCCAGGTAAGCTCCAGGTTGCCCACCTCGGCGGACTCGAACCTGGGCATGCCCATGCCGCCGCCCACAAGCTGGCCAAGCAGCAGGTAGGTGCCCAGGCCGCCGGCAATCGCAATGCCGTAGACCACGGTCTTCTGTGCCTTGGGCAGCTTGATCGCGATCTCGTCGGACGCAAAGCCCTCGTCGCCGTCGGCGCTACCGGCAAGCGGCGCCACAAAGCCAAAGACGGGCGCGGTAAAGAGCGCCGTCAGGGCAGCCTGGGTGCCCAGCAGCGTGAGCTGCCTAAACTCGGCGCCAAAGCGACACATGCGGTCGCCGACCCAGCTGCACAGACCCGCAATGACGCCGGTCAGGCCGGCCTCCGGTCCAATGCTTCCGCCAAATAGCAGCGGCAGCAATGCCGCAAGCGAAAGCTTGCCCAAGTTGTCGTACGGGTAGCGGCCGTCGCGCTTTACCTTGACCATCACTTGGTTGAGGTCATCGGTCTTGGTGCCCGTCATCTTTTCGTACAGACCGATTAGCAGACCGCCCAGCAGGCAGACGAAAAACGGGTAGGGCAAAAAACCGAACGGACCGCTCGCGAGCTCGGGCGAAGCGACGCCCAGCATATGCGGGATCTCGGTCCATAGATAGTCGATACCGTGCTCCATCGCAAAGAAAAACAGCCAGACCGCGGCGCCTGCAAACGCACCGGTCACGGCCACGCTAACTAAAAACAGCGCACGGTTTTTGGGTTTTGCAAGGTTGTCCATCAGGACCTCCCGTGGTCTAAATCGACAAAGATACGTTTTATTGTAGGACGGGCACAGCGCGGACGGGCCAACCATCTACGCCTCAAACGGCACCGTTGGGCGCCGCACACGCGATGGCCCCAAGGCCTAGTTGTCGATAATCGATGCAATTTGGTGCAGGTCGTCGGCAAAGTAGATGCCGGCCTGACGCTGCGAGCTCGATAGGCCTTTATCGATCATGTGCTCGAGCAACGACCTAAGGTCGTTGTAGTAGCCGTCCAAGTTATACAGAATACACGGCGTACTCAGATGTCCCAATGACACGGCCGACATGACCTCGGCGATCTCCTCGAGCGTACCCGTCCCACCGGGAAAGGCGATGAACGCGTCACCGAGCTCAATCATCTTGGCCTTGCGTTCGGCCATGTCACTCGTCACGATAAGGTCGTCGATACCGTCATGTTGAAACTCGGCCTCGATAAAAAAGCTCGGTTCAACACCCGTCACGTGTCCACCTGCCTCGAGTACGCTATCGGCGAGCGCACCCATCAGACCCGACTTGGACCCGCCGTATACCAACGCGTGTCCGTTAGCGCCAATCCAGTCGCCCAGCTCCTGCACCGCGGGCAGAAACGCCGGGTCATTGCCGACGCTGGCACCCAGGTATACCGTGATATTCATATTCAGTCCCCCTCGTCGTGACGCGCGGCGCCCGTTCTAGCGTTGGCGTCGGCGATATTCGCGCACACGGCGCGATAGGTCGGCAAGCTCGTCACGATCGAGCTCTTCCAAATGCTCCAGATCATCCATAAAGCGCGCCATGGTGTCCTTTTGGCGCATCTTGATGAGCGTGTTGCAGTAGTTCACCGCCACGCCCGTGAGCATGGCGATGTAGAAGATGCTGATGACGCTCAAAACGACGGTGATAGCGCGGGCAACCGGCGTCTCGGCCGGGATATCACCGAAGCCGATCGTCGATACGGTCTCAAAGCTAAACCAGAGGCCGTCGCCAAACGTAAGGGTCGTGGGCTCGGACAGCCAGACGGCCGTCGAGCACAGCAGATAGAAGACGAGAAACAGGCCCGTGATGCGCGCAAAGCCAGCCTGGCGCAACACGTCGGCAAGCGTCCTCAACTTGTTCATCGCGACCCCTTTTCCCAGATGCCCAATCACATTCGCTCGGTATTGTCCCACGCCTCCCCCGCAAACGGAACTAGTCATTGGGGACGTTCTTAAACGACTAGTCAGTTAAGAACGTCCCCAATGACTACCTAACCGTTTAGCGGTGCGGCGGCTGAATGGGCAGGCTGAGCTGGTATCCTTATGCGAAACTGTCTCAACTCGATAGGATTTCATGTGAAACCTTCCGCCGTCCTTCGCTTGGCTCTATATCGCACCCTGGCCGTCGCGCTTGCCGTGCTCGCCATACTGAGCGCCGTCATGCCCGCCCCCGCCTTTGCCGCCGACTCCGACCAGCAGGTCAAGACGGTCCGCGTTGGCTGGCTCGTCAACAACAAAGGCTTCCAGGAAGGCATGCCGGGCGAGCGACTCTCGGGGTGGGGCTACGAGTACCTCCAGACCCTCTCGTATTACACAAAGGGCTGGCAATACGAATACGTTAGCGGCACCTTCTCCGAGCTTATGGACATGCTCGAAGCAGGCGAAATCGACCTCATGCCCAACATCTCGTATTCGGCAGAACGCGAGCAGAAGCTGCTCTTTTCCTCGAACCCCGAGGGCACCGAGCGCTACTACATCTACGCCAGGCCCGACCGCGACGATCTGGCCAAGGGTGACCCCCAGGCGCTCCAAGGCCTCACCATCGGCTGCAACTCTGGCGTTATGCAAACTATCGTCGGCCAGCAGTGGCTCGCCGACGAAGGCGTCACCTGCACCTATAAAGAAATCGACACCGGCAGCGCCCTCTTTGAGGCGCTTGCAGACGGCGAGGTCGACGCCGTCATCATGAACGATACCATTTCGTCGCCCGATGCGTCACCCATGTTCTACGTAGGCTCGAGCGACTACTATTTTGCCGTTCCCAAAAGCCGCCCCGATCTGATGAACGACATCAACGCCGCCATGACGACCATCGCCCGCGATAACCCGCGCTATAGCGAGGAAGTCAAATCGAGTTACTCGACCCAAAACAGTGGCTCGTCATCGCTCACCGGCCCCGAGACCACCTGGCTCAAAGAAAACGGCAATACCATCACGATCGGCTATCTTAAAAACCAACTTCCCTACTGTACGCAAAATGACGACGGCGAGATGGAAGGGTCGCTCGCCTCGCTTGCAACGACGTTGCACGACAAGTTTGGCATTACGGTCAAAACAATCGCACTCTCGAGCAACAAACAAATGATCAAAGCCCTTTCCAACGGGACCATCGATGTCGCCCTGCCGTTGTTTCGCGACTACTGGCTCGCCGAGCAGACAGGGGTCATCCAGTCAAACTCGATGGGAACGGTTTCGCTGACCGCCATTCACAGTGGCAAAAACCTGAACAGCGACCTTAAGAACATCGCTTGTACAAAGAGCACAATCGTTAACCGTTTTGAGCTCGAAAGTCTCTTTCCGAACGCAACGGTAACCGAGTATTCGAATGACGGCGAGGTGCTCAAAGCCCTCGATGAGGGGAAGGCACGTTGCATCATTGTCCCCAGCACGCGCCTGGAAACTCTCCGCGACATCTACGACATCGAGGATTTCGAAACACAGGAACTCACCAACACGGCACAACTATCGTGTTTAATTTCGCGCGGCAAGCCCGAGCTGCTGGGAATCATCAATAAGGGCATCGTCAATGCAGGTGAATCGCTCTCTGCAAACAGCTATTTCCCCACATCGTACTCGGCGCAAGAATCGGATGCGTTCCGACTTCTCTACCGCAACCGCATCGTCATTGCGGCAGTCGTCATCTGCATTTTGCTCACCGGCATCGTCATCCTTGTCTGGTCGCTTTACCGCGCACAGGAGGAACGGCAGAAAGCCGATGCCGCCAACGCCGCCAAAACCGCTTTCCTCACGCGCATGAGCCACGACATCCGCACGCCGCTCAACGGCATCCTGGGCCTTATCGAAATTGAGGAATTGAGAGAAGGCGACATGCAGGTCGCCCGCGAAAGCCGCGCCAAGGCGCGCGTTGCCGCCAATCACCTGCTGTCACTGATTAACGACATCCTCGAGATGGGCAGGATCGAGGAGCGCAAAGTGACGCTCGAGCACGAATCATTCAACCTTAAAGAGCTGTGCGACAATGCGCTCGTACTGTGCAAGCTCCGCGCATCGGACCGCGGCATAACCATGCTCGACACCAGCGAGCCCTACGCTGTCGACCAATATATGATCGGCAGCCCCACCCATATTCGGCAGATCCTTGTCAACCTGCTCGACAACAGCATCAAGTACAACAAGCACGGAGGCACCGTCACGTTCTCATCGACCATCAAGCCGGTCGACGACGAGCACGCCGTGTTTTGCTTTAGCGTCTCGGACACCGGCATCGGCATGTCGCCCGAGTTTCTAAAGCACATCTACGAACCGTTTGCCCAAGAGGGCAACGATGCCCGCAGTAAATTTCAGGGAACTGGCATGGGCATGCCGATCGTCAAATCGCTCATAGACATGATGGGCGGCACGATTGAGATTTCGAGCGAGGTCGGCATGGGAAGTACGTTCAACGTCCAGATTCCGCTCGATATCGACAAGAACCCTCAGGCAAGAGAAGGTGCGGACGAGCAGGCGATCAGCTGCTCGCTTGCCGGCATGAACGTTCTTTTGGCCGAAGACAACGAGCTCAATGCCGAAATTGCCCAGGCCCTGCTCGAAAGCGAAGGCATCGTCGTAACTCGCGCCGCCGACGGCAAAGAAGCGGTCGAACTATACACTAGTCGTCCCGCCGGCAGCTTCGATGCGATCCTGATGGACATCATGATGCCGGGTATGGATGGCTACGAGGCAACTCGCTCGATTCGTCTGAGCGAGAAGGCCGATGCAGCCGACATCCCCATCATCGCGCTCACCGCCAATGCCTTTGCCGAGGACGCCAAGGCGGCACACGATGCCGGCATGAACGCCCATCTGCCCAAACCGCTCGACTTTAACAAGCTCAAAAACATCCTCGCCCGCATCAAGAAAAACGGAACTGTTTCGCTATAGTTTGTGCCCACCCACCATGCACAGTTAGAAAGGAAGCCAACGATGTTTAGGCCCTTACGTCGAAAGAAACGCGCCATCACTGACGAGGAAGCGCGCGAGTTGCTCGCTATCTGCAAGCGCGGTGTCTTTGCCGTCAACGGCGATGGTGGCTACCCGTATGCCATTCCCGTCAACTACTTCTTTGACGCCGAGCACGACAAGATTTATTTCCATGGCGCCAAGGCTGGCCACAAGGTCGATTCACTCAAGCATGATGATAAAGTCTGCTTTACCGTTTACGGCAACGAGTCGTACAAGGACGGCGACTGGGCTCCCTACGTTATGAGTACCGTTGTCTTTGGTCGTTGTCGCCTGGTAGATGAAGCGCCCGCGTTTATCGAGGACAAAGTCCGTCAGCTCGCGCTTAAGTACTACCCTTCTGCCGAAGAAGTCGAGGAGGAGATCGCCAAAGACATAAAGGGCGTCCAACTCTACGAGATTTCGATTGAACATCTTTGCGGAAAGCAGATTCATGAAAAGTAGCGAATGCGGAAAACGCGCTCGCTACCCTCTGCACCCCATGTGCCCACGCATTTTGACGGCGTGGGCACATGGGGCAGCACTCGAATCGAGCGCCCCCTATACCCCAAAAACGTAGCGGTCCAGGCGCTCACACGCCTCCTTTACCCGCGAAAGCGGCAGTGCCAGATTCACGCGGATGTGACAGGGCCCGTGGAACGGGCGGCCGTCCTGATACCCCACGCCCACGCGCGCCCCCTCGTCGAGCAGCCACTGAATATCGCGGCCATGCTCGAGGCACCACTCGGTGCAGTCCAGAAACACCATGTACGTGCCCTGCGGACGCGAATAGCCCACGCCCTCAAAATGCTCGTCCACGTAATCGCAGAAGTAGTCAATGTTGCCCTGGATGACCTGATTGAGCTCATCGACCCACTCGTAGCCCTGCGGCTGGTAGGCGCCGATAAGCGCGTGCATCGAAAGGACGTTCATCTCGTTGTAGTGAGTCTTGTTGGACACGGCGCACACGCGGTCGCGCAGCGTCTCGTTATAGATGATGTGGTAGCTGCCGACCAGGCCCGCCAGGTTGAACGTCTTGCTGGGCGCGTAGAGGGCAACCGTGCGCATGCGGGCATCCTCGCTCACCGACTGCGTCGGGATATGCTTGTGACCCGGCAGGATGATATCGGACCAAATCTCGTCCGAGACCACCACGCAATCATGCTGGCGATAGATGTCCATGGCGCGCTCGATCTCGTCGCGCTCCCATACGCGGCCACAAGGATTGTGCGGCGAGCAGAACACCGCGGCGTGGATGTGGTTTTGGGTGAGCTTGCGTTCCATGTCCTCAAAGTCCATGCGCCACACGCCCTGGTCGTCGAGCTTAAGCGGGCTGTGGACAATGCGATAGCCCGCGGCTTCGATGGACTTGGTAAAGCCGATGTAGGTAGGGCTGTGGACCAGCACCGCATCGCCCGGCTGGACATACGCCCGCAGGGTCGACACGACACCGCCCAGCACGCCGTTTTCGTAGCCGATATGCTCCGGGAGCAGACCCTCGACGCCATTACGTCGGCTCTGCCATTCGATGATGCGGTCGAAGTACTCGTCGCGCGGATCGAAATAGCCAAACATGGGATGCTGGGCGCGCTGAATGATGTGCTCCTGGACCGTGGGCACCGTGGCAAAATTCATGTCCGCCACCCACATGGGGATGCGGTCGAAGCCCTCGTCGGGCGCGTTCGGAGCCATGCCAGGGATCTCGCCCCAGGAGTCAACGGCGATGGCGTCCATGCCGTGGCGGTCGATAAGCGAAGTAAAGTCGTATTTCATGCTGAGCTCCCGTGCAAAGCGGATTGTTTTGATAGGCGTTATTGTCCACCAGCGTGGGCGATTTTGGCACGGGGTTTGGCGTTGAATTTGGCGAGCGCCATCGAATGGCTGGCTAGTCCCGCGCGTCGTTGACGGCGGTTACCGTCAACTTGGATCCGTCAACCGTAAAGGATATGTCGAGCCCAGCGTAAGCCAAGTGGTAAATGCGGTTTGGCTCGTGCTTGCTACCCGCGCGGCGCGGATCTTGGCGAAGGACCTCGACCAACCCGGGGAGCTTCGTGGGCGGGACCATCTCCTGCAGCGCTTGCGGGAAGTCAACGTCGAGCTCTTGCCACGGCGCATCCTCAATCCAGCCGCCGGTCGCATCCGAGTGGCAGTCCGCAAACGGAATGTAGGGCTTAATGTCGTAGATGGGCGTGCCGTCACGCAGATCCGCTCCCAGCACATGGATGATGGGACCGTCGTCGGTAAGCTCGACACGATCGAGCTTGACGCAGGTAAGACCGATGGGATTGGGGCGAAACGGGCTGCGTGTGGCAAATACGCCCACGCGCTCGGCTCCACCCAAGCGCGGCGGACGCACGGTCTTCGACCACTTGGCGTTGGTGCCGGACCTATCCTGTGTCTTGGCATCGGCGGCGATGTCTTCGGCCGCGCCGCCGGGTGTTCCGTTTTCAAAGCGCCAGAGCAGCCACAGGTGAGAGAAGGAGTCCAGACCCTCAACTGCCGCGCTGGAGGCAAATTCCGGCTCAAAGACGATGCGTCCCTCAAGATGGGGCGCCAAAAAGCTGTTGCGCGGGATGCCGAACTTTTGCGGCAGGTCGGTATGTATGTGTGCAATAGGTTTCATGCCGGTCATTGTACGGCATGAGGGCATGCGCGATGCGCGTAATCCCTCACCGCGACCGCCCCTTTTGCAACCAACGGTTGCTTGGAAGGGCGTCGGCCGCCGCGTATGCTTAAGCCAACAAGCAGCAGAAAGGAGCCGTTATGGCCTTTGCAGAAAAACTCATCGCCGTCCGTCGCGCCAACAACCTTACCCAAGAGCAGCTTGCCGCCAAGCTCTATGTCACGCGCCAAGCCGTCAGCCGCTGGGAGCGCGGCGAAGTCACCCCGGGCATCGACATGATGAAGCTCATTGCCGCCGTAACCGGAGAACCGCTGTCCCACCTGCTCGAAATGCCCGAGCACTATTGCCAGAGCTGCGGCATGGTGCTCACACCCGACGACTGCGGCACCGATGCTGCGGGCACCGCGACCGATCATTACTGCAAGTGGTGCTACGACCACGGCAAGTACACCTACGACACTACGATGGAGGCAATGATCGAGGATTGTGCCCCGCGCCTGGCACAAAACACCGGTATGTCGCTCGACGAAGCTGTCTCGCTCATGGGCGCCGTGCTGCCGCAACTGGAACGCTGGCGCGCCGTGCAAGAAAACGAGGAGCGCTACGGCGCCGAAGCGCGGGCGCGCTATGGCGATGAGGCTATCGATGCAGCAAACGAAACGTTACTGGATATGGATCCTCAGACATGGAACGACATGAAGGAACTTGAACGCGCTATTCTGGGCCAGCTCTCGATTGCCATGAGCGACGGCGAACCGGATGGAAGCGAGGCTCGCAAGCTTGTCGCGATGCATCGTCGCTGGATTGCTCTCAACTGGGGATGCGAGCCCCAAGACGAGGCGTACTTGGGGCTCGCCCACGGCTATCTTGCCGACCAGCGCTTTGTTGACTACTACGACAAGCCCTGCGGCACCGGCGCCACGGTGTTTCTGGTACAGGCAATCGAGTCGTCGTTGACGCGTGCATAGACCGCGGCGGCTTTGGGTATTTCAATCGAAACCTCAACCGATTGGAGACCTATGGCTACTGATCACGAGCTCGCGCTCTACGTTATGACCGGCTGCCCGTATTGCATAAAGGTCAAGCGTTTCCTGGCCGATAACGGCGTGACCATCCCTGAGCACAATATCTCGACCGACCCCGATGCCGAGCAGGCACTCATCGCCATCGGCGGCAAGCGCCAGGTTCCCTGCCTGTTCATTGACGGCGCACCGCTCTACGAGTCGGGCGACATTATCGCGTGGGTACAGAAGAACCTGCTCTAGTGCGCAATTGCAGTCGGCTCGCCCCGACGTCCAAACCCATACGACCCAAACATGTACGCCAGCATCCAAAGTCGACATTTTTCGACATCTTTGGATGCTGGCGTACAGCTATTTGTGGGCAGTCGTTGGGGACGTTCTTAAATGACTAGTTACTTGTATTTTTGTCTACAAAATTGTATACAAAAAGAGAAGCCGCCTCATGGAGCTCATCGCTCGATGTTGCCCCGATCGGGATGGTTACATCATTTACCACGCCCTTGTCCCTCCTACGCGCAAGGTGCTCAGGGAAATCGGAATCGATCGATAGGAGGCGCTATGGACGCTAAACAGCTCGAAAAGATGATGGGGTTTGCTCCCGGTGAGCTAGAAAAAGCCGCAGCGGCATACGAAAAAGATGAGTGGCCGAAGGGCCACACCGTCAAGTTGGGAAGGCCGCCGATTTCCGATGAACCAAGCGTTGTTTTATCGGCACGTGTGGGTGAATCGGTTCTTGAGGCATTTGACGCAAAGGCAAAGCGCCATGGGCAAACGCGCACGGAGCGACTCAGGGAACTCATTACGCTCGATGCAATGATTGCCTAGTCCCCCGCCGAGCCCAAACATGTGCGCCAGCATCCAAAAGCGTCATTTCTCGACATCTTTGGATGCTGACGCATAGCTTTTCAACCTAGTCATTGGGGACGTTCTTAAATGACTAGTCATTAAAGAACGTCCCCAATGACTACTTTTTACCCGGAAAAGCGAGCGGTGGGTGCAAGCGATTGTTCGCGAAAGACGCGCTCGACAGCGGCGCGGTATTCGTCGACCTTTTTAGTCTTGCGTACGAGTTTGTGAACGGTAGCGGGGTCGGCGAAGGCGCATTTGGCGTAGAACCACCACTCCTTCATGCGAAAGACCGCGTTGCCCCCAATCTCGTCTGCATAAGCCGCAAACAGCGTGTCGTGGAAGCGCTGCAGTTCAGCGGCCGTGGCGGCACGGCCACCCTTAACCATGCGAGCCAGCGCTGGGTTCGCAAGCAAGCCGCGCCCCAACATTACGTGACGTGTTCCGGGATAGGCCTCCACCAGCGCATCCATGTCCTCAAGATCAAAGATGTCGCCGTTATAGGCCACGGGGAATGGCGCGCGATCCAACGTCTCGCCGTAAAACGCTTTGCGCGGCGAACCCGTATAGCAATCCCTCTGTACACGCGGGTGCACGATCAGCTCTGCCAGCGGCATGCGGCAGTACAGATCGAGCACGCGCCCGTATTCGTCGTCACTCTCCAACCCCAGCCTGGTCTTTACCGACACCGGCAACGGCGACCGCTCGCACACATCGCTCAGGAACACCTCGAGCTCATCGAGGTTGCGCAGAAAGCCCGACCCTTTGCCCTTCGCGACAACCGTCCCCGAGGGGCAGCCAAGGTTGAGATTGACCTCGCGGTAGCCCATGTCGGCGAGCACGTGTGCTGCCCACACAAACTCGTCCGCATTCTTGGACATAAGCTGAGGCACCACGTTAAGCCCCTGGTTATTGGCAGGGTCGACCTCTTTAAACGCCTTGCCGCCAAAGCGATTGCCCACCCGCGGCGGCGGCAAAAACGGCGTGTAGTAACAATCGAGCGCGCCGAAGCACTCCGCATGCACGCGACGGAATACATGCCCGGTAATCCCCTCCATAGGGGCCAGCGAAAGGATCATCTACTCTTCTCTCATATCAACGAACGTGACAAAGGAAACGCCCCTTTGTCACATGCATTATGCCTTGTGCTCCAGATGATTCACAAGGCAGAGGTAGCAGCTTGACGATAATCACCCTTCCATCCGTCGCCTCACGCAACGAAGGCGAATGGTTTTCCGCGAAGTGAACGGGTGAAATCGGACCCCCGAGGCATCGACACTTTTAGAGAGCCATTTCCTGCGGTTTTGTCGCTCAAATCCTGCGGTTTTTGCATCCAAAAGTTCGAATGCTTCAGGGGTCCAGAATAGGTCGTTCACTTCTCGGAAAACCATTCACCTTCGATTTGCTGGCGCCCACAAACAGTGAGAGGCTATCCCACAGCAGGGCGGCCCCTTGCGCGTCATTTGCCCCATGACAGCGGCTTCATGTTCCAAAAACAACGTTCATGATCACGACAACCACCAACACCACGCCGTTGGCACCATGTTTGAATAACAGACACCCTCCACTCATTTATACTAAAGAGCGTGTGCGCATCGCCCAAAAACGATGAGAGTCGAGGCCCCATGCAGCAGCTCACCGAACAAGAAAAGAAACGCATCCAGCGGTACTGCACATACCCAAAGATCGCAGCGACCGCACTCGTCATGCCGTTCGTAGCATGCCTGTTGATGTTGCCGCTCCAAATGATCAACGACATCGCGTTCCACCAAAAGGAATTCCAACCCGCAGGCATATATACCGCCATCGCACTCACCGCAATCGAACTCGCCATCTTTTGCTATTGCGCTCTTGCGCCGCGCTTTGGAATGCAGGGCAAACAGTGGAAGGAGCTGCAGAGCAGGCTTGCGGCAGCCCAGACCAACAAGGACCGTTCCGCGGAGGTCGCCGGCGTACTCGCCACGCAAGCTGCCGGCCGCCTGCTCAAGAACAGTGATAACGATGTTGCGCGCAACCTGGGCGGAGCCGCAGAGATTGCCGGCGCCGTAGGGGCAGTTGCCACCGCGGCGGACGTGCTAGCCGAAACCTCGAGCAATGCCGAGGCCATGGCAGACGCATACGGCGTGACGATTCCAAGCGTCAAGAAACAGGTCATGGTTCTCGCGGTGGTGCCCGCCATTGTCCTGCTTGGCGTCTACATCCCGCAGTTTGTCCAGGGAAATAACGAGCTTCAGGCAAGAAAGGCTGCAGCCGCCGAGCAGCTCGCCATCGCGCAAGATGCCTTGGAGCCCATATGCGAACGCGTTGCAGTAGACGACCCATACGAGTCATATCACGACTACGGCTACCGCATAATCGGTTATCTACGCGATAATGACCTCGGCGCCCAAGCAGCCTATGTCTACCTTTCTTTTGATGCAGACGGCATGCTCACGGATGTCAATTACACCAGTCAGATCGACCCCGAGGCAAGCCTTGCAGACAACCTCGCCCGCGCCGAGCAGGACATCGCGACGCTCTGTACCCCGCTCAACGGGTTGGACATTTCCGTTGCCACACCGGGCCTCCTCACGCCATGCAGCCTGTCGGATGAATTTAAACAGGCATTTTTAGCCGGATCCCTATATGAAGAAATCAGCATCAAGACGGAGGACGAATCTATCAAGTCGTACTACACCTTTGACACCGAGCCCGAGGAAGAGTTCGACGAGTACACCCATCCGGAAATTAGGCTCATGCTCTCTGCAAAGAAGAACTAAAGGCTTGCACTCTAATTGCCGCTCGCAAACATCGTCTATATCTCGAGGTCTAATACTTTTCCCAAGAAGTGAACGACCGTTTTTGGACCCCCGAAGCATCGACATTTTCTGACGCCAAAACCGCAGGATTTGGCTGACAAAACCGCAGGAAATTGCATCTCAAAAGTGCCGATGCTTCGGGGGTCCGTTTTTACTCGTTCACTTCTTGGAAAAGTATTAGACCTCGATTTACAAGCCACTCAATGTGACAAAGGGGCTGTCCCTTTGTCACATTATTCGGAGCGTAGGGCTTCCACAGGGTCTTTCTTGGATGCGCTGCGAGCAGGCAGCAGGCCGGCAACGACCGTCAGCAGCACCGAAATTACAATGAGCATCAGCGCGTCTTGAACGGGCAGGCTCATCAGGTTGGGCACCTGCTTGGCCGCAAGCGCCCAGGCATTAACCGGAAAGCTCACGGCCACCACGACGACAATGGCAAAGACGCCGGCGATGAGGCCTTCGATAAAGGTCTCGGCATTGAATACGTTGGCCACGTTGCGCTTTGACGCGCCGATCGCGCGCAGGATGCCAATCTCCTTTTTGCGCTCCAGCACGCTGATGTAGGTGATGATGCCGATCATGATGGAGCTCACCACCAAACTGATACTCACGAATGCGATGAGCACCAAGCTGATGGTGTTCACGATGTCGGTCACCGAGCCCATGATGATGCCCATGTAGTCGGTATACGAGATTGCCTGCTCATCGTGACCAGCGGCTTTGACCTGCTTGTTGTACGCATCGATGTGATCGAGCACGCGCTCCTTGGCCTCAAAGTCGCGCGGGAAAATCTTGACCGAAATGGGGTCCGCCTCGTCCGCATAGCCCAACGTGGTCAGATTGTTGTCGTAGGTGAGCTTCGACGCCTTGGCATAGCTCATCATGAGCGAACTCAGGTCCTCAGCGTCCATGTTAAAGTGGATGGCGCGAGCAAAGGCGCTCGCATCCACGCGCATGGCGCTCGCCAGGTTGGCAAAACTCGAAGACATCTGCGTCGCCATCTGGTCCATAAGCCCTGCCGCGCCCGCCTTGAGCTGAGCTGATACCGTCGTGGCAATCTGCTCGCTGACCGCCTTCATCACCTGATCCATAGACTGCTGCAAATACGGAGCCAGCTGCTTTTGCACATAGTCGCCCATCACCTGCTGCAGACGCTCGGCCAGGGCATCGCCGCCAAGCGCTTTGAGCTGTGCCAAAATTTGCTGGGCTGCGGCATCATTCTCAAGATATGCCGAGAATGCGGCAGCGAGCTTTGACGCGTCTTTAAGGTCTTCGGGTGACAGCGCCTTAAACTGATCAGAGCGCATAAAGCCCTCAAACAGCTGGTTGGCAAGTGCTCCCACCTGCTGCATTTGCTCAGGCGTGAGCTCAAGACCATCAAAGATGCCCGAGAAATCTGGGGCCGGCGCTTTGGCCATGATGTCGCTGAAGTCGATGTCTCTACCAACGCCCGAAAGGTCAATGTCCAGCCCAGACAAGTCAAGACCCGACAGGTCCATACCGCCGGCAACACCCGAGAGCGCAGACGAATCGAGAGAGAACGCGCTCTTCAGCGCCGCCTCGTCTACGCTGAACATGCTGCTCAGATCCACGCCTTGCTTGGCCTCGCCCTGCAGCTCGTCGAAGGTTTTGCCCGTAAAGACATCCGTCTCGGGGTGGGCAAGCTGCTCCTGCACGATCTGCGAATCGGCAGCACGCTCCATAAGCTGGCGAGTCAGCGCATGCGTATAGGCAATGCCCGGAGACAATGCGCTCGCGTTTGCCGTCTCGTTGGGTCGCACCACGCCCACAATGCGCACGTCAATACCGTCGGCAACCTTGGCTTTCATAAAGTCGGCGTCGCCAGACATGTCAGTCCACATGCCGGTCTCTTCGTTTTTGCGATAGGCATCGGCCGGCGACAACACCTTAAACGTCGTGGACAGTGCATCGTCGTAGGTAAAGTCGCTGCCGGTCTTGGGCGTCTTGACCTTGCCGTCGGCCGTCATGGCACTGTTAACCAGGTCGTTGAGCTCATCGATATCCAGCGCGCCGATACTGTAGAGCGTGTAGTCGCCCACCGTTCCGCGGCTCGAAAGCACCATCACGGCCTCGTTGGCGGACGTAGGCCAATGGCCGGCAACGACATCGTACTGGCTGTCGAGCAGGCTCTGGTCGTCAATCATCTCGTTAAAGACCGACGTTCCCATGGATTCCATGCTCACCGTTGCCGCCGAGCTCGCGCCTCCGCTCATGGCCTCGGTCATAGCGTTGGGAACAAGGCGAACGGGCTTCTCGTCGCCCTTACTCGAACGATAGACAACCGGCGTCACGCCGTAACCATACTGAATAGCGTTGACCTCTTTGTCGATACCGTCGCCGCCGTCGTCAAGCCATGCCTTAAAGCTCGTCATATCGTTAGATTTAACACTTGCGAACATGTCCTTTACGGCCGTGACCACAGGGATCTTATCGGTCCCCTGAGCCTTGCCGCCGGTAGCGCCATCGGACGAGTCCTCGCCCTTGGACGCCTCCTCATCCGTGGCCCCCTGTCCGCCCATCATAGACGACAGGTCGTAATCTTGTTTGGAAATCGTAAGCGGGTAGCTTGAGAGCGTGTCCTCCTCGACCTTTTTGATGTAGCCGTTTACGCCGTTGGAGAGCGCCAGAATCGCCGCGATGCCAATAATGCCAATCGAACCTGCAAAGGCAGTCATGGCCGTACGGCCCTTCTTGGTCATGAGGTTTCGGGCAGAAAGCCCCAGCGCCGTCATAAAGCTCATCGAGGTTTTGCGCGTGGGTTTTGCCTCGCGATGTGCGACCGTGGCCACATCAAAGGGGTCGGAATCGTCGGTGACCTTGCCGTCCGCCAGGCTGACGATGCGCGTGGCGTACTGGTACGCCAGCTCGGGATTGTGCGTGACCATGATGACCAGGCGATCGCGCGCAACGTCCTTGAGCAAATCCATAACCTGCACGGATGTCGTTGAGTCCAAGGCGCCGGTCGGCTCGTCAGCCAGCACGATTTCGGGGTCGTTGATCAAGGCGCGGGCAATGGCTACGCGCTGCATCTGCCCGCCCGAAAGCTGGTTCGGGCGTTTGTCAACGTGCTCGCCCAGACCAACCACCTCGAGCGCCTTACGCGCACGCTGGCGGCGCTCGGCATGTCCCACGCCCGTGAGCGTAAGCGCCAGCTCCACGTTTTCCAAAATGCTCTGGTGCGGAATGAGGTTGTAGCTCTGAAACACAAAGCCAATGCGATTGTTTCTGTAGGCATCCCAATCGCGGTCGCTGAAATCCTTGGTCGAGATGCCATCGATCAGCAGGTCGCCGGAATCGAAATGGTCGAGTCCGCCAATGACGTTGAGCATCGTAGTTTTACCCGAACCCGAGGGACCCAGGATGGCTACAAACTCGTTATCGCGAAAAGACAGGCTTACGCTATCGAGCGCTACCTGCGTAAACGACTGCGTAACGTACCTTTTGCAAATAACTCTGAGATCCAGCATGGACGGCAACCTCTCCCCCGCCGTTCGCGTTCGACACGTTTGACCTACTCTATCAGCTTTTTTGCCGGTACCAGTAAGGAATGTAACGAACAAAAAACGGGACGGCACGCCGCATGGCGCACCATCCCGCACATAGCATCGAAGATGAGGGACTGTCCCTTTGTCACATTCGCACCTACTGTTCGCTCTTCGCGAGTGCCTGATCGATCAGTTTGTTGAGCGCCTCTCGCTGCTCGGCGGAGTTGATGCCGCCCATGATCGGCTCTCCCACAATGTTACCGTTCTGGTCGATCACGTAGGTGGTCGGGAACGAGTACAGGTTGGAGGTGAACTTTCCGGCCTCGCTGTCCGACTTAAACCAGATGTTCTTATACGTCACGCCCTTCTTGGAAAGCACGTCCTTGGCATCGGCCACCTCGTCTTTGTTGCCATCGAGCGTAAAGGAATTAACGCCCACGACCTGGCCGCCCTTCTCGGCAAGCTCCTTGTTGAGCTTCTCCAGATCGCCCAGCTCTCCCACGCACGGCTTGCAGGTGGTAAACCAGAAGTTCATGACGGTGACCTTGTTCTTGGAGAACAGCTCGTCGCTGTTTACATCGTTGCCGTCCAAGTCCTTGCCCTTAAAGCTGGGGAACTTCGTCTCCCCGCTCTCGCCGTTGGTCACGCCCGCGGTCGAGGCATCAACACTCTCCCCCTCGCCGGGCGTGCTGCCACATCCGGGGAACTCCTTCTCCAGCGCCATGAGCTTGTCCTCGATCTCCTTGACCTGCTGCGCGCCGGCCTTAAGCGTCTTAAGCTCGTCAGCCGCAAACTGATCCTTGGCGCCCTCGATGGTATCGAGCAAGAAGTCACCGTAGTTCTTGCCGTCCTCAATCATGGGAGTGTCTTTGTTGGCCGCAAGGAACACCTTTTCCCATAGGGCGTTATCGCTCGCAAAGATCTCGTTTTCCTTTTGCAGCAGCTGCTGGTACAGCTTGGCCGCCTCCTCGGCGCTCGACGGCTTTTGCGCTATGAGCTCGGCAATCTGCGCATCGCCGCTCGTAGCACCCTTCGCGTCGCCCTTGGGGGCAGAGCACGCCGCGAGAGTCAGCGCCAGCACGGGCAGCATCAACAGAGCTGCAATTTTTGACAGTTTCATGGTTCCTCCGTTTATATCGAAACTTATATAGGTACCTATTTGTTTTCGCAGGCTTGCGTGGACTGCGCGGGTTTGTCGCCCGTCACACCCAGCCCATAGCGAAAGCTAATAGCATCGACGGGGCACGCGCCCACGCATTTGCCGCAACGAATGCACTCGGCATGGTCGGGCGTACGCGTAACGTCCACGTCCATTTGACACACCTTGGCGCACTTGCCGCACGAGACGCATTTGCACTGGTCAACCTGGATCCCCAGCAAAGACACCTTGTTCATGAGCGCATAAAATGCGCCGAGGGGGCAAATCCATTTGCAGAAGGGGCGATAGAACAGCACGCTCAGCACCGCAACCACAATGAGGATCGCGAGCTTCCAGGAAAAGAGCTTTCCCAGCGCGGAGCGGATTCCCACGTTCATGATGGACAGCGGAATCGCGCCCTCGAGCACACCTTGCGGGCAGATGTACTTGCAAAAGAACGGGTCGCCCATACCCACATCGTTAACCACCAAGACGGGCAGCAGCACCACGGCAAACAGCAGCACGGCATACTTGATGTACGTGAGCGGCTTGAGCTTTTTCGTGGAGAGCTTTTTGCTGGGAATCTTATGCAAAAGCTCTTGTAGCCATCCAAACGGGCACAAAAAGCCGCATACAAAACGTCCCAGCAGCACGCCGATCAGAATGAGCGTTCCGGTGACGTAATACGAGAAGCTAAACTTAGACGAGCCCACCACCGACTGAAACGACCCGATGGGGCACGCACCCGAGGCCGCTGGACACGAGTAGCAGTTGAGGCCCGGCACGCAGACGGCTTTGCCCGCTCCCTGGTAGATGCCGCCCTTGGCAAAGTTAGGCAGGTGAATATTGGTCGCAAGCGTCGCCGCCGCCTGAATCAATCCGCGAAATCGCGCCAAAAGATGCGATCCGGTGTTTTTTCTTTTATCCAATTCCGATACACTCCAAGCACAGCCTAATCGCTTTGGCCAGCACGGCATCCGCCTCGCCACGCATAACACCAAAGCACACCATGGTAATTCCGACGATCAACAAAGCGACCTGTACCACGGGTTTTACCGCTTTGAACAACACGACCACTCCTTTCGTTACGCGACCATTGGACCATATCGGCTATAAAATCCGTGTTAAGCGCGATATGGAATGTGCAAGGAGACTGTTATGCGTATTTTGATCGTCGAAGACGAGCGAGCACTGTGCGATGCAATCGCGCACAGCTTGCGAAACTTGGCGTACAGCGTCGACTGCTGTCACGATGGACAGGAGGCGCTCGACCTGCTGGGCGTCGAAGTCTTTGACCTCGTGGTGCTCGACCTCAATCTCCCCCGTATCGACGGCATGACCGTGCTCAGGGAACTTAGGAAAACCGACTGCGAGACCAAGGTACTGATTCTGTCCGCACGTGGCGAAGTATCCGATAAAGTTGCCGGACTCGATGCCGGCGCCAACGATTACCTTACCAAGCCGTTTCATCTGGACGAACTTGCGGCAAGGATCCGCAGCCTTACCCTCAGGCGCTTCGCACAAAGCGACATAGTATTAACCTGCGGAAAGCTCAACTTTGACACCAAGGCGCGCATCGCTTCCGTGGACAGTGAGGCTCTATCTCTTACACGCAAGGAAACGGGAATCTTGGAATACCTGATGCTTAATCAGGGGCGACCGGTAAGCCAAGAGGAGCTTATAGAGCACGTTTGGGATAGCACCGTGAACAGCTTTAGCAACGCAACCCGCGTTCACATCTCGTCGCTCCGAAAAAAGTTGCGCGGCGCTTTGGGATACGACCCGATTCGCAATCGGATTGGAGAGGGCTACGTTATGGAGGATGGCGAATGAAAGGGCTTTCGCTGCAATGGCGCATAACGATCATGACGGCACTGCTGACGTGCGCGGCGTGCGTGCTGACGAACTGCCTGGTCGGCTATACGGGTATGCGCTACATGGATGCCATCGGCAGTGACATCTCGGCCTTTAACGCAACCGGTGAAGATTCGCCCCAAGCGTTCGACCCAACGAAAGCGACCCTCGATGAAAAGGTCACGATCGTCGTAAACGACGCACAGGAGTCTTTTGGCACGACAACCTGGTACATCACGGCTGGAGTCACACTCCTTGGCGGCGCGCTGGCATACTTTGTGAGCGGCCGTGCACTCAAACCGCTACGGGCTTTTGCAGCTCAGGTTGAGCGTGTGCAACCTGACAACCTAAGCGAAATCAGACTCAATGAAGATGTGCCCACCGAGCTACAACGATGCAGCGCCTCTTTCAACGACATGATCGCTCGTCTTGGCGAAGGGTTCTCTGCACAGCGTCAGTTTACCGGCAACGCCGCACACGAGCTTCGCACCCCGCTCGCCCTTATGCAAGCACAGATTGAACTATTCATCTCCGAGCACTCCGGTTTGCAACCCGAAACAGCCGAGCTGCTCGGCCTGCTACAAGAACAAACTGAGCGGATGTCGCGGATGACCAAGGTGTTGCTCGAGATGAGTGAGCTCCGCAGCGTTCCTTGCGAGGACGATGTTGAACTTGGTCCCTTGTCCGAAGAGGTCCTCACCGACCTTGCGCCACTTGCCGAAAATAAGGGCATAGCCCTCAATTGTGCTGGAGACGCTTTAGTAATCGGGAGCGACACGCTCCTCTATCGGCTGGTGTTTAACCTGGTCGAAAATGCCATCCGTT
>CANRSF010000004.1 GCA_947642445.1 uncultured Collinsella sp. | reverse complement strand
CGCCTCGCGGTGACATCGTTTTTATGTCAACCTTGGTCTAACAGAGCCTTTTGAAATGGCCATCTAGTCTACTTTGCTGCGAGACGGCTTGCCCAGAAACTGCAAGCACATAACGACGTTCAACCAACAGATTGCTGCAAGGAGAACAAGCGTGCAAGGGGGGCAGATTACATTTGGCACCACTTGCGCCAACGGACGGGATGCGGAGCGACTGTGCAGGTGGATTCCGGATCGCCGCTTCCTCCGTCCCCCAGCGAATCAAAACAAGTTGCGGTGGAATAGTTCCTGTTTGATGCTTTAACCAGCAAAAACAGGAACTATTTCGCCGCAACAGCAAAAGCCCGCGCTGGCAACAAATGTCACCTGCGCGGGCTTGGTGGGCGCTCACAAAGGCACGTTACAGAGGCCCACGTCAGTTATGGATTACCGAACGGCACCGGCACGCGACGCCTCCGTCGGCTTACCAAGCGATGAAGCTTGCCGCAGTCTTAGACTATCGGCGCAATGCCGGCAAAGTGCAGATACAGCGAGATGACCGCCACGACAATGACCACCGCTGCGATCAGCTTGTCGTGCAGGTGCGGAAGTACCGGCTTACCGCGACCTCGCTCGCCCAGCATATAAACGGGAATGGCCGGAGCAAAAAGGATCGTCGTGATCATGACGCCCTGGAGGCCCGTCGACCACACAAGGAACAATGTGTAAATGAAGCCGAGCGTGCCGAAGAATCGCGCCTTGCCGACGCTTGGCGCATGCGGTCCGTCCAGATGCTCCTTCTTCCAACCAATCACCATGTAATAGGCAGCCGAGCAGACATACGGAACCAGAATCGTGTTGACTGCGCAGCTATAGAAGAACTGGTAGGTGCTCGCCGCCACATACGACACGATCAAGAAGAGCTGCGTAATGCCGGAGCTCACGAGAACCGTTACCACCGGGGCGTCGTGCTTGTTCGTCTTGGCAAACGCCAGAGGGAAGAATCCCTGGCGCGCCGCCTCGAACGGCGTCTCGGACGCAATGATGACATAGCCCAGCAGCGCGCCGACCAACGAAAGGATAACGCCAAGGTTTACGATGGCAGCACCAACCGGACCGATTGCGCACTCGAGAATTCCCGCCATGGAGGGCGTTGCAAGCTGTGCCATCTCCTCGCGCGGCATAATGCCGAGCGACAGCATCGAGATGATCAGATACAGCGTGAATACAGCCGCAAATCCGAGCGCCGTCGAGCGGCCGACGTCACGCACGTACTTAGCACGGCCCGAGATAACGACAGCGCCCTCGATGCCCGTGAAGACCCAGACAAGGGCAATCATGGTCGAGACAACCTGCTCGCCAAAGCCAGGACCAGCCGGCTCTCCCCAGAAGTTGTCCATAAAGATATCGACGTTGAACTTACCCAGGAGCACGATACTCAGCACAAAGAGCCCCAACGGCACCAGCTTCGCCAACGTGACGATTGTGTTAATGCCCGCAGCCTCCTTAACGCCACGAAGCACAAGGGCGGTAAGGAACCACAAAAACACGCTGGCGCAGACGATAGAAAGCAGGTTGTTACCCGCGCCAAACGCGGGGAAGAAATAGCCCAGCGCGCTAAACAGCAAGAGCGCAAAGCTCACGTTGGAAAGACATGCGCTGATCCAGTAGCCCCAAGCGGAGTTGAATCCAATGTAATCGCCAAAACCGGCCGCAGCGTATGCATAGATGCCGCCGGTCAGGTCGGGACGGGCCTGAGACAAACCGTTGAACACCATCATCAGCGCAAAGACGCCAATAAAGCAAATTCCCCACGAGACGATACCCGCACCGGTATTTGCCCCGCCTGCTGCCATATCGCCGGCAAGCGAAAAAATGCCGCCACAAATACTGGCGGTAATAACCATCATGGTCAGACGAAAGAGATCGAGGCCATTAGGGTCGATAATCTCTTCATTTTGAGCTTTAGAGGCCATTGTATGTGCACCCCCTTCATCATGTGATCGAACGAAAGATGGCCCGGACGTCCCGAATCGGGTGCCGGGCCATCGGTCAAGCGATCATCAGACTGTTACAGCTATCGCGTTAGAAGCGCAGCGACAGGCAAGAAAGGCCGCCGTCGACCTTGCGATACTCGGAGGTGTCAACGACGAGTGTCTTGTAGCCCAGATCCTGCACGGCCTTGAGCACAGTCGGATAGCCCTCGGCAACGATGACCGTACCGTTGACCCAGATGCAGTTTGCGCCGTACGCCTCGTCCTCGGGCACGACGATCTTGTTGTACTGGGCAAAGTCGGGCTTATCGATGAACTCACCAGAGACGAGCATGTTGTTGTCCTCGATGTAGTTGACGCCCGTCTTGAGGTGCAGGACCTCCTCCAGCGGAACCTCAGAACCCTCGAGGCCCCAGCCCTCGAGAATCTCGCAGAACTGGCGAATGCCCTCTTCGTTGGTACGAGCGGAGCGACCGACGTAGAAATGGTCACCGACCATCATGACGTCGCCGCCGTCAAGCGTGCCCGGAGAAACGATGTGCTTGACATGCTCGTCGTCAAAGAAGCGACGGACGGCCGGCTCAATCTCGTCCTTCTCGCCGTTGCGGCTATCGGCGCCGGGGTTGGTAATGATGGCGCCGCAGCGAGTGATAACGGCCGGATCTTCGACGAAGCAGCTGTCGGGATACTGCTCGAGTGCCGGCAGCACCGACACGTCAACGCCGCACTGCTCGAGTGCGTGCTCGTAATCGTAATGCTCCTCGATAGCGCGCTCGTAGATGGGCTGGCCAAGCTCGGGAGCGCTCGTGATGCCATTGCTCAGGGACTTGCCGGGACGACGGATGATGACGTGGCTGAACTTGGTCATGATGATCCTCCTTGGATCTCATAGTACTGAGCGGACTTCCTTGCGTCCGCCTTCCTTCCGATGGCTTTATCTTAGGGTGTCTTTGCTGTTTTGTATATTGTATACAATCCCGAACGGTAGATAATCCTCGGTAAGCGTATTCCTGCTTATCGGCGCAAAGTAGCACGATTTAGCTGGTCGTTCTATAATTCGACTGAGCTATTCAAGCGAAACGTATTTAATTTTAGAAATATACCGTTAAGGAACACAAGCTCATGGAAACGCTCAGAAGGCCCCTGAAGGACCACGTATACGACTATATTTCGAGCCGTATTGACGCCGGCGAGTTGTCCGCCGGCGACCGGCTGAGCGAGCAAGCGATCTGCGATGCCATGGGCGTGTCGCGCACGCCGGTCCGCGAGGCGCTCATCCAGCTGGCAAGCGATGGCTACCTGGACAATCTCCCCCGCCGCGGATTCCGCGTCCGTGGGTTCGATCAGCAAAACGCCGTTGAAGTCTTTGAGATTATGGGGCCGCTCGACGGGCAGGCCGCATATCTCGCCTGTCCGAATCTAACTGACGACGATATTACGCAGCTGAAATTTCTCGTCGGCTCCATGGACCTCGCGATCCAAGGCGGTCTCATCCGTAAGTATGACGACATTCAGCGAGACTTTCACCTTACGTACTTCAACCGCTGTGGCAACGACCGTCTGCGCGATATGATCTCGCAGCTCGAGCGTTGCTTTATCAAGCGCGATTACGAGACTGTTGACCAGGAGACGGCGTGTAAGCTGCTCAATAAAGCCAACAACGAACATGCTCATATTCTTGAGTTGTTCGAAGCACGAGATGCGACGGGCGTGCGCGACTACGTTCGCGATGTCCATTGGAACACGGAAAACGCCCAGTTCACTGTCTGGTAGGAAAGCAACAAGGGACAACGTCGGTCTTAAACCTTGGCGCCAGCACCGCCCAAACTGATCCGTTTTCCTCCGTCCCCGAGGGGTCATTCTTTTGGCAGCCAAGACAACACCGATATTTTGACGCCGACAGCAAAAGCCCGCCAGAGCGAGCAAGGTGACGCGAAGCGAGGCGGCATTGACTTTCTGGTCATGCCGCCGCAGTTGAAAGGCAGATTGCCGCTCTGGCGGGTTTGCAGCGTCGAGCTGTTACGCGGTTTGGTAAAACCGCGTAACTAGAAGCCGTGGCGCTCCAGGAAGCGGAAGGCTAGGCGAATCCAAGGACGGACCGCCACCTGCTTGTCCTCGTTGTCGACCGCGGTATTGGCGTTGCCGAGCGAAAGGCCGTGGCCGCCCTGGTCAAAGACGTGCATCTCGCATGCAACGCCCTCCTCGGCCATGCGCTGCGCAAACGGATAGACCTGCGCAATCGGCGCCGTCTTGTCGTCGGACACACCCCATACAAAGGTCGGCGGCATCTGGCGCGAAACATGCGTGGTGGGGCAGATGTCGGCCAAGTGTTCGGCAGTTGCCTCGCCGCCCGTCACCATCGACAGGTAGTCATTGAGCAGATCGCGTCCCGTCTTGCCGCCCGTCTTGGGCACGCGCAAGTCGATGCGCGGATCGCGCGTCTGCATGTCGCGCACATAGGCAAGATCGAGCAATGGATAGCCCAGCACCACGGCATCGGGGCGAATATCATCCGGACGAGCCCCCGCGAGCGCCGCGAAGGGGCCGGCCTTCCACTGCGTTGCCAGCGAGGCGCAGATCATGCCGCCCGCCGAGAAACCCACGATGCACACGCGCTTGGGATCGACATGCCACTCGTCGGCGTTGGCGCGCACGGTAGCGACCATCTTGGCGAGGTCCGCCTGCGGGTGCGGAAAGCTCACGTCGCCCGTGGCGCTCGTCACATAGTTGAGCACAAAGGCCTGGTAGCCGCGGTCCAAAAACGCAAACGCCACCGGGTCCTGCTCGTGCGGAGCGATATGCGTAAACCCGCCTCCGCCGCAGATGATCACCGCGGGGCGGCGGCCATTGGGCTTGTCGGGCAGCGGCTCGGCACCCAGATACGTAAACGTCGCCGGATAATCCTCGGTCGGCTCCTCGCCCCACAGCGCATGGTTCTCAATAATCATAGGTGCTCCCTCCGTGCGATTCGTGCGCACTCGTTTTTCGCACCTTAGCGTACCCCACTTGAGCCCGCGGCGCAGAAACACCCCCGCAATAAGTTGGCCTTCAACTGATATATCACAAAATCGCTGTTCAGAGGTATCGTTGGACAGCGTAAAATAGGAGCGCTGACCGTGCTGGGAAACACGTACGAAACGTTTCCGGCAAACCACACGCGTGCAACATGCGCGCCTGATACGTTGGAGGCATCTATGGGTCTGCTCGATTCGCTCAAGTCCACGTTCACTTCGTCGGGCGAGGCGTCCGTTCCGCCCGCAGCAAGCTTCGCCACCCGCGAAGGCGTCATCTACGCTCCTGTCAACGGCGTGCTCGTCAATCTGAGTGAGGTTCCCGACGAGACCATCGCCTCGGGCATGCTCGGCCAGGGCTACGGCATCGAGCCCATTACCGGCACCATTTACGCCCCCGCTAACGGCCGTATCGGCGCCACCACCGTCACCAACCACTCCATCGGCATGATCACCGAGGACGGTCTTCGCGTGTTCATCCATGTTGGCCTGGGCACCGTGGAAATGAACGGCAAGGGTTTTGCCCGCTTTGTCGAGATGGGCGACACGGTCAAGGCCGGCCAGCCGCTCATCAGCTTCGACCGCGACGCTATCAAGGCCGCCGGTCACGAGGACATCGTGACCGTCATCATCTCTGAGCTCGACCGCCTCAAGAGCATCGACCACGTCGGCGAGTCTGGCACGCTTATCGGCGGCAATCCGCTCGTCAAGCTTGGCGATCCGCTGCTGGTTGCCAAGACCAAGTAGCCAGGCCCCGCGCCACACAGCCAAAAGGCACCTCGTCAAGCGCCCGCGACCATTTGGCCGCGGGCGCTTTTCGTTTGAAAAACCATCCCGCCAATGCCTTATCTGTATAGCCCAAATGAGCCGAGCTGCTAGAATATCGAACTGTATGGATAACTATCATTCAACCGTTATGGGAGGATACGTGAACCGCACCAAAATCGCGCAGCTCTATGCCGATGCCGAGTCGCTCGGCGGCCAGACCGTCACCGTCGCCGGCTGGGTCAAGTCCGTCCGCGACATGAAGAACTTTGGCTTTGTCACGCTCAACGACGGCAGCTGCTTCCGCGACCTGCAAGTCGTCATGAACCGCGAGGCACTCGACAACTACGACGAGATCGCCCATCAAAACGTCTCGGCCGCACTCATTTGCACCGGCACCGTCAAGCTGACCCCCGATGCGCCCCAGCCTTTCGAGCTTTCTGCCACCTCCATCGAGGTCGAGGGCGCGAGCGCCCCGGATTACCCGCTGCAGAAGAAGCGCGCAACCGTCGAGTTCCTGCGCACCCAGCAGCACCTGCGCCCGCGCACCAACCTGTTCCGCGCCGTGTTCCGCATCCGCTCTGTCGCGGCTGCCGCCATCCACCGCTTCTTCCAGGAGCAAGGCTTTGTCTACGTCAACACCCCCATCATCACCACGAGTGACTGCGAGGGTGCCGGCGAGATGTTCCGCGTGACCACGCTTGACCCCAAAAACCCGCCCCTCACCGAGTCCGGCGAGGTTGACTGGAGCCAGGACTTCTTTGGAAAGCACGCGAGCCTTACCGTATCCGGCCAGCTCAATGCCGAGAACTTTGCCATGGCCTTTGGCGACGTGTACACCTTTGGCCCCACCTTCCGCGCCGAAAACTCCAACACCACGCGCCACGCCGCCGAGTTTTGGATGATCGAGCCCGAGATGGCCTTTGCCGACCTTAACGACTACATGGATAACGCCGAGGCCATGCTCAAGTACGTCCTTAAGGACGTTATGGCCACCTGCCCCGACGAGCTCAACATGCTCAACAAGTTTGTGGACAAGGGCTTGATCGAGCGCCTGGACCACGTGGCAAACTCCGACTTTGCCCGCGTTACCTACACCGAGGCCGTCGAGATCCTGGAGCAGGCAGTCGCTGCTGGCCACCAGTTTGATTACCCCGTCAGCTGGGGCATCGACCTGCAGACCGAGCACGAGCGCTTCCTGACCGAGGAGCACTTTAAGCGACCGACTTTTGTGACCGACTACCCGGCCGAGATCAAGGCGTTCTACATGCGCATGAACGAGGACGGCAAGACCGTCGCCTCCGCCGACTGCCTGGTGCCGGGCATCGGCGAGATTATCGGCGGCTCCCAGCGCGAGGAGCGCCTGGATCTGCTCGAAGCCCGCATCAAGGATCTGGGTATGAATCCCGAGCAGTACAAGTACTACCTTGACCTGCGCCGCTACGGTTCCTGCAAGCACGCCGGCTACGGTCTGGGCTTCGAGCGCTTGGTCATGTATCTGACCGGCGTGGGCAACATCCGCGACGTCCTGCCGCACCCGCGCACCGTGGGCAACGCCGACTTCTAATCGCCACAGCGCCACCAAACGCGTTCCAGCGCATCACGCCAGCGCCTCTCGGCAAGCCGAGGGGCGCTTTTTTCAACAGCGTCCGTCAAGCTTTTGGCAAGTTTTTGGTCAGTTGGGCAGGGCTGTTGAAAACTCGACCCGCCGCTTGCCGACGGCCACCGACCGCCCAGAGTGCTCTGCGCCCCTGGGAAAGCCCCGCGTCCTAGGCTCCATACCGTCGCCACCCAAAACGGAAAGGACGTGGGCGCCATGACCGAAACCGCTGTTGAAACTTACGAGACCACGACGAGGGGCGCCGCCTCGATGGCAGCCTATCGCGCCGTTCGCATCCTGCAACTATTAAGCGAAAACACCGGCGAGGACAAGGCCATGCTTTCCGATGAGTTGATCCGGCGCCTCACCCATCCCGACGACCCCGCCCGCATGCCCATCTCGGCGGCGCGGCGCAGCATCTACACCGCCATCTCCGCACTTCGCCATGCCGGATACGAAATTGAGTACAAGCGCGGCGTGGGCTATCGACTCTTGACCCGTCCGCTCACCGACGAAGAGATCATCCGGCTCCACGGCATGGTCATGCGCAACCGCTCCACGCCCATCGCCATTCGAAAGAGCATGGCGCAGCACCTGGTCGCCATGGCGAGTGCCGACGTTCGCGGCTACCTCGATGCACCCGAGCCTGCTCCAAGCGCAGGCGACAAATCCACCAAGGCCACACGCACGCCCGTCAAGCGCATAGATGCCTGCGAGCTCATCGAGCAGGCCATCGACCACGGAACCACGGTGAGTTTTGATATTTCGAGTGTCACGGCACGCGGAGAGGTCGAAGTGGCACGGATGACACTCCGGCCCTTTGCCATCAAGCAACGAGACGGCATCTCGTATTTGCTGGGAACGGTCTATGACGCGCGAGGCGCCGATGACACGTTGCGTACCGTAGAGATCGGCCGAATGAGAAACGTCACCACACGTCTCCTCGACGGCAAGAAGCTCTTCGCCGCCCTGGACGAGGACGATGCCTCCTCCGCCGCATAAGACCCTCCGCCGCCCATTCGACTACCCGTACCGCCCATCCGATTCTGTATTAAAAAACCCGCCAGGCTGTTGTAAAAATGGACATCAGCGCTACTATAGTTCCACTTGCACTTTGTCCCAGTGCAGTGTTTCCAGCCATTTTTATACTGGGGGTAATGATATGAAGGACATCGCCATCAGCCGCAGGAGCCTTCTGGTCTCCGCCGGTCTGCTCGCGCTCGCCCCGCTCGCCGGATGCGGCGGCAACTCTGGTTCCGGCTCTGCTGCCGCCGGTTCCGACTACACCATCGGCGTTCTGCAACTCACCGAGCACTCCGCACTCGATGCCGCCAACGACGGCTTTGTCAAGGCCATCAAGGAGAGCGGCCTTAAGGTCAAGATCGACCAGAAGAACGCCCAGAACGACCAGTCCACGTGTAAGTCCATCGCCGACAAGTTCGTGGGCGATGGCGTCGACCTGATCTATGCCATCGCTACGCCCGCCGCGCAGGCTGCCGCCGGCGCCACCGCTGATATCCCCATCGTTGGCTGCGCCATCACTGACTACGCCGCTTCCGGCCTGGTCCAGGACAACGACAAGCCCGGCACCAACGTCACCGGCGCCTCCGACCTCACCCCGGTCGCCGAGCAGCTCGAGATGATGCAGAAGGTCCTGCCCGACGTTAAGAAGGTCGGCCTGCTCTACTGCACCGCCGAGTCCAACTCCGACGTCCAAATCAAGGCCGCCAAGAAGGAGCTCAACAAGCTGGGCCTCGAGTACACCGACTTCACCGTCTCGAGCTCCAACGAGATTCAGTCCGTCGTCGAGTCCGCCGTGGGCAAGGTCGACGCACTCTACTCCCCCACTGACAACACCATCGCCGCGGGTGCTTCGCAGGTCGGCCAGATCTGCAAGGAGAACAAGCTCCCCTTCGTGACTGGCGAGGAGGGTATGTGCATGGCCGGCGGCCTGTTCACCCTCTCCATCAACTATAAGGACCTGGGCTACGCCGCGGGCGAGATGGCCGTTAAGATCCTGAAGGGCGAGGCCAAGCCCGAGGATATGCCGATCAAGCACCTCTCGAGCAAGGACCTGGTCGTCGTCAAGAACGACGAGATGGCCGAGGCTCTGGGTATCGACCTTTCCGCTCTGGACGAATAACGCGTCTAGGGCCCGCACGCGCGCCACGGCTGCGTTATTCAATATCTGAGTCATTGGGGCGAACGCTAAAGGCCGGCGTTCGCCCTGCTTGTTTCAGGTAAAACAAAACGTCTGTCCGCCGCTCTTTTATGCATTGGTACCGCTATTATGGAAAATCACGTGTCCACCCTATCCTAGGAGGTATGAAGCATGCTCATTGCATTGCAGGGCGCCGTTTCGCAGGGCGTCCTCTGGGGCATTATGGTGCTTGGCGTGTTTATCACGTTCCGCCTGCTCGACATCCCCGATATGACCTGCGACGGCAGTTTTGCCCTCGGCGGCTGTGTCTGCGCCGTGCTCATCGTCAACAATAACGTCGACCCCTTGCTCGCCGTGCTGGCCGGCATGTGCGCCGGCGCCATCGCGGGCGCCGTCACGGGCATCTTGACCACCGTCTTTGAGATTCCCGCAATCCTCGCCGGAATCCTGACGCAGATCAGTCTGTGGTCCATCAACCTGCGCATCATGGGCAAGTCCAACACGCCCATCCTTGCCAAGGGCACTATCTTCTCATCCGTCAGCAACATGACGGGCCTGCCGCAGTCCACTGTTGCCATTATCCTAGGCATTGTGCTGGCCGTGGCCATCGTCGCCATCCTGTACTGGTTCTTTGGCACCGAGATCGGCTCGGCGCTGCGTGCCACCGGCAACAACGAGTACATGATCCGCGCCCTGGGCGTTAACACCAACACCACCAAAATGATCGCCCTCGTGCTCTCCAACGCCCTCATTGGCCTTTCGGGTGCGCTCATCTGCCAGAGCCAGAAGTATGCCGACATTGGCATGGGCACCGGCGCCATCGTTATCGGTCTTGCCGCCATCGTCATCGGCGAGGTGCTCGGTCGCCTGCTGCCCGGCGGCCTCACGCAGTTTAGCGTCCGTCTTGCCTCCGCCGTCTTTGGCTCCGTGGTGTACTTCCTTATCCGCGCCATCGTGCTGCAGCTGGGCATGGACGCCAACGACATGAAGCTGCTCTCCGCCGTGATCGTTGCCGTGGCCCTGTGCGTGCCCGTGGTTTGGGAGCGCTATAAGCTCCGCAGCTCCTACACGAAGGGAGATGAGGCAGATGCTTAAGCTCTCGCACGTCAAGAAGACCTTTAACAAGGGCACCGTCACCGAGAAGCGCGCGCTCACCGGCGTCGCCCTCACCCTCAACGATGGCGACTTTGTAACCGTGATTGGCGGCAACGGCGCCGGCAAGTCCACGCTGCTCAATATGATCGCCGGCGTGTATCCGCTCGATTCGGGTGTTATTGAGCTCGACGGCACCGACATCTCGCGTCTGAGCGAGTCGCAGCGCGCCAAGTACCTGGGCCGTGTGTTCCAGGACCCCATGCGCGGCACCGCAGCCGACATGCAAATTGCCGAAAACCTGGCCCTCGCCAAGCGCCGCGGCCAGCGTCGCGGTCTTTCGTGGGGCGTCACCAAGGCCGAGAAGGACGAGTACGTTGAGCTGCTCAAGCGCCTGGACCTCGGTCTGGACACGCGCCTCAACGCCAAGGTCGGCCTGCTCTCGGGCGGCCAGCGCCAGGCACTCACCCTGCTGATGGCCACGCTCACCAAGCCGCGCCTGCTGCTGCTCGACGAGCACACGGCGGCCCTCGACCCCAAGACGGCCTCTAAGGTGCTCAACCTGACCGAGGAGATTGTCGACGAAAACCATCTGACCACGCTCATGGTTACGCACAACATGAATGACGCTATCCGTCTGGGCAACCGTCTGATCATGATGCACGAGGGCCATGTGATCTACGACGTGGCCGGCGACGAGAAGAAGTCGCTCACCGTAGCCGACCTGCTGCAGAAGTTCGAGGAGGTCTCGGGCGGCGAGCTCGCCAACGACCGCATGCTGCTGAGCTAAACCTACCAAAAAGGGACAGGTTTATTTTGGCAGGTTTTATCTGCGCAAACGTCAAAACCGCCGCAAAGGGACAGACGCCCTTGCGGCGGTTTTCGCATATTATGTCGATAATCCGATATTCAACCAGACTTTCTGGCTAAGGACTAAGGAAACTGCCATGAAAAGACTCCCCCGCCTTGCGTTAGCCGCCGCGTTGTTTGCCGGCTCGCTCGCAGGCATCCCAAGCCTCGCTTTCGCGGGGAACCTGCCCGCCGCTATTGACGGCTCCGTGGCCGTCATGCACACCAACGATATCCACGGCAGCTACAGGTACAGCTACAACGCAAGCAAGGGCACCGGCACTGTGGGCTTTGACGGACTGGCGGTTCTCTATAGCGCCCAAAGCAGCACCCCCGATCTTTTGCTCGATGCGGGCGATACCTTCCACGGGCAGTCCTTTGCCACCATGAGCGAGGGCAAGAGCATCGCCGAGCTCATGGACACCTTCTATGCAGACGGCTACGACGCGACCACGCCGGGCAACCACGACTGGAGCTACGGCGCGGACAAGCTCCGCACCATGACCGGCTACAGCCCCACCGGCACGCCCTTCGCCATGCTCTGCGCGAACGCGAAGTCTACGAGCGGCGTATGGAGCTCGAGTATCACCAAGACGCTCGATCGCACCTGGGAGGATAGCGAAGATCACTCCACATTCGACTACAAAATCAAGGTCGGCGTCGTGGGTGCCATGGATGAGTCGCTGGAATCCTCGCTGCGCGCGGACCTGGTCGCGGGTACGTCGTTCTCGAGTGCCGCGAACGCCATCAATGCCGAGGCCAAGCGACTGCGCGAGACAGAGGGCTGCAACGTTGTCGTCTGTATCGCGCACACGCTCAACGCCAAGACCTTTGCTGCAAAGCTCGTTGGGGTCGATGCACTGGTCGCGGGCCACGAGCACATCAACTTAGACGAAAACGTGACGGGGGCTGACGGCAAGTCGGTCCGCGTCGTCGAGGCGGGCAGCGCCTTTGCCGAGGTGGGGCTGCTTTCCATTCCGTACAAGTACGACACGAATGGCACCGAGACGACCGACGATGACACGGTCACGGTCCCTGCAGACGGCAGTGACGAGAAGCTCTACACCGCCAAGAACGTCAACGACCTTTTGGCAGACCCCGACAAGGGCTCCGACTACCAAAGCCGCCTTGAAGCCGTCCGCAACAAGATCAAGCCGCTCGACGAGGCCTTTGAAAACGAATCGAACAAGGTGCTCGGCACATCCACCACCAACTATTTCTACGGCGAGGACGCCGCAGGCACGCATGGTTGGGAAATGGTGCGCACCACCGATTTCCGCCCCAGCAAGGAGGGCGACACCACCAAGGCCCAGACCATCGGCCATGTGATCTGCGGCTCCTATCTTGACCTGACGGGCGCAGACCTCGCTATCGAAAACGCGGGTGGCATCCGCGGCGGCATCGCTGCAGGCGATGTGACCGCAGGCAACGTCATCGCTATCTCGCCCTACGGCAACACCGTGGAGACCTGGACCATGACCGGTGCGGACTTCCTCGCAGCGCTCGAGCGCTCGCTGCAGATCAGCGACGAGTGCAATCACAGTTATGAGCTTCAGCAAGCCTACGTGGCAGCCGGCCATACCGAGCAGGAAGCGCAAGACAAGTACAAGTGGCGCGATGACTCTGGCAGCGTTCTCTCCTTTGGCGGCATCAACGTGACGATTGATTGGACGCAGCCCGAAGGCAAGCGCATTGTGAGTGCCACACTCGCCAAGGACGGCAGCACGCTCGATCCCACCAAGACCTATACCGTCGCCACCAACAACTACATCATTACCAACACGACCGACTTCCCCACCTTCGCACACGCCGCCAAGCGCACCGAGTGGGGCACGTGTGAGGCGGCGCTGAGGGCGCTGATTGGGCAAAACGGCTGGGAGAGCAAGATGGCCGGACTCGCCGGCACCATCAGCTTCGGCTCCGCAGCCGTGGACCCCACGCCCACACCGGCCCCGACGCCTAAGCCCTCGCCTAAGACGGACACGACGACCACGAAGGTCATCACCAAGAAGACGACCGGCAAGCTCGCCGCAACGGGAGACCGCACGCTGGCAGTAGTTGGCACGTGCCTTATCGGCGGCATCATCGTCATCATTCTCGGCATTATCTGGAAGCGTCGACGCTAAGCTACACCGCCGGGCCTTGCAGCCCCGCCGCGTAAACCTTATATCGAGCGCAGAAGCCCGTCCAATGTGATCGGACGGGCTTTTTGGTGGGTATCATGGTTGGACGATCATTAGGAGGTTTCCCTACATGGAATTGTTTGAGCCGATTCTTCATTTCTTTGCACAACGATGGGTCCACAACATCATCTGGGCAGGTATCTTGGCCATCGGCACCGCCGTTGCCGCCAAGGTCGCGTCCAAGACCCTGCGCCACCTGCTTAACCGCGACGATAACCCACTCCCTTCATCCAGCATCTTCATCAACATCGCGCGCGCCGTCATATGGACGATCGGCGGCAGCTTTATCCTCGACAACTGCTTTGGCATTAACGCAAACGCCCTCGTCGCCGCTCTTGGCGTCGGCGGCATCGCCATCTCGCTCGGCTTTCAGGACACGCTGTCAAACCTCATCGGCGGCATGCAGGTGACGTTTATGGGCATTATCAAACCCGGCGACAATATCGAGGTCGGCGGCGTGTCGGGCGTGGTCCAAGATATCACCTGGCGCCATACGACCATCGAGGACGCCTGCGGGCAGACCATCATCGTCCCCAATTCAAACATCTCCAAGAACACGCTCGTGCACTTGATGCCCTTTGGGCGCGTTACCGTGCCCGTTGCCGTAAAGGACACGTCCAAGTGGGCCTCGCTGGATGCGCTGGCAGATGAGCTTACCGACGCCACCAAGGCCGCGGTGCTTCCCATCTCTGGCTTTGACAAGGAGCCGTACGTGCTCTTTAGTGAGATCGGCGACTTTGGCGTCAAGGGCAAAATCATCTTTATCGTCAGCGACGATAGCACCACCTTCACGGCAGCCGACGCCTGCATCCGCGCCATCGCCCCCATCATCGCCTAAAACCATCACAAAGGGGACAGGCACCTTTGTGGTGGTTTCGCATCGTGGTACCATGGTTCATATCGTTGTTTAAACGACTAAGGGAGTAGACACCATGGAAGAGGCCTATCGTCAAGCACGCAAGCGCGGCGAGCAGGGACGCCGTCACGCCATCAGCCAAAGCGAGCACCCGTACCTTACGGACCTCGATAGCCTCGTTGCCCAGCTCCCCTTAGGTCAGCGAGAGAGCGTCGGCCTAAGGGACATTCCGCTCGAAATGGTCGTCGGCACGGTTACCAAGGGTCGTCAGTCTGCCTTTTCGTGCAACTTTATGCCCCTGTTGCCATTTAACACCGAGTTCGCCCGCAAGTGGTCCAACCTCTACGACATCCAGGTGACCGAGGGCTATCGCGACCCCATCATCGTCACCGAGTTCATGCATCGGTTTTACGTCCAGGAGGGCAACAAGCGCGTCAGCGTCCTCAAATTCCTGGACGCCCCGACGGTTTCGGCCAAGGTCACCCGTCTCTACCCCAGCAAATGGGATTCCGTCGAAAGTCGCCTGTACGGCGAGTTCTGCGCGTTTTGGCGCGTCTGCCCCCTATACGAGATCGAGTTCTCGCGCGAGGGAAGCTACGAGACGCTCGCCAAGATGCTCGGCCAGGACCTTGTCGAAAAGTGGCCACAGAAAAAGGTCGACTACCTGCGCCACACCTTCCTACTCTTTAAACGCGCCTACCTGCGCGCCGGCGGCGACCATCTGGACATTACGCCCGCCGACGCCATGCTCGTCTACCTCAACGTGTACAACCAGGACCGCCTGCTGGATACGCCGACGGACATCGTCGTAAACCGCCTGTGCAAGATTTGGCGCGAGCTGATCATTGCCGGCAAAAATGACGAGGACAAGGTCGATCTTGTCGAGGCACCGAGCGTCGATGAGGAAGAGTCGCCCGCCAAGTCCACCTCCGGTGTGCTCAACTTCTTTATGGGCAAGACCGTCTATTCGGCGGCCAATCCCCTGCGCATCGCCTTTATCCATGAGTTCCCCTGTGCGACGTCGAGCTGGGACAGCCTTCACGACCAAGGGCGTCAGTATCTCGATGAGCACTTTGGCGGCATCGTGCGCACCGAGGCGTTCGAGGACTGCCACGATCCGGACGTGTTCTACGCCGCCGTGGAGACCGCCGTCAAGCACGGGGTGAACGTCATCTTCTCGACTTCACACCGCCTGATGGAATATACGCTCAGAGCCGCCGTTGAGTATCCCCAGGTGCGATTCCTCAACTGCTCTATCGGCCTTCCCCACCAAAGCGTCCGTTCGTACTTTGGCAAGATGTACGAGGCCAAGTTTCTCCTGGGCGCCCTTGCGGCCAGCATGGCGGACAACCATCGCATTGGCTACCACGCGTCGGTCTTTGCGTCGGGAGCGCTTAGCGAGATCAACGCCTTTGCCATCGGCGCCTCGCTGCTCGACCCTCGTGCGCAGGTAATCCTCACCTGGGGCGATGTACCCGCCGGCGGTCTTGCCGAAGCCATGTGTCGCGAGGGCGTGAGCGTCATGACCGGCGCCGATATGTCCAAGTCTCTCGAGGACCCCACCGCCTACGGGCTTCACCGTCTGGTAAACGGCAAGGAAGTTACCGGTATTGCTATGCCGGTATGGAACTGGGGCCGTTACTACGAACTCATCGTACGCAGCCTACTGCACGGCACATGGGACGAGACCGCCGATGACCAGCAGGTGCGCGCCGTCAACTACTGGTACGGTATGAGCTCCGGCGTCATCGATATTCGCTACGCTCCGGGCCTACCCTATCAGACGCGTAAACTTGTGCAGCTGCTTCGCAACGGCATTGTCGAGGGCTCCATCAACCCATTTGGCGGCGAGCTCCACAGCCAGGACGGCGTGGTTCAGATTGAGGGCTTCCCTCCCCTGCCGAGTACGCAGATTGTCGAGATGAACTGGCTGGCTGACAACGTTATAGGCTCGATTCCGCAGCTCGATAACGAGCCGGAGGTCCGTGCCCTATGAATATCCTAGCCATTGCCGATGTAGAGGAGCGCTGCCTGTGGGAATGTTTTCGCAAGGAGCGCTTTGAGGACGTTGACCTGATTCTATCCGCAGGCGACCTGGATCCGGACTATCTTGAGTTTTTGGTCACTGTCATCAACAAACCGCTTGTGTACGTTCGTGGCAACCACGACGACCGCTACGCGCGCCATGCACCGGGCGGGTGCATTTGTGTTGAGGACAGCGTATATGTGTACCGAGGTATTCGCATTGCGGGTCTGGGCGGTTCCATGCGCTACCGCGACGGCGCGAACATGTATACCGAGCGCGAGATGGCAAAACGCATGCGCAAGCTATCGCGAAAAATCGCACTGGTAGACGGATGCGATATTCTACTTACCCATGCACCCGTCGCAGGCATGGGCGACCTGGACGACCTGCCGCATCGAGGATTCGAGTGCTTTAATGCGGCTCTTGAGTCTTGGGGTCCCGACTATATGATTCACGGGCATGTGCACCAAAGCTACGGCCCCAACTTTCAACGCGAGCGCCAACACCCATGCGGAACGAAGATTGTCAACGCCTGCGGCTATACCAAGATCGAAATTGACGAGGCGCGCTACCCCACGCGCGGTTGGAAGGCCGCTTGGCTCAACTCGCAAACCATGCGCCGCGAGCTCAAACGCCACGAAGCAATCGAGTCTTCAACCGCCAGAACCCCCTGGTAACTGCCAACAACCACCACGAAGGGGATAGGCACCTTTATGGTGGTTTTGCTGACTCGTCCGACCTGTCCATCACGGTGCTTGTGTAATTAACGAGAACACTCATTGTTTTGTAAGGACGGCGCTCACGTGCCGTCTTTTTTTGTCAACTTATGCAGTCTCGACCGTGTTGTATGTAGAGGGACCTCGCGAGACGCCTTCCCTATATCCACCACGACCAATTGGAGGTGACACTATGCCTGCACGCCGTAACCGCAATAGCACGCTCCGATGCGATGCCGATCAGATCGAGCGGGAAGCAAAGCGCTTGGTCGACACGTATTCCGACCTCATCCTTCGATTGTGCTATTCGGCCCTTGGATCCGCTGACGACGCTCAAGACATCTGCCAGGACACGCTGATCAAGATTCTCCAACGCACTCAACCGTTCGACTCGCTCGAACACGAACGTGCTTGGGTGATCCGAGTCGCACTGAACGCATGTCGCGATATCGGCCGTACGCACGCGAATCACCCGGTTGTCGACCTCGATTCGCTCCCCGATTTCTGCGCACCCGTAACACATACCGAGCAAGAATTCGCGCAACGCGACTGCGCCATTCTTTCCGCTGTCACGGCCCTGCCTCAAGCACAGCGCATCGCCATCTTTTTGCACTACTACGCAGGCATGAGCATCAGGGAAATCGCAGACGCCGTTCACGCGACGCCAGCTGCAACCGCCCAGCACCTTAGCCGCGGACGTGCGTCACTTCGGCTTTCCTTGAAAGGAGACCACAATGACTACGAATTCGAATGACTATCGCCACGCCCTGGAGCACATTTCGTTTACCGATAATGCGAAGCAGCACATGGCAAACTCGATTGCTCAGTCCGTCGCCTCGAGCGATGTGGCGACCGCTCAAAGCAACTTTAATGGCACGCGACGCAAGCCGCGCATCGCCCGCCATCCCGTAAGAACAGTCGCTCGCATTGCCGCTGTAACGGCAGTCCTCGCTATCGTCATTGGAGGCGCTGGCACGGCTATGGCAACAGGCGTCCTGCCGCTTCCTTCTGACATGCTTTCCGACATCTTTGACGGGCCTGCTTCTCAAACCGAGATCATCGACCGTATTGGCCGGCCCGTCGGTGCTAGCTGCTCCAACAACGGAGTCACCGTGACCGCCGACGCCATCATGGGCGACAAGGATATGGTTACCATCGCCTATACGCTTACGTTCGACGATCCCGCTGCCCTGAAAAAGCTTTCCGAGCCGGGCGAGAACGGAACTATCGCCGGAAGTGTCGATGGAAACGTATACGTTGATGGCGAGCATGGCGGCCAAGGCCAATCATGGCTCATTGACAAGAACCCCAATGACTCCAGCATTCAATACTTTACACAGTTCAGCGTTGAATCACCCGGCCTTATGGGCAGGACCGTCCGCACGCATATCAACTCTCTCGTTGTGCCACGTGCTGGCAAAGAGCTTCCCGAGTATAAGAAAATACTTACGGGCCCATGGGATCTTAAGTTCCAGCTGAATTACGAAGATACATCCGTTACGATTCCCGCGCCCAAATCGGTCAACTTTAACGGCACCAAGGCGACGATTCAAGAGGCCACCGTATCCTGCGTTGGCGTTTCAGTCCGCTACAACATAGATCGTTCCATCGAACACGACAACAACAGCGGCAAGATGTCTCAAAACATGGAGGAGTCTATGGATGCCGTTGGCAACATACCCCTCATCGTGACGTTCAAAGACGGTCATGTTGAGGACGCAACCAGCCACAGCGGCTATTTCGCAAATAAACTGGATAACGGCGCCACTGATGTCCACAAGACCTGGCCGTTCTCGCAAGTTTGTGACACAGACAAGATTGCAAGCGTACAAATTGGCGATACGGTCATTCCCATGAATTCGTAACGCTACGCGGCTCGTATATGCACCCGGTTCCGCACTTCGCGTCTAAAGATGCGCTGTCATCGAGCAGCGTGAGCGCAAGGCCGCCCGTATGGTCGGCTGGGAACACCTCGTTGCGCTAAAAACCACCACGAAGGGGACCGGCACCTTTGTGGTGGTTTTGCTGACTCGTCCGACCTGTCCCAACGGTTTGTCTCAATCTGTAACAGGTAGGGCCCAAATAATCGGTTAGCTGTTACAGATCGAGACAGACCACGGATGCTCGGCCGAAAATCTCAATCTGTAACAGGTAGGAACGATTTTGCCCCTTAGATGTTACAGATTGAGATATTTGACAGCTTGAATCGGCATCGCCTACAGCGCGGCGACGACCTTGTCGCCCATCGTCGTGGTGCCGAGGATCTTATCTGCCGGGGTGTTGACATCGGCGATGTCACGGGTGCGCCAGCCCTCGTCGAGCACGCGCGCCACGGCGCTCTCGATCCACGCGGCTTGCTCGCCCATGTCGAGCGCGTAGGTCAGCAGCATCGCCACCGACAAGATTTGAGCCAGCGGATTGGCCACGCCGAGCCCCGCGATGTCAGGAGCGCTGCCAGCGCTCGGCCCAAACAGCGATACGCCATCATCCAGCGAGGCAGAGGCAAGCATACCGAGCGATCCGGTAATCTGAGCCGCCTCATCGGACAGGATGTCGCCGAACATGTTCTCCGTCACCACGACGTCAAAGTCTGCCGGTCGACTGATGAGCTGCATGGCGGCGTTGTCGACGAGCAGGTCCTCAAGCTCCACGTCGGAGTACTCCTCGTCTTGCACGCGATGCACGATCTCGCGCCACATGCGGCTCGTCTCCAGCACGTTGCGCTTATCAACGCTCGTCACCTTGCCGCGACGTTTGCGCGCCGCCTCAAATGCCTGGCGCGCAATGCGCTCAATCTCGTACTCGCGATACTCCATCACGTCGACCGCACGCTGACCGGCCGCACCCGCAGCGCCCGCGCAGGTCACGGATGCGGGCGCCAAAGTCCCACGGCATGTTGTAGCCCATCGTATCGGGGATGTTCACGACCGTGGCACCGGCCTTTACGGCCGCCTCGATAATGCGCACCAGAAACTCCTGATCGGAGCGGCCGGCATCCTCGGCATAAAACTCAACATCGTCAACGAACTCGCGAGCATGCTTGACGGCATGGATCGCTCACTCAATTGCCCTTTCCTCAGTCATATGGAGCTTGTCGCGCAGGTGACTGGTGCTCACACCCAGCCCTGTATGGATACGGGGCCTCTGGGCCGTTTTGAGCGCCTCTGCAGCCACTTCGATATCCCTGTCGACAGCGCGCGTCAGGCCGCATACCGTGCATCGGTCGCCCGCAATCTTGCCAATCTCCTGTACGGAGCGAAAGTCACCAGGACTCGAGATGGGAAAGCCCGCCTCGATAACGTCCACGTTCATGCGCACCAGCTGGCGGGCGATAAAGAGCTTTTCCTCGGTATTCATGCTGGCGCCCGGCGACTGCTCACCGTCGCACAGGGTGGCGTCAAAGATTGTGATTTTGCGGCTTATATGTTCCTCCTGATTGACCGTTTTATGACAGATGGCTTTCAGGAGAGAGAGAAGGCCTAGAGATAGAAAAATACCCGTGTCGCTCATCACGCCTGAAAGCGGCAGACGATAGCGCACCCGGGTACAACAAATCGTTATAGCGAGATTACAACCCTAGCGCGCTATCCAATCTAGTAGCGCTAGGCCTAGGAGCTGTTGCGTGTTCTTAAACATGTTGGGCTCCCTTCGGCCTCGGGTAGTACTACATCGCGCTAAAGTACAACACAAGTAAAACCACCACAAGGGTGCCTGTCCCCTTCGTGGTGGTTTCGTTGACTCAAAAGCAAGAGACCCGGTCCTGCACGAGGCAGAACCGGGTCTCTTTAGCAATGCTTGCTTTGCTCAGGCAGTAACTGTTAGTTACTCAGCCAGGAAGTCGCGCTGGATAGCGGGATCGACCTTGACGCCAGGGCCCATGGTGGAAGACACGGAGATGGACTTGACGTACTTGCCCTTAGCAGAAGAGGGCTTGACGCGCAGGATCTCGGTGTACAGGGCAGCGTAGTTCTCGACGAGCTGCTGCTCGGTGAAGGACTTCTTGCCCAGGGGCACGTGGCAGATGCCGTAGCGGTCGGCGCGGTACTCAACGCGGCCAGCCTTGAGCTCGGAGACCATCTTGGCGACGTCCATGGTCACGGTGCCGAGCTTGGGGTTCGGCATGAGGCCACGGGGACCAAGGATCTTACCGATGCGGCCAACCTTGGCCATCATGTTCGGCGTAGCGATAGCGGCGTCGAAGTTGATCTCGCCCTTCTGAATCTGGGCGACAAGCTCGTCGGAACCGATGATGTCGGCGCCGGCAGCCTCAGCCTCGCGGGCCTTCTCGCCCTCGGCGAAGACGGCAACACGAACGGTCTTGCCAGTGCCGTGGGGCAGGGAGATGGAACCACGGATGTTCTGGTCAGCCTTACGAGTATCGATGCCCAGACGGAAGTGGGCCTCGACGGTCTCGTCGAACTTGGCGGTGTCGAGCTCCTTAATGAGCTTGGCAGCCTGAAGGGGGGTGTAGAGCGTGGCGCGATCGATCTTCTCGGCAGCGGCGTTATAGCTCTTACCATGCTTAGCCATGTGCATTACCTCCTGTGGTTAAACGGGCGTGAGCCCTCCCACATCGTATCGTGTGCCCTATTGCACACATTTAACGGGTGCCCCGGTCGGAGCACCCGTCGTTACCTAAAGAAATCGCTACTCAGCGATGGTGACGCCCATGGAACGGGCGGTACCGGCGATGATCTTCTTGGCGGCGTCAATGTCGTTGGCATTGAGGTCCGGCATCTTGATCTCGGCGATCTTGGTGAGCTGCTCCTGGGAGAGCTGACCAACCTTGTCGGCCTGGGGCTTAGCGGAACCAGACTTGAGGTTCAGCTCCTTCTTGATGAGGTGAGCCGCCGGCGGGGTCTTGGTGATGAAGGAGAAGGACTTGTCCTCGTAGACAGAGATCTCAACGGGGATGATGTCGCCCTTCTTGTCCTGCGTCTCGGCGTTAAAGGCCTGGCAGAACTGCATGATGTTCACGCCAGCAGCGCCCAGAGCGGGGCCGACGGGAGGAGCGGGGTTAGCTGCACCAGCAGGAATCTGGAGCTTAATGACGTTGGCAACCTTCTTCTCAGCCATGGTCATTCCTTTCGAATCACTAGTGTGAAGTACTTGCTATATCGTAAGCACGCACGTGTTAGAAGCACTCCTGAGATGAGCAGTCACAGAAGAAGCACGCTCGCGCGAACGGACGAAAACTTAAGCGATGACAGCGACCTGGTTAAAGTCGAGCTCGACCGGCGTCTCGCGGCCAAAGATCATCAGCGTGACCTTGAGCTTGCCAGCCTCGGTGTTAACCTCGGAGACCTTGCCATCAAAGTCGGTAAGCGGGCCATCGGTGACGCGGACGGACGTGCCGACCTGAATATCAACCGAGGTGCGCTTGGGCGAATCGCCCTTACCGGGACGACGAGTCATCTTGTTGTACTCGTCGCGGGAAAGCGGAGCGGGCTTGCCGTTGCCGCCCAGGAAACCGGTGACGCCAGGCGTGTTACGAACGCACGTCCAAGCATCGTCATCCATCTCCATGCGGACCAGGACATAACCCGGGAAGATCTTGGAATCCTTGGTCTCACGCTTGCCACCCTCTTTAATCTCGGTGACGCGCTCCATAGGAATCTCGATATCAAAGATACGGTCCTGCATGCCCATAGTCTCGATGCGATGCTCGAGATCGGACTTAACGCGGTTCTCGTATCCAGAGTAAGTGTGAACGACGTACCAACGCTTAGACATGGTTTAGCCCCTCAATCCGGAGAACAGAGCAAGAGCCTCGCCAAAGCCAGCATCGAGCAGAGCGATGACGACGCCGACGACGACCAGAGAAGCGCAAACGACGACCGAGTAGTTCACGAGCTCCTTCTTGTCAGGCCACGTGACACGCTTCATCTCAGACTTGACCGAAGCGAAATACTTCTTGGTGCGGGCGAAGAAACCAGGCTTCTCGTTCTTCTTAGACTTCGCAGCCTTCTCGCTCTTCTTGGCAACGGCCTTCTTGGCCTCAACCTTGGAGTTGGCGGCAGCGTTGTTGGCAGGCGCCTGCTGCTGTGCCTTCTTCTTGTTCTTCTTGTTGGCCATTTGGGTTACCTCCGCGCAATGCGCTTATACATGAGTAAACCGTAAGCCCCCAATTGGGAGCTTACGGAATAATGACTGGCACGCCAGGAAGGACTCGAACCCTCAACACTCGGTTTTGGAGACCGATGCTCTACCAATTGAACTACTGGCGTATGTGACTAGAGACTAGCGAGTCTCTTTGTGCAGCGTGTGGTGACGGCACCAGGGGCAATACTTCTTGATCTCCATACGATCAGGCATGGTCGACTTGTTCTTGGTGGTCGTATAGTTGCGGCGCTTGCACTCAGTGCACGCAAGAGTAACTAGAGTACGCATGTATCCTGAACCTTTCATTTCCGCCCCGTACGGGCACGAGTTGTTACTTTATCAGCTCCACGTAAGTGCTGTCAATGAAAACCTCGAGTCAATTGGTTCTCGGTGGATCCATTCATATTTGGAACACATCAATGAAGCCATCGAGAGCTAATCGACGGTGCATCCAGGACCATTATCGATCCTCTCGACACCAGCAACGGCTCAATATCCATTGCAGAAAAGAACCCGGCACCCATATAAGTGCCGGGTTCTCTAAGTCAGCTATATCAAAGAGCTAATTTACTCAATGATCGTGGAGACGATGCCCGAACCGACGGTGTGGCCACCCTCGCGGATAGCGAAGCGCAGGCCCTCCTCCATGGCGATCGGGTGGATGAGGTCGCCCTCGATGGTGATGTGGTCACCAGGCATAGCCATCTCGGTGCCCTCGGGGAGCTTGACCGTACCGGTAACGTCGGTGGTACGGAAGTAGAACTGAGGACGATAACCATCGAAGAACGGGGTGTGACGGCCGCCCTCCTCCTTGGTCAGAACATAGATCTCGCCGGTGAACTTGGTGTGCGGGGTAACCGAACCGGGCTTGCAGAGAACCTGGCCGCGCTCGATGTCCTCGCGCTTGATGCCGCGGAGCAGCAGACCGACGTTGTCGCCAGCCTCGCAGAAGTCCATGGACTTACGGAACATCTCGATACCGGTAACGACGGTGTTCTGGGTATCCTTGATGCCGACGATCTCGACGGGCTCGTTGAGCTTGAGCTCACCGCGCTCGACACGGCCGGTAGCAACGGTACCACGGCCGGAGATGGTCATAACGTCCTCAACGGCCATCAGGAACGGGAGGTCGTTGTTACGAGCAGGCGTCGGGATGTACTCGTCGACAGCGTTCATGAGCTCGCGAATGGCGTCCATCCATTTGGCGTCGCCCTCGAGAGCGCCCAGAGCGGAACCACGGATGACGGGGATGTCGTCGCCGGGGAAATCGTACTCGGAGAGGAGCTCACGGGTCTCCATCTCGACGAGGTCGATGAGCTCGTCATCGTCGACCATGTCGCACTTGTTCAGGAAAACGACGATGTAAGGAACGCCGACCTGACGGGCGAGCAGGATGTGCTCGCGGGTCTGAGCCATGGGGCCGTCGGTAGCGGCGATGACCAGGATAGCGCCGTCCATCTGAGCAGCACCGGAGATCATGTTCTTGACGTAGTCAGCGTGGCCCGGGCAGTCAACGTGAGCGTAGTGACGGGCAGCAGTCTCGTACTCGACGTGGGAGACGGAGATCGTAATGCCGCGCTCGCGCTCCTCGGGAGCCTTGTCGATGTTCTCGAACGCAGTGAAGTCAGCCTTGCAGCCCTCGGTCTCGGAGAGAACCTTGGTGATGGCGGCGGTCAGCGTGGTCTTGCCGTGGTCGACGTGACCAATGGTGCCGATGTTAACATGCGGCTTAGTGCGCTCAAACTTCTCTTTGGCCATAAAGCCCTCCTCTAAACAGGTCGTCCCCGGACGGGACTTTGCCTTTATACCATAGTGGCCTCTCAACATACTATTGAGAAGCCACCGTGTTACCTATGGTAGCGGTGACTGGATTCGAACCAGTGACGCCACGGGTATGAACCGTGTGCTCTAACCAACTGAGCTACACCGCCGGATGGAGCCTGCAACCAGACTTGAACTGGTGACCTCTTCGTTACCAACGAAGTGCTCTACCGACTGAGCTATACAGGCACTTGACGGGTGGGAGCTATAGGATTCGAACCTATGTAGGCAGAGCCAACGGGTTTACAGCCCGTCCCCATTAACCACTCGGGCAAACTCCCAATCGTTCAAGTATCCGCAGGTCCTTTGGTCTTTTGGACCGCCGCCCCCGCGAACGAAAAAGATAATACGATGCAACCTTGGGGGCTGTCAACGAAAACCTCTAGATACACGGTTCCGGGCGTATCTATATAGCCGTGACCTGCGGTTTTATTGAGTTTGGATATGAAGGACGGTGGTTTTGGATACAGAGGTGACATTTCCCAAGGTAACACTTTGGCGTAGTGGAGTACACCTTCAGGATCGAACTTCGATAACAGCCTATTTGCACCTATATATAGGTCGAGATCGGGCTTCCGTGGCAGATTCGAGCGTGGATTTTCTTCCGTTTGAAATCGAGCGTGGACAATCTCCCACTATTGGCGTGCCCCCAAGGCCAAAGTGGCAGTTTATCCACGATCATTCACTAAGCGGGAGATTTTCCACGCTCGTACGTCCGATAATCCACGCTCAGGGGGGGGCAGCCGAGCTCGGCACGGCTTTTGTCTCGATCTGTAACATATAGAGAACATTTTCTCCCCTATCTGTTACAGGTCGAGATATTACGCAGAGACCCCAGCTTACGTCTCAATCTGTAACAGTAAGAACGGTTTTCAGCCTCTTCGTGTTACAGATCGAGATGTTATCGACCATCCCTTGGCATTGTCTCGATCTGTAACTATAAGGAGGGTCTTCAGCCCACTCGTGTTACAGATCAAGACAAACCTGAAGCTTGGTTGGCGCCAAACACGCTGACTTATCGACATAAATAGAAACGGGCCCTGTCCCATAAGGAACAGAGCCCGAAACTCTCATGGAGCCAGTGACAGGAATCGAACCTGCAACCCACTGATTACAAATCAGTTGCGCTACCGTTGCGCCACACTGGCACACTTGGCGCTTTCGCGCGAAGCCAGTTAAGAATAAAGGAATTGCGGACGAGGCGCAACAGGCCGCACGGCGTTATACAAATATGCAAAATCCAGCAACAGCGCGCACCAGGCCCGTTCATTTCTGTCAGTGCGCCCTCAATCTTAAAACTATTCGCCAGAACGAATAGTTTTAATTACAATTGAATAGATAAAACTGTTCGTTCTAACGAAGGGTTTCGCGATGCTTACTACCAAGGAAGCCGCCGAACTGCTCGACATCACTCCGCGCAGGGTGCAGGAGCTCATAAAAAACGGAGCACTTGAGGCCCGCAAGGCTTCTGGTGTATGGCTCATCGACAAAAACAGCGTCGACACGCGACTCCGCTCCGTGACCAAAACGGGGGGACGTCCCCGCCGCGGCCACGGTAAGAGCGAGATCGCGTTCACCCTCATGAATCGCACGCACGAAGTCGCTCAGCTGGTCTACAGCACATCGCGAAAAGACTTTACCCACATCGGCGCCGACATCGATTACGCCCACGCCCCTATTGGGGTATTTGGCCCCAATAGCCCCATATCGCTCGACTCCTTCCGCATCTGGTGGCGCGGCCGCGGTATCCCGCTCGCACGCATTGGGCTAGCCTCCCTGCTTGCAGAAGCCGCAGTCGATGTTCCCGATGAACTCGTCCAGCGAAATCTCGGCCTCTCCCTATCCGACCAGTATTGGATTAGACCCCAAAGTTCCGGTCTCGCCTGGGAGGATATTAACTTCTTCAATAACGCCTTTGATGACGTCTCACTGTCCATTGCACCCTTTGCCCCAGAGGGAAAAGCGACTGCCGCAAAGCCCGATAACACGTCGGACGGCAATCTTCAAAAGTACTGGACATGCGAGGGCGGGCGCCGAATTCTGCACAAGGCAGGTGCACATCTAAACCAGGAACCTTATAACGAGCTGGTGGCGACTGCACTTCACCGTCGCATCCTAAACGCTTGCGATTATGTACCCTATTCGCTCGAAGGCGCGGGTACTTCTGCCTTGAGCACATGCAATGTCTTCTTAACTGACGAAGAAGAATATGTCCCTGCGTTCTATGTAAACCAGCATGCAAATGCAGACGAGCGACTAACCGATTACGAACGGTATGTAGCAAACTGCGAGGAGCTTGGAGCGACAGATATAAAAGACGCCCTTGACCGCATGATCGTATGCGATGACATCATTGCCAACTACGACCGTCATTGGCGCAACTTCGGCCTCGTGCGAAACGTCAACTCACTAATCTGCAGACCAGCCCCCATCTTCGATTCAGGCTCATCGCTCTGGTGCAACATATCACTAGAGGAGCTCAGGGCGGGAGAGCACAGTTTTACCAGCGCACAATTTCATTCAAGTCCCGCCAAACAAATGTTGCTCGTCGAGGACATGGGCTGGTTTGACGGCGACAAACTCGGGGGCTTTGTCAACGAGGCGATCGAGATTCTGTCTAAAAACGATGCCCTAGCAGCGAGACTGCCTTATCTAAAAGAGGCGCTAACGTGGCGCCTCGAAAGAATGATCGACATCGCTGAATGGAATTAGCGAGGCAGCATTCCCCCGCCAACTCCCCTACCTCCCGCGCAGAGCCTTGAGCTTGGCCAGGGCATCGGGGCTCAGGCGACTGCCCAGAGTCATCTTGATCTGCGGGGCTTCCTCTGCCTCGTGAACGTCGTTATCGATCTGTTTGATCTCGTCCACCAGCATGCGGCTCGAGATGCGCGTGACGCCCTTGCCCATGACGACGGCCTGAATCGTACCGTCGCTCGACACCACGGAGCACGCGCGGCCTTCCTCGCGCGCCTCGATGCAGAGCTTCTGTACCACGGTATCAGCGGAGACGCCCGTCGGCGAGAACTCGATGCGCACGCCGCGGGCCGGTAGGTTGGGGCGCTCGCTGGAGATATTGCCCGCACCGTCGAACACGATCACGGCCTCGTAGCGGCCCTGGGCAAACGCCGCAACATCGTTGATAAGCGCGGTGCGCGCCATATCGTGGACGTCGCTGGAATACGGATCGTCGGAATGGTCGTAGACGAGCTTTTCGTAGCGCGGCGTGCAGTGAATCACGTTGTAGCCGTCGACCACCAGCAGCTCGGGCTTATTGGAGTGCACCGTCGAGACCGGATCGGCGATGGCCTGCGCAAACGCATTGCCGCCCACGCCATAGGTCGCGGCCGAAACAATCGGCTTGGCCGAGCCTTCGCCAAAGCGCTTGGCCTTGGACTTGGCGCGGTTCTTCTTGGACATGCGCTACTCCTCCCCCATGAGCTCGCCGGCATTGCGGCGCAGCCACTCAAAGCACAGCGCGGTGGTCGCCTGGGCCACGTTGAGACTCTCGGTCATGCCGCGCTGGGGAAGCTTGGTCAAAAAGTCGCATTTCTCGAGCACCAGACGCGAGATGCCATCGCCCTCGGAACCCATGACGAGCGCCACGCGGCCCTCGAAGGGAGCATCCCAGCAGCTGCCCTCGGCGTGCTCGGAAGCACCGCCCACCCAAAAGCCAGCGGCCTTAAGATCGTCGAGCGCACGGGCAATGTTGGGAACCTGCGCGATGGGCAGGTGCATGACGGCACCAGCAGAGGTCTTGTAGCTGCCGACGGTCACACCGGCGGCGCGCTTGTTGGCGATGATGACGCCCACCGCGCCCACGACCTCGGCGGAGCGCACGATCGCACCAAAATTGCCGTCGTCGGTCACATGGTCGAGCACGACGACGAGCGCCGGTCCGTCACCCGCGCGATCGAGGATATCGGCGACATCGGCATAGGGGAAGTTGCCGACCTCGAGCGCAATGCCCTGGTGAGCGCCATGGCTCGACAGCGCATCAAGCTGCGCGCGCGACACATACTTAATGCGGACGCCCGCGGCGTTGAGGTCGTCGACCAGACGAGACAGGGCCGCATCGCGCTCCCCGCCCTCGGCAATGAGCGCGCACTTGATGGGAAAACCGGTGCGCAGCGCCTCGGCGGCAGCACGGCGACCTTCGATAAACTCGCCCTTGGGAACCTGGACATTATCGCGGCTACGCTCGCGCTGCGGGCGAGCAGCCTGTGAGCGCTCGCGCTGGCCCTTGGGAGCGGCAGCGCGGTCGTTGCGGCGAATCGGACGCGAGCCAGAAGCAGCCTGCTTGCCTCCACGCGATGCACGCTTGCGATTGTCGGCCATAAAACGGCCTCCTTAAATAGATAACGAACAAGAATCGACCGTCCGAGCCACGGCACCTTGCCTTTCAATCGTCGGGCATGACCACCAGGTCTATGCCCTCCTCTTTCAAGGCAATCTGCCGCACCTCGAACGGTCGACAAATACTAGAGACTCTTAATACGAGTGCCCGCAGCCGTATCCTCGATTGTCAGGCCCAGGTCCTTGAGCTGATCGCGGATGGCATCTGCCAGATCCCAGTTCTTGGCGGCGCGGGCCTCGGCGCGGGTCTCGAGAATCTTGACAGCGGCCTCGTCCACGTCGTCGCCCGTGTAGGCAACCAGGCCGGCGGCAACGCCCAGCAGGCCCAGCGGCAACTCGACCTTTGGCTCGGGGAGCTCAACGCCAAACGTATCGAGCAGCTCGACCAGCGTATCGGCGGCGGCAAGCGCGGCGGCCTTGTCGGCAGCGTCGCCCGCCTGCTCCAGGTACTGGTTGCACTCGGTCACAAAGCCAAAGACGGCACCCATGGCACCGGCGGTGTTAAAGTCGTCGTCCATGCACTCCTTAAAGGTGGCGCGGGTCTCGGCGGCCTTGGCGGCAAACGCCTCGGATGCTGCCTCATCGGCATCGGCCGTCGCATGGTTCGCGGCCCAGCGCAGGTTCTCGACCGTTCCGGCGATACGCGTGAGTGAGTTCTCGGCACCCTCCAGGCGCTCCCAAGAAAAGTCGAGCGGCGAGCGATAACTCGTCTGCAGCATCAGCAGGCGCAGGGCGGCAGCGGAGTGCTGCTCGAGGACCTCGGCCAGCGTAAAGAAGTTGCCGAGCGACTTGGACATCTTCTCGCCGTCTACCAGCAGCATGCCCGTGTGCATCCAGGTGTTGGAGAAGCCCTGGTGCCAGGCGCAGGTGGCCTGGGCGCACTCGTTCTCGTGGTGCGGGAAGGCAAGGTCGGAGCCACCGCCGTGGATGTCGATCGGGGTGCCCAGGTAGCGGTGCACCATGGCGGCGCACTCGGTGTGCCAGCCGGGACGGCCCTCGCCCCAGGGGCTCGGCCAGCTGGGCTCGCCGGGCTTGGCTGCCTTCCACAGGGCAAAGTCAAGCGGGTCGTTCTTGTCCTCGTTCTCCTCGATGCGCGCGCCAACCATAAGGTCGTCGATGTTGCGGCCCGAGACCTGACCATAGTTGGGATCGCTGCGCACGGCAAAGTACACGTCGCCGTTATCGGCGGCGTAAGCGTGGCCCCGCTCGATAAGCGTCTTGATCATGGCGATCATGGGGCCGATCTCCTTGGTGGCGCGGGGGCGCGCATCGGGATCGAGCACGTTGGCGGCGCGCATGACGCCGATGAACTTATCCGAGAACTCCGTCGCGACCTCGGCAGCCGTACGGCCCTGCTCGTTGGCACGCTTGATGATCTTATCATCGACATCGGTGAGGTTCTGGGCGAACGTGACCTCGTAGCCGCTCGCGATGAGCCAGCGACGAATCACGTCAAAGCTGATGAACGTGCGGGCATTGCCGATGTGGATGTTGTCGTAGACCGTGGGGCCGCACACGTACATGCGGACCTTGCCGGACTCGATGGGCTGGAACTCTTCCTTTTTATGGGTAGCGCTGTTGTAGATACGCATTCGTTACTCCTTAACGGTTTTCTGTAGCAGGCAGACGGCCCAGGCGCCAATTCCCTCGCCTTGGCCTTCCCAGCCGAGCTTTTCGGTCGTAGTGGCGGCAACGCCCACGTTTTCGACGTCAACGCCCAGGGCATGGGCAAGGTTGGCGCGCATGGCATCGCGGTGCGGAGTGATCTTGGGTTGCTGACAGGCAATGGTGCAATCGGCATCGACAAACTCAAAGCCCAGCTCGCGTGCATAGTCCATCACGCGGGCAAGCAGCACCATCGAGTCGGCGCCCTCATAGGCAGGATCGGTGTCGGGGAACAGCTTACCAATGTCTCCCCCGCGGCAGGCGCCCAGAATGGCGTCGGCCAGCGCGTGCGCGAGCACATCGGCATCCGAGTGGCCCAGCAGGCCGCGCTCGTAGGGAATGTCAACCCCGCCGATGATACATCGACGCCCCTCCACCAGACGGTGAACGTCGTAGCCGTGTCCAATGCGCAGGTTACTGAACATGGGGAAGGTCCTCTCCCTCGGCCATGCGGCCAAGCAGAATCGCGGTTACGGGACGCAGGTCCTCGGGCACCGTCACCTTAAGGTTATCGCGCGGGCTCTGGACACAGCGGACGCGCCCGCCCATGCGCTCGACCAGCGACGAATCGTCGGTACCGATAAAGCCCTCGGCGATAGCAGCGGCGTGAGCGCGCTTCATGGCGTCGATGCTAAAGATCTGCGGCGTCTGCGCGGCCCAGTAGAGCTCGCGCGGCGGCGTCTCGACGATATTATCGCCGTCGACGATCTTGAGCGTGTCGATCGCGGGTTGACCGCACACGACACCGTCGAGGGCGCGGTCGCCCACAAGCACGTCGATCGCATGATCGATGGCCTCGGTCGTGATAAGCGGACGGGCGCCGTCGTGGATAGCGACATATTCGAAACCCGTCGGTACCGCATGCACGCCGGCACGGGTGGAGTCCTGGCGGGTATCGCCGGCATCGGCAAAACTGATGGGCGTGTCATAGTCAAACGGGCTGATTGCCAGGCGGCGCATCTCGGCACGGCGCTCGGCAGGGCACACCACCACGATGTGGCCGACCTTGTCGCTACGATCGAACGCGCGGATGGACCAGCTCATGAGCGGACGACCCGCCACGTTAACGAGCTGCTTGCCGCCGGGATTTCCAAAGCGCTGGCCGCTGCCGCCGGCAACGACCACGGCGCATACGGGCGCCATTATGCGTTCCCCTGTTTGGTGCCCTTCATGCGGTACAGGGAGTCCGCAAGAATGGCAGGGTTGTTAACGCCAAAGTCGCCCAGGCGCTCCGGATCCTCGCTGATGTCGTCCATGAGCTCCTGCAACGAGCCGTACTCGTCGACGATCTTCTCGGCCACGCCGTCGCGCACGACGGACACGCGCGAAAGCGTGCGCAGGCCCAGTGGCGTCATGACGGAGTCCTCGTCCAGGTCGTCGTAACCCAGAACCGCCGCCACATGCTGTGGGTCGGACAGGTCCTTAGGTGTCATACGGCTTAGGTTGGCGCGAATCTTCTCGGCATTAGCCTCGGAAGAATCACTTGCGTAGTCGCGGATCATCAGGTCATACTCGGTATCCATGCTGGAGCCCGCGAGCTGCTCGAGCTGCATCTGCACGAGCTTGCCCTGGTTGCCCAACTTGACGATGCAATCCTTAAGCTCGGTCTTTGCCTGCTGCATGATCTCGAAGCTCGAGAAAATACCGGTAATGTCGGCGAGCGTAACGTAGTCGTCGAGCTCGAGGGCCGTCAGGCGCAGCAAGGAGCGGTCGAGCGACTGACGGGTAGTCTGGAGCGTGGCGACGAGCTGGTTGACCGAGCTCATGATGGTGGTGACGGGCTGGATCTCGTAGCTCTTGCCGTGAACGTACACGTTGACGACGGCACGACGGGCCGAGACCGAGATCACAATGGCATCGGTGAGCACCGACATGCGAGCGGCGGTGCGATGACGCATGCCCGTCTCGCTCGTGGCAAGCGAGGGATCGGGATTGAGATGGAAGTTGGCGCGCAGGATCTGGGTGAGGTCGCCGTCGATGACGATGGCGCCGTCCATCTTGGAGAGCTCGAACAGACGGTTCGAGGTGAACGAAATGTTGAGCGGGAAGCCGTCGTTACCGGCAGCGAGCACGTTTTCGGTGTCGCCAACGCAGATAAGGGCGCCCAGGTGACCGGCGATGATCATGTCGAGGGCAGTGCGGATCGGCTGACCAGGTGCCGTCAGACGGATGGCCTGTTCCATACGCTTTTGCAGCTCGTTCTTATCCAAGGCATCGCTCCCATCGTATACGCTCCATAAACGCTAAATAGTTTCTCACGGTTTGTCCCCGCGGCGCTCGCGAAATCCGATGCTTACAGAATGAGCGAACACCGCTAAGATAGCTAATTTGGGACGGGCTCTTTTGACTACCCACTCAACCATGTGCCAAGGTTAGTCTTTATGTTGCTCCCCCAAGAGGTACACGCGGGCCCGCAAGCAGAGAGGGAGCCAGACTATGGGACTCGCAGAGCTCGTGCTGCTCGCCGTTGGCCTTTCGATGGACGCCTTTGCCGTATCCATCTGCAAGGGCCTTGGCATGAAGAAGATCAACCTTAAGGTCGCCGTAGTGCTCGGCCTGTTCTTTGGCGGCTTCCAGGCCGGCATGCCCGTGATCGGATGGGCGCTTGGCAGCCAGTTTATGGGCATCATCGGCCCCATCGACCACTGGATCGCCTTTATCCTGCTCGCCTTCATTGGCGGCAAAATGCTGTGGGAGGCCTTTACCGAGGACGAGGATGAGGGCGACGGCGAGGATGCCGAAAAGATTGACCTGGACGAGTACCTGATCCTCGCCATCGCCACCTCAATCGACGCCCTAGCCGTAGGCATCTCATTTGCCGCGCTCTCGGTCGACATCATGCCCGCCGTGTCGCTCATCGGCATCACGACCTTTATCTTCTCCGTCGCCGGCGTAGCGATCGGCCACACCTTTGGCGCGCGCTACGAAAAGCCTGCCACCATCGTGGGTGGCGTCGTGCTCATCTTCATCGGGCTTAAGATCTTGCTTGAGCATCTGGGGGTTCTCGCGATATAAAAAACGCCTCTCATAAGCTCAACGTCAATGTAGAGGTCTCATGCAGAGTTTTGCATAATGCCTTTTCGTGCAGACTTTTGCATGTCATACTGATATGCAAAAGTCTGCACGTTAGGAGATCGCCATGGATACCCTTCCCATCACCACACCGCGGCAAGCTGGCATCTATGTGCGTCAGGCACGCGAGGCTCAGGGTCTCACCCGTGCCGCCCTCGCTAAAAAAGCCGGTGTTTCGGAGCGCCTGCTCGCATCGCTCGAGCTAGGAGACGCCACGGGTATTCGGCTCGACAAGTTGCTGACTGTCTTTAACGCACTCGGCATAGGCCTCTTTGCGCAAAGCGATAACGACTCCATCGCATCGCCCTCCGAACATCCAACGACGATAGCGGACCTCCCTATCGCGAACTCGAATGCCCTGCCAAAGCCAAGCGTAGGCAGACGACCCGCTCGACAAGGAACGCCATCTTCCTATGGTGCCTTGCTGGCCCAAATCGCAGCCGAGCAAGGCCTTACCGACACTTCAGACCTCTCCTTTGGCTGTAAGGTTGTGAAATAAATGGCAGAAATGGAGCTTGCGACCCTCATTTGTGGCGAAATCGCAGGCACTCTCCGGCAAGACGAGCATGGACTCTGCAGCTTTGTATACGCCCCAACCTATCGCGGGGCACCGCTATCGCTAACAATGCCGCTTTCCAATCGCACGTATGGCCATAACATCGTCCGCCCGTTCCTATTTGGCCTTTTGCCCGACAGTCAAGAGCAGCGTCGCGCCATTGCCACCGAGCATGATGTTGCATCTAACAACCCCGTCGCCCTCTTGTGCCATATCGGTCTTGACTGCGCGGGGGCCGTTCAGTTTTGTCGAGCCGATCAATTAGACGCCGTCCGTGGCAGGGTCTCCGCATACCGCCCGCTTACCAATTCTCAAATCGCTCACAAGCTTAAAGCAATTCGCGATGACGAAAGAGAGACATGGATGGGCTCCAACGAAAGCTGGTCCCTGGGCGGCAACCAAGGCAAATTTGCACTAGCTTGGCATGATGGCCAATGGTACGAATGTCTAGGGTCATCCCCCACTACCCATATCTTCAAAAATGGTGTCGTCGGGTTCAAACATCAGGCCTTAAACGAATTCGTCTGCATGAAAACGGCTCGGCGTGTTGGCATTCCAACTGCCAACGTCTCCTATTGCACATTTGAAGACGAAGCCGCACTCGTCGTTGAACGGTACGACAGAATGGTCAATAACAGCGGAAGTATCGAAAGGCTGCATCAGGAGGACTTTTGCCAGGCGCTCGGTGTATTGCCAAGCCAGAAATACACCGCCGACGGAGGACCGACTACACGAGACATCCAAGAACGACTGATTAACACAGTCCCCCACCACATGAATCTTATGCTTTTTACCTATATGTTGTTCTATAACGCCATTATCGGAGCGCCTGACGCACACGCTAAAAACTACTCGCTCATCCTAGGCAAAGGCACAAACGCGGCACTCGCACCCATGTACGATGTCGCATCGGGCTTGGCGTATGAGAGCATGCGACGTCGGGCACGCCTTGCTATGAGCGTTGGCGGCGAAAATCGTGTGGGGCGCATCGGTCCAGGTGCTATCCGCCGATACCACGGTATGGGCGACCCCGCGCTGGAGACGGCGCTCACCGATGCCGGGCTATCCGAGAAGTTTTGCTTTGCGACCATGATGGACCTCGCCTACGAGGTGCCCATCTGTATGGAGGAGGTCATGGACGAATACGCCGATCTGCCCGGCATGGCGGAGCTGCGAGATCACTTGCTCGGCCCCGTCCGCGAAAACTGCCAGCGCACCCTCGACATCATCAAGGCGGATATGGGCTAGGCGCCAGTCAATTCACATTTCTTAAAAGAAGAGAGGGGGCACCTGTCGCAAAAGACCGGGTACCCCCTCTCGTAATGTCATTTGCAATCCGCTAGCACGTGGCTCGGACTGCTGCTAGCGCAACCTTTACGCGGCGAGGCGCTTGAGCACGTCGATGAGCAGCTCGTAGAAGCGCTCGGCAGAAGCGAGCTCCATGCTCTCGTCCGGGGTGTGGACATCGGAGAGCGTCGGGCCCACGGCGATGGCGTCCAGGCCGTGCAGGGCCTCGGCAAACAGGCCGCACTCAAGGCCGGCGTGAATGGACTCGATGCGCAGCTCGGAGCCAAAGAGCTCGCGATAGCTCTCGACAAAGACGTCGCGGACCGGCGAATGCTCGGCATAGCTCCAGCCGGGATACTCGAACTCAAACTTGGCGTCGAAGCCCAGGACATCGGCAAGCGTCTGCAAACGATCCTTGAACTCGTTCTGCAGCGAGGTGATCGAGGAGCGCGGGGAAAGCATGATCTTAACCTCGTCGTCAGAGGTGGCAACCACACCGATGTTGGAGGAAACCTCGACGGAGCCGTCGGTGGCGACGTTGCGGCGAATCACGCCGTTAGGGGCAAGACGCAGGGCGCGGATGAGGGCAAGCGCGGACTTCTGGTCCATGGCCTCGACCTCGGCGTCGTCGGCAATCTCGACGGTGCAGGTAAAGCCGGGGTCGAAGACCTCGAGCTCGGCAGTGACGTCGGCGATGATGTCCTTTGCGATCTGGGCCGCGGCCTCGGCGGCAGCGTGGTCGGCATAGACCAGAACAGCCTTGCACTCACGGTTGATGGCGTTGTCCTTGGTGCCGCCGTTAAAGCTCACGATGGCGGGCTCGCCGGCAACCATCAGGCGGTCGATGATGCGGGCCATGATGAGGTTGCCGTTGCCGCGCTCCAGGTGGATATCGCTGCCGGAGTGGCCGCCCAGCAGGCCGGAGATGTCGAGCGTGAGGGTGCTACCGGTCTTGTGCTCGCGCGCGATGGGGCAGGTGTAGGTAACGACGACGCCGCCGGCGCAGCTGACGGTGGCAACGCCCTCTTCCTCGGAGTCAAGGTTAATCATGGTGCGGGCGCTAATCTGGGACTTGTCGAGCGTCTCGGCGCCGACCAGGCCAGTCTCCTCGTCGGTGGTGAACACGCACTCGAGGGCCGGATGGGCAATCGAATCGTCGTTGAGCACGGTAAGCATAAGCGCGACGGCGATACCGTTGTCGGCGCCCAGGGTGGTGCCGTTAGCGGTGAGGACGCCGTCCTTGACGACCAGGTCGATACCGTCGGTCGTAAAGTCGTGCTCAACAGAGCCCAACTTGTCGCACACCATATCGATGTGGCCCTGCAGCATCACGGTCGGGGCGTTCTCGGCGCCGGCAGATGCGGGCTTGCGAATGATGACGTTGTAGACCTCGTCCTGATACACATCGAGACCGCGCTCCTTGGCAAACGCGACCAGGAAATCGCTGATGCCCTTCTCGTTGCCAGACCCACGGGGAATCGCGCTGACCTCTTCAAAGAAATGGAACAGCTGGGCGGGCTCGTAGCCGGTAATCTTGTAGTCCATGGTGCCTCCTTGGCGCAACTGGTTAGACAATAAGACATGCGCCTTGTATATTCCCAGACTTCGTTTGCATAAACCAGTCGAAAACGCCGAGCGCCCTCGCATCATCGGCTAACGGTGGACCGTATAGCGTAACGGTCACAATCACCGCAGCTCTACAAATCGAGGCGCCCTTGCCAGAGCGCCTCGATTGAGCGTATCAAATTGTCGCCACGCCCTACAGCGCGCCGGAGCCAGCTTGCATCATACCGCCGGGGCCCGAGGTCACGCCACTACTCACAGGCGCAGCGTTTCCGGTGTGCGGCGCTGCCGGAGCGGTATCGCCACCGAGCGTGCCCGCCGGACGCGGTGCCGGGATCTCGCCCGTACCATGGCTAAAGACAAACTTGCCGTCGGCCACATCGCACAGGACGGTATCGCCACTGCCCCACTCGCCGGCCAGCAGCTCCTCGGACAACGGATCCTCAATGAGCTTTTGGATGGCGCGGCGCAGCGGACGCGCACCGTTGGTGAGGTCGGTGCCCTCGGCCACAATCTTGTCGTAGGCCGCATCGGTGAGCTTGATGTTCATGCCGTTGGCAATCAGGCGCTGGCGCAGGTCGTCCACCAGCAGGTGAGCGATCTTGGTCAGGTTCTCGCCCGAAAGCTTCTGGAACACCACGATGTCATCGATACGGTTGAGCAGCTCGGGGCGGAACAGGCGCTTGAGCTCGCCCATCGCACGGCCGCGGATCTCGCTCGACGTGAGACCCTGCTTGCCGGTGGTGCCAAAGCCCACGCTCGCATCCTGCGCGATCTCGCGGGCGCCCACGTTGGACGTCATGATAATCACGGTGTTGCGGAAATCGACCGTCTTGCCCTGGCTATCGGTCAGGCGGCCCTCCTCCAGCACCTGTAGCAAGATGTTGAAGATATCAGGGTGCGCCTTCTCGATCTCGTCGAACAGCACGACCGAGTACGGATGACGGCGAACAGCCTTGGTGAGCTGGCCGCCCTCGTCGTGACCCACGTAACCCGGAGGGCTACCGATAAGCTTGGAGACCTCGAACTCGCTGCCAAACTCCGACATGTCGAAGCTGATGAGCGCGTCCTTGCTGCCAAAGAGATACTCGGCGAGCGTCTTGGCAAGCTCGGTCTTGCCCGTGCCGGTGGGGCCCAGGAAGATAAAGCTGCCGCCGGGGCGGCGAGGGTCCTTGAGCGGCGAGCGGCTGCGGCGCACGGCCTTGGCAACGGCCTCGACGGCCTCATCCTGACCGATGATGCGCGTCTTGAGCACGCTTTCGGCCTGCAGCAGGCGGCGACTCTCACTCTCGGTGAGCGAGGACACCGGCACGCCCGAGGTCACGGACACGATGTCGGCAATCTGGGAGACATCGATGGTGAGCGGACTGGCGTCGAGCTCGGCCGTCCAGGCAGCCTTGGCCTCGGCGAGCTCAATCTCGGCGGCTTTCTGCTGCTCGGTGATCTCGGCGGCCTTGTTCATGTCGTCGCTCTCGGTGGCCTCCTGTGCGGCAGCCTTGAGCTCCTCGATGCGATGTTCGGCCTCGCGCACCGGCTCGGGCGCGCGGTTGGCGGCAATGCGGGCGCGGGCACCGGCCTCGTCGATGAGGTCGATGGCCTTATCGGGCAGGAAGCGGTCCTGAATGTAGCGGTTGGAGAGGTTCGCGGCGGCCTCGATAGCACCCTGTGTGTAACGCACATGGTGGTGCTCCTCGTAGCGCGGCTTGAGCGCGGTCAGGATCTTGACCGTGTCCTCGACGCTCGGCTCCTCGACATCGATGGTCTGGAAGCGACGCTCAAAGGCCGGATCCTTGGTGAGGTACTTACGGAACTCCTCGGCCGTGGTGGCACCGATGATCTGAAAAGCACCGCGCGCGAGCACGGGCTTGAGCATGGAGCTTGCATCGATGGATCCCTCGGCAGAACCGGCACCGATGATGGTGTGCATCTCGTCGATAAACAGGATGACGTCGTCGGCTTCGGTTGCCTCCTGGATCACGTTCTTGAGGCGCTCCTCGAACTCACCGCGATACTTGGCGCCCGCGACAAGACCCGGCAGATCGAGCGTCCAGATGTTCTGGTTCATAAGGTTCTCGGGCACGTTGCCGGCGGCGATCTGCTGAGCCAGGCCCTCGACGATGGCCGTCTTACCCACGCCGGGATCGCCCAGGATAAGCGGATTGTTCTTGGTGCGGCGCGAAAGAATTTCCATCATACGCTGGACTTCCTTTTCGCGGCCGATCACCGGATCGAGTTCGCCGTCGCGCGCCTTCTGCGTAAGGTTGGTCGCGAACTGCTTAAGTGTATCGGTACCGCTCCCCTTTTGCTGAGAGGCATCCGAGCCGCTAAAGAACGGCAGGCCCGTACCGGGACGACCAGCACCGGCGCCAGCGAGCGGACGCTTCTTATCCTGGTCCTTGGCGGTGAGTTTCTCGATAGCCTTTTTGATGGAGGCGGACGACACACCCAGGCGCATGAGGATGTCCATGGCCATGCCGTTGCCCTCTTCGACGATGCCGATCAGCAAGTGCTCGGTCGACACGTAGGTCTGGTTGTTCTCACGCGCCACGCGGAATGAACGCTCCATCACGCTAATGACGAGCGGCGTAAAGGCAAGCTTGGCAGCCTCGGTCTCCTCGCTGGGCTCGGGAACCGTGGTCTGGACCTCTTTGAGGGTATCCATGATGTCGTCGTAGGAGATATCGAGCGAGCGCAGCGCCTCAGCGGCAATGCCCTCGTCCTCCTTGGCGAGCGCGAGCAACAGATGCTCGGTACCCACCTTATTTGAATGAAGATTGAGCGCCTCCTGCTTGGCCATGGACATGACCTTGCGCGCGCGATCGGTAAAACGGTCTAACATGCTAGTTCCTCTTAGACGAGCTAGTTTTTTCAAACGCAAAGCGCCACTCGTGGCGGCGCTTTGGTCTCTTTACCCATATGGAGTATATGTTAATCGCTGGGGCCTTTTCCGCATGCAGCCATACGACAACGTCTACAAAAAAGGAATTGCCAGGTGCGTCTGCATCGGCCCAACGAGCGTGGATTTTCGGACACCCATTCCACGAGCGTGGATAATCTCCCGTTTTGAGCCCGTAAACAAGCCAAAAACGGGAGATTATCCACGTTCATGTTTTGCGGATCAGTTTCATTTGCACCAATTAGCTGGTGTGGCGCCAGCGATGGTCGGTGAGTGTACGCGCCACACCCAGGCCAACGGGCAAAAACGCCACGATGAGCACTGCACGCACAAACCAGCCGAGCATATTGACCGTGTCGAATGTGCACATGTAATACATCGAGCGATACAGATACAAGCCCGGCACCATAATGACAATCGATGGCACCGTGAGGGCGATACGTGGGTAGGTGAGCTTGATTTCGGCTAAGCTCGCGAGCAGCCCCGATACCAGCGCGCCGATAAACGCTGCCGCCTCGGGAGGCATACCTACGCTCAGGCCCAGAAAGGGAAACAGCGTCGGCGCATCGACGAGCGTAAGGCGCAAGGTATTGGACACGGCGCCGATCAGCCCAGCTGCCGCGGCCATCTTTACCGGGCTGTTGAACATCACCGAGAAGCCGAATACGCCAACGAAGCTCATCACCACGCGCAGGAGCGTAAGGGCAAGCGGCGAAAGGCCGAGCGGGGCAAAATCATCCGGTGCCAGCCCCACACACTCGGCAACCATCCAGCCCACAAGGGTCGCCATCACAATAATCGACACGGCATACGAAAGACGCTCAATGCCGCTTCGCATATCGAGCTTAGCGATGTCGAGGCCTGCCGTAATGAGGGGAAAGCCGGGAATCACAAAGAGCATGGCGCCGATATAGCCTTCTTGGTGCGACATTGCCCCCGGTACGACCTGGCCAAGGCCGAGCAATGCCAGCAGATACGAAACGCAAGCGAGCGCAACGCCAATCGTCAGCGCGCTAAACTGGCCAAGACCCTGCTTGAGAATATGAGAGCGAGCAAAGTTGCCAACACCAGCGCCTACGAATGCGCAGGCCATCTCGATAGGGCCGCCGCCGAGCAAAAAGACGAAGGCGCCGCAAGCACAAGCTGCCGCAAGGCCCTGTTGCCAGGGAGAGTAATCGGGTTTTGAACTCTCAACGGTCTTGAGCATCTCGTGGTATTCGTGCACGGTAAACCGGCGCCCATACGTCTCGATTTCCTTTAGGAAGCTCTCCATCATCCAAATGCGATGGGTATTGACTCCCGTTGTGGGCAGGCTGACAACCTCGTTAAAGCAGTGGCCATCTTCGATGCAGGTGCACTCAAACGACAGAAGACTTAAGTCAACGTGGACGGTGACACCGAGTACGGCGGCGACGCGATTCATGGTATCGCGTACACGCCAGGCACCCGTTCCGCTCGCGAGCATAAGCATACCGGTGCGGCAGATGATGGATGACTTATCGGTGAGCGGCGCATCGACGGCAAGCTCATCGCCTGCCGTCACGATCTGGTGCCAGTCAGTTTTCATATGGAGTGCGCCGGCACGAACACCGTGGTGCATGGGGGCTCTCGAAAGCAGCGAGTCAAGGCGCGAAGACTGTGGGGACTCCGTTGATTCGTCCTCAACCTCATCAGTCTCTTCATCGACCAGATCAAATGAGTCAAGCGATGCCGGCTCGCGACGATCGATTAGCTCCTCATCCTCATCGTCAAAGTAATTGAACTGATCGAGCATGTCCTCTTCGATTGCACGCTCGCTCGCGTCGTCCATATAGACGCTCCCTTCCTACCGACTAACCCCCATCCTAGGCAGCAACGGCTAAAGGAAACATAAAAGAGACGGCTGCCATGCGAGCCATGTGCTCAATAGCCGTTGGGTAGTCGTTTAAGAACGTCCCCAATGACTATTGACGGCCAAGGCAACGCCGATGTATTGGCGACGTCAGCGAGCGGGTCGCATTTGAGACAAGGTGACGTGAAACGAAAGGGCGCTGACCTTCTGGTCGCGCCCTTGAAGTTGAGCGTCAGATTGTCCAAATGCGGCCCGCGCAGCGTCGAGCCGTTACGCGGTTCGTAGAACCGCGTAACTAGTTAGTACATCTTTGCGCCGGCGGGGATGGAAGCGTCGAGCTGGATCAGATTGAGACGCTCCTCGCCCTCCTCCTCGTGGATAGCGCTGATGAGCATGCCGCAGCTGGGAATACCCATCATCTTGCGCGGAGGCAGGTTGGTGATGGCGAGCAGAGTCTTGCCGACCAGGTCCTCGGGCTCATAATAACCGTGAATGCCGGAGAGGATGGTGCGGTCGGTGCCAGTGCCGTCGTCGAGCGTAAAGTTCAGCAGCTTCTTGGACTTCTTGACGGCCTCGCACGCCTTGACCTTCACAGCGCGGAAATCGCTCTTGGAGAAGGTATCGAAGTCGACGAACTCCTCAAACAGCGGCTCGACGGCGATCTTGGAGTAATCAACCGTGGGCTTGAGCGGCTTGACGAACGGGCTCGCGGCGTTGCCGGCCTCGGCAGCCTTGGCGGCAGCGGCACCGGACTGGAAACCCTTCTCGGGCTTCATGTGCGGGAACAGTAGCACGTCGCGGATGGAAGCCTGGTTGGTGAGCAGCATGACCACGCGGTCGATACCGATGCCGATGCCGCCCGCGGGAGGCATACCGTACTCGAGGGCGCGCACGTAGTCCTCGTCGTACTCCATGGCCTCGTCGTCGCCGCCAGCCTTCTCGGCCATCTGGGCGGCAAAGCGCTCGGCCTGGTCGACCGGGTCGTTGAGCTCGGAGAACGCGTTGGCGTACTCGTGACCGGCGATAACCAGCTCAAAGCGGTGCGTCAGGCGCGGATCGTCCTCAAAGCGCTTGGCAAGCGGGCTGACCTCGATGGGGTAATCGCACACGAACGTGGGGTTGACGATGGTGTCCTCGCCCAGCTCATCGTAAATCTCGGCGATGATCTTGCCAGCAGTCCACTCGGGCTTGATCTCCAGGCCCTTCTCGCGTGCTGCGGCAGCGAGCTCCTCGACCGGCGTGTCGATGGTGACCTGCTTGCCGAGCACGTCGGAGACGATGTCGGTCATGGGACGGCTGGCCCACTCACCAGAAAGGTCGATGGTCTGGCCCTGGTACTCGATGACCTCGGGGTTGCCGATGGCCTTGTTAGCCGCCTTAATGACACCCTGGGCGAGCGCCTTCATGCCCTCGAGGTCGGAGAAGGCACGGTAGGCCTCCATCGTGGTGAACTCGGGGTTGTGGGTAAGGTCCATGCCCTCGTTACGGAAGATGCGGCCGATCTCGAACACGCGCTCAAAACCACCGACGATGCAGCGCTTGAGGTGCAGCTCGGTGGCAATACGCAGGTAGCACTCCTGATCGAGCGCGTTGAAGTGGGTAATGAACGGCTTGGCCGTGGCACCACCCTGGATGGTCTGCAGGATGGGGGTCTCGACCTCCATGTAGCCGTCGGACTCCATAAAGCGACGGAAGGTGGAGAGAATCTGCGAACGCTTACGGAAGGTCTCGCGAACGTCGTCGTTGGCGATCAGGTCGACATAGCGCTGGCGATAGCGGGTCTCCTTGTCGGAAAGACCGTGGAACTTCTCGGGCAGCGGACGAACGGCCTTGGAAAGCAGGGTCGCGCTCTTAGGGGCAACGGAAAGCTGGCCGCGCTGGGTGCGCACAACCACGCCTGTCACGCCCAAGATGTCGCCCAGGTCGAGGGACTTGAGCGTATTCCAGGCAGCCTCGTCCATGTCGTTGATGCGGCAGAACAGCTGAATCTCGGCAGTCGCATCGCGCACGACGATGAACATGATCTTGCCCTGACCGCGCTTGGCGACCACGCGGCCGGCGATCTTCACGACGTCCTCGGTGTCCTCGCCATCGGCAAGCTCGGCGTACTTAGCCTCGATATCGGCAACGTAGTCCTCAAGCTCAGAGTGCTCGGGATAGGGGTTCTGGCCCGCCTCGAACAGGGCGGCGCGCTTGGTCAGGCGGGTGGCGCGCTCGTCGTTGAGCGTCGATGCCTGATCTGCGGCGTTCTGGTTCTCTGCCATAAGTTAGCTCCTCAAACTAAAACGCTCCCCAGGATTCGGTCCCAGGGAGCGAAAACATACCTTTACGCGGGACCGTGGTCTAGCGTGCAATCTTGGCGATGGTGTAGACGCGAGTCTTGCCGGAAGGCGTAACGACCTCGACGGAGTCGCCCTCGCCGTGACCGATGATGGCGTGACCGACCGGAGACTCGTTGGAAATCTTGTGCTCGAGCGAGTTGGTCTCGGTGGTACCGACGAGCGTGACTTCCATGACCTCACCGTTGGGATCAATCAGAGAAACGGTAGAACCGATGGAGACGGTCAGATCGCCCGTGGTGGCAGCAACCTGAGCGTTGGCGAGGATGGCCTGGATCTCGGCAATACGAGCGGCGTTCTGGGCCTGCTTGTCCTTGGCGGCATCGTACTCGGAGTTCTCCGAAAGGTCGCCGAACGCGCGGGCTTCCTTGATGTCCTCGACGATCTCCTTGGCGTAATCGCCCTCACGCCAAGCGAGCTCCTCGACGAGCTTCTGGCGGCCCTCAGCGGTCAGTACGATCTGGCTTGCGTCCATACGGATATCTCCCCAACTCTGATCAAACAATCAACTGTCAACAAAACGAAAAAGACCGGCTAGCCTGCGGGCAAGCCGGTCAGGTGCTCACCCCAAAGGGATGGGACTACTCTGCGTCCGCGTCGCTGTCCTCTGCCTGCTTCTTCTTGGCAGCAGCGAGCTTGGCCTCGAGCTCAGCGATCTCCTTGTCCTCCTCGGACTGCTCGACCACGACCTCCTCGGCCTGCTTGGTCTCGGCCTTATCGTCGCCCTCCATACCCTCGCGGATATTCTTGACGGTAGAGCCGAGAGACTTGCCGAGCTTCGGCAGGTTCTTGGGCCCGAAGATAATCAGGACAACGACGAGAATAATGATGAGCTCAGGAGCCCTCAGTCCAAACATGTAGACCTCCACAATACAGCGAGACAAGCTCGAATGAGTATACCGCGGGTATCGCGGTATCACAACAATAGCTAAAAAAAGGGACCGCAAGAAGCGGTCCCTCCTCATGCTCTGGTCGGGTTGACTGGATTTGAACCAGCGACCCCTGCGTCCCGAACGCAGTGCTCTACCAAACTGAGCCACAACCCGTTAGCTCGACTATAGTAACAAAGATTTCCGTCGTGTGCTAGAGAAATTTTTACTTCTTTGGCACTTCGATGCGAACCGTGTTGGGAATGAGCTCCGTCGCGCAGGACCACCAGCCGTTTTGCTGGGCAGCGTCGGCAAGCCTTTCGGCCGTGGCGGCGGTGTCGCAAATGGCAAACGAGCAGGCGCCCGATCCGCACACATCTACAGCAACGGTGCCGTCTTGTTTACGCAGCCAATCGAGAACCGTTTGTATCTGCGGCTCCATCTGTGCGGAAATGACACCCAGGTTGTTATGGATGAGCGCATATGCCGTCTCGGCATCACCAGCATGCAAGGCAGAAGCTATCGCGCCGGGCTTGTCTGCATGCACCGGAGCCTCGTCAAAACGTCGATAGGCTTCAATTGTCGAAACGCTTGCCTCGCGCGGCTTGACCAACACGACGGGCGTTGCGGGCAGCGCGGGATACTCAGTTGCCAGCACGTCTCCCCCACCTACGTAGAACGCAGGGCTCGCGTGCAAAAAGAACGGGACGTCAGCACCAATACCCCGCGCAATGTCGTCGAGCGCGGGGTCGGTGTGATCAATTCCCCAGAGCTCCGCCAAGGCGACAATGACCGCGGCCGCATCCGTCGAGGGGCCGCCCAAGCCGGCGCACAATGGAATGCGCTTCTCAATCGTCACGCAGATGTTTGCCTCGCGACCATAATGCTCGGCCATAGCAACCGCAGCCCGATACGCCGTATTCTTTTGCATGGGAAAATCTGATGCCGGAACCGTCTGGACGGTCAGCGCCTGCGCCGGCGCGACCGTCACGGAATCGGAAAGACCGACGGCTGCCATCAGGGAATCGACCCTGTGGTAGCCGCGGTCATCGCGCTCGGTATGAACCCCCAGGTAGAGGTTAATCTTTGCCGGCGCGGAAAGAGTCAGGGACCGATTGGTCACCGTTAGTGCTCCTCGAGCTGATTGCCGAGCGGGGTAAAGATATGCTCGCCGCTCTCGGGGTCGAACAGCTCGACCTGACCGGTGAGGACATCGATATACTGGTAGGACTGACGCGACTTGCGCCCGCGGCGCTCGTCGACCTCGACGATAAAGACGGCGGGGTGGACGCTCTTGATGGTGCCCATGCGCTCGACGACGCGGGTGCGGCCCATGTTGGCCTTCACCTTGACGCGATCGCCCACCATATCGGTCAGCTTCTCGTGGATGTCGTCGACGTGATTGACTTCCATCTCTTCCATGAACAGGGCCTCCAGAAGGTGCAATTCAAAAAAGGGGATAATACCCCTAAGATAGACAAAACTCTAATACTATAGCACCCTGCTGCCGCCATACGCAAGTAGCTAAAAAAGCCCCATCCCAAATACGTACCAGACGACAACCTCGCATAACCAGTTGTTACGCGGTTTGGTAAAACCGCGTAACCTAAAGGTTGTCCGTGTCCAAGACGATGGTGAATGGGCCGTCGTTGACCAAGTCGACTTTCATATCGGCGCCAAAGATGCCGTGCGCCACGTGTTCGACATCTTTGCGAACGAGCGTCAGGAAGTACTCGTAGAGCTCGTTGGCAACATCGGGCGCGCCTGCATCGGTAAACGACGGACGGCGACCGTGGCGGCAGTCAGCGAACAGCGTGAACTGCGACACCACGAGCATCTCGCCGTCGACATCGGCAAGCGCCAGATTGGTCTTGCCGTTCTCGTCCTCGTTGATACGCAGCCCGCGGAGCTTGCCCCACAGCTTGTCGGCCTCGGCACGCGTGTCGCCGTGGCCCACGCCCAGCAGCACCAGATAGCCGCGCCCAATTTTACCCACGCACTCGCCGTCGACTGTCACGCCGGCATTGAGTACGCGCTGCACCACCGCACGCACGGCTTACTCCTCGCCCGTCAGTTTGGCGGATAGGTGCTCGAGCGCATGGAATCGATGGCTGATGGCGTTCTTCTCGTCCGCCGTAAGCTCGGCCATAGTCTTGCCCGGCGTATCGACCGGCAGGAACAGCGGGTCGTAGCCAAAGCCGTGATCGCCGCGGCCCTCGTGCGCGATAACGCCCTCACAGGCGCCCTCGCCATAGGTGACCAGGCCGTCCGTATCGATGAGCGCAACGACGCTCATAAAGCGCGCGGTGCGGTCCTCGTCTGCCACGCCTTCCAGATTCACGAGCAGCTTGGCATTGTTGGCGGCATCGTCGCCGTGAACGCCCGCGTAGCGCGCGCTATACACACCGGGCTCACCGTCCAGCGCGTCGACGACCAGGCCCGAATCGTCGGCAATGGCCATGAGCCCCGTCTCTTCGACGGCAGCCTGCGCCTTGATGATGGCGTTCTCCAAAAACGTCGTGCCGTTTTCCTCGGGGTCCTCAAATTCGCCCAGCTGGCCGAGCGCCACAAAGCGCACCTCGGGCATGACCTTGCCCAAAATGGCCTCGATCTCGGTGAGCTTATGGGCGTTGCCCGTTGCCACGACAATGGTCGCCGCCGGGTCGAGGGTGTCGATGTCGATCTTCTCAAGTGCCATGAGTGGTCTCCTTGTCTCTATAGCAATGCCGCGCCGAGGGCGACGAGGGCCTCCGCCTCTCCCCTCTCAATCAACGGCAGTCTTATACTTCGACGTTTTCCCAGATAAAACCTGCCAAAATAAACCTGTCCCTTTTTGGCAGGTTAGGCGATGGCTTGGCGCTGAAGCTCGATGAGCTCGGCGATGCCTTTGTCGCCCAAGCCGAGCAGGGCGTTGAGGCGCTTACGGTCAAAGGGCGCCTGCTCGCCAGTGCCCTGGAGCTCGATCATCTCACCGGTGTCGGTGGCGACGAGGTTCATGTCGACTTCGGCATGGCTGTCCTCGGAATAATCGAGGTCAAGCAGCGTATTGCCGTCGACAACGCCCATGGAGATTGCAGCCACCTGGCCGGTAAGCGGGATGCGCTCGATCTTGCCCGCCTCGACCCACATGGCGAGGGCGTCGTGCAGCGCCACCCAGGCGCCGGTAATGCTCGCCGTACGCGTACCGCCATCGGCCTGGATCACGTCGCAGTCGACGGTGACGGTGTACTCGCCGAGCGCCTTCATGTTGACGACGGTACGCAGGCTGCGACCAATGAGGCGCTCGATCTCCATGGAGCGGCCTTTGCGGTTGGCGTACTCGCGCTTGCAGCGCTTGCCGGTCGATGCCGGCAGCATGGCGTACTCCGCCGTTACCCAACCGGCCTTGGCGCCCTTGCGCCAGCCCGGCACGCCCTCCTCGATGGTGGCAGCGCACAGCACGCGCGTATCGCCAAACTCGGCCAGGCACGAACCGTGGGCGTGCTTCATAACGCCGCGAGTAAGCTTGATGGGGCGCAGCTCATCGGCGGCGCGGCCGTTGGCGCGGTTAACCTGCATGTACTCCATAGAAATATCCTTTCGGCAAAAGATGTGGCGAAGGCTTTGGCGGCTGCCTTACATCTATTTCAGCTCATCGATATCGATATGTTCGATGCTCTTGAGCGGCTGACCAAAGATAAAGCTGCCCGCCACCGCAAACTCGGCAATGTTATCGGCCGTCGTTGCAAAACGATGCTGCGGCTCGGCGGCGTCGCCCGCCAGCTGCTCGCGGCGCGTGAGGATATCGGTCAGCTCGCGCGTGGTCTCCTCGGCGGAACTCACGACGCGCACCCCAGGCCCCAGCGCATGGCGGATAGGTCCCACCAACAGCGGAAAATGCGTACAGCCGAGCACCACGGTATCGATACCGTGGTCGCGCAGCGGCTCAACCGTGGCACCCACCAGCGCACGCACGGCAGGCGTATCGAAGATGTCCTCGTTCTCAAGCCACTGCTCCTGCAGATGCGCACCCGAGGCGAGCTCGTGCTCAACGACCTCGACAAAGCTCGAGGCAGGGCAGCCGTATACGTCAACACCGGCATCCAGGTCCTGAATGGCGCGCGTGTAAGCACCCGAGCGAATGGTGAGGTTGGTGGCGAGCACGCCCACCCGGCGCGTGCGGGTGCTGTTGATTGCCGCGCGTGCGCCCGGTGCGATCACACCGATGACGGGGACGTCGAGCACCTGCTGGGCCAAACGCAAGGCCGCAGCGGTCGCTGTATTGCAGGCGATGACCATGATCTTGACGTCGTGCTTCGACAGCCAACGGCCCGCCTGCAGTGCAAACGAACGCACCTCGTCCTCGGTGCGGGTGCCATACGGGCAGCGTTTGGTGTCGCCAAAGTAGTAGACGGACTCGTGCGGCAACGCCGTCGCAATCGCACGCGCAACCGTCAGACCGCCCAGGCCCGAGTCGAACACGCCAATGGGGCGCGTGTCCCCGGCCAGATTCTCGATATCGGACATTACCTCACCAGATTCTCTCTCGAAAAGATATGGCTCAGAACGATAGGACCGCGCTACGAACGAGCCGCGACGAGCAGCTCTGCCGTTGCCGCCCAGCCGTCGACAATCTTGCCGCGCGTGACGTAGGCGTTATCGCAGGTATCCAGGAACTCGGGCGCGCCGGCGCTGGTCAAACCGTTCTCGACCAGGCAGAACGTGCCCACGTGGTCAGCCATGTAGAAGTCGGACTCGGAATCGCCGAGCGCGAGCGTCTCCTCGCGCTCGATCCCTAGGTGCTCGCAGAAACGCGCGATGGCAACGCCCTTGTTGAGGCCGGCGGGATTGATGTTAAACGCGCGGCCATCCTCGACGCGTTCGAGCTCGAGCGTCGTCGGCTTGGACAGATGTGTCAGGTGGCCGTTGCAGGCCCAGACCAAGCCGCAGCCGGCCTCGTCAAGAATGGCCTGGACCTCGTCGTCGGGCACATCGCCGCGCATGCCGACGGTGACCTCACGGTATTTGTAGCCGGTCGACATGTCGTTGTGGTACTCGATCTTGTGCGGCCAGTGAGCAAGGATCTTCTCGCACACGCCGGTCTGCTCGATCACCTGGTGCGGAGTAAGGCCGCAGGCGGGGTCGTAAGGCATGTCGCCGGTCAGATACTCCCAATCGTTGGCCTTGAGGTCGTACATGACCAGGCCGCCCATCTCACCAATGTAGGAGTTGAGGCCGAGCACGCGCGCGTCCTCGTGGATCATGGTACGGTTGCGGCCCGAGGTGGGAACCACCTGAATACCAGCGCGGGCAAGTGCCACGACAGCCTCGACGAGCTTGGTCGAGGGATTGCCGTCGTTGTCGCGCAGCACGCACGAGCCGGGCGCGAGCATGGTGGCGTCCAGGTCGGTAAAGACGTACTTAACCTTGGCAAGACGCTCGCGCATCTCGCCCGAAAGCTCGGCAACGGTCGGCAGGGTGTTGTGGGACATGGTTACTCCGTTTACGTAGAAGGGTTTGGACTTGGACGGCATGTTTTGATTGAGGGAACACGCTTATGGCGACAGCGCACTCAGGGCGTCGCCGCCATCATGGTTCATTAGTCAAACTGGGTAACATCGATTAGGCGATTGGCCAGCGAAAGGTCGCTCTCGATGGGCACGAACTCGTCGCCCACGTGCATGAGTTCCTCGTCACCCTTTGCCAGCAGCAAGACAATGGTGGGAGCATCGGGGTTGACGTACTCCTCGCGCGCCGCCTTGAACGCCGCATGCACAGCGGCTTCGCGGTCGAGGATGATCTTGTTCGGCGTATCGTCGGGAACATGCTCGGCAAGCTCGCGACAGACCTTCATCGGGTCCTCGTGAGCCGGGTCCTCGTTGGCAAAGATCATCAGGTCGGAATATGGTGCGGCCTCGCGCGGAAGCTGCTCGCGGCGCTCCTGCGCCTTGCCGCCGGCAGCGCCAAATACTGCGATGACCGGGCTGGCGGGAAACGCGCGCTTGACCGACGAGAAAAGCGAGCGGAACGAAAGCTGGTTGTGCGCGTAGTCGACAACGCAAATCACGCGGCCGTCCTTCGACTCCACGACCTCCATGCGGCCCGGCACACGCAGTTTGGAGAGGCCCTTCTTGATAGCCTCGATACCGATGCCGATCTCGCGCGCGGCGGCGATAGCGACCAGCGCGTTCTCCACGTTAAAGTCTCCCGCGATACCCAGCAGGATCTTCTCCCCCGCCTCGGACTCGTCGGCACACAGGCCATGCAAGTTGAACTCGATGCTAAAGCCGACCATGCGTACGTCGCTCGCCCACAGGCTTGCCTCGGGATGCTCGACGCCAACGGTCACCAAGCGCTCGGCCGTCGACGCTGCCTCCAGCACACGGTCGACCTCTTCGGTGCCCAGATTCACCACGGCGGTCTTTGCCTGGTCAAAGATCCTGAGTTTGCTCTCAAAATAATCCTCAAACGTAGGGTGTTCGATCGGCGAGATATGGTCGCGGCCGATGTTGAGGAAGCACGCCACGTCAAACGGCAGATTCTCGACGCGCTGGTACTTGAGCGCCTGGCTCGAGACCTCCATGACCATGGACTGGCGACCGGAAGTGCGGCAGTTGGCGATATGGCGCCAGACCTCGGGGGCCTCGGGCGTAGTATTGGTGCTCTCATAGCACTCGATGCCATCGTCGGTACTCACCGAGCCGATCATGCCGCAGGACTCGCCCGCCGCTTTGATGATGGACTGGAGCATAAAAGCGGCCGTGGTCTTTCCCTTGGTACCGGTGATACCCACGATCTTGACGTCGTGGTCGGGACGGTCGTAGACCTCCGGCGGCAACAGGGCCATGGCCGTGCGAACGCTATCAACAACCAGCATCGCAGCACCGCTCTCCTGCGCCAGCGGCTCCAGAGACTCGACCAGCGACTCCTCGCACACAAATGCGACAGCGCCCGCATCGAGCGCCATGCTCAAAAACGCGGGCTTAAAGGCAGCGCCTTTGCAAAAGAACACGTCACCTGCCGAGACCGCGCGCGAATCAAACGAGCAGCCGGTCACCGCGCGCTCGTCAACCTGCTCCGATGCGCGCAGCTCGCCGCACGCATCGAGTAGCTTGGCGAGCGTATCGACCGTGGTCACGGTTGCGGAATCCGAATGGTGCATCTTTCACCTTTCTCAGCCATTGGCAGGGACGGCTTTTATAGTAACTGAAACGCGCCATGCAAAAACGGCTCCCGGAGGAGCCGTTACGCGCAGGCGTTCGTAAGCCGAGGCTAGGCAGCCTGAACAGCGGGCTGGTCCTCGTCGATAAAGAAGCGCTTGTACCACACCAGGAACACGAGCGGCGTATAGATCTTGCGCTGGAAATCGCCCTTGCCCGCAAAGTGCAGATCGAGCAGGTGCATGAGCTCGTCGGTATCGAAGAACTCGCTTGCCCACGGCGCGGTGAAGTACTCCTTGACATAGTCGTACCACTTTTGCTCGCGCAGCCAGTAGACAATCGGCACCGGGAAGCCCACCTTGGGACGGGTGGCCCACTCATCGGGCAGCGACTTGTTGGCAGCGTGGCGGAGTACCTGCTTGTTGCCGTTCTCGTTGATGCGGTAGCGGTCGGGAATGTGCTCGGCGAACTCCATGACTTTGCGGTCCAGGAAGGGCACGCGCAGCTCCAGCGAATGTGCCATGCACATCTTGTCGGCCTTGAGCAGAATGTCGCCCGGGAGCCACATGTTCATGTCCAGGTACTGCTTCTTGACCAGCTCGGGCTGACCCTTCACGCGCGCATAGATGGGAGCGGCGAGCTCGAAGGCGCCATCGCCGGTGTTGTACTCGGGCTTGAGCACGCCGTCGACCTCGCGCTCCGGCCATACCAGAGCCTGTCCCAGGAACGACTTCTCGGGGATCTCGGCACCCTTGACCAGGAAGTTATGCCCCTTGAAGTACGGCATATGCAGCGCCAGGTTACCGAGCGCGCGACGGATGGGCAGCGGCACCATCTTTTTGTACTTGCGCACCGGGACCGTGTCCTCGTAGTAGGCGTAGCCGCCAAAGAGCTCGTCGGCACCTTCGCCCGAAAGCACGACGGTGACGTCCTTGCGGGCCATCTCGGCCAAGAACCATAGCGGCACGGAAGACAGGTTGGACTGCGGCTCGTCCATGTGATACTGGATGTCCTCGAGCGCACCGAAGAACTCGTCGGCGGTAATCATCTTGCGGACATTCTCGACGCCGAGCTTATCGGAAAGCTCCTTGGCGTAGTTGGTCTCGTTGAAGTTCTTGTAGTCAAAGCCCACCGAGAAGGTCTTGTCGGGCATGAGGCAAGCGGCGATGTAGCTGGAGTCGACGCCGCCGGAGAGGAACGACGCGACCTTGACGTCGGCGATGCGATGGGCCTCGACGCTCTCGTGCACGACCTCGTCCAGCTCGTCGACGTACTCCTCGAACGGCTTCTCGACGGCAGAGTAATCGCAATCCCAGTAGCGCTCGATGTTCATCTTGCCGGTCGGGATGTCTACGGTAAAGTAATGCGCCGGCGGCAGCTTGTAGACACCCTCGAAGAAGGTCTCCTCGGTTGCCGAATACTGCAACGTCATGTACGGACGCAGAGCCTTTTTGTTGACCGCCTTGTGGAAGTGCGGGTAGTCCAGGAAGCTCTTGATCTCGGAACCAAAAAGCACGCCCGGAGCGCCGTCGCCCGCATCGGCCATGGGATAGTAGTAGAGCGGCTTGATGCCAAAGATATCGCGGGCGCCAAAAAGCTTGTTCTTCTTCTTGTCCCAGATGACGAAGGCGTACATACCGCGCAGGCGATCGAGGACGGCCTCGCCCCACTCCTCGTAGCCGTGCAGGAGGCTCTCGGTGTCGGCGCCGCAGTGGAACTTGTAGCCCTTGGCCTCGAGCTCGGAACGGAGTTCTTGGAAGTTGTAGATCTCGCCGTTGAAGACGATAACGACGCTGCCGTCCTCATTGGCCATGGGCTGAGCGCCGGCCTCGGTCAGGTCGAGGATCGACAGGCGGCGGAAGCCCAGGGCAACGCGGCCGTCGATAAACTGACCGCCCATGTCGGGACCGCGATGGACAATGCGGTCCATCATCTTGGTGAGCACCTCGGATTGGTTATCCGTCCCACCGACAAAACCGACAAAACCGCACATATACTATCCCCTCTGCTGTTGCTGGGCATCAAATCGAATCAGTAGCTTTTGAGTATACCCGAGGGCGTAAAGAGGGGCGGAATGTTCAGGCAATCTCAACTGAATCAGCTCCGCTGTGACACGCGCCGGTTACCTTTAATGGATATGAGATGAATGAGGCGATTGTTTTGCTATACTCTCTCCGCACGGGCGATTGGCGCAACGGTTAGCGCAGGTGCTTTACACGCACAAGGCTGGGGGTTCGAATCCCTCATCGCCCACCACTGATTTGGAAACGGTCCTCGAAAGGGGACCGTTTTTGCTTGGGCCCATTTCATGGGATTCGAACCCACAAGGGTGCGGAGCTGAGGAAACGCGAAGCGTTTTCCAGCGCAGCACGCGAGGGCCGCAGGCCCGAAGCGAGAGCGGGCGGCGCCAGCCGCACGCGACATCCCTCATCGCCCACCACTGAATTGTTAGGCCTCCAGCGATGGAGGCCTTTCTTTTTTTCAGGCCCAGCGCATGGGATTCGAACCCGCCAGCACGTCTGTCACAAAGGCCGTGGCCAGAAAATGGCAAAAATGAGTACTGCTACCTTGCTTACAACATATCAAAAGATAGTATTTGCTTAAGTTACGCAACATATGTCCATTATAAGGACTAACAATTAGATCAAAATCGTGCATTCATCGCCATTTCGACTTGCCATCTGGTCTTATTAGTCCAAAATTGCTGCGACCAAATCGGTAACAGTACTCATATTTAATGTTTTTTGACCAGCAGGTCTCCCCGCCTTAGCAAATCTAAGGCAAAACGGGCTCCAGACCGCTGAATCATGCCACATAGGGCACGTCCGCAGTCCGGAACCCGGTCCAAATTGAGTTATTGTGCCGCGTTAGCCCAAGACACCCGCCAGGATCTCGATTAGGCTGTCCACGTCGGCCTCTTCGCACACGAGCGGCGGCAGGAAACGCAGCGTATGGGCACCCGTAGCGTTAATCACGGCACCAGCCCCCAATGCACGGGCCACAACGTCGTGTGCATCACCCACAGTATCGTCCAGATCGCAGCCGAGCATCAAGCCGCGGCCACGCACCTCGGTCACGTTCGGCAGCTTGGCGAGCTTTGCCTCCATATAGGCGCCTACCTTGGCAGCGTGGTCGGCATAATCGCCGCGCACGAGTGCGGAGAGCGTCGCGGCACACGCCGCGATGGCCAAGCAGCTACCGCCAAAGGTCGAGCCGTGGTCGCCCGGCTTAAACACGTCGGCAATCTCCTTCTTTGCCACGACGGCACCCATGGGCACGCCATCAGCAATGCCCTTGGCAAGGCTCATGATGTCGGGTTCCACGCCATAGGTTTGGAATGCAAACGGCTTGCCGGAGCGGAAGATGCCGCACTGGACCTCGTCGGCGATAAGCACGGCACCCACTTCGTGTGCCAGGTCGCGCGCTGCCGCCATAAACTCCTCGGTCATGGGGTGCACACCGCTCTCGCCCTGGATCGGCTCGAGCATCACGGCACAAATTTCGCTCCCCAGATGCTTAAAGATCGCACGCAGTTCATCGATATCGTTGGGCGTGCAGGCCACAAAGCCACCCGGCAGCGGGCGGAAACTATCCTGCAGCCAATCCTGCATGGTGGCGGCAATGGTCTCAAGCGTTCTGCCATGGAAACCGCCGCGCATGCACACGATGGTGTTGCCACCGTTACCGGCACGCTTGGCGTACAGGCGCGCGAGCTTCATCGAGCCCTCGTTGGCTTCGGCGCCGGAGTTGGCAAAGAAGGTCTCCCACACCTGCTCGTCCGCAGCCGGGGCACCAAGAGCAGCTGCCGTGATCTCATCGCCGGCGGCAATGGCATCGGCAAGCACGCGCGCACCATCTACGTCGTCGTTAGCAAGCTTGGACAGCAGCGCCGCGACCTGTCCGCGCTGCTCAATGTAGAAGTAATTGGAGACATGCATGAGCTTTTTGGTCTGTGCCTCGAGCGCCGAGAGCACAGCCGGGTCGCCATGACCTAGGCTGCACACGCCGATGCCGGCAAGAAAGTCGAGGTACTCACGGCCATCGTCGCCGGTGAGCTTCATGCCGTGACCCTCGACAAACTCGACCGGAGAGCGGCCAAAGGTATGCATAACGTAATTGGATTCAAGCGATTGCTGAGCTGCAAGTGACATGGGATGCCTTTCGTTGAGCGCCGAACGGCGCAGGCCTATGGGTGCAGGAATGGGGCGGCTGCGGGTCAGCTAGACCGTCTGAAGCTTCTCGACCTCGTCGAGGTTCTCGGTCAGACGCGCAGCAAACGTCGAAAGCGGATGCGGATGCGTATCGAACTCGTAGGCCGTCTCGGTGGAATGGATCACGGTGCCGACGCCGGCATCGGTCAGCAGCTCCAGCAGCAGCGAATGCGGCGTGGTGCCGTTGATGATGTGGGCACGAAATACGCCGCCGGCAAGCGCATCGACGGCCGCGCGCAGCTTGGGAATCATGCCCTTATCGACCTCGCCGCCGTAGAGCATCTCATTGACCTCGTCGAGCGTCAGGTTGGAGATAAGCGAATCCTTGTCGCCAAAGTCCTTGTACAGACCGTCGACATCGGTCAAGAAAATCGCTTTGTGCGCATGGAGCGCCGCCGCAACGGCACCGGCGGCGGTATCGGCGTTGATGTTGAAGAAACCGCCGTCCTCCCCCGCCGCGACGGTAGCGATGACGGGGATGTACTCGCTATCGAGTAAGCGCTCGATATAGTCGGTGTTAACGTGTGTCACTTTGCCCACTCGACCGAGCTCGGGGTCGAGAGGCTCGGCGATGAGCGTGCCGGCATCGCTGCCCGACACGCCCACGGCCAGGTTGCCGTGGTGGTTGATGGCAGCAACCAGCTCCTGGTTGACCTTGCCGCCCAGTACCTCGCGCACGATATCCATGTTCGCCGGCGTGGTCACGCGCTGGCCGTTCTTAAACTCGACGGGAATATCGTAATGGCTCAGCGCCTCGTTGATAGCCTTGCCGCCACCATGCACGATGACGGGACGCATACCGATGATCTTGAGCAGGACGATGTCGCTCATCACGTCGCGGCGCAGCTGCTCGTCGACCATGGCGGCTCCGCCGTACTTGATAACGACCGTCTTACCGGTCAGGTTCTTAATCCACGGCAGCGCCTCGAACAGCAGCTGCGCGGTAACTTCGTTGGATTCGCTCGAGCGACAATCGCGTGCGAACTTCATAGTCTGCCTCGTCTTTCGTGTAGCTATCGCGCCGTACCTCGTTGCCCGCGATTGCAGCGGGACGCGCGGCACATCGGGAGTCTAGGAACGGTAGTCACCGTTAATGGAGATGTACTCGTGCGTGAGGTCGCAAGTCCACACGGTGGTTGCCGCGTCCCCTGCGCCCAGGTCGGCCGAGATCACGATCTCGGGCGCCTCAAAACGTCGCAGGGCCTCGTCCTCGTCAAAGGGAACGGTCAGGCCATCACGGCAGACGGGCATGCCCATCATTTCGATGGAAACGTCTTCCTGATCAAACTGCACACCGCACTTGCCGAGCGCCATGGCAACGCGGCCCCAGTTGCAGTCGTGGCCGGCGATGCAGGTCTTGACGAGCGGTGAGTTGGCGACGGCACGGGCGGCGATATCGGCCTCCTCGTCGTTCACGGCGCCGGTGACGTTAACCGTCACGAGCTTGGACGCGCCCTCGCCATCTGCGGCGATGTTGCGCGCCAGGCTCTCGCACACCTCATGCACGGCAAAGGCCAGCTCGTCGAAGGCGTCAGAGCCCTCGACAATAGGCTCGGCATCTGCGGCAGCGGCGCCGGATGCAAGCATGATGCAGGTGTCATTAGTCGAGGTGTCGGAATCGACCGTTACCTTGTTGAAGGTCTGCTTGACGGTGGAGAGCAACAGGGCGTGGAGCGCCGCAGGCTCGACGGGGGCATCGGTGGTGATGACTGCGATCATGGTGGCCATGTTGGGCATGATCATGCCCGAACCTTTGCACATACCGCCCACCGTATAGGCATTGCCTGCGTGCCCCGCGGCCTCGCTGCGATAACACACGGCATACTCCTTGGAGTGCGTGTCGGTCGTCATGATAGCGCGGGCGGCATCGGCGCCACCGTGGGCGGAGAGCGCCTCGTAGGCAGCAGGAACGGCAGTCTCAAACGTGTCGATCGGCAGAATCTGGCCAATTACGCCCGTGGAGGCGACCAGAATCTGCTGGGGCTCGCAGCCGATGACCTGCGAGGCGATGTTGCAGGTCTCGCGCGCGCAGGCAAGACCGGTCTCACCCGTGGCGGCGTTGGCATTGCCAGAGTTGACAGAAACGCCGGCGATGATACCGTAGCCCTTGTCGGCACCGCCCAGGTGGGCGCGGCTCACCTGCACGGGCGCCGCGCAAAAGCGATTGGTGGTAAACACGCCGGCACCGGGACAGGGTTTATCGGGCACGACGAGCGCGTAATCCAGGCGCTCGGGATTCTTGCGGAACCCAGCGTGGATGCCTGCAGCTTTAAAACCAGCCGCAGCCGTAACGCCACCCTCGACGGCGCGAATCTTGATATCAAACAGCTCGGTATTCATCGTCTTTATGACTCCTTATGTCAAACAAAAAAGGGCATCGGTTGGTGCGCCATGCCAGCCACAATCATGAGACCAGCTTAAGAGTGGCGCCCCACTCGATGCCCGACTACCAAATCGTTAACAATCGAATGTGCTACACCGGGCACGCCACTGTGGGCAAGCCTCGTCGCTCGTCAAAACCAAAGACGATGTTGGCGCACTGGACCGCCTGACCGGCAGCACCCTTGCACAGATTGTCGATCGCTCCCGTCGCCACCAGCACGCCCGCGCGCTTGTTGAGTGCAAGGCCGATCTGGGCAGCATTGGTGCCGACGACCGAGGCCGTCTTGGGCTGCTCGCCGGCATCGAGCACGCGCACAAAGGTGCGACCGGCGTAGAACTGCTTGTAATGGTCGACGACATCCTCAAGGGTCAAGGTATCGATAGCCTGCGGCGTAAGCGGCATCGTCACCGTAGAGAGCAGACCGCGCTTGAGCGGTGCCAGGTGCGGGGTAAAGACGACACGATCGGTTAGGCCCAAGATCTGCTCGATTTCGGGCGTGTGACGATGCTTGCCAACGCCATAGGCCTCCAGGTTTTCGTCCGCGCTGCAAAAATGCGTACGGGCGTTGCAGGACTTACCGGCACCCGTCACGCCGCTAATGGCATCGACAATCACGGGGCCGCTCTGGGCAACCCAGCCGGCGCGCACGGCAGGCGCGGCGGCAAGGCTCGTTGCGGTGGGATAGCAACCGGCGCAGGCGACCAGTACGGGCTTGCCGGCGGCGTGGTCGGATGCAGCGGTCTCCAAATCCTGGCAGAATAGCTCGGGCAGACCAAAGGCGCGGCTCTTGAGTAGCTCGGGGCTCGTGTGCTCGGCGGCATACCAGGCCTCAAAGGTGGCCGGATCGCTCAGGCGATAGTCGGCCGAGAGGTCAATGCAGGAGACTCCCGCGGCAAGCAAGGCGGGCACCTGTGCCATGGCAGCCGTGTGCGGCACGGCCAAAAAGACCGCGTCGCAGTTCTTGAGCTCGGGGGCATCATGCGTCGTAAAGGCAAGATCGCTTACGCCGGTGAAGCTCGGGTACACCGCAGACAGCGGCTGGCCGGCATCGGCGTTGGACGTAATGGCAACAAGTTCAAACTCGGGATGACCGAGGACGAGGCGAATGAGCTCGGCTCCGGCATATCCAGCCGCGCCGACGATTCCAACCTTCAAAGACATATCAGACTCCTTGTCTGCGATTTATGCACCGATGCGCATTTCGCAGCGGTCGTTATGAAGTGGGTTGAAACTTTAGCACCAAAAGATGCATGATTACGTAAATGGCTTGCATATTCATGCATTGAAACATTCCCGACACATTCGCTTGAAGGAATTGACAAATGGAGCGGGCCCCGTATTGACCGGCGCTCCTAACGGCGCCGGGCAATACGGGGCCCGCCCATGCGAAAACCAAGTTGTTAGGATGAGCCAGCTGGCTAGAGCTCGACCGGCACCCATTCGTCGTGATTGCAGATAAAAGCCTCGGGATCCTCGACGCTAAAGAAGACGAGCGTGGGGTCGTTAGGCCCCTCATAGTGCTCGCCCAGGTGCTCTAGATGCTTCCACCCGGCTTCGCGCATTTCGCCTAAAGCCCGGTCATCCAAGCCGGCACGCCCGCGCAAGATGAGCCAGCCATGGCCCGGCCACCAACTCGTGGCCTCAAAGCGCTGGTTTTGCAGCAGCTCTTGCCACACGTCTTTGGTGCGCGCCGTTACAAACCACAGCTTGCCGTCCTGGATCTGCGCAAACGAAAACGGACGCACATGCGGCTGTCCGTCAACGCTCGTCGCCAAATACCATGCCGGCACCGACGTCAGATACTCCAGCACCGTATTCAATCCGTCCATGTTTCCTCCTGACGCTCGCCATTTTGAGATGGGTAGTTAATTTGAGACGCGCTAGAGCTCCAGGCGCTCCTCGCTGCCGTCGATATCGCAGAAGCGGGCGGCGATGTTGCGCACCGAGAAAAACGCAAGGCGACCGTCGTTGGCGCCCTCGTGGTCTTCGCCGATGCCCACCATGTGCTTAAAGCCGGCTTGGCGCACCCGGTCGCTCACGACCGCGTCGTCCTCGAGCGCGGCCTCGCCGGTCAGCACAATCCAACACTCCCCCGGTTTCCAACCCGAAACCTCAAACTTGGGATTCGTGCTGAGCTCGGCCCACACGTCCTTATCGCGCGAGGTGCAAAACCACAGCTTGCCATCATCGACCATGGCAAACGAGAACGGCCTCACGCGCGGCTGATGTCCGTCCGTCACGTCAATCGTGGCGAGATACCACGCCGGAATACGCCTAAGATACGAACAGGCGCGCTCGAGCTGCGCCGTGCGGTCGTTGTCGGTCATGGGGACCCCTTTCCTGCGCTCGAATCGCGCCTAAACAAGTTGAAGATTGATGACGATGACGCAGATGAGCAGCAACGCCGTCACCACCGCCGCCAACGCATCGCCGCGGCCAAATGCAAGCGCATGCAGACGCGTGCGGCCCTGCTCGCCATGATAGCAACGGGCATCCATGGCGGCAGAAAGCGTTTCGGCATGACGGAACACACCCGTGAACAGCGGAATCGCCACGCTGCCGAGCATACGCACGCCGCCGAGCGGGCCTCCCGTCACGCGCGCACCGCGGCTCGCCTGCGCATCGGCCGCCTGCTTCATCTCGGTGGCAAACTGCGGCATAAAGCGCAGCGCGATGCCCATGATCATGCCGAGCTCGTGCGCAGGAAGTCCCACACGCGCAAACGGCGCGAGCAGGCGCTCAAAGCCCGCGGTGAGGTCGAGCGTCGGTGTGGTGAGCGTGATAGCGCTCATACCGGCCATCATCAAGGTCAGGCGGCACGCCATAAAGACGGCGGAATGCAGCGAGCCCTCGCTTATCTGCAAAAAGCCGAGCTGCCACAGAATGCGCCCGCTCTGGTCGGAAAACAGGTTGAGCACCGCGACCACCGCGACGATTGCCAGCAGCGGCGCCATCGATGACAGGACGCGACGAGCCGGCACCCGGGACACGGTATAGATCAGGACAACGAAGATAGCGACCGGAACCAGTCCGCGGAAGCTGCCGACCGTGAGTGTCGTGATCAGAAACACAAAGCCCAAGAGCAACTTAGTTCGCGGGTCCAGGCGGTGGATTGCACTATCGCCGGGATAGTAGCTGCCGAACGAAAACGCCTCCATTAGCAGCCCTCCTCTCGCGCGACCGTCTTGGATTTAGCAATGTCCGCGACGTTAGAAGGACCGTCCGAGCGACCGATTAGCAGGTCCACCAACTCGTCTGCCAGCGACTCAACCGTATAGAGGCCGTCAAAGCGCAGCGGCACGCCTGCCTTCGCAAGCGCCAGTGCCATGCGCTGGGCAGCGGGAACACCCAAACCGATTGATTTAAGCTCATCCGCATGCGCAAAAACCTGAGCGGGCGTGCCCTCGGCAAACACCGAGCCCTCGTTCATCACGACAATACGGTCGCAGCAATTGGCAAGGTCATCCATACTGTGTGAGACCATGACGACGGTCAGGCCCCCATGGGGAAGTCGATCGATGAGCTCCAGGAAATCACTGCGTGCCGCCGGATCGAGCCCCGCCATGGGCTCATCGAGTACCAGGACCTCGGGCTCCATGGCAAGCACGCCGGCAAACGCCACGCGCCGCTGCTGCCCGCCCGAGAGCTCAAAGGGGCTCTTGTCGCCCACCGCGGCCAGGTCGAGGCCCACGCGCGCGAGCGATGACGCAACACGGCGGGCAACCTCGGCCTGTGACAAGCCAAGGTTATGCGGACCAAACGCCACGTCCTGTGCCACGGTCTCGGCAAACAGCTGACGCTCGGGATATTGAAACACCACGCCGACTTTTGCCTTAACCGCGGCGGCATCTTTCTTGTTTGCCAGGTCGAGCCCCAACGCGTAAACGGAACCCTCCTGGGGACGAATCAGGCCGTTGAGATGCTGGGCCAGCGTCGACTTGCCCGAACCGGTATGACCTGCTAGCCCCAGGAACTCGCCACGGCGCACCGTTAGCGACACATTGCGCAACGCCCAGGGGCTGCTAGGGTCGTTGCCCCAGAGGGCCTGTTTGTTCGATGCGCCCTCGGCGGCTGAGCGCTTGCGCCAACGGCGACGCTCGCGGGCGCTCAGCGAATAGCTATACGAAAGGTGCGAAATCTCGATGACGGGCTCCAGCGCATCTGCGCTATCGATTGCAGAGGAGACGTTGTCGGGAATACGAGGATCGGATGCGAAAGGCCGCCCGGCGATGCCTGTCCTACTCCGCTCGGCATAAGCCTGCGCTATATCGGCGACCATATCCGCCTCGCGCACCTGTGCGCAAATGGGCACGCCCTTCGCGCGAAGCGCCCTGCCAAGACGGCACGACTCCGGCATGTCCAGGTTGAGCTGCGCAAGTTCGTCCGCCCGCGTCAAGATTTCCTCGGGCGCACCGAGCATGGCAACGCGGCCCGCTTGGAAGACGGCAACGCGATCGGCCTCAGCGGCCTCTTCCATAAAGTGCGTAATCATCACGATGGTCATACCGCGTTCGTGCAGCGCGTGGCAGGCCTTCATAAGGCCCTTGCGCCCGCGCGGATCGAGCATCGAGGACGCCTCGTCCAAAATGAGCACGCGCGGTTCCATGGCGAGCACGCCGGCAAGCGCCACGCGCTGCTTTTGGCCGCCCGAAAGCGCATGGGTCTCATGGCGCTCAAAGCCCACCAGACCCACGGCCTTCAGCGCCTCGCGCACGCGCTGCGCGATCTGGGCCGATTCGACCCCTAGGTTCTCGGGACCAAACGCAACATCGTCCTCGACAAGCGTCGCCACCAGCTGGTCGTCGGGATTCTGGAACACCATGCCCGCAGTCGAGCGAATGTCGTAGACCAGCTCGGGATCGGACGCGTCCATGCCGTTGACGCGCACCGTTCCCGCATCGGGCTGCAGCAGCGCGTTCAAATGCTTGACAAACGTCGACTTGCCCGACCCGTTTCCGCCGAGAATGCAGAAAAACTCGCCATTCTCGATGTTCAGATCGATGCCATCGAGCGCCGGTGTGGCACCGTCATAACTAAAGGAAACGCCCCGACACTCAATCATGCGCGGCCTTTGACCTGGTCCTTCTTGGGTGTGATGAGGTTGGAGACCGCCTTGTACACCGCCAATGTCAACACCGAGTTGAGCACGGTCTTGATGAGGTTAAACGGCAGCACGGCAGAAATCATGAGCGGAGCGATCACATCGACCGAGCCATACCAGAACCAAACACCAATGGTAAGGTTTGCGACCATAGAAAGCGCCGTAGCGGCAACAACGCCCAGCGCCAGGCCAATCACGGCACCCTTATAGGTATGCATCTTTTGGTAGACGATAGCCGCAGGCAGAATGTAGCCCAGCGTGGCAACCAAGTTCATAAGCGCACCGACCCAATCGCCCGTGGTAAGCGCATGGATAACAATCGCCATAACGGCAACAGCAGTACCGGCGCCAGGACCATACGCAAAACCGCACACCATCGCCGGCACCAGCGACGGGTCATACGTCAAAAACGGCGCCGAAGGAAGGATAGGCAGCTGCACGTACATAAACAGGGCGCCCAAGGCACACATCAGCGCCATGGTAACGAGCTGTTTGGTGCTCCACCTATTCGTGTTCTCAAAATGGATATGCTGCGACTGTTCAGACATAAGATCACCTGCCTCTTTCATCCGGACTCTAACCGTTGGTACTGGGATCTCACCAGTTCAGCCGGCATGCGAACCAACGCACACACGGGTCGCGGACTCATCGGCTCGGCCGCAGGCACCTCGCCTGCGCCACGGCACCCCTTTAGCACCGCCCGATTTACCGCCAGTGGGGAATTTCACCCCGCCCTGAAACAGCAATTGCAAGTGTAGCACCAGTAGGCTTTCGCGCAAGTATGCCAAGGGTAATTTATGGCGGGGGAAACGCTCTAGAAATGCGGCCGGGACAGAGCAGCGCGACAATAACGTACCCGCCCATCCCAAAGTGCTGCGCTTTTCGCGGCAAAGCCGCGAAACAGCAAAAGGGAAAAGCCACCGCAACAACCACGTTCCCCATCCATCCCAAAGTAGCGCGCCTTTCGCGCAAAGCGCGAAACAGCGAAGGGGACACGTATCCCTATCGACCACGTCCTTCTCCGCCCGCCGACCTCAAGGCCGTAAACGCAGGGAATCCGGGGGCGTGACGGGGGCTTCCCTCCGGAACATTCCGCAGGACGCAAAGAGGCTCCGCAGCGCGAAGCGCGATGCGGAGCCTCTTTGCATGTCCGAGGACGTTCCGGAGGGAAGCCCCCGTCACGCCCCCGGATTCCCGGTGGGAGTTCTAGACCTTGTCGGCCTTAGTACATACCGCCGCCCTGCTGACCAGCGGTGGCAGCAGCGATAGCGTCCTCAAGCTGAGTGTTCTTGGGCACATCGGAGACGGTGGCCTCGGTGATGAGGATCAAGCTGGCGACAGAAGCAGCGTTCTGCAGGGTGACGCGGCTGACCTTGACGGGATCGAGGACGCCCATCTCGATCATGTCGCCCCACTCGCCGTTGGCAGAGTTGAGACCCTGGCCAGCAGGCAGCTCGGCAACCTTGTCAACCACGACAGCGCCCTCAAAGCCAGCGTTCTTGGCGATGGTGGCGACCGGAGCGGTCAAAGCCTTCTTGACGATGTCGACGCCGATCTTCTCCTCGGGGTCGTCGATCTCGACAGCATCGAGCGCAGGAGCAGCGTCCATGAAGGCGACGCCGCCGCCGGCGACAATGCCCTCCTCGACAGCAGCGCGGGTAGCCTGCAGGGCGTCCTCGACGCGGTGCTTGATCTCCTTGAGCTCGGACTCGGTAGCAGCGCCGACCTTGATGACGGCAACGCCACCGGAGAGCTTGGCCAGGCGCTCCTGGAGCTTCTCACGGTCGAAGTCAGAGGTGGTGTTCTCCATCTCGCCCTTAATCTGAGCGATGCGGGCGTCGATGTCCTCCTTGGAGCCAGCGCCGCCGACGACGACGGTGTTGTCCTTGGAGATAGTGACGGACTTAGCGGTACCGAGCATATCGGCGGTGATGTCAGCGACCTTCACGCCCAGCTCGTCCAGAGCAGCCTGGCCACCGGTGAGGACGGCGATGTCCTCGAGGATGCGCTTGCGGCGATCGCCGTAGCCCGGGGCCTTGACGGCGCAGACGTTGAGAGCGCCACGAATCTTGTTGAGGACCAGGGTCGGCAGAGCCTCGCCGTCGATGTCCTCAGCGATGATGAGCAGGCCACGGCCGGCGCGCTGGACAGCCTCGAGAACAGGCATGATGTCCTGAACGCTGGAGATCTTCTGGTCGGTGATGAGGATGTACGGATCCTTCATCACGGCCTCCATGCGGTCGTTGTCCGTGACGAAATAAGCGGAGACATAGCCCTTGTCGAACTGCATGCCCTCGACGGTGTCGATGGTGATGTCGAACGTCTGGGAATCCTCGACGGTGATGACGCCGTCCTTGCCCACGACCTCCATGGCCTCGGCGATCTTCTCGCCGACCTCGGGGTCACCAGCGGAGATGGTGCCGACGGAAGCGATCTGCTCCTTGGTCTCGACCGGCTTGGCCTGCTTCTTCATCTCGGCGACGGCGGCGTTTACAGCCTTGTCGATGCCGCGACGGATGGCCAGCGGGTTGGCGCCGGCGGCGACGTTGCGCAGGCCGTCGTTGACGATGGCCTGAGCGAGCAGGGTTGCGGTGGTGGTGCCGTCACCCACGGTGTCGTTGGTCTTGGTGGCGACCTCCTTCACCAGCTGAGCACCCATGTTCTCGATGTTGTCCTCGAGCTCGATCTCCTTAGCGACGGAAACGCCGTCGTTGGTGATGGTCGGGGCACCGAACGTGCGCTGCAGCGCAACGTAGCGGCCCTTGGGGCCCATGGTGACGGTAACGGCGTCGGCCAGGGTGTTGACGCCCTTGGCGAGCTTAGCGCGGGCATCGGTGTTGAACGTAATGTTCTTTGCCATAGTGGGTAATCCTCCAAAAGAAATGTGACTCGCGTCGCCGCTTCCGAGTCCTATGCGGCGAGCGCGCTCAAAGACGAATCAGAGATTCTGACGAGACTAGGCCTCGACGACTGCGTAGATGTCGTCGGCGCGCATGAGCAGATACTTCTCGCCGTCGACCTTGACCTCGTTGCCACCGAACTTACCGTAGATGACAACGTCGCCGACCTTGACGTCCATGGGGATGCGCTCACCCTTGTCGTTGACCTTGCCGGCGCCCACGGCAACGATGGTGCCGCGCTGCGGCTTCTCTTGAGCGTTGCTGGCGATGTACAGACCAGAGGCGGTCTTCTGCTCGGCCTCGTCGGGCTTGACCAGGACGCGATCTGCAAGCGGCTTCAAAGACGACATGCTTGTTTCCTCCTTTGTGGGCCGCGCGGTCATGCCGCGCGGGTTAACCCTTTTTGTTTGCGTACGCGTTGAATGGTACCCACGAATGGCGGGTTATACAACACAGAGTCAAAAAATCTTATTTTTTGGCACTTAGATTTTCTGAATGTCGGAGGATAACTTATGCGCAGCCCCAAGGCGGACCGGAAAGCATGAAGTTTTAGCGCGGCAACTTTGTGAATCAGCTTCTCAAGACTACAATCCTCCAGATGAAATATGCCCAGATGAGAGGAAGGGAGGGCAGATGACTGATGAGCTGAGCACCTCGGCATGGCGAGATATAGCACCGAATCGCGATGCACGCGACTCCATGCCGCCCGTTCGCACTCGCCTGCTCGCCCTGGCTCTCGTCTTCGCCCTTCTCGCGGTAACCATCCTCTCCCCCATCGCAACCGCCCATGAGTTGCATCATGACTGCACCGGCGCGGGCTGCACCATCTGCGCCGAGCTCGCCGGCAATCTGTCGATCGCCCGTGGCGGTGACACCGTCCCCGTGGGCGCGACATCGTTCATCACCCTCTTGCTGATCTCCGCCCTAGCCGTCATCGGCACCGAGCGATCTTCATATGCCCCGGTCACCCTATTATCCCTCAGGGTCCGTCTGGACGATTAACGGCTCCCAATTGAATCAAATAGCTACCGCGTGCCACAGCGGCATCGCCTTCGGCCGTCGGCACCCCGACGCAGCCGTTTTCAATTCAGGAGCAATCTATGGACAACCGAATCTACCGTCGCCATCCCAAGCGGCGTCCTATTCGTCACCGTGGCCCCATGGCGGCGGCATATATGCCCCTTTTAAGTGCGGTCTTTGCTCTCGCCGCTTCTGACGACAATGCGTCCAGCTCGACCCCGTCGAGGGGCTCACTGACAAACAGCTTAAAGCCGGCGAGGATTACCCACCCATCATGAACGACAACCTGGAGAAGCTCGTGAAGACGCTGAACTAGGAGTAAGGAACAGAGACGATGAAGATGAGCATGAAGGATCTGAAAAGCTGGATGACCGACCATCCCTACCCCCGTACGCTGGCAACGATCGGCGGCGCATCGATATGCTCGATGCTCGCCCTCGAGCTGCCCTCCAACCATGAACTATGGAAGATGCAGGCCGGACCGGCACTTTTGGAGCTTTTGCTCATCTTCTGCTTCTTGTGCCTGTTGTTCTATCTGCCGCACCGCCGTAAGACCCCCGCAATCGTTGGCATCGTTGCGCTCGCCAGCATCGGTATCGCCGAGTACTTCGTAATCACGTTCAAATCGATGCCCATCCAACCCGGAGACCTGTTCGCCCTCTCGACCGCTGCGACGGTCGCCGGCAGCTACACCTATGAGCTCAGCACTTTCTGCTTCATGGGGCTTGCCGCCGCGGCCTTGGGAATCGCGCTTATCGTCCTCATTCCGCGTGATGCATGTGGGCGACCGCCGCGCCGCGCATCGGAAACGTCCCCCGAGTCCATCGACCATGCGATGTCTGCGTCCTTGAAATCGAAGGACTCAAAGGCGTCTCCGGCAACCGAGGGGACATCGACAGCGCCGAGGGAGCATCCAGTCGCAACCAAATCCAAACTCCCCCTCTCCGTCGACCGTCGTACCGCACTTGTTGCCGGAGCCGCACTGGGGGCGCAGGCCTTCATCAGCTATTACGACACCTTGGGCATCAAGCTTCATACCTGGAAGCCCCTCGAAAGCTATTACAGTCAGGGGTTTCTCCCCACCTTTATTTCGAGCGCGCAAAAAATGGTGCCGCCTAAACCCAAGCACTACAAGAGCGGTGAGGCCTCGGCGATCATCAAGCGCCTTGCCGCGCGCTGGAACGCGGGCACGAATGGCATCGCCGACCCCTCCCGTGCCGCTGCCGTCGAACAGTTTGACCAGCTCAAGCCCTCAGTCATCTGTATCATGAACGAGTCCTTCGCCGACCTTTCAATCTTTAACGAACTGGGCTGTGGCTATAAGGGGCCCGAGCGCTTCAAAGCCATCGATAACGCGCTTCTGCAGGGAGTGAGCTACATGAGCGCCTTCGGTGCCGGCACCTGTAACAGCGAGTTCGAGTTCTTAACCGGACACTCCATGGCATTCCTGGGCGCTGGCGTCTACCCGTTCATGAGCTACAACCTGGCCCCGAGCGAGAACCTCGCCCGTCAGTTCAAGAGACTCGGCTATCGCACCGTGGCCATGCACCCCAACCACGCCACCAACTGGAATCGCGAGAACGTCTTCGCGGACATGGGATTCGACGAGTTCCTCTCGATCGAGGACTTCGCCGGCGCACCCGAGCTCTGCCGCAAGGTCACCGACGCCGCCACCTACGACAAGTGCCTCGAGGTACTAAAGCAGAGCGACCAGCCGATCTTCATCCACGACGTGACGATGCAAAACCACTCCGCCTATGACACGGGCTTGGTGCCCACCGACCAGCAACTGCACCTTGCCGTCGAAGGTGTGTCCGACAAAGTTATCACCTGGACCAATGAATACTGCTCGCTCATGGAAGCGTCCGATGCCGCCTTCGCCGCCTTCCTGGAAAAGCTGCGTGATCTCGACCGCCCCGTCGTCATGGTGATGTACGGCGACCACCAGCCGTTCTTCACCGACCGCTACAACGACCTCTACTTTACCGATGAGGACGATGCCACCCATACCGAGCGCATCTGGCAGACACGCTATGTGGTCTGGGCGAACTACGATGTCGCCGGCAACGCACAAACGAGTGGGGAACTCAACACAAGCATTAATAACGTCGGTGCACTCGCACTCAATGCCATCGGTGCCCCGCTCACCGCCTACCAACGCGCACGCTTGCAAAACCGAGCGCACATGCCGGCGATAAACGTGGTGGGGGCGCAGGATGCGCACGGCGTTTGGTATACAGCCGAGGCCAAGAACGTTCCCGCCAAGACCGCTAATGCGCGCGATCGCCTGGACCGCATGCAATATCGTAAGCTCTTCGACCACGAAGGCTCGGTCTTTGCCACCCATAAGCAGGCGGCCGCCAACGAAACCGACCCCAACGCAGCTCCGGGAGCCTAGGGTTGACCAATCTCGGGCCCAGTATTCAGAAAAGTCAGTGCAGCAAAATGACGATGCGGACAGCGACTTGGGCATGGTTTTCGCCGCTCGCACGGGTCCCCTGGGGAGCAGCGTGCATTTTTGGGAGTTTTCAGCAGGCCAGGACGGCTGCATACGCGCCGGACACACCATATTGGTCCCAAGAACGCCTTTGACCGGCGATTTGGGTCGACGGGCAAACCCCGTCAGGACAAAAAAGCGTGCCTCGCACCGCACCGGACCCCAAAATGACGTCGATCTCCGCAATGCCACCCGACTGCAGCGGCACCGGCAGAGCTCACGGTGCTGAATACTCCATTTTTTGCACGGCCCAGGCGGGGGTACATCAGGACCGAAAAGAACATCTCAACTTTTTTTGCAATCTGCAACTGGAAGTATGCAAAACGCTAAGAGAAAGCATCGCTGATGTCCCAATTGAGCGCGCGGAGCAGCAGCGCTTCCACCCTGCGCCCAAATCCAGCAGAGAGGGGACGCTCCTAACGAACCCCCATCGGCAAACAAACGCGGCTCGAGTGCCATCCCACAATAGGCTGCCCGAGCCGCGTTTAACGGTACGACATGAATATTAGCGCTCGTAAATCAAGTTGCCTGCCAGGTAGGTGGCCTGAACCTTGGTGGCTTGCAGCTCTTGGGGGTCGATGGTGAGCGGGTTTTGGTCCAGGACTACCAGGTCGGCGTATTTGCCGGGCTCTAGGCTGCCGAGGTTTTGCTCGTCGCCCGCTGCGTACGCGCTGCCAAGCGTGTAGCTGCGCAGGGCCGTTGCCGCGTCGATACGCTCGCTCGGCAGCCAGCCGCCCTCGGGCCAGTGGCTGCGGGGATCTTGGCGCGTGATAGCCGTGTAGAGCACGTTCATGCTGGTAACGGCCGTGATGGGGCTGTCGGTACCGAAAGCTTGACGGATACCGCGCTGCTGATAAGTTGCGAACGGCCACATGATGCGGCTGCGTTCCAGGCCCAGGTCGCGCTCCGGGCCACCCGGGTCGAGCGTGATGTGGCAAGGCTGGCTCGAGGCAATGACGTTGAGCTTGCGCAGACGATCGATGTCCTGAGGCAGCAGATTCTCCAGGTGCTCAAGCGTATTGTGGCCGTGCTGGGGCAAGCCGTAGAGCTCTGCCGCCTCCTCAAAGATATCGAGCGCAGCATGGATGGCGCCGTCGCCGATAACGTGGATGCGCACGGTGTGGCCGCGCTCGGCTGCCGCCAGAACCAACTTGCGCATGCGCTCGACAGGAACCGTCAGGCGACCCTGATCGCCCGGGAAGCGTGGATTGGTATAGGGATCAGTGAGGTATGCGGTATGCTCGCTCGACACGCCGTCGAAGAACTGTTTAAAGCCTGGCGCCGAGAGCAGCGCGTTGTTCGCGTAGCGGGTCTGGAGTTCTTCCAAGCGCGATTGGTCATCCAGCAGCGTGGGAAACAGATGGGCGCGGATGCCCAGCTTGCCGGCGGCCTGCAGCTTGTCGTAAACATCGTCGCGAATAAAGTCGCAGCCTGGCATGGGCATGAGCGACATATCGCAGATTGAGGTAATGCCTTGCTCGGCCATACGCTTCATCTGGTCGGCGTATGCGCTCGCGATGCGGTCCTCGCCCAGCCACTCCAGGCAGCGCGGCAGCAGCTGCATGGCCGCAGCCTCGTGAGCGATACCCGTAAGCTCACCGTTTGAGTCTTTGTCGTAACTGCCACCCGCCGGAGGCTCGCTGTCGCGCGTAACGCCGAGCGCCTCGAGTGCGCGGCTGTTGAGCCACAGCGTGTGCCCGTCGCCCGAGTACATAACGCAGGGACGATCGGGAAATGCCGCATCGAGGGAGGCCTTGGTAGGGTGCTCGGGCGGATCCCAGCGGTAATCGCGCCAACCCTGGGTCACGACCCAGGCGTCATCTGGCAAGCCTTTGGAAAACTCGAGCGCATGCTGCACCAATGCTGCCTCGGACGTGCCCATATCCATGAGCATGTACGGCGAGGAGCCAACCGAAGTATGGAAGAAATGCAGGTGCGCATCGTGGAAACCGGGGCAGACAAACTGCTCGCCGTAATCGACCACCGGCGTGGCGGCAGGTGCGGCGTCAATCACGTCATCGGGCGCGCCGACTGCGACGATGCGATCACCCGCGATGGCGATCGCCAGCTCGCGGGCGGTATCGATACCGTCTTGGGCGGTAAAAACGTTCTTGGAGCGGATAATCCGATCGATATGCTGCATGAGCATCCCCGTCTCTGGCAGGTAATTCAACACCCCCGAGTGTACTCCCCCGCCCTTGCAACAAAACCCCAAGCGGCAAACGGCAACTTTACCAGCCCTAGCGGCAGGTGGCATACTGGAGAGAGCCTGTACGATTTTGCGATCGAGCCAGCAAGGAGCAAATCGACCATGACGAAGACCAAGGCACAGCAGATTATGGCGGCAACCGAGGTTCGCGCGGCAGACGACGTCACCGCGGCCATCCATGATATCGCCGCCGAGTTTGAACCCTACATCATCAAGCAGCGCCGGCACTTCCATAAGCACCCGGAGCTGAGCCTTGCCGAGGAGCGCACGACTTCCGACATCGCCAACCAGCTCGACGCCATGAATATCCCCTACGAGCGTCCACTCAAGACGGGCCTGGTGGCGACACTCCGCGGCACCGCGCCCGATGCCTACCGCGAGGACGGCACGCCGCGCCGCCGTATCCTGCTGCGCGCCGACATCGACGCCCTGCCCGTCACCGAGCAGACCGGCGAGGAGTTCGCCAGCGTCAACGAGGGCTGCATGCACGCCTGCGGCCACGACTGCCATATCGCCATGATGCTCGGCACGTTGCAGATTCTGCGCCACATGACCGATGACATCCACGGCGAGATTCGCATCGTTTTCCAGCCCAGCGAGGAAAACGGCCAGGGTGCCAAGCTCATGATCGGCACGGGCGTACTCGATGGCGTCGACGGTGCCTATGCCGCGCACATCTGGAGCGAGGTCGATGCCGGCACCGTGAGCTGCGAGCCCGGTCCGCGCATGGCAAACACCGACTGGTTCCGCATCGACGTCCGCGGCACCTCGTGCCATGGCGCCATGCCCCAGCGCGGCCACGACGCCGTTATGGTTGCCGCCGAAATCGTCAACGCCCTGCAGACCATCGTCTCGCGCGAGATTAGCCCCTACGAACCCGCCGTCATCACCGTCGGCGAACTGCACGGCGGCACCGCGCGCAACGTTATCGCCGGCACGGCATACCTCGCCGGCACGGTGCGCACCTATGGTGACAAGACGCATGAGGAGATGCCCGAGCTTATGCGCCGCATCGTGGAGCACACTGCGGCGGCCCTGGGCGCCGAGGCCGAACTCACCGACTACACCATCGCCAACTACAAGGTCGAAAACGATGCCGCCTCGAGCGAGCGCTGCCGCCAAGCTGTGCTCAAGTGCCTGGGCCCCGCGGGCGAGGGCCATTACCGCGGCACGCTTTCGGGCGAGGACTTCTCGGAGTACCTGCGCCGTGTGCCGGGCGTGCTCGCCTTTGTTGGCACGCGCAACCCCCAGATTGGCGCCACCTATGCCCAGCACTCCTGCTTCTACAAGATCGACGAGAGCGTACTCGCCAAGGGCTCCATGGTAGCCGCTCAGTATGCCATCGACTTTTTGGCCGAGCCCACGCAAGAAGAGCTCGACGGCCCCACGATCGCCGCAGTTGCCGAGACCAATCCCGACCTGGCGGCCAAGCTGCGCTCTGCCAAGGCAACGGCCGCCGAGGCCCGCGACGCCGTGCACGACGCCCGCACCGCCCGCCATGCCGCCATCAAGGGCATTCACGATGCCCGTGCCGCTGCTCGCCACGAGGAGAAGCGCGACGAGTAGCCGTCACGCCCACCCGTAACAACCTGGCTAGAGCAAAGCGGGGGCGAACGTTATCTCAACGTTCGCCCCCGCTTATGTGTCGACCGCTTTTCCAACGTATCCTCCGTCACGACAGGTAAGAGCGAAGGAGGATGAGCCAGCGTGGCTGCTCGAGATAAATGATATCGGCAGGAACCCCCACAGGAACATGGCCCCCAAAAAGCAGGCCGGCGTCTGCGGGGTTGACCAGGCGGATTGCCCACACCGCAACCAGCAGCAAGCATATTGCGACCAGCGCCGCATCGATTGTCTTTCGGGTGCGCGAAGTTGTGACATAGTCCCTGGCGCACGCCAGCGCAAACATAGGGGGAACCATCCAAAACAGCGGATGATACGCAAGCGCGGCACGCCAATCGAGCCCAAACGCCGCGAGCCACGCGCGCGTCATGCCGCAGCCCGGGCACGGAATGCCCGTAAGCGCCCTAAACGGGCAGCCGATGCCCGTCACATACAGCACAAGGCACGACAGCGCCAAGATAGCGGCGAACAAAAGGGCGCGGCGGAATAGCCCCGCCGCGCCCCTTGTCTTGGACCGTGCTTGTGAATCCGAGTTGCTACGCACGTGCCGTAACCTGCGCAGTGTAGGCAGCCGCCATCGCGTTGACGTTCTTGACGATCAGATAGAAACCAATAATCGGTCCGATGCCGCACAGCAAGGCGCCGATCAGCTGCCACAACAGAAGCGTCGTGCCGCTCTCGGCAATGGTAAGACCATAGCGAGGACCGTTGGCCTGGATGCGATTGCCGAAACGGTATGTCCACCACAGGCCATAGATGCCGCAGGTAATGAACGACAGCAGGATTGCAATCAGGTAGTTGGGCATATCGTCCCCGTCGCCCGAGCACATAGTTGCGACATCCTCAGATATTTTGTAGTACGCATAGATGCCGTAGATGCCGCACGTGACAATAGCGAGCAGCAGTATCATGCCAAAGTTACGATCGAGCTCAACCGCACCGGGCATGGGTGGCGGTGTGGGTGCGCCCTGAGGCGCAGGCTGAGGTGCCGGGGCGGGCTGAATCTGTACCGGCTGAGGCTCAGACGCGGCAGCCGACGTAGCGTTGACGGGCTCGCCGCAAGCAGGACAAAACTTTGCATCATCCAAAACGGGTGCTCCGCAATTTTCGCAAAACATAGATCCTCCTTCCCATAAGACGACATGCGTCTTTGGTCTCACATGCCGCATCCCAACGGGATACCTTCAATCACGCCGGGTCGATTACCAAAATGAAGGCAACCAACCCGGCGGCATCGGCTAAAACGGACCATGGCCTTAGGCACTCTGGACCGCAGCCCCCCTCAAGCTATTCGGCCTGGTCTTCTTCGGGCTGATCGGTCGCTGCCTGATCGCCCTTATCGCCCAACGCCGGCGCAGTCTGCTCAGCAGGTTCGCCAACAGGCGGGCACTCCTGCTCGGGAGCAGAACTCGGCGCGGGCGACGTTGCAGGCGCAGGTGCGGGTGCCGGCTCAGGCACAGGCGCCGGCTCGGGTGCAGGCTCAGGCGCAGACTCGGGCGCGGGCTCGGGCTCGGGCGCAGGTGCCGGCGAAGCATCCGGAGCGCTGTAACCCGAAGGAGCAGACTTCTTCTCAAACGGCAGCACAAAGGTCAGGACGTCGTCCTTGTCCTCGTCGGCCCACTCGCTTGCGTAGCGCGCCACCCAATAGCCAACGGCACGATGCTTGAGCATGTTGCCAAAGACCGTAAGGAATACCGTGACAAACGCCGTCAGCACCAAGAACAATACGAGCGTAATGCCACCGCCGGTAACAAGCGCCTCAATAGCCGTAGGACGGTAGTAGTAGCTATACATACCGACAGAGGCAATGGTGCCAAAGACGAGCGTCAGGATCCATGTGATAACGTTGGCGACCAGACCCGTCAAAAACTCGGGAAGGAACGATGCGCAGAACAGCTTGGTCTTATTGTTCTTAAAGGCCGCCCAGACCTTATCGAGCGAAAACGCGCTCTCGACGCGACCGGTCACCGCAAAGTGCATCACGGCGATGTCGGCGAACATAGTAAAGAAGACACCCAGGACCGCCGTGGCAATCATAGCCAGAACAAACAGGCCCAGCGAGCCAAATAGAGCGGCCTCAAGCGCATAGGAGCCGTAATAAGAGTACGCACCCGCGGCACCAATTACCACGCTCTCCACCAGCGAAAGCGCTACACCAATAACGGGAATAGCCGCGATAACCTTGAGCACGCTCGAAATAACGCCCGAAAAGACGCCAAGGCCAAACGACGTGGAACGCATCAACGGACGATCCATGCCGTCATCGACCTTGAGCGACAGGTCGCGACCCCATTCGATGCCAAAGCCAGAACCGCACGCGCTTGCCACACAGGCAGCCAAAAAGCCGAAGGCAGCCGCGATACCGCCGATAACGGGAATGAAGAGCACGAGCACCGACACGACACAGATGAGCGCCGGCAAAAAGGCAATCTGGCACACGCGCTGCAGCACGCCCGGCGTCTTGGTCATGTCTTCAAACGCCTGAGCTACACAGCCCTTGGGCACGTTCACGTTAGGCTGAGGAACAAACTGCTGAGGCTGAGACTGCCCCTGAGGAGCAGAGGTTGCAGCACCGGTATTAGGAGCGCCACACGCGCCACAGAACTTGTCGTTATCGCCCATGGGGGCGCCACACTGCGAACAGAACATCGAAATCATCCCTTCGTATCTAGAGCGAATCACCTGGATCGCAAACGATGTCTTTGGCAACATTATCGCCCAATGTGGGGACAAATACTCCAACATGACGCATTTGCAATGCGCAGGGCGCTATTCGATTGTTTGATAAGCTCGACCGCGTTAGTTCGTTCCGCGGAAACCCTTGCCGACGATCTCGGAGCTATCGACGATGGTGATGAAGGCGCCAGGGTCAATCTCGCGGGTATAGCGGCGCAGCTGCACTGCCTCGCGACGGCTCAGCACGCTCATGATCACCGTGACGCACTTGCCCGAGAAGGCGCCGTAGCCACGGCTGATCGTTGCCGTGCGGTTGAGATGCTTGACAATAAACTCCTCGACTTTTCGCGGTTCGGCGCAAATGATCGTGCAGACCTTACGAAGGTGAATGCTCTCGATAGCCTTATCGACCACGAGCGTCTTGGCAAACAGGCCAAGCACGCAGTACAGGCCAACGCGCGGGCCATACAGGAAAGCCGCGATGGTTACGATGCCGATATCGACCAGCAGCAGCGCGCGGCCAATCTCGAGCGTGGTGCGGCGTTTGAGGATCATGGCAAGAATGTCCGTGCCACCCGTCGAGGCGCCGATATCAAAGACAATAGCGCTGCCGAGCGCCGGCAAGATGACGGCAAAGCACAGGTCGAGCCACATATCACCCGTCATCGAAACATCCGTCGGAATGAAGAGCTCAAACAGCGAGACGTAGGCCGAAAGCGCAAACGAAGCGAAGACGCTCCACAGAATCGCCTTGCGCTCCAAAAAGATAAAGCCTAGAACGACCAGGACCGCGTTGATAATCCACATAAAGACGCCGACGGGCAGGGTCGGGAACAGCGTGGAAAGAATGACCGACACGCCCGAGGTGCCGCCGAAGGCAAAGTGATTGGGGGTTTTAAAGGCCACGATGGCGAACGCCGTGAGAATCAGGCCCAGATTGAGCTCGGCAAAAAAGCGCGGAAAGCCTGGCTCCTGGCTGCGCTTGCGGCCGGCGCGCTCGCCACGTTCGATATCCTCGCGACCGACAACGCGCTCCATCGGCACCACCGGAGGACGATGTACCTCCTCGGCGGCACGCGACGCCGCCTCTGCCGCAGCGGCTTCAATCGCCCATGCCTTGCTTTCGGTCTCGTGTTCGTCGGCCATTACGGCAACCCCTCGTTAACAATTTGGAAACAATGCGCCCATTAGGGTAACGCGGAACGCGAAGATTGCAACCCTTAGTTAGACGAGCGGTATGACCGCATCGAGGGCATATAGAAAACGGCCGGCCGCGCTTTTGCATGCGCGACCGGCCGTTTGACGTTTACGCAGATAAAACCTGCCAAAACAAACCTGTCCCTTTTTGGTAGGTTACTCGTGCTGGCTGGTGCGGTGCTCGTACTCCTCGGGGGTGATGACATCCTCGATGCGCAGGTTGACGCCCGCCACCTCAAGGCCGGTCATCGCGGCCAGACGCTCGGTGACACGCGCCTTAACGTCGTCAAAGATCGCAGGCGCATAGGCGCCGTACTCGATGATGACCGAGATGTTGACGACCACGCGGTTGTCGTCGGTGACCTCGACCGTCACGCCCTTGGTCAGGTTCTCGGCACCAAACTGCTCCTGCACAAAGTGCATGAGGTTGCCCTTCATGCCCAGAACGTGCGGCACCTCGCGGGTGGCCATGGCGACGATCTTCTCGATCACGCCGTTGGAATAGGTCAGCGAGTCCTCGGACTCGTCCGCCTCCTCGTCCATCTCCTCGTTGTCCTCGTCCGCATCGGACTCGGCCTCGACGAGCGCCTCGTCCTCGAGCGTCACGTCTCCGGTATCGACGACGGCCTCATTCGCCTCGAGCTCGGTATCGGCCACATCGACCTTCGTGTTAAAAGCCATGGTTCCTCCTTATGCCTGCCGCGGATGCGACAGTCGAATACGTATTAGCGGCCGCTAAACAGGCGGCCGAAGAAGTTGACGATGCCGTTCTCGCCGTCGCGAATCTGGCCGATCACGGCGCCGATCAGCACAAAGAATGCGATGACAAGCGTGTCCCACAGGCCCAACGTAAGTACCAGCACGGCGAGGATAAAGCCTGCCACGGCGCCGAGCGTAGTGTTGGGGTGGCGCACGGCGTAGCTCCAGATAGCAGCGCCCGTACCTTTGATGAGACCCATGGCCTCGTCAAAGTCGTTGGCGGCGCTGTCGTGCTGCTCGCCGGCCTCGGGCTTGGTGTCGGCGGACTCGCCTGCCGGCATAGCGTTCTGATCGATCGTCAGGCGCGGCGTGCGGGCGGTCTTGTCTTGGTTGGTATCACTCACCGGAAACCTCCACGGTCTGGACGGTAGTCTTGGACGGCAAAAAGCGAACGCGCGCAGTCGTGCCCGGCGTACCGAGCATGGTGTCGCAGGCCTCCTCGATACGCTGCTGCATCGAGGTGGCAAGAGCGGCAACGTCCCTATCATCGAGCGCGATGGCCTCGACCTTAAAACGAACGTGCGACTCGTCGGAGCCTTGAACGCGCGCCTCGATATGCTCAACCATCACGCGATCATCGCACTCCGCCGCGGCACGGGCGCACGAGGAAAGCGCTGCGAGCGTGACCTCGATATTGCGCTCCCCCGCCGGATGCACGCAGGACGGCTCGCGACGCGCGAACATCAAGCGGAAAAAACCGATGAGCACGCCAAGCGCCACGATGGCGGCGCACACCGTAACGACGACGCGAGGCATGGTGTCACGCAATAGCAGCATAAAGCGATACGTATACGGTCCCCAGAACTGGCAGACAAGCGTACCCAGCGCCACGATGGCGGCGGCAAGATACACGATCGCTAGGGCTCGTTTGAGTACGCGCACGCGCGCTCCCTTCAGGTTTCGGTCCACAGAATGCAAAACGATTCGCATCATTATAAAAGAGCCGGGTCCGGTGCCATACGCACGCGGATCCGGCTCATCTATTCCACGAGGCTTGCATGCTCGCTTCATTATGCCCAGATATGCACGGCTTAACCCGTGCAGGCGCTACTCCTCCTCGAGGGCAGCGATGACCTCGTCGGTCATGTCCATGGTGCTGTAGACGTCCTGGACGTCGTCGAGCTCCTCGAGACGGTCGATGAGGCGCTGAACCTTCTTGGCGTCGGTACCGGAGACCTCGGTCGGGGTGGTCGGAACCATGGTGGTCTCGGAACCCTTGACCTGGACGCCCTGCTCCTCGAGTGCCTTGGAAACAGCCATGACGTCGTTAGCAGCGGTCCAGACGATCCACTCCTCGCCGGCGTCCTCGTAGTCCTCGCCACCGGCCTCGGCGATGGCCATCATGAACTCATCCTCGTCACCGGCAGCACCGTTGGCGATCATGGTCTCCTTCTTGGCATTCTCGTCCAGGATCTCCTTGGCGACGACGATCTGGCCCTTGCGCTCAAACTGGAAGGCGACGGAGCCGGAGGTGCCCAGGTTGCCACCAGCGTGGGAGAAGGCGGAACGGACATCGGCGGCAGTGCGGTTGCGATTATCGGTCAGGCAGTCAACGTAGACGGCGACACCGGCGGGACCATAGCCCTCGTACACGATGTTCTCGTAGACGGCGGCATCGGCACCCGAACCAAAAGCCTTGTCGATAGCGGACTTGATCTTGTCCTTAGGCATGGACTGAGCCTTGGCCTTGGCAACAGCAGCAGCGAGGCTGGCGTTGTTCTCGGGCAGCGGGTCGCCGCCGAGACGGGCAGCAACGGTGATGTTGCGGCTCAGCTTGGAGAAGAGGGCGGAACGCTTGGCGTCCTGCGCGCCCTTACGATGCTTGGTTGTGGCCCACTTAGAGTGTCCGGACATACGTGTCTCCTATCGGTTTCGACCTAAAGCCCAGCGCAGATGCTCGGGCAATATAAACAAACGTCGTTATGATATACCTACTGGCCTGCGAGATAAACCCCAAAATGAAGGCGTCGTGATGATGCCACCCTTTGGTGCAAAGTAACCTGACCCCAATGCACCAAGTTAGGACCAGAGGAAGTCGCTGCGGGTGACGGTGGCGCCGATGGCGAAGGGCATGCAGGCGATGGCCGGATACAGGTAGCGCATGTAGGTCGAGCCGTTGCACGGGCCAATCAGGCACACGGCGAGCACGCCCAACAGCGGCACCCAGATCGCCAGCGCACGCCATGAATGACGACGCAGCAGGTAGACCACCACGGCGATCATGATCCACACATAGGTGGCCGAGCTCATGGTGAGCGAAATAAACGGGATGCGTTGTACTGCCACGCGATACAGGTTAATCAGGTGGTCGCACCAGCGCACAACCTTGCTATCGACCGGATGGAAGTCGAAGTACTTGAGATTATCGGGGCGCGCCATAATCTCGGCACTGCGCGCCGTGCTGTAGACCCACGCATCGCGGGCACTCGGATAAAAGTAGCCGTAATAGTTATTGATGAGCGCCGAGATATAGCACTCGGGATCCTTTTTGAACATCTGGGCCCATACCTCAAAATAGGCCTTGATGTCCTCCTGCGAGGCGTACTCGTTAAAGCAATTTTTGACGGCATCCGACTTATCCGGGTTGTAGCGGCGGCCCAGATTCTCGTACTTGAGCACACGGTCGATCACGGCACGCTCTTCGTCGGTCACCAAGCCGTCGCAAGGAGCCTCCACGATGGTGCCGTCCTCCTTAACCGTAGGGTTGACGCCCGAGTTGAGGCCGTCGTGCTTTTGGACGAAACGAGCCGTCTGCTGGAACGGAATCGAGAGGATTTCGCGCTTGGAACCAGGCGTAATGTCGTGCGCCGGCATAAAGACCTTGGTGAAGTACATATTAGAGGCAAGGCAGAGTGCGAGCACCGCGAGGACGCCAACCCAGCGGAAGCGCGGCGTGGCGCATGAGACCGCGGTGCCCGTCTGCTTAGCCGCACGACGGGCGACATGTACATCCCATGCGCAAAACGCCGCCGCAATCACGCAGACCGCCAACGGAAAGACCAGACCGCCGTTGCGCAGAAACGTGGAACCCATGGCACCCAGAGCGAGCAGCAGCCAGTCATGGCGCGCAAAGAGCACGGGCCTCTGTTCGCCCGCACGCTCGGCATTGGCATCGCGACGGGGCAGGCCGCATGCCACGAGCTTCACGGCCTGCACCAACAGCACCAAAAACGCGTCGGCAAACAGCACATCTTTGGTAAGCAGGGCCGCGTAGTTGGAGAACATGGGCATAAACACAAAGAACAGCAAGATCACGCCGCGAATCGGCAAGCTCACGCCCAGCTTGCGCAGCGACGAGATGGAATAGGCCATGCAGGCGGCCGTAATGACGAACTGAGCGCAGGTGTAGATGGCAAGACCTGCGTTGGCACTGTTGAACAGTGAAAGCCCCAGCTGGACGCACGAACCGATGATAGCCGTGTGCACCACGGGGTGATGTCCGTTGAGCAACACATTGGGATTGAGCAGACGCAGGTAGTCACTCGTGCCGTTGGGGTAGTTGAACCACTGGCGAATCTGCGCACCCGTATCTCCCATAAAAAGGCCGGGCAGCGAAGCGATGAGCGTGGGCGCCCAGGCGACCATAAGCACCAGGAAGGGCCCGGCAAAGGGATGGACCGAGAGCACGGCGTGAGCCACACGCCATACGCGGCCAAAGTGCGCTTCGGAAAACGGAATGCGCCGAGAGCTCAGCCAATCTAGACACTCAAAAGCCAGGTAGAAGGCAACGACCGCCAAGAGCATCCAGCCCGCACCGCCTATCCAGGCGCAGATGATGCGAGCCTTGTCGCCGAGTACGATCTCGGCAGAATCGGTGAGGTCGTAGCTGCGGCCAAACACCATGCAGACGGCAAAGAACAGCGACGGAAGGATCACCGAAGGACGCCAAGCATCGCCGCGGCCAAAGAATACGTAGCGAAACGGCAGCGTGAGCAGGCAGGCAAGCGCAAGCAGCATGACCGCGTCGGTATGGCCGGCAAACGAGAGAAGCACCTCGTAGCACACGTACAGCATGCCCGAGGCTTTGGGGTCAATCGCCAAGACTGCGTTGCTCGAGACCGGCGCGGGATCGATGGAAAACGCCGTGGTCGCCAACAGCGCGAGCAGAAATGCGATGAGCGTCTGCTTGGCGGGGTAGCGCTTAAACCAGACGATGCGGGCCGCGTCGCGCGCAGCCGTTGTGGAGAGATCGGAATCCTTCACAGTCCGAAAGCCTTTCTAGAAACCTATCAAACTCAGCAAAACCACCACAAAGGTGCCTGTGTCCCCTTTGTGGTGGTTAGGCGTCGAGGTAGATGCGCTGGGGACGGTTGCGGTGTCGCGCGAAGATGATGAGCGCCAGGCCGGCGATCACGAGCGGAAGACTCAGCAGCTGCCCCATCGTGATGACGCCGCCCAGCAGATAGCCAAGCTGGGCGTCGGGCACGCGCACGAACTCGACGAGGAAGCGGACGATGCCGTATCCCATCACGAACACGCCCATAAACGTACCCTGAGGCAGTAGCGGCTTTTTGCGGCTGAGCACCTGCAGAATGCAAAAAAGCACAATGCCCTCAAGAAATGCCTCGTAGAGCTGGGAGGGGTGACGCGGCATATCGCCCGCAGTCCCGCCAAAGACCACACCCCAGGGCAGATCGGTCGGCTTGCCCCACAGCTCACCGTTGACAAAGTTGGCACAACGGCCCAGGCACAGGGCCAGCGGCGCGCCGATGACGGCAAGGTCTGCCAAAGTCCATGCGTCGAGCTTATACATGCGGCACACGATGATGCCGCCGATAATACCGCCCACCAAACCGCCATGGAAGCTCATGCCGCCCTCGTTGGTGGCAAAGATCTCGAGCGGGTGCGCCCAGTAGTAGCCATCACCGTAAAAGACGACGTAGAACAGGCGCGCACCGATAATGAGGCCAAAGACCACGCCGACCACGACACTCGTCAGGTCGTCAATCGTGATGCTAAAGCCCCAGCGACGCTGCGTGCGGTACATGACGACCGCCGTGAGCAGGGCACCGACCACATAGGCCAGACCATACCAGTAAATCGTGATGGGCCCCGCCGAAATCGCGACGGGATCAAGCATATGGTAGAAGTCGTTGAGCATGTCGACCCTCCTACTCCCTACATACAAATGCGGCCGCGGGCCTTGCGCTCGCAGCCGCATATTTGGGCGTAACGTCTATGCGGAGTATGCCGTCCGCAGCTTTCGCATCTTAGAACGGCGCGTACTCGTCGTACAGGTCGTCGGTCTCGCCGGAGGCATTAACCTGCTCGACACGGGTAACGCCGGGCACATGCTCCTTGAGGATACGCTCGATACCCATGGACAGGGTCAGCGCGCTCATAGGGCAGCCGGCGCAGGCACCCTGCAGCTCCAGTTTGACGACGCCCTCGTCATCAACACCCACATACTCCATATCGCCGCCGTCAGCCTGCAGGTTGGGGCGAATCTCCTCAAGAACCTTCTTAAGCAGCTCTTCGTTAACAGCCACAGGGGCTCCTTTCTCACAATAACGCGGGCACGCCCGCGGACAGGGGCTATGTTACTACAGCCATGTACCCGCTTAGGCGCCAGCCATGCGTGCGGACATGACTTTCACGAGCAGTCAATTTGGGACGGGGCTCTTTTAGCTGCTTTTGCCGGCGCCCGACGCTAACACAGGCTGCTGCTACTGCTGAGCCTGTCCCTCGGTGCCGATGTGGACATCGACGATAACCTGGCGGTAGCTGATGCCGCAGGAATCGAGAATGCGGCGGCTGATACGGCCGTCATCGGTGTCGGCGTACTTGTTGTCCAGGTAGACAACCTCGCCCACGCCCACCTGCGCCAAAATCTTGGCGCAGTCGTGGCACGGGAACAGCGTGACGTAGACCGTGGAACCCTCAAGATCTTTGAGCGAGCCACGGTAGTTGAGCACGGCGTTTGCCTCGGCATGCACCACATAGTTGTGCTTGTCCTGCAACGGGTCGTCGCTCGTGCCCCACGGGAAAAAGTCGTCGTTGAGCGCCGAGGGCGTACCGTTGTAGCCCACCGAAAGGATGCGGTGGTTGGTGCTGGCGATGCACGCGCCCACCTGCGTGTTGGGGTCCTTACTGCGGCGCTGCGCGGCGATGGCCACGCTCATAAAGAACTCGTCCCAGCTAATGACGTCCAGGCGCTTGCCTGACGAAGTTTGATGAAGATCGTCCGACATGGCAGACACCTCCGTAATCGCAATAATTTGACCCATTGTAGCAGGTGAAAGGTGGAGGCGTTTGTCCCACCGGCGCCCTCACTTTTACACGCGGCGGGGCTTTTGGTTGATGCGGTAGAGCTCGGCGAGTCCTCGCAACGTCAGCGTGTCGTCGACCGTCAGACTGTGACCGACCAGCGACGCGAGCGCCTCGGCGTCGTCGCCGGTAATGACGATGGGCACGTCGCCCTCCCCCGCGGCCTTGGTCGCGCGCATCTCGGCAAGCACCATGTCGAGCATGCCGTCGATGCGGGCTACCTCGCCCAGAACCACGCCCGAACGCATGGCCTCGCGCGTGTTGCGGCCGATGACGTGCGTGGGTGCCGAGGGCTCGACCTGCGGCAGACGCGCCGCAGCAGCCGAAAGCGAGCGGGCGCCAAGCGCCAGACCCGGTGCGATGACGCCGCCCACAAAGGTGCCGCGCGCGTCGATGACCTCGATATTGGTCGTGGTACCCAAGTCGATCACGATGCAGGGAGAGCCGTAGACGGCGCGTGCCGCCACAGCGTCGGCGATGCGGTCGGGGCCGATCTCGGCCGGGTCGTCGTAGTGGACGGGCATGCCGGTCTTGAGGCCCGGCCCCACGGTGAGCACGCGTCCCGTGCATGTACGGGAAAGCGCCGTCTTCCACGGGCGCTCGAGCGCCGGCACCACGCAGCTCAGCACGGCAGCCGTGGGCACAAGTGCGCCCGGCATGCCCGCATCGGCCGCCAGCGCGGCCATGACTTGAGCGAGACGCATGCGCGCCTCGTCTGCTGTGATGCTCGACGGCGTGGTGATCTCGCACGTCGCGAGCGGGCGCTCCTGTGCCGCGGCTGAATCCTCGGCAAACAGGCCAAAGCGAATGAACGTGTTGCCCACGTCGACCGTCAATATATATGCACACCCATTAAGCATCGTCGGCGCTCCTTTCGTCTGCCCAGCAGTATATCGCCTACCTAAACCAGCCATCCCAAAATGACTACCTTGCGGTTATACTGGTGCGCGGTCGTTTGCGAGCTCACGCGGCGGCCCTTGGTAACCCGACTTCCCGCGCCGTATCCGTAACGGCGCTCCCGGGGGAAGCGGATATACGCAAAGGAGTTTTATATGAGCAATCCCTCAAACCGCGCCTCGATGCGCGGGCAACTCACGCTGCGCGGCGTCGTCATCGGCGTCCTTGGCTGCGTGATCATCACGGCAAGCTCGGCCTACACCGCCCTCAAGATGGGCGCACTCCCCTGGCCGATCGTCTTTGCTGCCGTCATCTCGCTGTTCTTCCTCAAACTCATGGGCAACGCCAGCCTCAACGAGGCAAACGTCACCCACACCATCATGTCCGCAGGCGCCATGGTCGCCGGCGGTCTGGCGTTTACCATCCCGGGCGCCTGGATGCTGGGCTATGCCGACCAGATTAGCTGGCTCGACATGTTTATCGTGGCACTCGCCGGCACTATCCTGGGTCTGCTGGCCACCGCGCTCATCCACCGTCACTTTATCGTGGACGCCGCGCTTGAGTTCCCCACCGGCAACGCCGCAGCTCAGACCTTGCGCGCAACCGAGGCTGGCGGCAAAACCGGCAAGCAGCTCTTTGGTTCCATGGCCATCGCCGGCATCTATAGCGTGCTGCGCGACGCCCTGGGCGTGGTGCCCGGCATGCTCTGCACGCTCAATATTCCCGGCGTGACCTTTGGCATCTACAACTCGCCCATGCTGCTCTCCGTCGGCTTCCTCGTGGGCTTCGCCCCGGTCGCCTTCTGGTTTGCCGGTGCCCTGCTAGGCAACTTTGGCATCATTGTGGGCGGCACCGCTGCCGGTCTGTTCGACGTTGTGACCGCGCAGGGCATCGTCAAGTCCTTGGGTATGGGCCTCATGATGGGCTTTGGCGTCGCCGTCGTCCTCAAGGACATCCTGCCGCAGGTCGCCGGTATCGTCCGCGGCCTCGCCGCCGACAGCTCCACCGACACCGACGAGCAGTCGCTCATCTCGGGCTCCCTCAAGCTCGACGCCGGTATCATCGGCCTGGGCGCTGCCGCCATCGCCGTGATCATCGCCATCGTGCTTGACCTTGGCCCCGTTCCGGCCGTCATCGTCACGCTGTTCACCTTTGTCACCACCATCATGAGCGCGCAGAGCTGCGGCCAGACGGGCATCGACCCCATGGAGATCTTCGGCCTCATCGTCATGCTCATCGTGGCAGCCTTCGCACAGATCGCTCAGGTCAAACTGTTCTTTATCGCCGGCATCGTGGCCGTGGCGTGCGGCCTTGCGGGCGACGTCATGAACGACTTTAAAGCCGGCGCCGTGCTGGGCACCAACCCGCGTGCACAGTGGATCGGCCAGGCCATCGGCGGCATCGTGGGCGCCCTGGTCGCCGCAGCCGTCATGGTCGCGCTCGTCACCGCCTATGGCCCGGACGCCTTTGGCCCCGACAAGAGCTTTGTTGCCGCGCAGGCAAGCGTTGTCGCCACCATGGTCTCGGGCATCCCGAGCGTGCCGTGGTTCGTTGGCGGCTTTATCGCCGGCATCGTCATGTACTGGCTCGGCATTCCGGCCATGATGATCGGCCTGGGCGTGTACCTGCCGTTCTACATGTCACTCACGGCATTCCTGGGCTCCTGCGTCAAGCTCGCCTACGACAAGTGGTCCGCCCACCGCGACGCCACCGCTGGTCTTTCTGACGAGGAGAGGGCTGCCAAGGACGTCGCCTTCCAGGAACAGGGCCTGGTTGTCGCCAGCGGCCTGCTCGGCGGCGAGTCCATCGTCGGCGTTATCCTGGCGTTTGTCTCCGTGGGCTTGAGCCTGCTGGGGTAGGCCGAACAACAACGCACCAGCGCAGAGCGCGGAGTCGGAATCAAACCGGCCCCGCGCTTTTTTGTCTATTTGACTCTTATGATCCTCACGGCGTTTTAGCCATGTCGATTGGCCTGACTTCCAGGTCAACAAACCTTGTCTGACACCTCGCCTAACGCGGTGTAGAGTAAAGACGACAGACGCAAGAAGCGGCTCAGAAGCTAAACGAGGTAAGCATGGAACTCGACAAACAACAGATCAAGCGGCTGCGCGAGCGTCATCATCGTCGTCACGGTATACGCCCTGCACACAGCGAGGCCATGGAGAATGCCACCCGTTTCCTTAAGCAGGCGTTCAACATTCGCGAGGGACGCGCGCCCTATCACGTGATTCGCAAGCGCTTTGTAAACGGGGCGCGCCTGACTGGCTCGCACTTATGCATCCTGATCATTGCCATGTTGATCGCGAGCATCGGCCTCGATATCGACTCGGATATCGCCATTGTAGGTGCCATGCTCATCTGCCCGCTCATGGGCTCGGTCCTTGCCATGGCATATGGCATCGCCACGCTCGACCGCGAGATTACCGTCGAGGCCATTGCCGGTCTCGCGTTGCAGATGACCTTCTGCCTGATCACGTCCACGCTGTACTTTAAGCTCTCACCGCTCGGCACCACCACGGCCGCTATCATCGACAACTCGACACCCACCGTCTGGGATCTTGCCGTCGCGCTCGCGGGTGGCTTTGCCGGAGGCCTGGGCAACTCGCGCGACCAGGAGCCCGCGACGCTTATCGCGGGCGTGGCCGTGGCAACCGCGCTCATGCCGCCCCTGTGCGCGGCGGGTTACGGCATCGCCATCGCGAGCGGGTCGCTGTTTCTCTCGGCGCTCTACGAATTTGGCATCAACGTTGTCTTTATCGCGCTGGCGGCCGAAGCCGTATTGCTTCTTCTACGTGTACCGCTCAAGCGTGACCTCAACGGCGACGGCATTGTGACCGCCGAGGAAAACGCCGAGGTCGATGAGCTGTCACACAAGGTGCGCCGCCGCATCATCGTGGGCACGGTGATCTTTGCCATCCCCTGCATCGTTATGACCGCGGGGTCTATTGGCTCGGCGCAGGCCGGCGTGCAGGACGGCTATGGCGTCACCGAAACTACGCGCGAGCTTGCCGCGGTACTGCCGGGCTTTAAGGATTACACCGTCGCCGTCGAAACCTCGGCCACCGAAGGCGGGGAGGAGGGCCTCGTCGAGCGCGAGGTTGTCGCCCATGTGACGACAAGCGAGACACTTGGGGCGCACGACCGTCGTGTTGCCCGCAAGCTCATCGACCTCAATGTGCCCGAACTCGATCGCGTGGAGTTCGATGTGAAGTGATGCCGGCGCGGGATGAGCGCTCGCACGGACGCAAGTTATGACGAGGCGCAGACGCGATACGGACGCGAGCAAATAGCGTGGTGCAGTTCACACCCGCACCCCGCTCGCCGTTTTATTGCCGTGAATCAACTGTCCGCATCGACATCGCCAGACTCCACCATAAACGCCGGATCGGTGCTCACCAGATAAAAACGGGTCACCTTGGTATCTCTAAATAGGTAGAGCAAGCCCTGATCGCGTCGGCGCGAAATATGCGCCACGTGGACCGTACCGAATATTTCGCCGTTTTCATTCTTTAATATCAGAATGTTGGGGTCATCCGTACGCTTAAACTGCCCGTCTGTGCAGATTCCGTCTTGGTCAACCAGCTGCCATCGACAGTTGTCCTCCTCAAGAAAAGCCAGGGTTTCCCGACTCGTTTTGTCATCCCGATAGTAGCCATCAATGGCGAAGCCTTCGGAAGCACATTCCTGCATATAGGATGTTTCTCGACTTATAGCGAACTGCCCCATAGCGCCCAGGAGCACAGCTAGGCAAACCACTGCAAGGGTTATCGAGATAGTACGGCGGCCCATATTAACCAGCCCGATACTTGTTTAACGGAGCGTGAAACATACTTGGCACCTCCGATATCAGAGCAAACGTCACCCGCAGCCCGGCGGCAGTCATATGTTTCCAACATCAAACCATATGGCAACCACTCGCGAGAGGAGTATCGGCGAACGGTGTATTTTTGCGCTCCATTGGTCAAACGTCAACGCGCGCTACAGCTCTTGCCCGATCAATTCAGATTTTGTCGCATACTACCGTAGATCCCCAACGCTTCCACCCCCAAGAGATCATTTTTAGTACGTAAAGAAGCCCTCGCCCGAGCTTTCGCCCAGCTTGCCTTCGTCGAGCATTTTCTTGAGGACGGACGCCATAGCCTTAAAGTTGTAGGGCATCATCATCTTCTTGAGCAGCGGGCTCACCAGGCCCGGAACCTTCTGATACTGCATGACGATGTTGTAGGCCGTCTGGATACCCACCGTGTCGAATACACGGAACGGGCCCTTGGGAGCGCCGGTGCCGCGCGTCCACGCGAGGTCGACGCTCTTGGGGTCACTCACACCCGAGACATACAGGTCAAGGCCCGAAAGCAGCCACGGCACCAACATGGAATTGAGCAGGTAGCCGTTCTTTTCCTTGTTGACGGGCAGGGCAATCATGCGGATGTCGTTGGCAAAGTCGACGAGCTCGTCGAAGTAGCGCTTGTCGGTTTGGTCCTGTGCCATGACCTCCGTCATGTTGTTCTTCCAGATAGAGTTGGCAAAGTGCAGCGACAGGTACTTCTCGGGACGGCCGGTGTACTTGGCAAAGGTGCTCGGCAGCAGCGTGGATGAGTTGGTCACGATGACGGTCTTTTGCGGCAGAGCCGGGGCGAGCTTCTTGTAGAAGTCGATCTTTGCCTGGGTGTCCTCGGCCATAGACTCGATGACCAGGTCGGCGTCGGCCACGGCCTTGGCAAGATCGAGCTCCAGCTTGAGTGTGGAGTAGGCACGCTCGACGGCGGCGAGCGCCGCTTCCTTGTCGAAGGGCTGGGTGCCATCGGCGATACCGGCACACCACTCGCCCGTGCCGTCCGCCATGCCCTCGATTGCCGCGATGTACTCCTTGCGCACGTGATCGATCTTGGGCTGGGTGCGGCCGATGCTGCCCTCGCTGCGCAGCCAAATCGTTACATCAAAGCCGCAGTAGGCAGCCTGAAAGGCAATCTGGCTTCCCAACACGCCGCCGCCGGCAACGCAAACGGTCTTGTAGCTCATGGAACGGTCCTCTCTTACGTAATTCCATAGATGTGTATTAATTCAAACGTAAGGATGACGCGCGCTGGGGGTGGTTTCTATAAACGGGCGGTATTTCGCGGCAAACGGCTACATATGTTCATTATCTCAGGGTTCCGAGGGCAGTTTCTGGTGCCACCGAGACGTCGTTTTCGGAAGTATGCGGCAAATTCCGGAACTCATGAGCACATCCTGGTTTTTCGCCAATAAAACCGCAGGTACAGAGCTTGGACATATCCGGCGTGCTCGGCCTATTCAGATTTTGCCGCATACTTCCGAAATCTAAGTTCGCAAAGGGTGATAGTTGGGGCATTTACGCAACATATGTCCAGCAAAAACGGGTGGTAGTCGATACGCTACCACCCGTTTGTCTCATATCCAGCACAAAGCAGGCCAGTTACTTCTTAATGCCGCGTCCCAGGCGCTCGGCGACCGATGCCACGGCCTCCTCGCTGGCCGGCCCGCAGCTCACACAGCCGTCATGAGCACGCATCTGGCCGGTGACCTCGTCCATCGCGAGCGGCGCCACCTTCTCGAGCTTAAAGCCCTTACCGGCGCGCATGTTCTCCTTGGCCACACTGATCATGAGCTTAATGCGGTTGAGCTGGTTGACCTCGGACGCGCCGGGGTCGTAGTCCACCGCGACGATGTTGCTCTCGGGATGCTGGCGGCGCAGCTCCTTGATCACGGCCTTGCCCACCACGTGGTTGGGCAGGCAGGCGAAGGGCTGCGTGCAGATGATGTTGGGCGCGCCATGATCGATCAGGTCGAGCATCTCGGCCGTGAGCAGCCAGCCCTCGCCCATGTTGTTGCACACCGAAAGCACCGTGCGGGCCTTGTCGGCCATGGTGCCGATGCGCTCGGGTGCCTCGAAGCGGCGGGACTTCTCGAGCACCTCCTCCACCGGCGTGCGCATCCAGTCCACAAGCTTGATGAGCGCCTGCATGCCCGCACGCGTCGTTGCAGAGCTACCCAGCTCGTCCTTTTGCAGCTCGGCGTTGCTCATGGAGTACAGGAAGAAGTCGAGCAGACCCGGCACCACGGCCTCGCAGCCCTCGCGCTCGATCACGTCGACCACGTGGTTGTTGGCCGTGGGGTGGAACTTGACCAGGATCTCACCGACCACGCCCACGCGCGGCTTGGTGCCCTCGCCCACAAGCGGCATGGTGTCGAACGCGCGGATGGCCTCGCGGCACAGCTTGGTGTAGCTATGCCTGTTGAACTTGGGTGCCAGCTTGCGAGCGCGCGCCATGTACTCCTCGTAGAGCGCGTTGGCGGCACCGGGCGTGGCCTCATACGGGCGGCAGCGGTAGAGCATCTGCATCATCACGTCGCCAAAGAGCACCGCGTAGACTGCCTGCTTAAGCAGCGCCGGCGTCAGCTTGAAGCCGGGGTTGTCCTCGCCCAGCGCCACGGCCGAAAGCGAGATCACGGGGATCTCGGGGTGACCGCTCTCGCGCAGGGCCTTGCGAATGAGGGCGATGTAGTTGGTGGCACGGCAGCCGCCGCCGGTCTGGCTGATGACCACGGCGGTCTTGGACAGGTCGTACCGACCGCTCTCGATCGCTTCCATAATCTGGCCCGTCACCAGAATCGACGGATAGCAGATGTCATTGTTCACGTAGCGCAGACCCGCCTCGACGGCATCGTGATCGGTCGAGGGCAGCAGCTCAAGGTTGTAGCCGGCACCGCGGAACACTTCTTTGACCAGGTCAAAGTGGATCGGCGCCATCTGCGGGCACAGGATGGTGTAGCCCTCGTCGCGCATCTGCTCGGTAAAGGGCACCTTGGGCCACGCGGTCGAAGCACTCTCGCGCTGCTCCTCGAACGTGTACTTGCGGCTCGCGAACGCGGGGGCATCCGTGGAGGGTGCCACCGGTGCGGCGTCGCCCTGCTCATAAGCCTCGCCCGCGGCGGTTGCCTCGGCCAGACGCTCGGCCTCCTGGTCCTTGAGCGCTGCCATGAGTGAGCGGATGCGGATGCGCGCGGCGCCCAGGTTGGACACCTCGTCGATCTTGAGCACGGTGTAGATCTTGCCGCTGGCTTCCAGGATCTCCTGCACCTGATCGGTGGTCAGAGCATCGAGACCGCAGCCGAAGGAATTGAGCTGAATCAGGTCCAGGTCGTTGCGCATGGTCACAAAGCGGGCGACGGCGTACAGGCGGCTGTGGTACATCCACTGGTCGACGACGCGAATCGGGCGCTCGGGCTTCACCAGATGTGCGAGCGAATCCTCGGTAAAGACCGCAAAGCCAAAGCTCGAGATAAGCTCGGGCAGGGCGTGGTTGATCTCGGGGTCGTTATGGTAGGGACGACCGGCGAGCACGATGCCGTGACCGCCGTGGTCCTCGACCCACTTAAGAGCCTCCTCGCCCATGGTCTGGATGTCCTCGTGGAAACGCGCATCGGCCTCAAAGGCGGCGTTGACGGCGGCATCGACCTCGGAACGCGTGATCTTGGGCCCACGCACGCGACCGCGACCGGCTTGCGCATCGGCCACACGGTCGACGGCGAGCACCTGGTACAGACGGCGCTTGAGCTCGGTCTTGTCATGATAGGGCACAAACGGGTACAGGAACTCGATATTCTGCTCGCGAATCTCATCGATATTGAGCGCCAACGCCGTGGGGTAGCTCATGACGATGGGGCAGTTGTAACAGTTGCCGGCGGTCGGATCCTCCTTGCGCTCCCAGCGCACGCACGGCATCCAGATAAAGTCGACGTCACGGTCGATAAGGTTCATCACGTGGCCGTGGCTCATCTTGGCCGGATAGCACACGCTCTCGGACGGCATGGACTCGATGCCCGCCTGGTAGGTCTTCTTGCTCGACTGGTCGGACAGCTGCACGCTAAAGCCCAAGCGCGTAAAGAACGCATGCCAGAAGGGGTAGTTCTCGTACATGTTGAGTGCACGCGGGATACCCACGGTGCCGCGCGGGGCCTCGTCGGGGCTCAGCACCTCGCGGTTAAAGAGCAGCTCGTTTTTCTTTTTGAAGAGGTTGGGGGCCTCGGTCTTCTGCTTTTTGTGGCCGGCACCCTTCTCGCAGCGGTTGCCGGTAATGAAGCGCCTGCCGCCGCCAAAGTCGTTGACGGTGAGCTGGCAGTTGTTGGAGCAGCGACCGCAGCGGACGTGCTTTTGCGTCACGGTGAGGTGCGCGATGTCCTCGGCAGAAAGAATGGTCGAGGTGCCGTCGGCGCCGGCGCGATCGCGGGCGAGCAGGGCCGCACCGTAGGCGCCCATGCAGCCGGCGATGTCGGGACGCACGGCATGAACGCCGGTGAGCTGCTCAAACGCGCGCAGCGTGGCATCGGACATAAAGGTGCCGCCCTGGACGATCACCTGGCTGCCGATCTCCTTGGGGTCGCGCAGCTTAATGACCTTGAACAGGGCATTCTTAATGACGGAATAGGACAGGCCGGCCGCGATGTCGCCCACTGTGGCGCCTTCCTTTTGCGCCTGCTTGACGCGCGAGTTCATAAAGACCGTGCAGCGGCTACCCAGGTCGACGGGAGCCTTGGCATGGATGGCGGCGTCGGCAAACGCGCGCACGTCCATGTTCATGGACACGGCGAAGCTCTCGATAAAGCTGCCGCAGCCCGACGAGCAGGCCTCGTTGAGCATGATGTGCTCGATGACGCCGTCCTTCACGCGCAGGCACTTCATGTCCTGGCCGCCGATGTCCAGGATAAACTCGACACCGGGCAGGAATGCCTTGGCGCCGCGCAGGTGCGCGACGGTCTCGATCTCGCCGGAGTCGGCCTTGAGGGCCTCGATGAGCAGCGCCTCGCCGTAGCCCGTGGTGGTCACGTGACCGATGGTGCAGCCAGCGGGGATGTGGTTGTAGAAATCGGCCATGATGACCTTGGCCGTGCCCAGGATGTCGCCGTTGTTGTTGCCGTACCAGGTGTGCAGCAGCTGGCCGTCCTCGCCCACGAGTGCGGCCTTCATGGTGGTGGAACCGGCGTCGATGCCAATGAACACGCGGCCGCTGTAGCCTTCGAGCTTGCCCTTGGGGACGACTTCCTGGTCGTGGCGGTTCTTGAACTCGGCAAAGTCCTCGTCGTTGGCAAAGAGCGGGTCCAGGCGCTCAACCTCGGCACCCTGCGTGTCACCCAGGGCATCGATGGCCTCGATGAGCTGCGGGAACGTGCTGAGCTTGTTGGACTCGTGCGCCATGGCGGCACCGCTCGCCACAAACAGGTGGGCGTTTTGGGGCACGATACGGTGCTCCTCGTCCAGGTTGAGCGTGAGGTAGAAGCGATGACGCAGCTCGGAGAGGTACTGCAACGGGCCGCCCAGGAAGGCGACGTTGCCGCGGATGGGACGGCCACACGCCAGGCCCGAGATGGTCTGGGTCACGACGGCTTGGAAGATGGAGGCGGCGACGTCCTCGGGGCGGGCACCCTCGTTGAGTAGCGGCTGCACGTCGGTCTTGGCAAAAACGCCGCAGCGGCTGGCGATGGGATAGATGGTGGTGGCGTTGGCCGCGAGCTCGTTGAGGCCGCTCGCGTCGGTGTGCAGCAGGGTTGCCATCTGGTCGATGAACGCGCCCGTGCCGCCGGCGCAGGTGCCGTTCATGCGCTGCTCGATGCCGTTATCGAAGTAGATGATCTTGGCGTCTTCGCCACCAAGCTCGATGGCGACATCGGTGGCCGGGATGAGGGTCTCGACGGCACGCTTGCTGGCGATGACCTCCTGGACAAACTCCAGGTCGAGCCACTGGGACAGCAGCAGGCCGCCCGAGCCGGTGATGGCGCAGGTCATCTGGGCCGTCGGCAGCACGGTCGCAGCACCCTCGAACAGGTCGCGGGCGCAGGCACGGACATCGGTGTGATGGCGCTGGTACTTGGCGTAGACAATTTGGTTGTCGTCATTGAGCACGGCGAGCTTGACGGTGGTGGAGCCCACGTCGATGCCCAGGTGCAGGTTGCCGCGGGCGTTCTCGGGGTTGAAGATCGCGCCTTCGGGGGCCCGGGCGGCGGTGGCGGCTACGGGCTCAGCGGCGGTCGTGGGCTCGGCGGCTGCGGACGTCTCCCCTGCCGCGTTCTTGGCATCGGCAACTGCCTCGGCAACCTTCTCGGCAGCAGCGGTCGCGGCCTTCTGCGCGGCGTCCACCACGGCGGGCGCGGCCTCGCGTGCGGCAGCGACCATACGATCCTTGATGCCCTCGACGAGTTTGCTCATCTGTCTCTCCTCTTAGTTGTTGGACTCGACGGTTGCAGCGGTGTCGGCCGCGTCCTCGAGCTGCAAGTTCAATAGCTTCATGCCGTATTCCGGCACGTTGATATCGATGGGTTGGCCATACAGGTCGCCGGGGCGCACAAAAGCGAGCACCGTCATAATGCGCGCCATGGCCTCGGGCGATTCGGAAAGGTCACGCTCAAACCAGCGCTGAATCATGCCGACCTCGGCACTCACGACGTAGGTGACGTAGTAGTCAAAGAACGTGCCCAGCGCCAGGCCCAAAATGCCCGTCTGCGCACGCGGCACCACAGCTTCACGCGCGGTGTCGATAATCCTTTTAATAAAGGCCTGGTCGCCGCCCGGACCCAGCAGCGCACCGATTAAGTCGCGGTTGGCCGCAAGATAACGCAGCAGTTCAACCGAACCGGGCGCCGGCTCGAGCTCATCGATGTTGTGATAGAGATCAGGCAGCTGAGCTGCGGTGATGAGCTCAATGCGCTCACGGATCTCGGCCAGCAAGCCGTCCTCGATTTGATTGATAAAGTCGGGGATATCGCGGTAGTGCGAATAGAACGTGCGGCGCGTAAGGCCGGCGCGCTCGGTGAGCGACGCGACATTAATGCGCGAAAGGTCGCCGCTTTCGGCAAGCTCGCTGGCAAGTGCCTGGCGAAGGGCACGCTGCGAGCGAAGGGACCGGCGATCGCATTTCTCGAGCTGGGACAAGCGTCCTCCTTGTTACTCAGCCTGTGCGCTATTGCACAGTGCGAGTATTATTGCACGCCGTGTGCATCAACACGTAAAGGCAATATTTAGATTGTGGCAAAGGGACTGTCCCTTTGTCCCTTATTCGATGATGGTGCGGGAGCTCTGCTTATGCATGGTGGCGAGCATGTGTTTGGGGACGGCGTGGACCATGCAGTTGCCGATGGTCGCGCTCGCGGCGGCTTTAGCTGCATCGCTAGCGTTTTTGGTCGCGTAGCTGTGGCGGAAACGCTTGAGCATGGCGATGTCGTTTCCGCCGTCGCCATAAACCGCAACCTCGTCCTCGGCAATGCCGTAGTAGCCCGCCAGCCAGGCCACACTCTCGCCCTTGTTGCATGCCACATCCGTGATCTCGAACATCACCGGGTCAAACGGCGCGTTGACCACGCGGTCCGATCGCTCGGCAAGATACGCCTTAAGGTCGCGCTCCAACTCGGGCGAGATCACGCGGCAGTTGATCTTGCATACATCGTGACGCAAGATATCGCCGATCGACTGGTCGAAATACTGTTCCTCGTGGTACCCGCCACGCGCACGCATACCGCGCATCACGATGCGCTTGATGGGGCTGTCCTTTTTAAAGCCCGCCTGATGCATCTCGAACGATCCACTCGAAAACATGCCATCGGGCGTGGAGCAATCAAAGCAAATGTCCGGGAACGCCTTGAGCAGCTCCTCAGTGATCTGTGGGTCGATGGTCCAGGTTTTGAGCACCTCGCCATGGCTGTCGCGCACGATGGAGCCATTGGAGCAGCAGGCGTCAAGCGCCAGGCCCGTAAAGCCATGCTCGCCGATCGGCAACGTCGAGCGCCCGGTCGCGGGAACCACATGCAGGCCAGCCTCGGTCAGCTCGCGGATGGCACGGCGGATGGTCCCATCCGCCTCATGCAGTGCGTTCAGCAGCGTTCCGTCTAAATCACTCGCGAACATCTTGATCATGGGCGTGCCTCTCCTTCGTCTGCACGATATTGTAGACGAGAACGAGCGTGCCCCAAGAGAGGCACGCCCGTCAGGCGAAAGATTGTCCTACACCGCGGCGGGGCCGTGCTCGCCGGTGCGGATGCGGATGACTTCTTCGACCGGCTCGACCCAGATCGTGCCATCTCCAACGGTGCCGCAATCTTGGAAACGGCGCGGCAACGGGCGCGAAACGAACGGGAAATACGCAAGCAAGGGAGCCGTGAGCGCGCCCGTCCCAGCTAGCGCCGGAACAGCTCGCGGGCTCGGTCGCGAAGGTCGGTGGCTCGGATGACGCCCTCGTAGCGGTTGATGCGCAAGCGCGGGAAGGCATTAAAGAAGCGCAGGTCGCGACGGCTGAGCGACACGCTCGGCACCGGACGGCTCATGCGCTTGCCGGCAAGGCGACGACTGAGTGACGGACGCGGCATGCTCGGCGCGGCATCGGCCACGCGGCGGGCAGCGAGTGCCAGGCCGCGAGCACCATCCGCGACAAACGTCGGCATCGAAGCCTTCTCGCGCAGGGCATCGAGCGCGGCGTCACCCAGCTCGGCCAGCCACGCGTTAACGGCACGGCTGCGGATGTGCGTCTGTGTCACCGAGTCAATCGTCGATTCGGGAATGCGCTCGAGCATTGAGTCCGAGGCATCGGCAAGCGACTCGTTGATGCGGTCGGCAAGGTCGGCGCGCACGCGCTCCAGCTGATCGGACAGACGCCGCCAGCTCGCCAACGAGCACACCGCGTCAACCATCATCGCGACCGCGACGATAAAGGCGGACAACCGCACAATCAGCACCGGCAGATGGCCAAGCAACCCCAGCAATGCCGGCTCCACTAAACGGCAAATGCACAACGCGCCCAAGCCAAACGCGCAGGCCCAGTACAGGCAGATGCGTCCGTGCAGGTTAAACGGCAGGTGCGAGTAATCCCAAAAGCGCGCACCTGTTGTTTTTTCCAACAAAACGCCTACGCCGTACTCAATCACGCTGCATACGAGCGCCGCGGCAACAAACTGGCTCGAGGCATCCGGAATCCCGCGCAGCAAAAGCCAGCAGGCTATGCCGCCCACACCATAGATAGGGCAACACGGCCCCAGCAAAAAGCCACTGTTGGCAAATCGTCCGTGATTGAGCATGGCGCAAACCGTCGACTCCCACGCCCAGCCGCAAAACCCGTAAAAGGCAAACGAGAGCACCAGTGCCGAGAGTGGACAGGCGGCAAGCGTCGCGCCGTCAAATGCCATGTCGATCGCGGTTCCCACCGTCTACCCTCTCCTCTTTTCGTTCGATTCGCTGCTCACGTCATCGTCCGCCTCGTCCTTGCGCCGCAGACGGCCGGCGACCGTCTCACGCAGAGCGCACCATTTATCTGCCAGGCATACAATCCAAGCCTCACGACACGTCGGCGGCACCGGCACCAGCGGAAACATATGGCACGCGATGATATTCCGCTCGCGCGACGTCAGCTCAAAATCTTCCTCCGCACGCGCCAGGGCAAAAAACGGGTGACGAAAGCCATGCAGTCGATGGCTTGGGTCGGGGTCGTGCCAGTCATAGAGAAAGTAATCGTGCAGCAGGGCCCCGCGCAGCAGCGAGGCGCGGTCGACCGAAATGCCAGCACGGCCCAAGCGCTCGGCAAATGACAGACTTGCCCGCGCCACCGAGGTCACATGCGCATACACCGTCACATCACCATGCTGGATAAACTCGCGCGTCAGGTCCAGACGGCCCGCCTGTGCCAGTTGACGGGCGGCATGGTCTACTTCGCACGCGATTTTCTCGGCACGAACGGTATCGGACATGCGGCCTCCTTCCGGCGGCGCTCGGCGGCAAGCCACAGCCTGCACGCAATGAATAAAATCATCATGGAACTTATCAGTATGGCATCGGACAAAACGTTTTGCCCCACCAGTTGGCGAATTACCGCGCCGCCGTCACATATCAAACGCCAAAATGTGCGAGACTGTTTTGTGCAATTGTGCCGGCCGAGGGAGCGCCGGCGCTCGATTCGCATGGAGTAACCCACAACGATGCTGCTTACGCAAACGACAACGCCCGAGGACGTCAAGGCTCTCGACCGCGCCGAGCTTCCACTGCTCTGCGGCGAGATCCGCCACGCCATCCTCGAAAGCTCCGCCGCCGTCGGCGGACACGTTGCCCCCAACTTGGGCGTCGTTGAGCTTACGGTTGCGCTTCATCGCGTGTTCAACTCCCCCATCGACAAGATTGTCTTTGACGTTTCGCACCAGACCTACGCCCACAAGGCGCTGACTGGGCGCGCGTACACTTATATCGATCCGGAGCGTTATGGTGAGGCTTCTGGCTTTGCCAATCCCGACGAGTCCGAGCACGACCTGTTCGCCATGGGCCATACCTCCACGTCGGTGAGCCTGGGCTGCGGCCTGGCGCACGCGCGCGACCTGGCAGGCGATATCTACAACGTCATTACCGTCATTGGCGACGGCTCGCTTTCGGGCGGTCTAGCGTTTGAGGGCTTTAACAATGCCGCCGAGCTCGACAGCAACTTGATCATCGTCGTCAATGACAACGACCAGTCCATCGCCGAAAACCACGGTGGCCTGTATCGCAATCTGGCCGAGCTACGCGCCAGCAACGGCACCTGTGAGCGCAACGTTTTCCGCGCGATGGGGCTCGACTACCGCTATCTGGACGCCGGTAACGATGTGTTGGCCCTCGTCGACGCGCTGCAGGAATTGCGCGATATCGATCATCCCATCGTGCTGCACGTCTCCACCGCCAAGGGTAAGGGCTTTGAGCCGGCCCAGAGCGACCCCGAGCGCTGGCATCATGTGGGTCCGTTTGACATGGCGACTGGGCGCAAGCTCTGCCCGGGCCATCCGAGCGAGCCTGCGCCGCGCACCTATGCCGATATTACGGGCGAGGCCCTGAGCGCTGCCATCGAGCGCGATCCGCAGGTCGTGGGCATCACGGCGGCCACGCCCTACATCATGGGCTTTACACCCGAGCTTCGCGCCGCGGCAGGCAAGCAGTTTGTCGACGTGGGCATTGCCGAGGAGCACGCCGTGACCTTTGCCACCGCGCTTGCGCGCTCGGGCGCCAAGCCAGTCTTTGGTGTGTACGGCACGTTTTTGCAGCGCGCCTACGACGAACTGTGGCACGACCTGTGCCTCAACGACGCCCCCGCAACCATCTTGGTGTTTGGCGCGTCGATCTTTGGCACCACGTCCGAGACGCACCTCTCGTTCTTCGATATTTCCATGCTGGGCGGACTTCCCAACATGCACTACCTTGCACCTGCCTGCATGGAGGAATACCTGTCCATGCTGAGCTGGTCGCTCGACCACCGCGAGCATCCCGTGGCGATTCGCGTGCCGGGCATTGGCTTGGTAAGCCGCCCCGATCTTGCGCCCGCCGAAGACACCGACTATAGCGTCGTTCGCTACAACGTGGTACGCCAGGGACGCGACGTGGCCGTGCTCGCGCTTGGCGATTTCTTTGAGCTGGGCGAGCGCGTGACAAACCGCTTGGCCGCCGAGTACGGTATCGAGGCCACACTCGTCAACCCGCGCTTTGCAACCGAGCTCGACCGCGAGTTCCTCGACAGCCTTGCCGCCGAGCACCGCGTTGTCGTCACCCTCGAGGACGGCGTCTTGGACGGCGGCTGGGGCGAGCGTGTGGCGTGTTACCTGGCCTGCACGCCCGTGCGCACGCGCACCTTCGGCATCGCCAAGGGCTTCCCCGACCGCTACGACCCCAACGAACTGCTCGCTCAGAACGGCATGACGGTCGAGAACATGGCCGCCGAGGCCGTAAGGCTACTCAAAGAGTAAAAACCCCCGCAAGGGAAGCATCCCTGCGGAGGTTTTTATTTTCGCGGCGCGATTATCTCAATCTGTAACATCTAGGGCCCGAATTCCCGTCTAACTGTTACAGATCTAGACAAACCGTCTTTGCCCCTGACCTTTGTCTCAATCTGTAACAGATTGAGACCTTTTAGCCGTCCAGATGTTACAGATCGAGACATTCAAATCCCCCTGAAGAGAAAATCTCGATCTGTAACAGGTAGAACCCATTTCCTCGTCTAACTGTTACAGATTGAGACAAAGCAGCGAGACAGGCCACCACATCTGCAAGAACCACCACAAAGGTGCCTGTCCCTTTATGGTAGGTAGAATAACCCATAAGGTAAGTATGTTTCTGAGTTATTTCGTGTTGACCCATTTGAGCGCGATAGGGTATAACTCTACTCAACCGCTAGGGATTTTATTGAGAAAGGTGTTCTACCATGAGCAAGAACCTCTCCCAGCAGGTCGTTCTCGACCGCCGCGGCTTCGTCGCCGCCACCTTCGCAACCGTCGCCGGCCTTGGTCTTGCCGGCTGCTCCGACACCAGTACCGAGGCCGACAAGGGTTCCGCCGGTTCCTCCAAGAGCTCCGAGGATACCGAGGTTTCCGCCACGCTCGACGCCAAGGCATTCGACAAGCTCGTCAACGACGGCCCCAAGGCCGATGACGACGCCATCGCCGCCAGCACCTGGGCTACGGCCGTCAAGGATGCCGGCGTCTTTACGATCGGTGGCGTCCAGACCTCCACGCTCTTCTCCCTCCTCAACGAGAAGGACGGTCAGACCCGCGGCTTCGACGCCGGTATCGCACAGCTCCTGTCCAACTACATTCTGGGCGAGAACAAGGTCGAGATCACCCAGGTGACCTCGGACACGCGTGAGTCCGTCCTGCAGAACGGCCAAGTCGACGCTGTCTTTGCCACCTACACCATCACTGACGAGCGCAAGAAGCTCGTCTCCTTTGCCGGTCCCTACTACTACACCCAGCAGGCTATCCTGGTGCTCGCCGACAACGACGACATCAAGAGCGTCGACGACCTGGCCGACAAGAACGTCGCCGTCCAGTCCGGCTCCAACGGCCCTGCCATCCTGGAGGAGCTCGCTCCCAAGGCCAGCCAGCAGGAGTTCAAGACCGACGAGGAGGCCCGCCAGGCACTCCAGCAGGGCCGCGTTGACGCCTACGTCATCGACAACAACATGCAGCAGAGCGCCCTGGTCCGCGAGCCCGGTAAGTATAAGATCGCCGGCAAGCCCTTCGGCAGCAAGGAGCCCTATGGCATCGGCCTGCCGCTCGATTCCGACGGCGTCGCCTTCGTTAACGACTTCCTTAAGAAGATTGAGGACGACGGCACCTGGACCGAGCTGTGGCAGATCTGCATCGGCGACCGCACGGGCGACACCAATGTTCCCGAGCTGCCCGAGATCGGCGCCTAGGCCATAGAGCCGAATAACGGCCGCAACGAAACCATACGGAAACGCACGGTGCGCTTTATTGCGCTAAACTGTTTCTTCACTGAGTTGTCGGGGCTTCCGTACACACGGGAGCCCCTTTCCTTATCGGCGGGAGGTCCGCATGAGTCTCTCCGAGCTCTGGTCGCTCTATGGCCAGAACTATATCGACGCGCTGCTAGCAACCTGGGGTATGACGCTTGAGTCGTTTGCCATCGCCATGGTGCTGGCCGTCGCCGTCACCGTGATGCGCGTGTCGCCGCTCAAGCCGCTGCGCGTCTTTGGCGACCTGTATGTCCAGGTGTTTCGTAACATCCCCGGCATTGCGTTGCTCATCATCGTCGTCTACGCATTGCCGCCGCTCAAGGTCGTCCTGCCCTACCGCACCTGCGTTATCGTCGCCACGGTGTTGCTGGGCTCGGCCTTTGGCTCCGAAAACTTTATGAGCGGCATCAACACCGTCGGCGTCGGCCAGGTGGAAGCCGCCCGCTCGCTGGGCATGAGCTTCAACCGCATCCTCGCCAAGATCGTGATTCCGCAGGCACTGCGCTCGAGCGTGCTGCCCATGACCAACCTCTTTATCGCCGTCATGCTCACCACCGCGCTCGGCAGTCAGGTGCCGCTTAAGCCCCAGGAGCTCACCGGCGTGGTGAGCTATATCAACACGCGCTCGCTCGGCGGCGTCGCCGCGTTCTTTATCTCAGCGCTCGGCTACCTGGGCACAGCCTTTGTGGTGAGCCACATTGGCAACTACATCGATAAGAAGGTGAGGATCCTCCGATGAGCAAGCACTCCTCCCCCGCGCTCACCATGCGCGATGCGCTCTACGAGGCTCCCGGCCCCAAGATGCGCGCCAAGATTCGCATCGGCACCGCCATCTCGCTGGTTGCCGTCGTCGCACTCGTTGCCCTCGTGTTGCAGCGCTTTTATGTGACCGGCCAGCTTTCGGTTCACTATTGGTATTTCTTTACGCACCTCACCACCTGGAAGTTTCTGCTTGCCGGCTTTGAGGGCACCGTTAAAGTCGCACTCACCGCCGGCGCCATCGCGCTGGTGCTCGGCCTTGCCCTTATGCTCGGTCGCACCAGCGACATTAAGCCGCTGCAGCTGGTCTGCCGCGTGCTCACCGATTTCTTCCGCGGCGTGCCGAGCCTGCTGTTCATCTACTTCTTCTTTTTGGTGCTGCCCCAGTACAAGATCGCGCTGCCGTCGTTTTGGATGCTCACGCTTCCCGTTGCGCTCGCCGCAGCCGGCGTACTTGCCGAGATCTTCCGTGCCGGTGTCAACGCCGTACCGCGCGGCCAGGTCGAGGCTGCCCAGGCACTCGGTCTCTCCAAAGCTAAAATCACCTTTAAAATCGTCCTGCCGCAAGCTATTCGTTTTATCATTCCGTCGTTGATTTCGCAGCTTGTGGTCGTCGTCAAAGACACCACCGTCGCCTACGTGGTGAGCTACCCCGACCTCATGCAAAATGCCCGCGTGCTCATTACCAACTACGATGCCCTCGTGTCGGTCTACCTGGTGATCGCGGTCATCTATATCCTCATCAACGTCGCGATCAACAAGGCCGCCGTCTACGTTTCGCACAAGACCGGCGCGACCATCATCCGCTAACGCTTTACCATTTCGAGTCATAAGGAGCCGAGCACCATGGCACAGAGCACTTCTTCTACCGACAACCGGCCGCTGATCGAGCTCAGGCACGTCGATAAGCACTATGGCGATCTGCACGTCCTCAACGACATCAACCTCTCGGTCGATCGCGGCGAGGTCGTCGTGGTGATCGGTCCCTCGGGCTCGGGCAAGTCGACCATGTGCCGAACCATCAACCGCCTGGAAACCATCGACTCGGGCGAGATCCTCATCGAAGGCGAGCCCCTGCCGCAGGAAGGCAAGGACCTTGCCCGCATGCGCGCCGAGCTGGGCATGGTGTTTCAGCAGTTCAACCTGTTCGCACATATGACGGTGCTGCAAAACGTCATGCTGGGACCGGTCGATGTGCTGGGCGTCTCCAAGGACGAGGCCCGCGAGCGCGCCATGGACCTGCTGGGCCGCGTGGGTGTTGCCGAGCAGGCCGATAAGGTGCCTGCACAGCTCTCGGGCGGCCAGCAGCAGCGCGTCGCCATCGCCCGTTCGCTCGCCATGCAGCCCAAGGCCATGCTCTTCGACGAGCCCACGAGCGCCCTTGACCCCGAGATGATCAATGAGGTGCTCGAGGTCATGGTGCGCTTGGCGCAGCAGGGCATGACGATGATCGTCATTACGCACGAGATGAACTTCGCCCGCCGCGTGGCCGACCGCGTCGTGTTTATGGCCGACGGCCAAATCGTGGAAACCGGCACGCCCGACGAGTTCTTCGACCACCCCAAGACCCAGCGCGCCCAGGACTTCCTCAACTCCATCAAGGGCCACTAACCCAATTGCCACGCGGGCAAATTCATCAACAGCGTTTGCCCCGCGCCGCCCCTGCGCCATGTCCACCCGGATTCGAAAGCCACGCCCATGATTGGAACCCGCACTTCATCGTCCTTTACCCCGCACGTCGACGTCGATCCCGCCGACCGCCCGCTTATCCTGGTGGCACCGCGCTGGGAAGAAGCGAAGCCCTTTTTGAGCGAAATGCTCTCCCCCAACGAGGAGATCGCGAGCGTCTTTGTCGATGCCATTCTTGCCGCCGGCGGCCTGCCGCTGCAGATGTCCATCACCGAGGACATTGAGGTTATCCGTCATTACGTCGACATCGCCGACGGCATCGCCATTCCCGGCGGCCCGGACGTCAACCCCAAGCGCTGGGGCGACGAGCGCCCCTACGACCCCACACTGTGCTGCGAGATTCGCGACCGTTTTGAGTTTAAGCTGGTTAGCGAGGTGCTCTGCGCCAAAAAGCCACTCTTTACCACCTGCCGCGGCACGCAGCTGCTCAACGTCGCCACCGGCGGCACCCTGTGCATGGACGTGCCGAGCCTAGGTGCGCGCGAGGGTCGCACGCAGTGGCGCCATACCCACGTGCTCAACGACCCTGTGCATCCTGTCGAGGTCGTGCCGGGCTCGCTGCTGGAGCGCGCGGTTGGCGGGCACAGGCTCATCCAGACCAACTCGGCACATCACTGCTGCGTCGACCGCCTGGGCAAGAGCACGCGCTTGGTCGCCAAGGCAACCGACGGCGTGCCCGAGTGCATCGAGGTCGAGGGCCAGCCGTTCTGCCTGGGCGTGCAATGGCACCCCGAGTACACCTGGCAAACGCTCGAGACCGACTTTAACCTGTGGAAGTCGTTTGTCGAGGCGGCGGCAAAGGTTAAGCAGGCCCGCTAGTTTACGAACCACACAGGCTAAAGCCTCACATACTAGGGGGGGGCGGACACCAACTACGGTGCCCGCCCCCCTGTATTTAATATGCTCGGTATGTTCATCCCTCACAAACAATCAAAGAAATCTCGACCGCAATCGGTCGACGGTAAAGCAGATGGCAAAAACGCTTGCTACGTTTATGAGGCAGTCAATTAAAATCGAGGTGCATTGACCATCCCCCAACGGGGTCACGCCGCAAATCCACATGAGCATCGAGGACGGAAACGGAAGCATGGAATTGGCTCCGACCTGTATGTAGAGCGTTACGACATTGACAAGCAACAGCATGCCAATAGGACCGAAGCCGGACCCAAAATAGGAAACAACGATCACGCAAGAGACCACATATGCAAGGCAGACGGCACTCGCCAGAAGAAGTCGATCGCAAAACATATTCAGGTTGAAATACTGTTGAGCATCCAAAACGATTGCGCAGTTAAGACAGTACAAAACGACACTTGACAGGATAAACGCGCCCAATAGGGCGAAAGAAGACAGCATCGCTCGCGCAACGGTAACGCACGCCCGCTTCCCTCCCCGAGCCTCCGACAGCCCCCACGGTTCCTCGACAAAGCCCGAACTGACAAAGCGCGGCACAATACAAGCCGCGATGAACGGAAAGAACAATGCATGAGCCAACGGGGCTACGTTGAACAGCAGACCGCGAAAAACCTCTGCATTACCAAATAGAAGGACATCCTCCGCCGATAGCCGAAGCGTCGGGTCTGGGAAGAAGCCCAAGAAACTGTTCTCACGGAGGCTGCAGAACCACATCGGGAAAGAATTAAGCTGCAATACCACCATGCACGCATAAATTACCGGGATTAAGGCGTACGTCCATTTACTCACGTGCTTCAATTCTGAATGGAGGAATCTTTTAATCTGACGAGCCATTGAGCACACCCCCAGCACGAAAGCTCACGAGAGCGTAAATCAATACCGATAAACAGCTGGCTGCCACGCCATAGCCCAGAAGCGCCAGTTGCCCCATATCGCTATACCCAAGGGCGCATCCGACTCCAAGGTACGGCCCAGGAAGGAAGAAGATCCATCGCAAGGATGGTATAGGTGCCTGAAGGAAGGCTCCGTAGAGCGTCAAGCTCATGACAAATCCGATTATTATTGCAGCCCCGCTCAATACAGCGCTGCCTGTAATCCGATAGATGGTCACCGTCTCCAGCGCAACCGATATCACCAATACGGTGTTGACTATCATTGCAGGCAAAAATGCAGCCAGCATGCCATGCGCGTAGCTATGCCCTCCACGTATTATGGCTATTGCAAACAGAAGAAAGCAAAGCGCACTATATGCTGCGCCAATTATTAAAGCAGACGAAAGCGCATGAGCTAGAACCCCATAAAAGCGGGTAAGACCTCTTGCTGAAGAAATTCGGTATCCCTCTTCATAGCCGTGCTCCTGTAAAATCGCCAGGCAAACGATGAGTGGAACGAACAGAGAGGTGCCGGCAAAAGCACTGCGCACAAGGGACTCATCGGGTGCAGAAGGATCGATTACATTCCAGAAGAAACCAATATCCTCCCCAAAAACGCTATTGCCAAAGGCGAGCAACGTTGTTCCGTTTTTTAGAAAGACACCGAAGAGAAGGCCGAACGCCAGCATAAGCGCAAGACCAAGCTTCGCCGGAAACATCCTGTACAAACGCATCATATCTGCCTTTATGGGATGGATCGCCCGCTTCATAGCGAGACCGCCTTCATCAAGCGCCTGTAATACTCTTTTAAGGACGACGCCTCATCCCTTATGATGTCCATCGATTCCTTTTTCAGCAGTTCGCCGTCATGAAGAAACAGGCAGCATGTTGCAACCGATGCCAGCTCATCCAAGTCGTGGCTAGAAATAAGCATGGTTTTGCCCTGTTCTTGATTCAATCGACCGATAAGGGCCCATATACTCTCGATGCCCAACGGATCCAATCCATTTGCCGGCTCATCGAAAATTAGTACGTCGGTATCGCCCAACAAAGCCGTAGCTATATCCAGCCGCCGTTTCATTCCCAGAGAAAAACTGCCCACGCTCTTTTTCTCATCGACGTCCAGCCCGACAAGGCTCAAAACGCGAGGAACCTCACGTTTCTCATCGAGCCCCCATTCCGCACATCGGATCCGAAGATTCTCAGCCGCACTGAGGGATTGGTATGCTCCGCTGGAATCTGGCACATAGCCGACACGCGTCCGCATCAGACTCAGCTCTTTTTTCGACTTGCCTCCAAAGAGCTCCACACTCCCCGACGATGGCCCACAGAGGCCCAGCACTATTTTAATAAGCGTGCTTTTACCCGCCCCGTTTGCACCAACAAGGGCGCAAAGCTCAGACTGACCCACCTCGAAGGAAACGTCATGCAAAACGTGCCGTTTCCCGTAGCGTTTTGAAACTTTTGATAGCTTTATCGCTGGTGCGTTCATTGGCCTCCCGTTCTGCTTGATAGCAAAACCGCTCATATCGCTCCTTCTTTCCTTTATCGTTTTCCATGGTTATTATTGTCTTTCGATAACTCGTATTTGTCAAGATAATCCAAAAGAAAGAACCCGTGTTAGACACGGGTCCCTTCACGCTGATATTTCGTTTTAGTTGTTCGCCTTAAGCTACTCGTCACTCAAATCGACAGCGAAGACCGATGTCGGAAGCGACGCCTCATTGCCTCTGCCATCCCGCATCTGCCTCACGGCATTCTTCGCGCGCTCGACAATAAGTTCCTCGAGCTCTTTCTCGCTCACGCGCTGAATAATATCTCCCGGTTGACAATCAAGCTCATCACAGATTTCAAGAAGCGTCTTAAGACGAATAGCTTTAATTTTTCCGTTTCTTAGCTTAGAAATATTAGCCGGAGTATGCCCCGTGGCACGAATCAGATCAGAGCTGGTCTTTCCGGTCTTAAGCAGCTGCGTCTCAAGCTCGATGATGAGATAGCTCATGTTTCCTCCTACACAAGCTCGTCAGACTGCTCCTGGAGCAGCGAGGCATAGCTCCAGATCACCGAGACAAACAAACAGACGGCCGCGCCGATAAGCGACCCCGCGTCAAAGGCAACGCCCTGGCAAATCGCGATAACGAAGGAATGGGGCACGACGCAAAGCTCCAGCCCACCAATGGTAAGATTGACCGATCCATAGGCACCAACAAGCGAAACCGCAGCGTTAACAGCAAAGGCAAGCGCGAGAACACGGATAAGCCGCACATGCGCCCTGGTAAAGGGCGATACGCCCCGCGAAATGTCACGGCTGATTCCGCACAAAACGACAAGCGAAACACTCACGACGAGTGCCAGGCACAGCCCGCTTGGGATAACGATGCTCCCGCCATCGAGAAGCGTCACGACACCGAAAGAATCGACAGAAACAACGTTTGCAACCGCATACCAGATCACGTAAACAACCAACGCGGCAAAAGCGACGAGCATTCCCGCAAAAACGACCGCCATGCAAAAGCCAAGCTTCCTTACAGTCTCGCCCGCCTTGGCCATACGCTGAACGCTGTTGGACATACACTCACCCTCATCGAATCTATCGTTATCCGAATAGTTTATCGAACAACGATATGGATTGCATGCGGAAAGCCCCGCCAGTGCGCGAGAGTGAATTTTTGGACACTTACCGAACGAGAGTGGATAATCTCCCACTTTGAGGCCGACACCGGGCCTAAAACGGGAGATTATCCACTCTCAAAGTCATCAAAGCTCGCAAGCCCTTATTCAGCCGCCTCGCGCAGGGCCGACATCGTAGCCGCATATTGCTGCTGCAACGCATGCATTCCCGCGCGAGCGCCGTCAACGGCATCGGCGCCGCGCAGCGCCTCGGTCACCACGACCGCCGGCTCGTACAGGTTATCGAATCCCAGGTTCTGGCTCACGCCCTTGAGCGTGTGAGCTGCCATAAACGCTTCCTTGGCGTCTCCTGCCGCCATGGCGGCCTCCAGCTTGTCCATGCTCTCGTCATCCAAAAACTTGAGGGCAAAGCGGGCAAGCATCTCCTCGCCCATCAGCCGAGCGCACGCGTCATCATAATTGGCGCCGATCTTCTCATACGCCTCACGCATGGAAATCATGGATTAAAACTCCTTTGGTCAAACTAAATCGTAGGAAGCGCAACGACCTCGGCAGGGCGCGCCAATGTTTCGGCAATACGGTCTTGCACCTCGAGCAGACAGTCGAGCAGCAGCGGGTTAAAGGTGCCGCACTTACCGTCCAGGATCATCTGGATCGCCTCCTCGTGCGGGATGGCATCCTTGTACACGCGCACGCTCGTCAGCGCATCGTATACGTCGGCCACCGAAACCACCTGTGCGGCGATGGGGATATCGTCGCCCTTAAGGCCATCGGGATAACCCTTGCCGTCCCAGCGCTCGTGGTGCCAACGCGCAATCTGGTACGCATATTCCATAAGCGCATTGCCGGCGTGATGGCGGCCCAGCTCATGCAGCATGTCGGCGCCGATCGTGGTATGCGTCTTCATAATCTCGAACTCCTCGGACGTGAGGCGCCCGGGCTTGTTGAGAATCGCATCGTCAATCGACATCTTGCCGATATCGTGCAGTGCCGAAGCCAGGGCAATCGTAGAGCGCTCCTCGTTGTCGAGGGAGATGCTGTCACTACGGTGGACCAGGCAGCCAAGCAGCAGCTCGGTCAGTTTCTCGATGTTCGTAACGTGCCTGCCGCTCTCGCCATTGCGGAGCTCCATGACGCCGGCCATGATGTCGATGAGCATGCGGCTGTTCTTGACGCGCTCGTTGTACTGCTGAGACAGCAGGCTCGTCAGACGGCGTTGCTTGGCATACAGGCGGATGGTGTTGCTTACGCGGCGGCGCACGACACGGGAGTCAAACGGGCGGTTGACATAGTCCGAGGCACCAAGCTCATACGCACGCAGCACCACTTCGTCGGAATCTTCGCTCGAGATCATGATGACGGGCAAATTGTCAATATTCGATCGACGCGACAGATCGCCCAGCACCTCAAAGCCGTTCATGCCCGGCATGACAATGTCCAGCAGCACGAGCGACAACTCATCGCCATAGCGGTCGACCATGTCGAGCGCCGCGCGACCGTTATCGGCCTCGAGGATGCAATACTCGTCCTTGAGCATCTCGTTGAGAATGGCTCGGTTCATCTCGGAGTCATCGACAATAAGCACCGTAGGCTTTTCGCTTTGGAAGGCCTCGATGGATTCGGCATCGGTCACGACTGTACCGGCTTTTGCCTTAGCGCGGCTCAATAATTGGACAGCCTGGCTAACACCCTCATCGACCGTTTCGCCATTAATGCGAACGCCACCAACGCATGCCGTCAAGCTAACGCGCTCATGCCCCGGAATAATCGTGGAATGAACGGCATCGGATACTTGACGCAGGCGACGGGCAAAGTCATCAGAGGGAATATTGGGCATGACGGCCACAAACTTATCGCAGCCAAAACGCACAAGCTCGTCAGTCGAACGAACACCGCTGCGTATGGCCGTCGCCACGGCACCAAGCGCAAGGTCGCCGGCATGGCGGCCATACGTATCGTTGAAGGCCCTAAAATCATCAAGGTCGATCATGGCCACGCCGGCCTGCATACGGGCGCTACGAAGCTTTTCCTCGTAATATCGGCGATTGCGCACGCTCGTCAGCACGTCGGTGTAGACAAGGTCCTCTTCTGCGGCCTCTTGTTCATCAATCGGACGCACCATCAGCAGGACATGAGGCTCGCCCTCGACCTTCAGAGGGCGCAGGCGAGCGCGGTACTCAACGCCGTCGTTGAGCAGCCGTTCCGACACCTCATCGGAACCTGCCAAGACCTCCAGACCTGACTGGCGCAGACAGGGACACCGATCGCCGGCGAGCAGGCAGTTGGGATCGCCCTTAATCTGGTCGGCCGACAGCAAGCGGACCACGGGGTAGGTCTTCGCGACACGGGCGACCTCGGCGGCAGCCTCCTCGTCGGTTAGATTGGCCTCGTGATTATTGAGCATAGGGGGCCCTTTCAGTAGTTTTGCTTGGTAGCAGTGGGTACCAAATGTTACAAGGGTAGCACCTTGTCGATGCAGGTACGCACGTGAATACTGTTTCTTTTTATGAGCTGGCAGATGGCAGGGCTGAAGCCGCAGACGTTGGGTTTTGAGCACCCTTGTTAACGCAGCCGAAACGCCTACGAAAGAAGCCCGTTTGATGATTGCGGCCGCTAGAGCCCCAGGATGCCGCGGACAGCCTGGGCGGCCGCTGTCGGGCGATCGCGCAGCCCGTTGTGCGCGCCGGGAACTACTGCGAGCGGACAATCCAAAAGCTCAGCCGCTGTCCTCGTACCCGCCTCGCGGGGCGTGTCAATCGAGAGCTCGCCTAGGAACACGGCGGCAACCGTTTTCGATGCGCGGGCGCGATTCCAATCGGGAACGCAGGTCATAGTGGTCTCGTATTCGTTTGCCATGAAACTGCGGCCGTTGCGCAGGGCATGCTTGGCTTCTGCCTCGGTTAGCTTGGGAGCCTCAGGGTCCGAATCGCCGATGGCGCCCAGGAAGGCCCTTAATGCCCTCGAGACCTTTCCCGCAGCAATCATCTCGAGTAAAACCGGAGCCGCGCCCAGGCCGGCGCCTTCGTTTGTCACGGCGGGTTCATGCAGAATCGCACGCGAGACAATGGCCGGGTTTGTACGGAGAAGCTCCAGGGTCACCAGCGTACCGGCGCTGTGCGCGAGGACATTTGCCGGGGCGCCGACATGCTCGATAACGGCCTGCAGGTCGGCGGCCTGGGCGGCGAGGTCGTAGCGCCCGTCCGCGGCATCGCCGCTCTCGCCGCAACCACGGCGGTCGTAGACAACTACGCGGCACACTTGGCTGAGCTCGCGGGCGATGCCCTCAAAAAATGTGCCATCGACGCAGGCGCCGTGCACACATATCAAGGTAGGCGCATCCGACGAAACGCCCGATCCGGCATACTCGCGACAGGCAATCGTGGTGCCCGCATTCTCGACCGTAAAATCCATGTTGTGCTCCATCGTCTTGTGCCTTGTTAACACACGAACTGTACCCGACCCGAAACCTCTCATGACGCGGGCATCGAGGGCAGAATGAAAAAACGAAACCTAAGAGCACAAGCCCAAACCAGACTTTGGCGCCGATGCTATGCTTAGGCACAACTGTCCCAAGGAGCATATGTCTATGTCTACGTTTTTAAATGCCAGCCCCATCTTTGGACCGGTGCGCAGCCGCCGCCTGGGCCTTTCGCTCGGCGTCAACATGATGCCGGCATCGGGCAAGATCTGTACGTTTGACTGCATCTACTGCGAGAACGGTCTCAACTCCGAGCGCCCCTGCCACGAGCCGTATAACACGGCCGCCGCGGTGCTCGACGCACTCGAGGCCAAATTGCACGAGATGGCGGCCGAGGGCGAGCTGCCCGATGTAATCACGTTTGCCGGCAACGGCGAGCCCACCGCCGCACCGGAGTTTCCGCAGGCCATCGCCGGCGCCGTCGCGCTTCGCGACCAGCTGGCACCGAACACCAAGATTGCCGTGCTTTCCAACGGCACGCGCGCCGATCGTCCCGAGGTGCACAACGCGCTTATGATGGTCGACGACAACATCCTCAAGCTGGATACGGTCGATCCGGCATTTATCCAACTGCTCGACCAGCCCGTTGGCCCCTACGACGTCGAGCACCAGATCGAGACGTTCGCGAGCTTTAACGGCCACGTCATTATCCAGACGATGTTTATGAACGGTGAGTACCGGGGCAAGTCTCTCGATAACACCGGCGAGGAGTACGTCGGCCCTTGGCTCGCGGCGCTCGAGCGCATTCGCCCGCAGGAGGCGACCATCTACACGGTGGCGCGCGAGACACCGGTTGCCGGCCTTGCCAAAGCAGCGCCCGAAGCGCTCGACGCCATCGCCGCGCGCGTGCGCGCCCTCGGCATCCCCTGTCAGGTGAGTTACTAGCGGAACCGCACGGCCGCCCAGGGCAGTCTTTTTGGGACGGGACTCTGCGGGTGGGCTATACTAGCTGCGAATGAAAGGAAGTTAGCCATGTTTGACAACGGACCCGTACCCGGCCGCAACGATGCTTGCTGGTGCGGCAGCGGCAAAAAATATAAGAAATGCCATAGCGCCTTCGACGAGCGCCTCGAGCGCCTGTGGGAAGAGGGCTGGGAGGTTCTGCCCCGCACGCTCTACAAGACGCCCGCCGATATCGAGGGCATTAGGCGTTCGGCCGTCATCAACGTGGGCGTGCTTGACTACGTGGGCGAGCATATCGCCGCGGGCATGACCACCAACCAGATCGACCAGATGATCTACGACTACACCATCGAGCACGGTGGCACGCCGGCCGACCTCAACTATGAGGGCTACCCCAAGAGCGTGTGCACCTCGATCAACGACGTGGTCTGTCACGGCATCCCCTGCGATACGGACGTGCTGCACGAGGGCGACATCATCAACGTGGACTGCTCCACGATCTTGGACGGCTACTTTAGCGACTCGAGCCGCATGTTCTGCATCGGCGAGGTCTCGGCCGAGCGCCAGCGCCTGGTCGACGTCACCCGCGCCAGCGTGGAGGCGGGTCTGGCGGCCGTCAAGCCATGGTTGCCGCTCTCCGTTATGGCCGAAGCCGTGCAAAAGACGGTCGAGGACGCCGGCTTTAGCGTGGTGCGCGAGTACGGCGGACACGGCATTGGCAAGGAGTTCCACGAGGACCCGTTTGTAGGCTTTACCACCGAGGCGCCCGATGTGGACACCATCATGGCTCCGGGCATGGTCTTTACCATCGAGCCCATGGTCAATGCCGGAGCGCCCGACATCAAGATTAGCAAGGGCGATGGCTGGTGCGTGCGCACCAAGGACGGTAGCGATTCGGCTCAATGCGAGGTGCAGCTCGTGGTGACCGAGGACGGTTACGAGCTGCTGAGCTGGTAGCCGCACGGACGCCGGGCGCTCATGGACTTATAACCGTCCATGAGCGCCCGGCGTTTTATTTGAACGTTTTGCCTGATAAAACCTGCCAAAATAAACCTGTCCCTTTTTGGTAGGTCGAGCGGAGAGGACTGCTTGTGAACATCCTGGTTTTGTTGCCCGTCAACGATCGTCACCGCGCGATCCTCGAGTCGAGCGCTCCGGGCGAAGATTTTATCTACACGAGCGCCGACGCCGTCACGCACGAGCAAGTCGCTGACGCCGATGTGATTCTGGGCAACGTTGACCCCGCCATGCTCCCCGCATGCGAGCACCTTCAACTGCTGCAACTGCAGACCGCCGGCTATGACGACTACCTTGCCGCCGGCACCGTGCCGGCTGACGCCAAGCTGTCTTGCTCGATCGGCGCCTACGGTCAGGCCGTAAGCGAGCACATGTTTGCCATGGTGCTGTCAATGATGAAGCGCCTGCCCGGCTACCAGGACCTGCAGCGCGAGCATCGCTGGGAGGACTTGGGCCCGGTCACCTCGCTCAAAAATGCCAACGTGCTGGTGCTGGGCGCGGGCGATATCGGCGGCCACTTTGCCACGCTCTGCCGCAGCATGGGCGCGCACGTCCGCGGCATCAAGCGCCATCCGCTCGTCTATCCCATTGTGTTTGAGGACATGGACGGCATGGATGCCCTGTCCGAGCGCCTGGCCGAGGCCGACATCGTCGCATCCTTTTTGCCCAGCACGCCCGAGACCCGCGGTCTTGCGAATGCCGAGTTCTTCGCCGCGATGAAGCCGGGCGCCTTCTTTGCCAACGGCGGCCGCGGCGACCTTGTGGTCGCCGACGACTTGGTTGCCGCCCTGGAGTCGGGCCATCTCGCCGGCGCCGCGGTCGACGTCACCGACCCCGAGCCCCTGCCCGCGACAAGCCCGCTGTGGGACGCGCCCAACATGCTCATCACGCCGCACGTCTCCGGCTGGTTCCACCTGGCCGCCACGCTCAACAACGTCGTCGACATCGCCGCGGAGAATCTGCGTCACCTGCAAGCCGGCGAGACCCTGCGTTGCTGGATCGAACACTGATTTGTTCCGGCGTTTTACCAAACGCCGGAACCCCTCGACGCTGCGAGCCCGCCGTTTGGCCAATCTGCCGTTCAATTTCAAAGGCGCGACCAGAAGGTCAGCGCCTTTTCATTTCACGGCACCTTGGCTCAAACGGCGGGCTCTCGCTGACTTTTGTTCAACCTGCGGCGCTTTGCTGGCGCGGCCCTACCTGTGGACTCTCGCTGACCATTATTCGACCAGAGGGGTCTAGCGCTATTTAAGCGTTGTTAGATAGTTTCTTGCGTTTTCGACGTTCATTGCTGCGACGGGCGCATGCGAAGAGAGCTTGACATCGTTGGTGACCAGGAGATCTGCCTTTGCGCGTATCGCTGCCGCAATGATTAAATCGTCTTCGTAATCGCTATGGAGCTCACGCTGCCTGCTCGCCATCCATATATCGCTCAGGTCACAGGGCACTGGCGTGGCAAGCTGCGACAGCACGCTAAGACAATCCCATGCAAGCGAAGTCGCTACCGTAGCGGCATACTGGGAAAGCGAACCATGCTCGCGCCGATACCATGCCTTATGTTCGCTTGAAATCAAATAGAACAGGTCTTTGGACGATGTCGCCGCGTACAGCAAATCAACCTGCGCCGTGCATGCATCGCGTAAAAACTCAATCGCCACCGAACGACCACGTCGTGAGGGAATGAAGTAATCGAGCCACACGTTGGTGTCAACCAAGATGCGCTTTGGAGTCTCACTCATAGAGCCAGCTCATCTCCTCGCCATAGCGATCCGCATAGGCATTCCGTTTGAGCTCTTCGTCGTCCGATGGCTGAGCCTTGACCATATCGATTCCCGACTCACAGCAAGCGGCAGCGAACAGCTTCGACCCCTGATCCATGAGCTCGAACTTACGTTTGGCGGCCTTTTCGCGCTCGCGCTGTTCCGCCCGGGCACGACTGGGCAGCAGGATATCCTCGAGCGCACCGGGGCGATCGGCCAGCGACGCTGCAAGCTGCCAGAGCGCTCGCACCGCTTGGCTCGGCGTCATACCGGCCTTGGAGAGAGCGGCGTCCCCACTCCTTTTAAGATCGGCATCGAGACGTACGTTGATCTGAGCGGCTGTTGTGGTCATAACCCCTCCTTAATACTTCAAAACTATCATAAAACTCTATGGTAGATACGTAAAGCATGTATAGCATTTATAAGCATTAGCCGTACTCTGTACACAAAAAGCCGCCGAGGCACACTGCACCTCGGCGGCTACGCATCACCAATCCAGTTCGGTTTCACCCTTTGCATTCGCCCAGATAAAACCTGCCAAAATTAACATCCCTTTTTGGCAGGTTTTAGAGCTCCACACTTTCGGCGCCGTTGATGGTTAGGTTGCGCTCGTAGAAGGCGGTGAGGGCGCGGATAGCGTACATCACGTCGCGCACGCCGCCGGTCTCGTAGCTCGAGTGCATGGCAAGCTGCGGCAGGCCCACGTCCACGGCATGCATGCTCGCCTGCATATTGGACAGATTGCCCAGGGTAGAACCGCCGGCCATATCGCTCTTGTTGGCAAAGGCCTGCGTGGGCACGTCGGCGTCATCGCAAATGGCCTGGAACACCGCGCGGCTAAAGGCGTCGGTGCAGTAGTGCTGGTTGGCGGCCTCCTTGATGACGATGCCGCCGTTGAGTACCACCTGATTGCGGGCATCGCACTTCTCGGCATGGTTGGGGTGCACGGCATGTGCATTGTCGCAGCTTACAAGCATCGAGGCGGCAAGTGCGCGGTGGTACGACTCGTCGTCAAAGCCCAACGATCCGTTGATGCGGCGCAGCGCGTCGGCCAAGAACGTCGACATGGCGCCCTGCTTGGTCTCGGAGCCAACCTCCTCATTATCAAAGCAGCAGAAGACCGAAACGTCGTGCGCGTTCTCGGCACCCAAAAATGCCTGCAGTGAGGTGTAGGCGCAGGCCAGGTCGTCGAGCTTGGGCGTCGAGATGAGCTCGTCGGCCCAGCCCCAAATGCGCGCATCCTGACGATTGACCAGGAACAGATCGCGGCCCAGGATCTGCTCGGGCTCAACGTCCAGTTCGTCAGCGATCAGGGCGTCAAAATCTCCCTGCTTAAGGTCACCGGCGCTGATGAGCGGGCACAGATCAATGGCTCGGTTGGGAGCAAAGTCCTCGTTAACGCCGCGGTTCATGTGGATGGCAAGGCTCGGGATAATAGCGACCTCGCGCTCGGTGGCAAGCAGGCGGCTCTCAATACGGTCGCCCTCGCGCACCAACACGCGGCCCGCAAGCGCCAACGGGCGGTCGAACCAGGTGTAGTCGATCATGCCGCCGTAGGCCTCGGTGTTCAGGCGCAGCGTCTCGCCCGCGCCGTCGAGCTCGGGCACGGCCTTGACCTTAAACGTCGGAGAATCGCTGTGCGACGCCGTGAGTTGAAAATGATAGTCACCGGCAACGCCGTCCTCGCCCCACGTCGCGGCCAGGTCCTCGCCCACCTTAAAGGCAACAACGCTCGAGGTGTTGCGCTGCGTGTAATAACGCCCGCCCGGCTCGATGTCCCACGCCGCATTCTCGGACAGGTAGGTAAAGCCCGCCTCGTCGAGCTCGGCCATAATGGTCGCCGCCGTATGGAACATGCTGGGGCATGCCTCGATAAAGTCGATAAGATCGTTGGCGGCCTCGATATCATCGGCCGTCACATGCGCGCGCTCGGGCGTTTCCTGATCCGTCATGCTCTCCCCTTTCGCTGGGTTGATGGTCCCCTCCAGCATACCCCGCCACGCCAGCGCCGCACTCTTCATTCCGTGCTTAATTCCGCGCCGCTCACCAAGTTGAGCCATCATGCCCGCGCTCCTTTTGCGACAATTGCGCTAACAGGACGAGAGGAGCCGTCATGAAGCCACGTAACATTGCCATCGCCTGCGGTGTCGCGGGAGCCGCCGTCGGCCTTGCCGCTGCCACCGGTATCGTTTATCACAAGCAAATCAAGTCCGCCGCGTCGCTCAAACGCTTGACCGGCTACGCGGATGGCTATGACCTGTACGCAATCGACATTGCCTACGACTACGATCTTGATCGCATCATCGCCGCTGGCGTGCGCGACGACCAGACCTACATCGATGCCGTGGTGGCGCAGGTGCTCCCCGGCGTGCCGGCACATGTCCAGGCGCCCCAGTTTGCCTGCAGCGCTTTTGTCGCCGTAGATGCCGAAGGCCGCGTGCGCACCGGTCGCAATTACGACTTTAAGGACGACACCTCGGCGCTGCTGGCGCGCAATCACCCGCGCGACGGCTATGCCTCCATCGGCTTTGCGGCCCTCAATAACCTGGGCGCCAACACTCCACTTGACTCCGTCGCCGGACGCGCCGCAGCGTTGATGGGCCCGTTTGCCCAGCTCGACGGTGTCAACGAATGCGGCGTGTCCATTGCCGTGCTCACCCTGGATTCCAAGCCCTGTGACCAGGACACAAAGCGCCCCGTCATCAATACCTCGCTCGCCATCCGTCTGGTGCTCGACCGCGCGGCTACCACGCAAGAGGCCGTCGACCTGCTTTCCGCCTACGACATGCACGCCATGGCCGGACGCGATTACCACTTCTTTATCAACGACGCCGCCGGTGACGCGCGCGTAGTAGAGTGGGATCCGCGCGATCCGGACCGCGCTTTCAAAGCGACTCCTGTACGCCAGGTTACGAACTTCTACGCCTGCTATGGCGACGAAGTGCTGCCCAACCAAAAGAATGGCGAGCTGGGCCATGGCAAGGAACGCGTCATCGCAATCGCCGATGTCCTCGACGCCCATGTCGGTGCCCAAGACGAGGCAGTCGCTTGGAAGACCCTGCGCGCTGCGGCGCAAGAGCCCAATCCGGAAGACATCACCAGCAACACGCAGTGGTCGGTCGTCTTCGACAACACCGAGCCCGCTGCCGCCATCACGCTGCGCCGCCACTGGGGCAACGTCGATGCCTTCGCACTGTAAGGAGCCAGGCCCGTCGGCCTTACGTTCCCTGACGTTGCTTACATTTCTATACGCTTGAGCTAACACGTTTTACCCCCGTATCAACAGTGTGCGGGGGTAAACTTATGCGCATGTTATAACTTGCCCGGAAGGATTCATCATGCTCAGGATCGGTCTTCTTACCAGTGGCGGCGACTGCCAGGCGCTCAACGCCACCATGCGCGGCATTGTCAAAACGCTCATGACCAATAGCGAAGAGCCTATCGAGATCTATGGTTTTGAGGACGGCTACCAGGGCCTTATCTACAGCAGGTTCCGCGTCATGTCGCCCGCCGATTTTAGCGGCATCCTCACCCGCGGCGGCACCATCCTGGGCACGAGCCGTACGCCGTTCAAGCGCCTGGATACTCCCGAGGCCGACGGCGTCGAGAAGGTGCCCGCGATGGTCCACACCTATCACAAGTTGCAGCTCGACTGCCTGTTTATGCTGGGCGGCAACGGCTCCACCAAGACCGCCAACCGCCTGCGCGAAGAGGGCCTCAACGTTATCGCCCTGCCCAAGACCATCGACAACGACACCTGGGGCACCGAGTTGACGTTTGGCTTTACGAGCGCCATCGACGTCGCCACCAAGTGCATCGACGACATCCACACCACCGCTTCGAGCCACGGTCGCGTGTTTGTCATCGAAATCATGGGCCACAAGGTTGGCTGGATCCCACTGTATGCCGGCGTCGCGGGCGGCGCGGATGTCATCTTGATTCCCGAGATCCCCTACGACATGGATAACGTCATCAAGACCATCGAGCATCGCATGGAGACCGGCAGCCGCTTTACCATCGTGGCCGTCGCCGAGGGCGCCATCTCCAAGGAAGACGCGGCACTGTCCAAGAAGGAGTACAAGAAGAAGCTCGCCGAGCGCACGAGCCCGTCGATTGTCTACGACATCGCCAAGGAGATTGAGGCCAAGACCGGTCGCGAGACCCGCGTCGCCATCCCCGGCCACACGCAGCGCGGCGGTCAGCCCGATGCCCAGGACCGCATCTTTGCGACCCAGTGCGGTGTCGAGGCGGCGCTCGGCTGCCTGCGCGGCGAGTTTGGCTACATGATTGCCCTGCGCGACGGCAAGATGTGCCATATGCCGCTCGAGGATGTCGCCGGCAAGCTCAAATATGTCGACCCCCAGAGCGATCTGGTGCGCGAGGCCAAAGCGCTGGGCATCAGCTTCGGCGACGAATAGCCTCGGCTGGAACTGCTCTCATCGGAGGCCCTAGGGCTTTCCTCCCAAATCGTCCTCGGACATGTCAGGACCCCGCTGCGCGCTTCGCGCGGCGGGGTCCTTCCGTCCTGCGGAAAGATTTGGGAGGAAAGCCCTGGGGCCTCCTGCGGTAACTAGGGAGGCCGAGGCTATTCGTCTTCTTGCTGCAAGTGCGTGGGCTGAGATTTTGGGATGTTGCAGGCTCTTAGCTGAGAGTAGCACTGACATTTGTCCTAAAATGGCTGGTCGCTAGGGGTTGCTACCGGTAGTTGCGGTAGGGTTGGGGCAGATTCTAACTAGAAATGGTGGTCGCTACCGGCTGTTCTCGGCATACTCGGCTCATTCGATTCGACCATCAAACGAAAGGAACCACCATGGATCTTGCGATGGCACAGCGCCTCGTCGATCGCCGTAAAGCTGCCGGGCTTTCTCAGGAGGCGCTTGCCGCCCAGCTGGGCGTAAGTCGTCAGGCTGTCAGTAAATGGGAGCGCAGCGAATCCTCGCCCGATACCGATAACCTTATTGCGCTCGCCGCGCTGTATGGCGTGTCGCTGGATGAGCTGTTGTATGGGGAGGCGGCCAACGATGCCGACGACCTGGAGGACGGTAGCGCCGACACCGAGACGGCGGATGTGGCTGACGAGGCTGAGGATCCTGCCGGGCACGCCGATTGCGGCGACAAACCACTTGTCGACATTTCCCTCGCGCGCGGTATCCACGTCATTGATCCCAATAAGGGCGAGGAAGTCCATGTTGGTTGGAGCGGCATCCATGTGACCAACGAGCGCAAGGGCGAAGAGGTGCATGTGGGGCCGGACGGCGTGCATATCGATACGCTTGAGGACGATGGACATAGCGTACGCACCAATGACGACGGCACCGTCACCATCGACGGCGAAACGTTTTCCAGCTGGAAGGAAGCACACGACAAGCTCGACCATCATGGCAAGCATTTCCACACCAAGGTCGGACGTGCATGGAACAAATTCCCCTTCCCCGCACTTGTTACTCTCGCCTATCTGGTGCTCGGCATTGTCTACGGCACATGGGGCATGGGGCTTTTCCTCGTCTTTCTGGTTCCCGTCTACTACGCGATTGGTGACTTTATCGATCGGCGCCACCTGTCTAAGCTGATCGAGGTCATCTACCCGGCAGCCGCCATCGCTTGGTTCCTCTACATGTGGCTCTGTTTGGGACAGCCCCATCCTGCATGGATCATCCTCATCACGATTCCCGTCATAAAGGCGCTCATGCGCTGGTGTCGCAAACAATGGAAGCACCGCAAACAGGCCTAACACGCTCCGACCCACCAGCACCCAACCGCCCCCGCCCTTCTCCTAAGTTGCGGTGAGATAGGGACTGTTTTGAAGCTCCAAAGCGCCAAACAGTCCGTATATCACCGCAACTTACAAACAACTGGGTCAGTTCCGGCACGGAGATTAGCATTGAGCTGACCGCGCGCCAAGAAAAGGGCCTATTTACTACGTTTAACTCGAGAGGGCCGACCATACCCGCCTTTTCCGAAAGCTGGCAAGCCCTCTACCTGCGGTTTTAATTTCATAACCTTTGTCACGGTCGAGGGTGTGGTAGCAAACGTAGTAGATAGGCCCATTTTGTGGCATACGACCCATACAAGCCCAATCTCGAAGGCCAAAGAGAGCCTCTCATCCACGCCTGCGAGCGAAAACCAAATAGAATGAAAGGCAAATGGAAAGCCCGTTTGACGGGGCAAACGCCGGGCCACCTAATGGTTGTCCGGCGTTTGCCCAGATAAAACCTGCCAAAATAAACCTGTCCCTTTTTGGCAGGTTACTCGGCGCTCTTGAGGGCGCCGACCATGTCGATCTTGTTGAGGGTGCGATTGGTAGCGAGGTTGACGATAAACGTAAAGGCAAAGGCCAGCAGAACGGACAGCACGTAGCTCAGCGGCTCGACCTCAACGTCAAAGTACAATGACGGCATCTGCAAAATGTACGTAAAACTCTCGGCCAGCAAGCCGCCCAGCGGAACGCCCAGCGCGGCTCCGATCGCCGTAAGAATCAACGTCTCCTTGTTGACGTAATGGTGCACCTCGCCACGACGGAAGCCCAGCACCTTAATAGTCGCCAGCTCGCGTTCGCGCTCCGAGATGTTGGTGTTAGACAACGTAAATACCACCACAAACGACAGGCACGCCGCCATAAAGGTCACAAGCACCACGACCGAATTGATAATCGTAAAGTTTGCCTCATAGTTTTCCCAATGCTCGGCGGTGCTCGACAGCGTAATCCAACCATCGCTCTTAAGACGGTTGGTAAACGCAATCTGGTCAGCCGACGAACCCTTAAGCAGCACAAAGACGCCGTTAAGGCGTGCACTTCGACCGAACGCGCGCTCATAGGTGCTCTGCGTCATGTAAAGCGTGTTGCCTAGATAGTTGAGCGAGATGTCGCTGACTTTGACCTTGGCAACATTGAGCGACGAATCCTGGACGTGCGCCGTATCGCCCGGCTGAATCCCCAGTACCAGCTGTGAACTCTTGCTCAGATACACGTCTCCGTCACGCAAAGACAGCGGCTCTTTGGACTCATCCTCAAGGCGAACATAGTCGTCCAGATCGTTCGTGCGGTCATCGGGCACCACGATCAGCTGCACGGTCTCGCTCTTTCCGCCGAATGTAAAGGTGACGTTGTCGGTCATAATCGGCAGGGTCGAGGTCACGGTCACGTTGGAATCATTGGCCGCGTTGCGCTCGTCCAACGCCGCGCACGTCTGCGAAAAATCGTCGGGATTGGCGACCGCCAGCAAGTCATAGCGCGTGATATGCCCGTACTGCTTGGGCGAAAGCGCCACCGACGTGTCACGGATGCCCATACCGCAGATCACGAGCGCTGTGCAGCCGGCAATTCCGAAGATGGTCATAAAGGCGCGCTTTTTATAGCGGAATAGGTTGCGTGCAGCGACCTTGTTCAAAAAGCCCATGCGGCGCCAGATAAAGCCGATACGCTCAAGCAAGATGCGCGAGCCGGCGCGCGGAGCCTTGGGGCGCATGAGCGAGGCCGGGGTCTCGGCCATCTCGTGGCGGCAGGCGATAATTGTGGCGCCCACCACGCCCACGGCAAACAGTGCCACCGAGACGATTGAGGACACAATGTCGTACGAAAGCAACATCTGGGGCAGCGAGTACATGTCGTCGAACACCGTAAACAGGAACAGCGGCAGGCCCACAAATCCGATGATATTGCCGAGCACGCCGCCGATCAGGCACGCCCACAGCGAGTAGTCCACGTATTTGGACAGAATGCGCCCGCGCGAATAACCGAGCGCCTTATACAGGCCGATGAGCGTGCGTTCCTCCTCGACCATACGCGTGGCGGTGGTAAGGCTGATGAGCACGGCGACGATAAAGAAGATGAACGGGAAGACCGTGGCGATGGCCTCGATCGAGGAGCTGTCGCTCTCGACGCTCGAGTAGCTCGCGATGTTGCCACGGTCCTGGATGTACCAGGTGCATTCGCCAAGGTCGGAAATCTCGGCGCGGGCATCGGCGAATTGCTGGTCGGCGGCGGCGCGGCGCTGGTCCAAATCGGCCTGAGCCTGGGCGCGCTCCTCGCTGCCCTCGGCCATACGGTTGATGTTGTCCTGTTCAATCCCAAAGACCATGTTCGCTTGACGCTCGGCCGCGTCCAAGCTCGCCGGCGTATCGGCCGTCAGTTCCTGGGCACGCGCTTTTTCGCGCTCGTCACGAATCTTCTCGATATTGCCCTTGACCTCGTTAATCCTTGCCGTATAGGCATCGGAATAGGAGTTGAGGTCCTTGGCTCCCTCGACGATCACGTGGATCGCGGAATAGGACGACGACGTCGCGGCATCCTCACTCACGTAGAACTTGTAGTCCGCGGCCGAGGCGGCACGGAAGGCGTTGACTGTCGAGTCGGAGCTCACATCAGTGGGATCGAGGACCTCAGCCGTAATGGTGTAGTCCCCATCGGCAAACTGGTCCTTGGCGCTTTGGTTCGACGAGCTCGCATCGTTGGCGGCAAAGCTCACCGTATCGCCGATTTTCTTGCCCGAAGCCTTCAAAAAACGTGAGGTCACTGCCACTTCGCCCGAAGTCTCGGGCAGCTCGCCGCGCACTAGCACCGGTTGGTCAATATTCTCTTTGGAGAGGCTCTGTACGACGACACGCTCGCGCGTCGTACCCACGGCGGTATAGGCGGTCTCGGTATAGATGCCCTCGGCCGTCTCGACGCCATCGACCTCTTGGATCGCGGCAATATCGTCATCGGTCAGACCATAGGTCGACTGCACGTTGATGTCATAAACATTCTGCTGGTCAAAGTAAGCGTCGACCGAATCGCACAGATCCTCGCAACCCGCCTTAAGGCCACACATCACGCTCACGCCGAGCGCGGTGATCACGACAATGGACAAGAAGCGTTTGAGGCTGCCGCGAATCGTGCGGTAGACACCGCGGCGAAACACCGTCGGCACCATGTCGTTTGAACTTTGGGCAGTGCGGTAGGTCGTAAAATCCTGCTCGCGCTCCGTGTTCTGCGCGTCGCGGCGTTGGCTGTTTTGGCGGTCCTGATCCATGGGCGCTACCACTCGATCGTCTCGATCGGCACGGGATTTTGCTGGACCGTCTCGCACTCCACTCGACCACTCTTAAAGCGGATCAGGCGATCGGCCATGGGCGCGAGCGCGGAGTTGTGCGTGATGATGATGACCGTGATGCCCTGCTTGCGACAGGTGTCCTGCAGCAGCTGCAAGATCTGCTTGCCGGTTTTATAGTCGAGCGCGCCCGTGGGCTCGTCGCACAGGAGCAGCTTGGGGTTCTTTGCCAGTGCACGGGCGATGGACACGCGCTGCTGCTCGCCGCCCGAAAGCTGCGCGGGGAAGTTGGCGAGGCGCTCGCCCAGGCCAACCTGGCAAAGCGTTTGCTCGGCATCGAGCGAATCGGGGCAGATTTGCGCCGCGAGCTCGACGTTTTCGAGTGCCGTCAGGTTGGGGACCAGATTGTAGAACTGGAAAACAAAGCCGACATCGGCGCGGCGGTATTCCACGAGCTGCGTCTCGTTGGCGGAGCTCACGTCGCGTCCGTCCACCGTCACGGTGCCGGAAGTTGCCGTGTCCATGCCGCCCAAGATATTGAGCGCCGTGGTTTTACCGGCGCCCGAAGCGCCCAGGATAATGGCAAGCTCGCCACGCTCAACGGTAAAGCTCGCGCCGTCGAGCGCATGAATGCGGGCATCGCCCTCGCCGTATGCTTTGATGACGTCTTTGAATTCAATATAGGCCATCGATTAATTCCCATCTGGTCGGATAACTCTTTAGTATTACCCATTTCGCACCGACCAAAAAGGGACAGGTTTATTTTGGCAGGTTTTATAAGGGGAAACGTACCTCTTTGGGGGCAGCGCGGGACGCGCAGGGGCGGCCGTGCAGATCGGCACAGCCGTCTCACGTGGAATCGACCGACGCCCGCCTTTCCGTGACACCGGCAACTCGTTTTTGCTTGTTGGCATGGCCGCCATTATGACTTGGGACTGAGCACTCAAATTCTCACTCCTCATTGCCACGCTTGCCGCAAGCTATCAGGGTGACGAGATGACGACGCTCGCTGTAGCAGCGCAGCCACACTCTATAAGCGAGGCGTTTGCCAGCAAAAAAGCGCGCGACAGGGTAAGCCCGCCGCGCGCTATCCTATGCGGACTAGTTATTGTTGTTGGTCATCGAGGCCACTGCTGCTGCAAGATTGGAAATGGGCATTGTCTGCAGCCAGATGCGGCCCGGACCGGTGAGCACAGTGTTGAACACGCCTTCACCGCCAAACATGATGTTTTTGACGCCCTTGACCATCTGCGCGTCGATGCTCACCGTCTCCTCAAAGCCGGCCACGTTGCCGGTATCTACAATCATTTGCTGACCAGCAGCAAGCTCGTACTCAACTAGGTCGCCGTCGATCTCGGCAAAGGCAATACCCGAGCCCGTGAGCTTTTGCATGATAAAGCCCTCGCCGCCAAAGACGCCGGCCTTTGCCTTCTTGTTAAAGTGGATGCTCAACTCAACACCACTTTCCGCGGCAAGGAACGAGCGCTTCTGCAAAATCCAGCTCTTGCCAGGACCGATCTCGATTGGCACGATGCGGCCGGGGAAACAAGAGCCAAACGCAATCATGCCATCGCCGTGCGCGGTCCAAATGTTTTGGAACAACGCCTCACCCGAAAAAGCCTTAGAGAACATCTTGCCTATGCCACCGCCCGAGGTGGACATCTCCATGTTGGGGGTCATCCAGACCATGGCACCACTTTCGGTGATCATGGATTCGCCGTCGCTAAGGTTGCACGTAACAACCGGGAAAGCCCCTCCGCCGATCTCGTACTGCATGACCGTCTCCTTTCCCTTCGGGAGCCGAACAACGATGCCTATATTTTAGCAGGTAGAGATGCATATGTTCACACCGCCCATGCCCTCTCCTGCGGACGTTTCCCCAGATAAAACCTGCCAAAATAAACCTGTTCCTTTTTGGCAGGTTTTAAAGGCAAACGGTGAAGGTGATCTGGTTGCCGTGACCGGATACGGTGGCGGCGCCTCCATGGGCCTCGGCGATGGCACGCACCACGGACAGGCCCACGCCCGAGCCACCCGTCTTGGAGCTGCGCGACGCATCCGCACGATAGAAGCGATCGAACAATCGGTCCAGGTCGCCCTCGGGCAGCTCGTCCACGGCGTTCGATACGACAAGCTCGGCGGCGCCCTTGCCTTTGCCGTGCGAAACGGCGCACAGGCTCAGCTCAATCACGCTGCCCTCGCTCGCATAGCGCGTGGCGTTGTCCAGTAGCAACTCAACCACCTGTGCCACCGCCGCGGCATCGGCATGGGTCCGCACGCCGGTCGCAATCGACGTCGACAGGCGTTTACCGCCTGAGACCGCCACCGACTTAAACGGCGCCGCCGCCTTGTTCACCGCCTCCGAAAGATCGATCGACGCCATGGTAAAGCCCGCCGAGCCCTCGTCCATGCGTGCCAAGAACACCAAGCGCTCCGTGAGCGCCGATAATAGCGCACCCGCACTCGCCTTAGTGCTGCCTTAGCAGGTCGATGAGCATATTTAAAAAAGCAAGGTTATAGCTTAGTCGGACTTAAGGAACGGGCGGCTTCACATCTCGCCCTGCAAACAACGCCCGTACAGCGAGCGCGCTTGCCGCATGGGCGTTGCGGCCGCCTGCAGCTTATAGATAGGCACCCTCGAGGCGCAGCAGCCACTCCTTGCGATCCAGTCCACCGGCGTATCCGTTGAGCGATCCGTCGGCCGCGACCACGCGATGGCACGGCACGATAATCGAAATAGGGTTGCGAGCGACCGCAGCCCCCACCGCGCGAGGAGATACAACGGGCGCTTCATTTCCCGGCACACGATGTCGAGCCGCAACACGCTGGGCGATCTCGCCATACGTAGCGACCTCGCCACGCGGGATCGAAAGCAGCTCAAACCAAACCTCACGCTGAAACGCCGTGCCGATCATATGCAACGGCGGCGTAAACCGAGGTTCCTGCCCTGCAAAATAAGCATTCAGCCAAGCCCAGGAACGCTCAAGCACCGAAGAGGCCGCACCATTTGCCGGACTCACCGACGACATGCCACCAGTACCGGAAACCGCATCGACGCCTTCAACATGTTCGGAGTCTTCACGGAGAAGCGTGGAGCCAAAGTGCTCCTGCCCCTCAAACCAAAGCCCCGTCAGACCGCGGCCATCAGCGGCAAGCAGGATTTCGCCCAAAGGCGAAGCAAACGTCGTCGTGACCACCAGCGGCTCCTTTCAAAACTCCGCAACATAATACCGCGAATTGTGCAGACAACCCCCGCAGATACGTCCGGGCGAGCTCGCAATTACTTCAGCGAGGCTGTTTTTCCCAATCAAGCGAAGAAGACGCGGGGCTTCGACGCCAGGGCGGTACCCCCGCCAGCTGAGCTCTAATACTTTTCCCGAGAAGTGAACGAGTAAAAACGAAGTCCCGGAGCATCCACACCTTTAGACCGCAAAACCGCAGGATTCGCGCTGCAAAACCGCAGGAAATAGCGGTCAAAATATGCCAATGCTTCGGGGGTCCAAATAAGGTCCTTCACTTCTCGGGAAAGTATTAGACCTCAATTCGCACCAAGCCCAAAGTCACCCCAGGCAGCAGGCGCAAAGCGCCGAGGCCGCCGCCGGGACCAGGGCCCGCAACAACCACGTGCCCCCACATCAGCCCAGCGGCCCCAACCAACAACGGCCCCATCGTGGGCAGCTCGCAGCAACGTCACCGCAGGCGGGGGCCGGGCTTGGTTTTCAGAACACTCCGCAGACCAGTGTGGCGCCTTGTCG
>CANRSF010000003.1 GCA_947642445.1 uncultured Collinsella sp. | reverse complement strand
GCGGCTCCGAAGGAGCAGGACAAGGCGCCACACATGGTCGAGGACGTTCTGAAAACCAAGCCCGGCCCCCGCCGGACAGGTCAACCGCTACTCGCAGAGCAGCTTAGCGATCTGGACGGCGTTGGTTGCCGCGCCCTTACGGATTTGGTCGCCGCAGCACCAGAAGGTGATACCGCGCACGGCCTCGGGGTTCGAGATGTCGCGACGCACGCGGCCGACCCAAATCAGGTCCTGGTCGGACGTATCCATCGGCATGGGGAAGCGGTCGTGTGCATCCTCGGCGCTCATGTCGTCAACCAGTTTCACTCCCGGAGCGGCAGCCAGCGCAGCACGGGCCTCTTCCACCGTGATGTCGCGCTCAAACTCGAGCGTAACGCTCTCGGAGTGCGAGCGCAGCACGGGCACGCGCACGCAGGTGCAGTTCACGCGCAGCTCGGGCAGGTGCATGATCTTGCGGCCCTCGTTCTGCAACTTCATCTCCTCGGAGGTAAAGCCCTCCTCCTTGACACCGCCGATCTGCGGAATCAGGTTGCTCGCCAGCTGGGCGGCAAACGCGCGCGGCTCGGGAATCTCCTCGCCACGGCCCAGGGCGGCAAGCTGAGCCTCGAGCTCGGCCATACCGGGAGCGCCAGCGCCCGAAGCTGCCTGATACGTGGACACGATCATACGCTTCACGCCAGCAAGCTGGTGCAGCGGCCACGTGGGAACCAGGCCGATGATGGTCGCGCAGTTGGGATTGGCGATAAGGCCGTGATGCCACTTGATGTCGTCGGCATTGATCTCGGGCACGACCAGCGGCACCTCGGGATCCATGCGGAAGGCGTGGCTGTTGTCGACCACGACGGCGCCGCGCTTGACGGCCTCGGGCAGTAGCTCCTTCGCAATATCGTCGCCGGCGGCGCCGAGCACGATGTCGCAGCCCTCAAAGGCCTCGGGGCAAGCCTCCTCAATCACAACCTGCTCGCCGCGGAACTCGACGGTCTTGCCCGCAGAGCGCGCGCTCGCTAGCAGCTTGAGCTTGCCGACCGGAAACTCCTGCTCGTTGAGGCACTCAAGCATCTGGGTGCCCACGGCTCCCGTCGCGCCCAAAATAGCAACCGTGTACTGTTTCATGCTTCCCCCTTTAAAGGCTGTGGCTTTTGCCCGCACGCCGAGCAGGCCGATTATTGTTGCCAGTGTATACAAGAACAGGGCGGGCACGAAACCCGCCCCGTCGAAACGAAACCGAAACGAAACGCCCCGCCGTAGTTTTTGAAGCAAGTCCCAAAAATCTACTGGGATAGCAGCTACTTGTGGAGCGCGGCCGGAGCGGGATCGACCGGCACGGGAGCCTCCAGGTCGGAGACCTTCACAATGCCGTTCTCGTCGGAGAAGGCGCGGTAAATGGTCCGAATCGCCAGGTCGAAGTCCTTCTCCTCTACGCCGATAATGATGTTGATCTCGTCGCAGCTCTGCGAAATCATACGTACGCTCACGCCGGCCTGACCAAGCATGCCAAACAGATGGCCCGAGATACCTGCGCGGCCGCGAAGGTTACGGCCGACGGTCGCGATGAGCGCCAAACCCTCGACAACCTCGATCTCGAGCGGCTCGACCTCCTGCTGAATGTCGCCCACGAGCGAGTACAGCGAGTCGTGCACATCCTGCTCCTGCACCACGGCGCCAAAGCGATCGACGCCGGTGGGCATATGCTCGACGGAAACGTTATAGCGCTCGAAAACCGAAAGCGCGCGGCGCATAAAGCCGACGCGGGGCTTGGTACGGTCGCGGGCCACGTTGATGGCGACAAAGCCGCGCTTGCCGGTCACGCCGGTAATGATGGGCTCTGCCTCGCCCTCATCGGCCGTCTCGCTAATGATGGTGCCGGGATCCTGCGGCGCATTGGTGTTCTTGATGACCAGCGGAATACCCGCCTCGCGCACAGGGAACACGGCCTCCTCGTGCAGGACGCTCGCGCCCATGTACGAAAGCTCGCGCAGCTCCTCGTAGGTAACGCGGGCGATGGGCTGAGCCTCGGGCACAATGCGAGGATCGGCAGAATAGAAGCCCGAAACGTCGGTCCAGTTCTCGTACAGGTCGGCGCCCAGGCACTTGGCCAGGATCGAACCGGAAATATCGCCGCCACCACGGTCGAGCAGCTTGATCTGGCCCTCACGCGTCGCGCCGTAGAAACCGGGCATAACAAAGCCGCCCTGCTGACCGTACTCCTGCACCAGCTCAGAGGTGCGGTTCATGCTGAGCGTACCGTCGTGATGGAACGCAACGACCGTCGCGGCGTCCAGGAACGGCAGACCCAGGTACTCGGCCATCAGGCGAGCGGTGAAGTACTCGCCACGGCTCACGAGCTCCTCGGTGGAGTAGCCGCCCGAGCGGGCGCGCTCGGCAAAGGCCGCGAACTCCTCGCGGATGGGATAGGTGAGCTCCAGCTCGTCAGCGATATCAAAATAGCGCTGGCCAATGTCCTCGAGCAGCTCCTCGCACGACACGTGGTACTTAACGTGTGCGTTAACCAAGTAGAGCAGGTCGGTCACCTTGGTATCGCCCTTAAAGCGGCGACCGCAGGCAGAAACCACCACAAAACGGCGGGCCGGGTCGGCATCGACAATGGCCTTGATCTTCTTAAAGTGTTCGGCGTCGGCGACCGACGAGCCGCCAAACTTGGCAATCTTAATCATGGGCTGGAGGTTACCTTTCTAAAAAGCCTCTGCGAACCTATTTTGCGCGCTCTGATACCATGGTTTCACCGATTGGGACCAAGGCATCCGAGGAGCAGTGTTATATGGGAACTTATCATAGTACACGAGGACGCACTTTATCGTGCTCAAGTAAGGTGGCAATCCGTACCGGCATCGCTCCCGACGGGGGTTTGTTTGTCTCGGACGAGCTCGGCACCCAGCAGGTCGATATCAGCTCGCTTGCAGATAAATCGTACTTTGAAATCGCTCAAGATGTGTTGGGAATGTTACTGAATGATTACACGGACGAAGAAATTTCGGCCTGTGTGAATGAGGCATACCGCGACACATTTGCAAGCGAAGAGGTCACGCCGCTCGTCAAACTCGACGCCGCACCGGGCGCTGACGTCCCTCAAACCTATGTGATGGAGCTCTTTGGCGGCCCCACAAGCGCCTTCAAGGACGTCGCCCTGCAGATGCTCCCCCGTCTGATGGCCCGCACTTCCGCCAAGGACGGCGGCGCCGAGCGCATCATGATCGTCACCGCCACGTCGGGCGACACGGGCAAGGCAGCACTCGCCGGCTTTGCCGACGCCCCGGGCACGGGCATCACCGTCTTTTATCCCGAAGGCAAAGTCAGCCGCGTGCAGAATCTGCAGATGTCCACGCAGGAGGGCGATAACGTCGCCGTCTGCGGCATCCGCGGCAACTTCGACGATGCCCAGAGTGCCGTCAAGCGCATCTTTGCCGATAAGGAGCTTGCCGAGCGCCTGGAAGCCGCCGGCACTGTGCTTTCGAGTGCCAACTCCATCAACGTCGGCCGCCTGGTGCCGCAGGTTGTCTACTACTTTGCCGCCTATGCGCAACTGCTGCGCGCCGGCGCTATCGAGGCTGGCGACGCCGTAGAGTTCTGTGTGCCCACCGGCAACTTTGGCGATATCTTGGCCGGCTACTACGCCAAGTGCATGGGTCTGCCCGTCGCCAAGCTCGTCGTGGCGAGCGACAAGAACAACGTGCTTGCCGACTTCCTGACCACCGGCGTTTACGACCGTAACCGCCCGTTCTTCACGACCATCTCGCCGTCGATGGACATCCTTATTAGCTCCAACCTGGAGCGCATGCTCTACTTCTTGTCCGACGGCGACTGCGAGCTCGTTGCCGGCCTTATGGAGCAGCTGGCACAGACTGGTCGCTACGAAGTTCCCGCCGACCTGCTGGCAAAGATTCAGAGCATCTTTGGCTGCGGCTGGGCCAGCGAGGCCGAGGTTCGCACTGCCATCAAGAGCTGCTGGGACGCAAACGGCTACGTGATTGACCCGCACACCGCCTGCGGCTATCACGTCTTTGAAAAAGTCACCCCCGCCGAGGGCGCCAAGGCCCGCGTGCTGCTTTCGACCGCCAGCCCCTACAAGTTCCCGCGCGCCTGCTGCGACGCTCTGGGCCTCGACGTTCCCGAGGATGATTTTGAGGCTATGCGTGTGCTCGAGCAGGCCACCGATACGGTCGCCCCGGCACAACTTGCCGAGCTCGAGTCCAAGCCCGTCCGCTTTGAAGACGTCTGCGACGTCGATGAGATGGCAAGCTACGTCGAGTCTGCAGCAAAACGAATGAGCACCAACTAAACCCCTTATTAAGCGCCGGCGAAAGCCGGCGCACCTTCTTTTATCAGAAACCCACCGGGATGATGACGAACTGACATGCGGGTCTGCCTGTTTAGTTCGTCGCGAGTTCCGCACGAGCCGGAAAGCACTTAATGTGCTTTCCGAGCGAGCCAGGACTGCCCGAGCAGCGAACTAAACAGGCAGACCGCCCAGGAGATTCCCATGATCAAGATCACCGTCCCCGCCACCAGCGCAAACCTAGGCATCGGCTACGACACTCTCGGCATGGCCGTCAGCCTCTACTCGCACTTCACCTTTGAGCGCGCCGACAAGCTCACCATCACGGGCTGCCCCGAGGAGTTCCAAAACGAGAACAACCTGGTCTACGTGAGCTTTGTGGATGCGCTGGCCGCATGGGGCGAGCCGGCCTTCCCCGTCGCCATCGACATTCAGACTGACGTTCCCGTCGCTCGTGGCCTGGGTTCCAGCTCCACCTGCGTTGTCGCTGGCATCATGGCCGCCGCCGCTTTAACGGGCCACACCGTCGACCGCGCCGAGCTCGTCCGCATTGCCACCGAGGTCGAGGGCCACCCCGATAACGTCGCCCCCGCTATCCTAGGCGGCGCCGTCTGCTCCTTTACACCGACCGATTCGCTCCCCCAGTGCCTTCGCTACGAGGTGAGCGATCGCTTGCGTTTTATTACCGTGATTCCGCCCTACGAAGTACACACGAGTGAGGCGCGCAAGGTCGTGCCGCAGGAGATTCCGCTCTCCACCGCCGTGTGGCAGATGGGCCGCATCGCCGGCATGACGCGCGGTTTGGAGACTGGTGACCTGGACCTGATTGCCGCCGCTAATGACGACCGCATCCAGGAGCCCTATCGTCGCCGCCTGATTCCCGACTACAACGCTGTGCGCGACACCTGCCTTAACGGCGGCGCCAAGACCATCTGGATCAGTGGTTCGGGCTCGACCCTCATGGCCGTAACCGACGACACCATCGTGGCAAAGTTCCTGCAGGTCAAGCTGCGCGAGCAGTTCCCCAAATGCGACACGCACATTCTGACGTGCGACACCGAGGGCGCTCAAATCGAGTACCTGTAGACATCGCCGATCGGTCTATCCGGGCCACCCAGGGGCATCCCCTTAAAAACGTCCTCGCACTTGAGGCCCGCTTATCCTGCTCCTTCGGAGCTGCGGATAAGCGGGCCTCGTGCTGCGGAATGTTTTTAAGGGGATGCCCCTGGGTGCCCTACGACAACGTTGCTTGCGATGTCTACAGGAACCCACGCTTTGAAGGGGCGCCGGGCTGATATTTATACTCTTGCTGTTGGAGGTTAACCCATGACATCTTTGTTAGCCCCCTAGCACTGATTTAATTACCGACCGATGCGCGGCGCAATCTATTTATCTCCGCCACTCAAATCCTCCTCAAGTCTTTGCACAAGAACTCCGACGGTAATTCCAAGCGCTTCCGCATAGGCGAACTGCTCATAAACCCTAAGACTGCGCTCTCCGGTCTCGACTTTCGAGATGAAGGACTGAGGTACCCTCAGTTTCCTTGCGAGTTCAACCTGAGTGATACCTTGCTCCCGACGAATTTGGGAGAGGCATTTTCCGCATGTCCTATTAGCATCAACGTTCATGCCGCTTACGCTATATTCCATTTTGATATATCCCAAACTGGGATATAGTTGTGTCACCAGCTGTTTCACTTACCGCAATTGTTTGCATCGCATATTTAAGCGAGAGAGGAGACTCGATAAACATGGATAACGAGATGAAAGAACCCAACGATGAGCAAATGCGCAGCGCATCTGACGAACAGAAGCCGAATAATGAAGGGAAGCAGTTTGCTGATGGCGCTGACGACACTCCTTCTCCTGAAGATCGACCATCAAATGAAGATGGCGTCGTTTGCGAAAAAGAAGAGAACGACTCACTTATAACGAAAGCCATTCATAAAGTCGGTGGTAAAAAACGCGCGGCCATCGCAGCTGCTGCAGTAGTTGCTGTCGTCTTCTGTTTGCCTATGCTGTTTCCCCAATTGTTTTGCACGCACAAGCTATGGACCAATGCAACCTGTACAAGCCCTCGAACATGTAATAGTTGCGGCAAAACCGAGGGGAAACCGCTCGGGCACGAATGGGAAGAAGCAACATGCACGGCTCCGAAAACCTGTTAACGTTGTGGCAAAACCGAAGGGAAGCCCCTTGGGCATCAGCCAGGTTCGTGGACTACCGAAATCGACTACGTAGACGCCACCTCGAAGGAAATACGAGAATGCGGGAGATGCGGAGAGGTCGTTGACACCCGTAACGAAAAAGAAATCACGTCTTTTCTTGGCGACGGAATGTTTTCTATTTCCCCTAAAGACTTTATTGAGCGACTTAACGAAGAATTCTCCGATCTGCCTAATTGCAGCAGCATGAAAGCGGATTATGAACTAGACGACACCGGCACACGACTCGAGCTCCAGATTAAAAACGGCTCAAAGCTTGCAGGCGTGGGAGGTTTCTTTTCGGACTCGTGCAACCAAATCCTATTTAGCTATCTTGGATCCGAAAACTGCTTTAAGAATATAGTCATGTATTTCGAAAGTTCAGACTATGCCGCGGCAACGGCATTAGCAACCATACAAGCGATTGATCCAACACTTTCGTTTTCAGATGCCAAGCAAGTCGGCGCTGCTTGCGTAGATGAACCAATCGTCAAAAATGGAATTACGTACGCAATCGCAGCCTCGAATGGAGAGTACTGGTTGAGCGCCCGAATCGAATAATTGGCCTTGATCATCAAATACGGGTGCTTCCCGTCGCAAGCTATTAAAGCTTAACTCCCGTTAGCGTCATCGATTAAGAAATGCCCCGCCGAGCACTCTTGCTTATCGGGGCATTTTTATACATAAGCGAACTTGTGAATACCTACAAGACCCACATGCCCTATCAACCATCTAGCTTCGCTGTATGAAATGCGCTTTGACAGGCTTTCATCTGCGCAATCGTTGTTCAATACCCGCTTTACACGGCGCTGGTTTCTTTGTATTCGAAGACTGGTTCTAGGAGGTCTTCGATGTTGCAGTGGAGGGCTTTTGCTATGGTTCTTACGCTTGTTACCGAAGCTTCATTGATGTTTCTCTGGCGCTGTTCGTACATTTGGATTGAGCGGAGTGACACACCCGATTCGTATGCCAGATCTTGTTGGGTTTTCTTGAGCCTCTTTCTTGCTAACGCAAGTTTGGTTTGCCTGGACGCTTTTTTCGCCATATCGCAGACGAGGCGAGCCACGCGTTCCTCCGAGGCTTCGTGCCAGGGGTAGTACAGACTGCGTAGCACATCGAATGGAACGACATGCAGCAAATCTTCGAAAGACTCTCCTAGGCGCCACTGAAGGTATGCCAATATCCAGCCTGTCCAATATTCCGGTGTCTTTTCGAATCGGTAGGTTCGATTTGGCATCGGCCTTGATTGATAGCCGGACCTTTCGGCAATGAGTGCGAACAGCTCAACGCCCGATTTTCCCGACACTACCCATGCGTTGCCGCGTTCGAACTCGCGGGCTACGCCGCTCAGACAAAAGAGTTCAGCAACTTCCGATCCTTCTGCCCCATAATCGTTAACGGCATAGTCAAAGCAGTCGCCGAGGTTGTTCATTGCATCCTCAAGGTAGTAGACGGGGTATGTCCTACTCGGCCCACAATCCGTTAACTCTTGGATCATTTAAATCAACCCTCCCTGCCATCAAATCCCTAATGTCGACACCTTCGGAATCGAATCCATTCACAGTGTCCAAGTACTTGCGCCGCGCGTTCTGCTCTCACTCGAAACGCCTGGGATAATACTCGGAACCAATTGACATCACCCCAGTGATAGTTTACCAATAACTATCACTGGGGTGATATAGATGAGAGCTTTTGAGGGGCTGCAGCCCGATTAGAGGCAGGCCTCGGCGATGCGGCGCTTGAGTTCATCGATACCGGTGCCAGTCTGGGAGCTTGTGATGATTACGTTTTCGGCCGGGACGTTGAGCTGCTTTTTGATGGCTGCTGCCTGGCGGGCCTGCTGGGTGCGGCTGAGCTTGTCGGCTTTGGTGAGGCAGACGATAAAGTTGAACTCGTTGCCCTGCAGGTAGTCGATCATGTCATGATCGAGCTTGCTGGGGTCGTGACGAATGTCAACCAGCGATACGACCAGGTTAAAGCTGCGCTCGGAGTCAAAGAAGTCGCCAATAAGCTCGGCCCAGCGGTCGCGCTCGGCCTTGGAGCGACGAGCGAAACCGTAACCCGGCAGGTCCACGAAATGCACGTCGTCGGCCTCAAAGAAGTTGATGTTGCTCGTCTTGCCCGGCGTACTGGAAACCTTGACCAGGTTCTTGCGGCCAAAGAGCTTGTTCATAATCGACGACTTGCCCACGTTGGAGCGGCCGACAAAGCTCACCTCGGGGCAGGTGGACTCGAGAATCTGCGAAACCTTGCCGTAGCTGGCGACGAACTTGGCAAGCTGGTAGTTAATGGAATCGGCCATGGACACTCCTTGGTCGTAGGTTCTTACAAAAGAGCGCGCTATTGCGCAGCAGCAATGCGGCGGACGATATCGAGCGTGATGTCACTTGCGACACGCGCGTACTCGAACAGATCGAACTCTCGGTCGCAAATTGCATCGTACGCCTCGTCACAATTATCGCTGATAGCGCGCAACACCAGGCAATCGACACCATTTTTGGTTGCGACATGGGCAATTGCCGCGCCCTCCATGCCGACACAATCGGCATGCGTCGCCTCGATAGCGTCGTTGCGCATGGCGGTGCCCGTCACAAAGCGGTTACCCGTGGCAATCGTGCCGACCAGGAATTGTTTGGCTCCCTCGTTCGAAGCGGCTGCATTTGTCGAAGCATCAACAAACCCACGCTCAGCAAGCACGTCGACGGCAATATCGACCAGCGCGGGTGTCGAGCCAAACTCCTCGAGCCCCGGTGCGGACTCGGCGATAAGCGCGGTATCGGTATCCAGATAGCGTAGGCGTTTGCCAATGACCACGTCGTCGATATGGAGCTTGGGGTTCAAACCGCCCGCAATGCCCGAAAACACAACAGCCTGCGGAGCATACTTGCTAATGAGGTGCTGTGTTGCAGCGGCGGCGTTCACCGTGCCCATGCCCGCCGTTGTGGCGACAACTGTCAGACCGTCGAGCTCACCGCTCACAACGGTCAAGCCTGCCTCCCGCGCCTCGCAAACGTCGCTCAGCTCTTCCTTAATCTGCATGATCTCTTTTTCGAGCGCACCGATAATCGCGATGGTAGCCATACCATTCCCCAAACCTATACGAAATTCTCAACCACGGTATGGTACCAGCATTTTGTTTGACCTCGCCAAACGAACACGCTAAGCCAGTGCAGCTCGCGTATCAAACAGAGCCTTTGCAATCGCGGCCGTAACCTCGCTCGAGCGGTCGCTCCACGGCATCGATGTCATGACGCTCATGACATAGGTACGGCCATCGATGTCGATAAGGCCCGCATCGCATGTCGAATAGTAACCATCCTCGCTGACCCAACCCACCTTGTTGCACATCTTAAAGGGTAGTCAATTTGGGACGGGCTTGTTAGCCAATGGCCGACCTGAGCTCCGCACGGCGCTTTTTCATGCCGGCCATGACGGCGTTGCGCAGCTCGGGCATGCCCGCGGTATCCATCTGGGGCACGCCCTCGAGCTTATAGGGAATACCCAGCTGCTCGTACTTGACGACACCCATCGTGTGATACGGCAGCATTTCCAGGCCCACCACGTTGTGCCATGGAGCGATCAGGCGACCGAGCTTCTCGCATTCCTCCGCCGTATCGGTGATACCCGGCACCACCACGTGGCGAATAACAACCTTAATCTTGCGACGGGCAAGCTCATCGCCAAACGCCAGGATGCGCGCAGGATCGCAACCGGTCAGCTTTTTATGCTCAACCGGATCGGCATGCTTGATGTCGAGCAGCACCATATCGGTCTCGTTGAGAACAGCATCGAACTTCTCCGGATGCTTGGGATCAAATGCATAGCCACAGCTGTCTAGGCAGGTGTGTACGCGGCCATCGGGGTTGTTGTGCATTGCACGGAACAGGTCGGCCAAAAACTCGGGCTGCAGGAGCGGTTCGCCGCCCGAAACGGTAATGCCGCCGCTACGGTAGAACTCATGGTTGCTCTGGAACTCGTCCATGAGATGCTCGACGGTCACCATCGTGCCGCCGTTAACAGACCAGGTATCGGGATTGTGACAATACGCACAACGCATGGGGCAACCCTGAACAAACACTACAAAGCGGATGCCGGGACCGTCGACCGTTCCCATCGTCTCGATCGAATGCACGCGACCCAGGGCATACGCAGAGTCCTCGGGATGAGCATCCACACCCTCAAGCGTCATCTCAGCCATTCCCGCAACCTTGCCTCTCTTTGGTTTTTGTCAATTAAAATGCCAGAGCCATTCTAGCCCATACGCCTGATGGCGAAACGGTTTAGCGGTCAATTTGATCGTCCTATTTGACTCCACGCAAAAGCGGCGGGAAGGTTGTCACAACCCGCTCGCCGCCGAAGCAATAGAAATCGATAGACGCCAGGCCCTACGCCTTAAGCGTAAGCACCGCGCCAAAGGCGGTCGGGCCGCAGTGGCTCGAGATGACGCCGCCGACCTGAGTCCAGGTAACGTCCTTAAAGCCCAGGTCGTGCGCATAGACTTCCATATCGTCGCGCAGCTCCTCGGAAAGGCCCACTGAATACGCCAAACCAATGTGCGAGTAATCAATATCGCCCTTCGCAACCATGTGGTCAATAAAGGCACGGGCACATTTGAGCATAGAGCCGCGGAGCTTCTTGGTCGCCACGAATTTGCCACCCGTTACCTCAATGCAGGGCTTAATCTTGAGCAGATGGGCGCCAAGAAACGCGACGTTGGACAAGCGACCACCCGCCTTAAGGAAGGCAAGGTCCGTAGGAACAAAGCCCAGCAGCACGCGGTCCATCACCGAATTGGTAAAGGCGAAAATCTCGTCGACGGTGGCATCCGGATGGGCTTCGATATACTTGGCGGTCTCAACGGCGACAAGCGACTGGCCCACCGACACAAAGCGCGTATCCATGGAGAAGACGTAATCGCGGCCCTTTGCCGCAATCTTCGACGACTGATGCGAGCAGGTCGTAACCTCGGAATACGCAAGATGCAAAATGGTCGCATCGGGCCGCTCGGCGTGAATGCGGTCGTACACGTGAGCAAAATCCGCAGGCGAGCAGCCACTGGTCTTGGGCATAACGCCAAACTCGTTACAGCGCGAGTAAATCTCGAGCGGATCGATCGAGCCGTCCTCGACGGTCTCGTCACCAATCGTGACATGCATAGGCACGCGCACGATGCCGTAGCGCTCGCAGAGCTCCGGCGTCACATCCGACCCAGACTCAACCACGATTACGTACTTGCCCATTCTTATCACGACCATCTCGACGTTGGCTTTTCACTACATGACACACGCCCGGCGCACTGTTGCACAACGGCGTCCAAGCGCCAAAGAGACGCCGCCCTTTGCACATAACAAAGGACAGCGTCTCCCTGGAAAACTCCGTGCTTAACTGAGATTCTACACGGTTTATTGCTAAGTGTTACTTACTCCGCAAACGGTAGCTATACGCGATGAACGGTAGCGCAACCAAGAAAGAATCCCGAACGATCAATCTATTAGGAGAGTTCCGCCTAAAGGGTGACTACACAGGACCCCGCCGGGGCTGTTTGGGCTACCTCCCAAAACTTTCCGCAGGACGCAAGAAGCCCTCGCCGCACGAAGTGCGCAGCGAGGGCTTCTTGCATGTCCGAGGACGTTTTGGGAGATAGCCCAAACAGCCCCGGCGATCCTGCGGGAGTTAAATCCCTTTAGAACTTGTTGTGGAAGGTACGCGAAATGACCTCATCCTGCTGCTCCTTGGTGAGCGTGTGGAAGTTCACGGCATAGCCGGAAACGCGGATGGTCAGCTGCGGGTACTTCTCGGGGTGAGCCTGAGCGTCGAGCAGCGTCTCACGGTTGAAGACGTTGATGTTCAGGTGGTGGCCACCCTTCTCGGCGTAAGCGTCGAGCATGTGGACCAGGTTATCGGCCTGAGTCTCGGAAACTTCAGAAACCTTCATAATGTGTCTCCTTCGATCGATAGGCGCCGGCCGAAACCGGCGCGCTAATCAGTAATCGTTATTGTTAGTATAGCACTAACAATAGTTACTCGCCCAGCTGATCAAGGTCGATATCGCCAAAGAACACCTGGTCCTCCTTGCCGAGCGCACCCGGGATGATGGAGAAGGTGTTGGAGATGCCGTCCTGAGCATCACGGAACGGGAGCTTGGAAACCGAAGACAGCGAAGCGATGGCGCCGTGGCTATCGCGCTTGTGCATGGGGTTAGCACCCGGGGCGAACGGCTGGCCAGCCTTGCGGCCGTCGGGCGTGGAGCCGGTCTTCTTACCGTACACGACGTTGGAGGTAATGGTCAGAACCGAGGTCGTAGGCACGGAGTTGCGGTAGGTGTCGTTCATGCGGATGTACTCCATGAACTGGTGCACAACGTCGTGAGCGATCTGGTCGACGCGGTCGTCGTCGTTACCGTACTTGGGGAACTCGCCCTCGGTCTCGAAGTCGACGATGATGCCGTTCTCGTCACGGACGGGGTGGACCTTGGCGTACTTGATGGCGGACAGGGAGTCAGCCACGACGGAAAGGCCAGCGATGCCCGTAGCGAACCAGCGATGCACGTGCTTGTCGTGCAGAGCCATCTGGATGCGCTCGTAGCAATACTTGTCGTGCATGTAGTGAATGATGTTCAGCGAGTTGACGTACACGCCAGCGAGCCACTTCATCATGTCGTTGTACTTTGCCACAACGTCGTCGTAATCGAGCGTATCGCCCTCGACGGCGCGGTACTTGGGGCCGACCTGCTTCTTGGAGACCTCGTCAACACCGCCGTTGAGTGCGTACAGCAGGCACTTGGCCAGGTTGGCGCGAGCGCCGAAGAACTGCATCTCCTTGCCGATGCGCATGGAGGACACGCAGCAGGCGATGCCGTAGTCGTCGCCGTGGTAAACGCGCATGAGGTCGTCGTTCTCGTACTGGATCGAGGAGCTGGCGACAGAAGTCTTGGCGCAGAACTTCTTGAAGTTCTCGGGCAGACGGGTCGACCACAGAACGGTCATGTTGGGCTCGGGGCTGGTGCCCATGTTCTCGAGCGTGTGCAGGTAGCGGTAGCTCATCTTGGTAACGAGCGTACGGCCGTCAACACCCATGCCGCCGATGGACTCGGTGACCCACTGCGGATCGCCGGTGAACAGGGCCTGGTACTCGGGGGTACGGGCAAACTTGACCATGCGGAGCTTCATGATGAAGTGATCCACGAACTCCTGGATCTGCTCCTCGGTGAAGGTACCGTTGGCAAGGTCGCGCTCAGCGTAGATGTCGATGAACGTAGAGGTACGGCCGATGGACATAGCGGCGCCGTTCTGCTCCTTGACGGAAGCGAGGTAGGCGAAGTACATCCACTGGATGGCCTCCTGCGTGTTGGTAGCAGGGTTGGAAATGTCGAAACCATAGGTCTCGGCCATCATCTTGAGCTCGCCGAGGGCGCGGATCTGCTCCTGCAGCTCCTCACGATCGCGGATGTTGTCGGCGGTCATGACCGTCGGGGTGGAAGCCTTCTGGGCCTCCTTGTCCTTGATCAGGTAGTCGACGCCGTACAGGGCAACACGACGGTAGTCGCCGATGATGCGGCCGCGGCCATAGCCATCGGGCAGACCGGTGATGATGTGGGCCGAGCGGCAGGCGCGCATCTCGGGGGTGTAAACATCGAAGACGCCAGCGTTGTGGGTCTTGCGCTCGAAGGTGTAGCGCTCGACAACGTTCTCGTCGACCTTATAGCCGTGCTGGCTGGCAGCCTGGCAAGCGATGCGGATGCCACCGTTGACGTGCAGCGCGCGCTTGAGCGGCTTGTCAGTCTGGAGACCGACGATGGTCTCCTTCTCGCGGTGGGCGTTATCGATGTAGCCAGCGGGGTGGCTCACGATACCCGTAACGGTCTTGGTGTCCATATCGAGGACACCGCCCTGCTCGCGCTCCTTAAGCAGCAGGTCGAGAACCTCGCCCCACAGCTCCTTGGTACGCTCGGTTGGGCCGGCGAGGAACGACTCGTCGCCCTCGTAGGGGGTGTAGTTCTTCTGGATGAAGTCTCGGACGTCAACTTCTCCCGTCCAGATGCCTTCCTTGAAGCCTTCCCATGCCTCCTGCATTGTGTAACCACGCTCCTAGTTACGTGTAATGCGGCGCTCTCTCACACCGCTGCTTATTGAATTCTTGAATGTTCGGCTTGCACTACCGGCTTCTTCCGTTCTTCACCACACGTTGGTGCAGGGAAAACGTTTGTCCACCTTGGAACTACAACCCAAAACCCAAGATTTCACCCGTTTGAAAAGGATAACATAGCGACCCTCTCCATCTGGGCTGTTATATGTTTCTTTTTTTATATCATAAAGGCGTTTTTTACAAACCCGCAGGAAATGCGAGCGCGAACAACTACCGTTCACCGATTTGTTTGGTATTTTTCCTTGCCTTTGTACGACGTTCACTCTAGCTGTTATGCCAGCTTTAGCAGGGTAAAGTGTTCCAGTGACCCTACAGAAACTGCAGGGCGGCCACGGGATCCCCCGTGGCCGCCCTGTGGCGTGACTAGTTTTTAGCTTTGATTGCCGCTTGGCATTAGGCGGCTGAGGCGGCCTTGTCGGTCGTTGCCTTGCTGTTGCTCTGCTGGCCCTCAAAATGCTTGTAGCACCAGCTGGTGACCAGCGGGGTCAAAATAGCAGTCACGATTGCACAGGCAGCAACCTGTGCCGTGGCCGTCGCGAGCACCACACCGCCGTACAAGGCCTCGTTGACGCTTGCCATGGCAGCAGGCGTGGCCACATTGGCTCCGGCGCAGCTCGAAATGGCCGCACCTGCGACACCCGTACCGCCTGTGAGCTTATCGACCGCGATAACGGGAATTGCAAAGACCACCGAGCAGATCACGCCGAGCAGAATACCGGGAAGACCACCATTAATGAGCTGGCCAAAGGTCATGGTCGAGCCCATGGCAAAGAAGACGAGCACGATGATGGCGGAAAGTGCCGGTGCCATCATCTTCTTAAAGCTGGGGAAGAGGTTACCCAGAATAATGCCGACGACGATCGGCAGGATGGCGCCCACGAGCGACCAGCCGATCGGAGCCTGACCGGCAGCGCCGAGCACGATCATCGTGACCGGAGGGCCGACAACCAGCGTGGTGATGGCGACGGCGCCACGCTCGGCCTCATTGCCCATGGTGCCCATCAGTCCAGCGTACATAGCGTTGTTCGCGCCCGTGCAAGCGGCCAGCATCACCATGGCCGAGATACCAAACAGGTTGTCGTTGAACACATAAAGGATGAGCAGCGACACGGCAACGACCACGATCTGCTTGACGGCGATGATGATGGCGCCGCGGGCAGCGGCGGCAGGAGCGCTCTTAAACGAAATCGTCGTACCGACGATGAGCAAAAAAGCGCCAACAAGCGGGCCTGCGCCCTGCTGGGTCATGCCGAGCGTAAAGCTGCCGAGCGTTTTGAACAGGTCGGGGAACAGCGTGTTGAGCAGGCAGCCCAACAAAAGCGGCACCAAAATATTGGCACCCGGGATGGAGGACATCTTAAAGAACGGCTCCTTTGCCGCCGGCGCCTCCACCGCAGTCGATTCACTCATTTATATCTCCTTTTGATGCGTGCGACACGCGGTCACACGCTCCTGTGCCAGAAAGAAGGCGACGGTCCCGAGTCGCAGGAGCCGTCGCCGAATTAACGTCGCGGGGTATTACCCGTCCAGAACGATGCCACCGTCGCAGTCACCGATCTCGCCGTTCACGAAGCTGGCAAGGTCGGAGGCAAAGAAGAGCACCATCTGCGCGGGCTCGCTTGCCTGGGCGGCACGGCCCAGAGGAATACCGTTGATGATGCGCTGAGAGTTCTCGTCAGAGAGAATCGAGGTCATATCGGTAAGGGTGAGCGACGGGCACACGGCGTTGCAGCGGACGCCAAACTTGCCGCCTTCCTTGGCGACTGCCTTGGTTAGACCGTTAACACCGGCCTTGGAGCTCGCGTAAGCCGCGGTGCCGAGCAGGCCGCCACCGATCTTGCCCGCAACGGAACTCACGTTGACGATAGTGCCGGCATGGGCCGCCTTAAAGTGCGGGTACACAGCATTCATCATAGTGAAGGTACCGTTGAGGTTGATGTCGATGGTACGACGCCACTCGGTGTCATCGATCTCGTCGAACTTCTTGGTGCTGATGACGCCAGCACAGTTGATCAGGATGTTGGTTTGCGGCAGGTCCGTAAAAATCTGCTCGACGGTCTCACGCGCCTTGGGCGCATCGGCAACATCGAGCTGATAGAACTTGTTGCCCTCGCCAAGCTCGACCACAGCGGCCTCGCCCTTGGCAGCGTTCCTTGCGATGAGCGCGACGTGTCCGCCGCCCGCGACGATGCCCTTGGCGATCTCGAGGCCAATGCCCTGAGTGCCGCCGGTAACGATCGCGGTTTTGCCCGTGAAGTCAAATGCCATGACTCCAACCCCCTTGATTCAGGTGTCTCCTTGCGGGAAGTTGGAGCATCGCACGTGGCGATAAATGAGTCCCAGTCGTCATGGTGGTGACAACCCCTCGCCTAACCGCGGGCATAGTAGTTCTTTGAAACGCTTCAGCAATTGAATTTTTTAACTCTTTATGCGCTCTTTATATTGCCCACTGCATGAGGCCCGAATATGCGGGTATCATCTTTCACCGAAAATAGTTTCTAGTGTTAGGGGTTTTCGGTGGAAGATACCGATTTCCATGAGCTTGGACGTCAGCTCTTAACTGAGTTTGGCAGCATGCATCATCGCATTTCACGCTCTGCGGACAAAGCTCTCGGCGGCGAGATGGCTGTCATGCGCGCCCTCATGCTCGCTGGCGGTTCGCTCACGCCGAGCGAACTCGCAAATCGCGCCTGGGTCTCGAGTGCCCGCATCGCCAATATCTTACGCACTCTCGAAGCCAAGGGCTGGGTCGAGCGCGAGCACTCAAAGACCGACCGTCGTCGTGTACACGTCACGATGACCGACAAGGGATTCCAGAATCTCGAAATCAAACGTCGGGAATTCGAGGAGCGCACCGCGGCCTTCCTCGAGCAGCTCGGCGAAACAGATACCCAAGAGATGGTGCGCCTTCTAAGGCGTCTCAACGAAATTATCGACTGCAATCAAGAAAGGAGAAATGCCAAGTGAGGATTCTCAAGCTTTTTAAAAAGCATGTCCCATCACTGTTCGCAGCTATCGTACTTATCGTAATCAGCTGTAACGCCGATCTGGCACTGCCTACCTATATGAGCGACATCGTCGACGTGGGCGTGCAGCAAGGCGGCATCGCCTCGCCCGTGCCCGACACCATTCGTGCCGAATCGCTCGACGACCTCGAACTCTTTATGAGCGCCAAGGACGCCAAGACAGTAGAAGCTGCGTTTGGCAAGGCAGACAAAAACGGCATTCGCACGTACAGGGGAACCGAGGATGAGCGCGCCGACGGCGGCAAGATTGCCGATATCATGAGCCTGCCCGAGACCGTCGTCCTTTCGCTCAACCAAGGCATCGACGCCAGCTCCATGGGCGACATGATGGGCGCGTCCAGCGAGAAAGGCAACAGCGACGCCCAAGCCATGCCCACGCCCGAGCAAATGGCAGCGATGACGCCCGACCAGCTCGCCGAGATGCAGCAAAAGGCCGCAGCGGCGCAGAATATGCAAAAGCAGATTGATGCCGACGGCGGCAAGATCACCATGAAGAGCCTGCGTCTAGGCGTTGAAGGCGGCCTAATCGACCAGGGCAAGCTCGTCGAGGGCGCCAACGGTATGGCGGACAAAATGGGCTCCATGTCGGGCTCCATCGTGACCCAACGCGCCGTGAGCTACGTGCAGGACGAGTACAAGGCACAGGGTATCGACCCCGCCGACGTGCAGAACGCCTACCTGGGCCGCATGGCGACCACGATGTTTGGCCTGTGCCTGGTGTCGCTTGTCGCCACCATCCTGACCGGCGCCGTGGCTTCGCGCACCGCCTGCTCCATCGCCCGCGACCTGCGCCGCGAGACCTTCAACAAGGTTATGCACTTCTCGCCGGCCGAGGTGGGCAAGTTTAGCCAGGCTTCGCTCATCACCCGCTGCACCAACGACATTCAGCAGATCCAGATGGCCGCAACCCTGTTTATCCGCATGTGCCTGATGGCCCCCGTCATGGGCGTCGTCGCTGTCATGCGTGTCCTGGCCAACCACACCGGTCTGGAGTGGACCATCGCCGTGGCCATCATCGCGGTCTCGGCCGTCGTCGGCGTGCTTATGGGCCTCACCATGCCCAAGTTCAAAAAGATGCAGAGCTTTGTGGACCGCGCGAACCTTACCGCCCGCGAGCTGCTCGACGGCCTTATGCCCATCCGCTCGTTCAACCGCGAGGAGCATGAGCTCGAGCGCTTTGACAAGGCTTCGCTCGACCTTATGACCACGCAGCTCTACACCAACCGAGCCATGAGCTTTATGATGCCGCTCATGATGCTCGTTATGAACTGCATCACCGTGCTTATCGTCTGGTTTGGCGCGCAGGGCGTGTCTGACGGCGTGATGCAGGTCGGCAACATGATGGCGTTTATCTCCTACACTATGCAGATCGTCATGGCGTTTATGATCCTCACCATGGTGTCGGTCATCCTGCCCCGCGCCGAAGTCGCAGCCGAGCGCGTGGAAGAGGTCATCACCTGTCCCACGAGCATCAACGACCCCGTCTCGCCCAAACTGCCCGCGGCCAACGCGCCGCGCGGTGAGCTCGCCTTCCACGACGTGAGCTTCCAGTATCCCGATGCCCGCGCCGATGTCATCAGCGGTGTGAACTTCACCACGCACGCCGGCCAGATGCTCGGCATCATCGGCTCCACGGGTTCGGGCAAGTCCACGCTTGTGCAGCTCATCCCGCGCCTGTACGACGTCACCGGCGGCAGCATTTCGCTCGACGGCATCGACGTGCGCGATATGACCCTTTCCGAGCTTCGCCGCCGCATTGGTTACATCCCGCAGCAGGGTCGCCTGTTCTCGGGCACCGTCGAGAGCAACCTCAAGTTTGCCGGCGACATGGTGGGCGATGACGACATGCACCAGGCCGCACGCATCGCCCAGGCCGAGGACTTTATCGCCGAGCGCGAGGGCGGCTACGACTCCCCCATCAGCCAGGGCGGCTCCAACGTCTCGGGCGGCCAGCGTCAGCGTTTGGCCATCGCCCGCGCCCTGGCCAAAAAGCCTGAGATCGTGGTGTTCGACGACTCGTTTAGCGCCCTCGACTACAAAACCGACGCGCGCCTGCGCGAGGAGCTGGCCAAAAACGTCACTGACGCTGCGCTCGTGGTCGTGGCCCAGCGCATCGCGACCATCATGCACGCCGACCAGATCATCGTGCTCGACGACGGCCACGTGGTGGGCACCGGTACGCACGAGGAGCTGCTGCGCAGCTGCCCGGCGTACCTGGAGATCGCACAGTCGCAGCTTTCCGCCGAGGAGCTGGGGCTTACCCAAGAAGAAATTGCAGCCGTCATGGAAGGAGGCGAGCACTAATGGCCGACGAGACCAAGACTCAGATTCCCAAGCCCACCCGCCGGCGCGGTCCCATGGGCCGCATGGGTGGCATGGGCCGCGGCGAAAAGGCCAAGGACTTTAAGGGCACCATGAGGCAGCTACTCGGCTATATCGGTCAGCACAAGATTGCCGTGTTTGCCGCCGTCGCCTTTGCCGTGTGCTCGGTCATCTTTAACATTGTGGGACCCAAGGTGCTCGGCCAGGTTACGACCAAACTGTTCGAAGGCCTGGTCTCCAAGGTCAACGGTACCGGCGATGTCAACTTTGCCTGGATCGCCAAGACGCTCGGCTTTTTGCTCTGCCTGTATCTGGCAAGCTCTGTCTGCAGCCTCATCCAGGGTTGGCTCATGACCGGCGTCACGCAAAAGATTTGTTATCGCATGCGCAAGGAGATCGCCGCCAAGATCGCTGTCGTGCCGATGAGCTACTTCAACGGCCACAGCAAGGGCGACGTGCTCAGCCGCATCACCAACGATGTCGACACGCTGGGTCAGTCACTCAACCAGAGCGTGACGCAGCTCATCACGTCGGTGACGCAGATTATCGGCGTGCTCGTCATGATGCTGTCGATCAGTCTGCCGCTCACCGGCGTCACCGTGCTCACGCTGCCGGCAGCCGCGATTATCCTGACCGTGATGATTCACTTCTCGCAGCCGTACTTCCGCGAGCAGCAGCAGGTCCTGGGCGCCGTCAACGGCATCATCGAGGAGGACTTTGCCGGCCAGAACGTCATTCAGGTGTTCGACCGCGCCGAGGCCTCGATCGAGGAGTTCGACAAAGAGAACGACCGCCTCTTTATGAGCGGTTGGCGCTCGCAGTTCCTGTCGGGCCTGATGATGCCGCTTATGAGCCTGGTGGGCAACATGGGCTACGTGGGCGTCGTCGTGGTGGGCGCGCAGCTCGCGCTGACTGGTAACGCCACGCCCGGCGACATCCAGAGCTTCATTCAGTACGTGCGCAACTTTACGCAACCCGTGCAGCAGCTGGGCAACGTGAGCAACACGATGCAGTCGATGGCTGCCGCCACCGAGCGCGTGTTTGAGTTCCTGGCCGCGCCCGAGGAGGAGCAAAAGGCCGACGCGCAGATCCCCGAGAAGCGCCCCGGTCACGTGGAGTTCGACCACGTCAAGTTTGGCTACACGCCGGACAAGACCATCATCCACGACTTTAGCTGTGAGGCGCAGCCCGGTCAGACCATCGCCATCGTCGGTCCCACCGGCGCTGGCAAGACCACGCTCATCAAGCTGCTGCAGCGCTTCTACGACGTGGACGGCGGTTCGCTGCGCGTCGAGGGCATCGACGTGCGCGACTGGGACCGCGCGGCACTGCGCGGCGAGTTTGCCATGGTGCTGCAGGATACCTGGCTGTTTAACGGCACCATTCGCGAGAACATTCGCTACGGACGCCCCGATGCGAGCGATGCCGAAGTCGAGGCCGCCGCGCGCGCCGCACGCTGCGACCACTTTATCCATACGCTCGCCGGCGGCTACGACTTTATGATCAACGAGGAGGGCACTAACCTGTCGCAGGGTCAGCGCCAGCTCGTGACCATCGCCCGTGCCATTTTGGCCGACCGCCCGGCGCTGATTTTGGACGAGGCAACCTCCAACGTCGATACCCGCACCGAGGAGCTCATCCAGCGCGCCATGGATGCGCTGATGCAGGGCCGCACGAGCTTTGTCATCGCGCACCGCCTGTCCACGATCCGCAACGCCGACGTGATCTTGGTGATTCGCGACGGCGACATCGTCGAGAAGGGCACACACGACGAACTGCTCGCCCAGGGCGGCTTCTACGCCGACCTGTACAACTCGCAGTTCGACGAGGCGGCGTAAAACCGGCGGCAAACAACCGCAATACCCAAAGAATGGGGGCGCAGGACAACCAGCGCCCCCATTTTTCGTTCTGCGGCCCTTGGGCCGCATCCCCTGGAGCCGAATTGACGGTCCTTTCCAGCCCCTGTGGGCAAAAAATGGCAAATATGAGTACTGTTACCTTTTTAGTAACAGCCAAAACAGCCCCATATGCTGCCCGCACGGCTTGCAAGCGCCCCTAAATTACTCAAATAGTTCTATAGCGGGCTTATATGTGTTAAGGTTAATGAACATATTTTCTGTTATGTCTATTATCTTATGCCGGCAATATGACACTACGATAGCAACAGTACTCATATTTGCCATTTTTTGCCCACAGGGCCTGGAAAAGGCCAACAGGGTAGTCATTGGGGACGTTCTTAAACGACCAGTCAAACAAGAACGTCCCCAACGACTACTTAAAAACGGGAGATTATCCACTCTCATTCTGCGAGCACTCATTTAAGTCGGTCCCCAATGAGTGCCCGGCAGCAACGGGACCGCCGATGTCTTGGCAGAGTCAGCGAAAACCCGCGTAACTAAACCCGCTCCGCGATCTCGTGAATGAGGTAGTCGGTCTTTTCCCAGCCCAGGCACGGATCGGTGATCGACTTGCCAAAGACACCGCCGTCGACCGGCTGGTTGCCGTCCTCAAGGTAGGACTCGATCATAAAGCCCTTGACCAGCCTTGAAATGGCTTCGTTGCGGCGGCAGCTGTCGAGCACCTCCTTGCAAATGCGATACTGCTCCAGCGGACGCTTGCCCGAGTTGTCGTGGTTGCAGTCGATGACCGCTGCCGGATTGGCATAGCCGGCGTGCTCGGTGTAGCGCTCGGCCAGACGCTCCAGGTGCTCGTAGTGGTAATTGGGGTAGGTACGACCGTCGAGGCCGATGTAGCCGCGCATGACGGCATGCGCGAGCGGGTTGCCGTCGCACTCGACCTCCCAGTTGCGGAAGATAAAGCTCTGATGCGCCTGGGCGGCGTAGATGGAATTGAGCATGACGGTGGTGGAACCGGCAGTGGGGTTCTTCATACCCACCGGCACCGAAATGCCACTCGACACCAGGCGATGCTCCTGGTTTTCGACCGAGCGCGCACCCACGGCGACGTAGCTCAACAGGTCGACGAGGTACTGGTAGTTGGACGGGTAGAGCATCTCGTCGGCAGTGAAGAAGCCAGTCTCCTCGATGACGCGCAGGTGCATGTGGCGGATGGCCTTAACGCCCTCGAGCAGGTCATCGGGCGCCTCGGGGTCGGGGTTGTGCAGCAGGCCCTTGTAGCCAGTGCCCTTAGTACGCGGCTTGTTGGTGTAGACGCGCGGAATGATGATGAGCTTGTCCTTGACCTCCTCGGCGGTTTTGGCCAGGCGGTTCATGTACTCGAGGACCGAGTCCTCGCGGTCGGCAGAGCACGGTCCGATGATGAGCACCTTGCGCGCGTCCTCGCCGGTAAAGACCTTGGCGACCTCGGCGTCGAATGCCTGCTTCTTAGCGGTAAGCTCGGCGGAAAGCGGCATTTCCTCGCGGATCTCCATGGGGATCGGCAGCCTGCGTTTAAATTCCATGGCCATGCGGGGCCTCCTCAATCAATTGATGGCAACGAGAACATTGTCGAATGCTCGGCATTATCCGCTGTCGCACGCTAAAGTGCAAGCACAACCAGCCAAAAAGGGAATGGATAACGAGCGAGGATTTTCGGGCGCTTCCAACGAGAGTGGATAATCTCCCGTTTTTGACCTATGTTCGCGCTAAAAGCGGGAGATTATCCACTCTCGTCGAGCAAGCGTCCGAAAATCCTCGCTCGTGGCCCCTTTTCCTCCGTCCCCGAGAGATCGAAGCTCGTCTACCGAATGGTTGATGCGGCAGCGGTGCGCCCATGTCACACTCAGAGGTGGCCTGACCCACCTTGGAAGGAGCCTCCATGAGCCTTGACAACGTAACCCTGCGCGCCGCCACGCTCGACGACCTGGCTGGCATCGCCGCCATCTACAACCAGCTGTGGTGCAACACGCTGCGCAACCGCGGCGACGTCGAAGCTGCCGATTTCTGCGCGCGCTTCAACATTGCCATGCAGCTGCAGCGCTCCCCCATCGCGCTCGTCGCCGAGGCAGAGGGCCGCATTATCGCCGCCTGCTGCATCGGTATCTTCGAGGACGGCAAGCCGCGTACCAACCCCACGTGGGTACCCTGCTACGACGAGATGTTCGCCCAGGCAACCGAGATGGCAAAGACCGCCGATGCCAAACTCGAGGGCTCGCTCTTTGGCGACAGTCGCGAAAAGGCCACGGCCGATCGCTTTGCCGCCACGGGCGACGAGTATGCCCAGGGCCAGCTCAACCTGATCATCATTGTGCCCGAGTGGCAGGGCAAGGGACTCGGCCGCGAGCTCATCGACCTTGCGCGCGCCGAACTCGCCAAAGCCGGGTGCACCAAGTTCTTCCTGATGAGCGACTGCAACTCTGACTGGCAGTTCTACGAGCACCTCAACATGAAACGCATCCTGGAGGATCACAGCCAAGACACCGGCGACGGCTTTATCGTCTACATGTACGGAGGCGACACGCAGGATTAGCCTGAGTGCCGCCTCATGGGCTTTCTCCAAAACAGCCCAAACCAATCAGCCACGCCAAAAGGGACAGGTTTATTTTGGCAGGTTTTATCTGGGCAAACGCCAACCGCCGTGAGGAGAGCTGCTTGCCCTTGCGGCGGCCTTCTCGCCGAAAAACCAAGTGAGTAGACCTTTTGCAGGAGGCCGAGCACACTCCAAAACGCCACAGCTCTGACCTGCGGTTTTATTTAGCGTTTGTCGCGGTGTGCTCGACAGATCCAAAAAAGCCTACTCACTTGCATCTGAGGCGCACCGGATCGGCAAAAAACCGCCGCGAAAGGGGTCCGATCCTCTTCGCGGCAGTTGTTAATACGCCGAACTTGTTATCGCAAAAGCCAATCACGCGCCGAGACCACGCTACAGTCTTTCGACTCATACGTTGAATCCACGCGGGCCACAACATAGCGCGCATCTTTTGCAATGTCGATCTCATCGCATACAGCCTGTAAATGGCGGGCGTACTTATCGTGATACGTTCTGGATGATTTTATTTCGATAGCCTTGGGACTCCCTGAGTTTGTGCAGTCGAGCAAATCGATTTCTCGCTTGCCGTCGTCCCTATAGAAATACAACTCGGGATTCTCGCCCACGTTGAGATGGCTCTTCGCCGTTTCGGAAACGATGAGGTTTTCGAAAACTGCCCCCAGATAAGGGCTCTCCAAAAGTTGCTCCAGTGATCCAATTTTGAGCAAGTAGCAGAGCAGCCCCGTGTCGTAAAAATAAAGCTTGGGCGTTTTAGTCAAACGTTTCCTGGCATTTGCATAATAGGGCTGCAGTGAAAACGTCAGGTAGCTCTGCTCCAGGATAGACAACCAGCTTTTAATGGTCGATACGTTCACACCCGTATCTCGAGAAAGCGAAGATATATTAATGAGAGCACCGGCGCTCTGGGCAATTATGGACAGAAACTTATGAAACTCTGCTTTATTGCGCACGTCAAGCAAGCCCACAACATCGCGCTCAACATAGGTATCAATATAGCTGGGGAAATAAACCGAGGACGGCATTCCGGCGGAACGCAGGCGAGGGTATCCCCCTTCGAGCGCAAACAAATCCACTTCCAACTGCCCCTGCTGGCCCCTCTCCGCTTCTCGAAACGAAAATGGCAGCAATTTTAAGATCCCGACTCGCCCGGCAAGAGACTGGCCGATGCTTTTCATCATCAAAAAGTTTTGCGATCCCGTAAGGATGTATTGACCGGCGTCTCCCCGCTCATCCGAAACAACCTGAATCATCGAGAACAAATCCGGGGCGTATTGCGCCTCATCGATGATGAGTCCGCCCTTTCGGTTGCGGATAAAACTCACCGGATCCTCCAAGGCCGCGCGCCTCGTTTGGGGGTCCTCAAGCGTGACATAGGAATAGTCGGGAAAGGCATGCCTAACCAGCGTAGACTTACCGCTCTGCCTAGGCCCCGTCAACGACACAACAGGAAACCAACCCGCCATGCGAATGAGCAACTCATGCAAATCCCTGTTAATGTACTCGGCCATATCAACGCCCCTTATAACGCTGTTACCATAATCGTATAGTATCATTTGCCATAATCTTGCAGTAGCGTTTTCCATAATCTTGTAGTAGTGTTTTCCATAATCTTGTAGTAGTGTTTTCCACAATCTTTTAGTAGCCCAGTTCAAAAACGTTATTTATAGAGCCGAAATCTCAGACCCTAAATAACAATAGCCACCACAATGGGAACTGTCCCCATTGTGGTGGCTTGCAGGCGAGTTGACTTATTCGACTATCGCGGGCCGGCCGTGTCCGAGTCTAGAGCGTGGCAAGTCGCTTGGATTCGCGGACGGCGAGGGCGATGGAGATAAGACCAGTGATGGCGTCAGCCGCCACCAAGGCAAACCAGACACCCTGAACGCCCATCATGTTGCCAAGCAGGTACATAAGCGGCACGGAGCAGATCACGTAGCGGAGCAGACCGGTGAACGTGGCGATACCCACCTTCTCAACCGCCTGGAAGTACATCGACATGGTCATGGCAAGATAGCCCAGGGCCACGGCCAGGATAACGATGCGCGTGGCGTTGGCGGCAACCTCGACGAGCGCCGGATCGCTACCAGCAAAAAAGGCGCAGACCGGCGTTGCGGCCACCCATAGCACAGCAGACACCGCAGCAAGCGTCACGACCTGGTACTTAAGCGTGCAGGAGAGCGTTTCCTTGAGGCGCGCCCACGCCTTGGCGCCGGCGTTGAAGGCGGCAATGGGCTGCAGGCCGTACGAGAAGCACTGGGCGACCATCATGGTAATGTAGAGGATGTAGCCGTTGATCACACCAAAGGCCGCGATGTAGAGCGAACCCATGTCGCCGCCGAGCTGGCCAAGCAACGAGTTGGCAACGGTGTTGAAGATGAACGTGGCAGCTTGCACCAAAAAGAACGGGAAACCAATCTTGATGATCTGGCCGCAGATGGCCATGTCGAGTTTGAGGTCGGCGGCGCTGATCTGGAGCTGCGACTTCTTACCGCCGATGAACCAGAAGATACCGATGGCCCAGATACCGATGGAAAGACCGTAGTACACACCAGCTCCCATAACGCCAAGCTTGAGCACAAACGTGGAAAGCGCAAGCCAGCAGATAGCGACGATGGCAGACACGGTCATGAGGTTGGCCTGGATCTGAACCTTCTCGTCCACACGCATGACGGCGGTGACCATCTGACCAATGACCGTGAGCGGCAGCAGCACGGAGAAGGTGCGCACGCCGGCAACGGTATCGGCCATGATGTCGGGCGTGGCGCCGAAGAATGCGCAGATGGGCTCGGTAAACACAGCCATCACCACAGCAAGCAGCACACTCACAATCGTGGTAAGCCAAAAACCCTGGCTAAACGCCTTGCTGGCGCCCTTAATGTCGCCGGCACCCAAAAGGTTGCCCACCACGGCGGGCACGCCGGTGCCAAACAGGTTGCCAAAGGCCAGGTTAATGTACTCGACCGACATGATGATCGAAACACAGGCCAGGCCGTGTGCACCCAGGCCCCAACCCATCACGAGGCCCTCAAGGACCACCATGATAATCTGGGCGAGCATACCCTGGCCGGTGATGATGGTGTACTTGCGCACCAGGCCGGGAATCGGCTGCGAGGCAAGCTCACGCTCCTCCTCAACAGCGGCGGTCGTTTCTTCTGCCATTGTTCTCCCCTTTCCATGAGAGATTGATGAATGGATGCATGAATGGATGGGCGGCACGCACAGGCTGCGGCACCGCCCAGCGATGCAGCAGCCCCGCTAGGCCTCGTAGACCACCTTGCCGGCAATCATCGTGAGAGACGCCGTGGCCTCGAGGACCTCAGCCGGTTCGCAGTCAAAGAGGTTACGGTCGAGCACACAGATATCAGCCTGTTTGCCGCATGCGAGCGTACCGATGCGATCCTCGGCATGCATGGCGTAGGCGCTGCCGTAGGTGTAGGCGCGCAGGGCCTCGGCCATGGTGATGCGCTCCTGCGGGAACCACCCTTCTGGGTTGGAGCCGTCCTCGAGCATGCGGAAGACCGCGCCGTACACCTCCTCCATGGGCTCCAAGCCCACAACGGGGAAGTCACTGCCCAGGTGCACCACGGCACCGCTGGCAAGCAGGCTATGCAGGGGCCACGAAAGCGCAGCACGCTCGGGGCCCACGGCATCGTCCTTGGCAAGGTCAGCCATATCGAGCAGCATGTGCCACGGCTGCATACCAGGGCATATACCCAGCTCGGCATAGCGCGGCAGATCCTCGGGCTCAACCGTCTCGTTGTGCTCCATGGAGTGGCGGCAACCCCGCTTACCATGCAAGCGCTCGCCCTCCTCAAAGCAATCAAGCACAAAACGCACCGAGCGATCGCCGATCGTATGGACGCGCGTGTCAACGCCCCATTCCTGCGCCCTGACAATGGCGGCACGGATGCGCTCTGGATCCTCCGCGGGCTCACCGCAGGTATCGGGCGCGTTGGAATAGGGTTCAAGCATCCAAGCGGTGTGGTCGGAGCACACGCCATCAAGAAACTGCTTAAAGCCGTGCCACTCGACCTGCGTACCCGAGAAGGCGTATTTCTCCTTGATCTGCTCGAGCATTAAGGACTCGTTTTCGAACAGATCGGTGTACAGGAACACGCGCAGTGGCAAGTCGCCCTTGGCATTAAGACCTGCCAACACCGCATACGGGTTTTCCATGCTCACAAACGTAGGATTGACCATGCCGACCGTAGTGATTCCCAGGGCATTGGCGCGCCGGGCGGTTTTTGCAAACGACGCGTCAACAACCTCGGGCGCTGGGTCGTAGACCTCGTCCATAAAGAAGACGCCGGCGTTGTTGGAAAACACGCCCGTCAGATTGCCCTCGGCATCCTTAAGGATCTTGCCGCCTGCGGGATCGGGCGTCTGCGAAGTTACTCCCACCTTGTTGATGGCGCAGGTATTGGCACTAAAGGTATGCAGGTCAACCTGCTGCAGAAAGACCGGGCGGTCCGAGATGTACTCATCGATCATCGCGGCTGTGGGCATCTCGGGGACATCCCACTGGAACTGGATAATCTGGCAGCCCAGGATCCACTCGTTATCGGGATGGTCGGCCGCAAACGCCACGACACGTTCCATCGCCATCTCAAAACTGGTGCAGTCGATGAGGTTGACGGCAAAATCGGGGTCGGTCATGAACGCGCCCTGGGCAAAATGCGTGTGCGAGTCAATCAGGCCGGGCATGACGAGCTGGTCGCCAAAGTCGCGCACCTCGGTATCGGGACCGATAAACGGTGCCAGGTGGGCATCGTCACCGCAGGCAACGATTTTATCGCCCCGCACGGCAACGCCGCCCTTAAACGGCTCGAGCCCATCGCCGGTAAAAACGGCGTTGCTCTTGATAACTACATCAGCCTTGTCCATGTGAGCCTCCTCAGGCATCTTTGGTTGCAACGCGGACGCACCGCCCGCGTGGGCACTCGGTTGGGAGCGTAGCGCTCCCGCATCGGCGCGTGCCTACAAGCCGTGCTCGGACGTCTGTCCCACGTCCGCGGCTTCGCGCTACACCCATTGATACACAGGGGCAAATCCATGCCAAGGCCAGGGACCGCAAACGGTCAGTTTAAGCAGGTTTACACGCTTTACCTGCAGGTTTATTGTCTGAGATTATTACCGCGTCATTACGCCCAACGGCGTGCCCGCCCACACGGCAAGACCCGCATGCAAGAAAGAATAGGACTAGGAACGCCAAAAGGCATCTATGAGGTCATCTCGGTTGGAGACGCCGCTTTTAACGTAGATGCGATGCAAGTGTGCCTTGACCGTGCCAGGGCTGATGACCAACTCGCTGGCGATGTTTTGGGCGTCGTTGCCCTTCAGCACCAGCGTGAGCACTTCCTGCTCACGTCGCGACAGCTTGTGGGCATCGGCATAGATCACCACACGCGATGCGAGGTCGTCCCCAGAGCTTGCGCTCTGGGCCGCCACGTCCTCATCGGCACGCGGATGACGGGCATACACACGCAGGATATGGCTAAACTGGCAAAAGAGTTGGACCGCACATACCACGAGCAGCACGTTTTCGGAGATATTGCGCTCGGACAGATACCACAAAAAGAGGCTGATGACGGGGTTTTGAGAGTCGGGGCGGCAGAGCAAAATCATGTAGGTGTCCTCGGCGATTACGCAAAACGCAAGAACGAGTGCCACCTTCCAAAAGAGCTTTGAGCGGTCGAGGTCGAGTTTCTCAACACGCGTGGCCCTGTGCCGGTAATGCCAGGCGGCATAGGCAAGACATCCTACATTGCCCAGGTCACGCGTGAGCCAAAAGAGATACTGCTGCATCTCTCCGGCAGCACCGCTGCGAGGCACCAGCAGCAATTGCAAGATTGAAAACGGCACGATAGCAAGTCCGAGCATGCGCGACGTCGGCCTTTTGCGCAAGCGCGCAAACATCCATAGCACCACGCAGGCATAGATGGCAATACCAAGCACGCAGCGCAGCAAGGGGTGCTGCAGCGGCTCGCTAAAGGTAACGGCGTAGTCGTATTTGAGCCGATTGTACTCGTCAAAAAAGATGACCGACATATCGAGCATATAGAGCAAAAAACCCGCCGCGGCCACGAGGCTGTCGCGACGGCGCGTCATGAGCCAAACCACCAATGCCACGGCACTGGTCACCAGAGCCACACCCATGATAATCGTGGTGTAGATATAGAACGCGAAACTCATGCCCGCCTCCCCTGTCTAGATGCTGTGAGGATGTTGACAGATTCTTTGCCGCAAGATTAGACTCACCGATTAAACGTACTGTATCGTTTAGATAAACAAGCTGTGTCTCACCGATGAAAGGAGATGCCATGACACCGATCGCTCCGCTCAAGATGCTCGTCGCGCCCGCCGCCAAGGCCATCACCCGACTCGGTTCTTCCATGACCTACGACGATGTCCCCTGCGCCGTTGAGGCGCGTTCGGACAGCTGCCCCTACCTGGGCCACGTCCCCTACTTTGCACCCAAGCTCGCATCTGATCCCGAGCAGCGTGAGCAGTAATCCAAGATGCAACTAGCGCCGCACAACTCGCGGCGCTACTGTTTTGGTGCAAAGCGACCTGTCCCCCTTGCGCCAACGCCGGGATTGTCGATGCTGCGGCCGCGGCGCGATATGAGGCGCGAAACCTCGCCCAGCAACACGCCGATCACCACACCCATGAGGATCGGCAACTTTGACATCTCGGCGGGCGAGCTGTTAAGCGGCACGATTGTCGCAACAATCGAAAGCACGAGCTCTACCACCGGCACCGCAAGCGCTACCGCAAGCACCTTGCCCTCGAAGGGCGCGCGGAACACACGCGGGCGACCGTCGTATTTACGCAGACGCCAAAACGCCGGGAACATCGGGATATAGCTCATGAGCAGAAAGACGACGTTCATCGAGAAGAAAACCCAAAAGACGTCGGAACCTTCGCCCAGCGGAATCTGAAGTAGCAGCACCAAGCTGGCAAAACAACCGTTAATGAGTGCTGAGCCGTTGGGCATGCCGGTCTTCTTGGACACCAGCGCAAAGGGGCGCGGCATGTTGCCGTGGCGCGCGGCATAGCTCGCCACGTTGTTGACGCCAAAACTCCAGCAGATCATGTTGGCGAACAGCGTCACCAAAAAGGCCACGCCCACGACCATCGTCAGCGGGTGAGCGCGCCCCACCATGGCGGCAACCGCGTCCACAATGCCCGAATCGAGTGAAAGCTGCTCGGTGGGAACCGCGGCTCCAATACCGACGCCACAGATAATGTAGATCGCCGCGATGGCAACGCCACCGGCGATAACCGCCTTGGGGATATCGCGCGATGGGTTCTTCATCGTGCTGGCAAAGGTCGCGACCACCTCAAAGCCCATAAAGTTGAATAGGATGATTGAAAGATACGTCAGTGAGTTAGTGTCTCCCAGATCGGGGACAAAGGTCTTAAACGACATATCGTTGGCAAAGCCGTTATTGCAGGCAAACCAGATACCGACGATTCCCACCACGGCGGTAATGAGCACCTTGATGACGGCGCCGCCATCCATGACCCAATCGGCCTCGGCCACCGGCTGCATTGCCATGACCGTGACGCCCCACACAAAGGCAAGCTCGATGGCAATTCGGACCCCAAGCGAAAATTCGATTCCCCATACCGCATTGATGACACTGGGGAACATGCAGGCGATACTTGCCACCCACAGTGGAAAGTTGACCCAATAGCACCAGGAGCAGCGAGCGCCCCAACGGTCGCCCAAGCCCAGGCGAACCCAATCGTACAGACCGCCCTCGGAATCGAACGCCGTACCGAGCTCGGCCACCACCAGGCCATAGGGAAGCAAAAACGTAATGATGAGGAAGATCCACCAGAAGAACTGCACGTTACCCATGGCAGATGCCGGAGCGGCCGCCTCGATGGTAAAGACAACGCAGATAACCGAGAGGATGACCTCGAACAGGGAGAACTTTTTACCTGCCACGGCACGCTCCCCCTACAGCAAAAAGGATGGCATCTGTACCGAAGGCGCAGCCCAAGGTAGGGTTGCAGGCCGCGTCACCGGTGCAGGTGCCATCCCAAAGAGAAGAGAGGATGCAATTGTTGGACCAACGCTCGCGGAACAGGCGCGTGTAGATAACGATACGCTGGTACATAGATACTCCGATCAAAACGGTCGCGCTCGCAACCGGAAACTATCAGCAATTGAATACGCGTCTGACCTGGGAAATTCAAGCGAACAATTGGCCTAACCCGCAATAAATCCCAGATCAGACGCGTACTCAATCAAAGAGGCGGGCACTCCGAAGTGGAGGCAACGGAGTGCCCAAAGAAAAACCCAGCCGACCAAGACATCGAATAAACCGACCATCAATGCCCCGAGATGGTCCGATTCACCGACCGTCCGATTGATCGGCTGGGTTCCCGAAGCATCACGGCTCGGAAAGTCAGACGTTTACTCGGCGTGCTCAGGTGCGCCAGATTGGCGCGAACGAGGAGCGTAGCGTACTGACGCTACGTAAGCGACGAGTGAACGCCAAGGTGGCGTGCCTGAGTTACGCCGAGGGCTCCTGCTGCGTAATGCAGTGGATATTGCCGCCGCCGAAGACGACCTGCTCGGACTGAACGCCGACGCACTTGTAGACGCCCTCGCCCCAGACCTCGTCATAGATCTTCTGGAGCGTGTCGACGGCCAGCTGGTCGTTCTCGTCGCCGTACTGCGGGACGATAACGCCGTGGTTGGTGACCAGGTAGTTCATGTAGGAGGCGATCAGCGGCTCGTCGGGAACGCGCGGCTCGGCGTTCTCGTCGGCGTCGATGGTGTCGCAGGAAGCCTGGTCCATGAACAGCGGGTTCACGGGCATGCAGAGCTTGTAGACCTTCATCTTGCGGCCCTTAGCGTCAACGGCGTTGGAGAGGGTCTCGTAGGCAGCGTGGCACTGCTCGTAGAACGGATACTCGGGATCGTCGGTCCAGATGCAGGCCATGACGCCCGGAGCGATGAACGTGGCGACGTCATCGATGTGGCCGTTGGTCTCCTCGGGGTCGATGCCCTCCTTGACCCAGATGACCTTCTCGACACCCAGGTAATCCTTGAGGTGCTCGTCCATATAGGCGCGAAGCTCCTCGCTCCAGGGCTCAAACTTCTTGTGGAACTTGGGCCAGATGGACTCGGGATCCTCTTCCTCCTCCAGAACCGCAGAGCAGGTGCGGCCCGGGGAAAGCAGGCACTGGTCGGTCACGACAAGGGTGCCCTCGCCGTCGACGGTGATGGAGCCGCCCTCGAGGATCATGTCATCGGGACGATAGCGACGGCAGCCGGAGAGCTCAGCCATCTTAAGGGCGATCTGCTCGTCCTTGTCCCACGGGAAATAGAGGCCATCCACAAGGCCACCGTAAGCGTTGAAGTGCCAGTGGTTGGCGCGCTTCTCGCCCTTGCCGTTGATGACGTAGGTGGCGGCGGTGTCGCGGAACCAGGCGTCGTCGGTGGTCATCTCGATGACGGTGACGTTCTCGTCCTCCTCGAAGACGGCCTTGCAGTTGGCATAGTCGACCTGGTTGGCGCACATGGTAACCGGGGTGAACTCGGCGATGGCGCGGGCGATGGCGGCATACTGCTTCTGAGCCGGCTTGGCGCCGTGGGCCCAGGTGTCGGTGCGGTGGGGCCAACCCATCCACACGCGATCCTGCGGGGCGAACTCAGCGGGCATAAAGAAGCCGTCGGCCTTGGGGGTGGACTCGGACTCGGTGATCGTACGCATAAGATTTCCTCCAAATCGAACGATCGCTTGCCGCGGGCGGGTTGCCCGCAGCCTAAAACCAAGAGATGGTAGGCGCCCGTTCCTCGGCAAAGGTCGGGGCGCCCGACGCCGGTTTTCACGGAATCGCACCGGCAAGCGACGACGTAACCAAGTGCGCGGAGACAAAACGCACGAAGGATACGGAAGAGAGATTGGGGTGGGCGGTGGTTACCGGAGCTATCGCTCACACCCACCCCGGGGAATGGTTAGCAAACCTGTCGCTTGGGCACGTCTCCGAAGAGGCTAGAGTGCCCGGAGTCGGGAGCGACAAGCCCGACGAAGCGCACGTTGGTACGCGAGGAGGGTTGGAGCCCCAGAACCGGGTGCTCTAGTTCTCCTCGGCCTCGGCGGCCTCCTCAGCGAGACGCTGAGCTGCCAGCTCGGGAGTGAGGCCCTTGTACTCGGTCTCGCGGCCCTTGGCGCTGACGACGCGGACAACCTCGCCGATGAGCAGAAGCACGATGAAGATAACGATCATCGGGAGCTTGTCGCCAATTTCAGCGGCAGAGAGCGGCACCAGCGTTGCAACGATGGCCAGGATCAGCTCGATGCAAGGGATGGCCAGCATGACCTTCATCATGGCGCCCTTAAACGGGAACGTGAAGATACGCTCGCGGTTGGGGTCGTTCTTGCGAAGGTTGAGGAACGCCGGGAACATCGGGATGTAGGTCAGCAGCAGGAAGACGACGGAGGTGCCGAAGAGCATCCAGAAGACACCGTTGGAGATGGCGTCGATGGGTACGAGCTGCAGGCACAGCACCAGGGAGGCAACGATGGCGTTGACCAGGTTGGCGCCGTTGGGCATGTCGTCATCCGAGATCATCGAGGCGAAGACCTTGGGCATGTTGCCGTGCTCGGCAGCGTAGCGAGCAACAGAGTTAACGCCGAAGGACCAAGCGGCCATGTTGGCGAACAGGGTGATCAGGAAGGCGATGCAGATGACCTTAAAGATCATGGAGTCGCCCACCATGGTCTGGACTGCGACGATCATGCCGTAGTCGGGATCGATGGAGTCGGCCGGCACGGCGGCGCCGATGCCAAAGCCAGCGAACAGGTAGATCACGGCGATGGACAGGCCACCGACGATGATAGCCTTGGGGATATCGCGAGCGGGATCGGCCATGTCGTCGGTCATGGTGCAGATGACCTCGAAGCCCATGAAGTTAAAGATGATGATCGACAGGTAGCCGAGAGCGTTGGTGTTGGTGAGCTCGGGCAGGAAGGTGGCAGCGGACATGTCGTTCGCAAAACCGTTCTCCATGGCATACCAAATGCCCAAAGCGCCAACGATAACGGCGACGGCGACCTTGATGATGGCGCCGCCGTTAAGGACCCACTCGGAGTCGGCCGCCTTGGAGCGGCCCATGAGGTAGACGATCCACACAAAGGCAAGATCGATACCCATCTTGGCGATCAAGTTGAACTCGACGCCAAAGACCATGCCCAAAATGTCGGGGAACATGGTAGCCAGCGAGGCGATCCACAGCGGGTAGTTGACCCAGTAGTAATACGAGATGCGGGCGCCCCATTTGTCGCCCAGGCCATCGCGTACCCAGTCGTAAATGCCGCCCTCGCCGTCATAGGTGGTACCGAGCTCGGCAACAACCATGCCGTAGGGAAGCAGGAAGGTCAGGATCAGGAAGATCCACCAGAAGAACTGCTGGTTGCCAATGGCAGCAGCAGGAGCGGCGGCCTCGCAAACGAAGACGACGCAGATGATGGTCGAAATGACCGTCAAGAAGGAAAGCTTTTTCTTTCCGTCGCTCATGATGAGCTCCTTCGCTCAGTCTTGGACAGATCCGAGGCCCTAAGGTATTAAGGCAATTGCTTGGGCCTCGGTGAGCGGGCGACAGGAGACGAGCATCCGCCGCCCGCAAACGTGCTTTTAGAAGCCTTAAGGCTTAGAGCTGCTCGAGAGCTTCGAGAGCGGCGTGGAGCTCAGCCTTGGCGGAGTACTCGACACCCTCGTCGTTGAGCGGGGTGCGCTTGCCCAGGGCGGCAAGGAGAGCACGGATGGAGTGCTTGCGGTTCTCGGCCTCGACCCAGCACAGGGAGCGCTCGGGATCGTCCATGACCTCGTCGACGACCTCCTCGTTGCGGGTGGCCGGCAGGCAGTGCATGAACTTGGAGTTGGGACCGGCGAAGTTCATCATGTCCATGGTGACCTGATACTTGGGATAGAACACGTCCATGTAGTTCTCGCCCGAGACCTCCTCGTCGTACAGGCCATACCACACGTCGGTGTAGATGAAGTCGGCGCCCTTGATGCACTCGATGTCGTCGGAGATGACGACCGAGCCGCCGGAGACCTTGCAGTTCTCCTCGGCAATGGCCATCATCTGCTTGCCGAACTCGGCGCGCTCCTCGACGGTGCCAACGTGCAGGCCGCCGTCGGGGATCTGGTGGCCCTTAGGTCCAAACTGGACAAACTTCATGCCGACCTTGGAAGCGATGAACATGAGGGAGACGCAGACCTGGGTGGCGTCGCCGATGAAGGCCAGGGTGCAGTCCTCGATCTTCTTGCCCTCGGGGAGGTTCTCGAGCATGGTCATGAGGTCGCCCATCTCCTGCGTGGGATGGTTGAACTCGGACATGCCGTTGATGACGGGCACAGCGGAGCCCTCGGCGAGGCCGACGACGTCCTTGTGACGGTCAACGCGAGCCATCATGATGTCGAGCAGCGAGCCCATAACGCGAGCGGTGTCGCCCAGGGACTCGTGACCACCGAGCTGGATGGTGCCAGGGCCATAGAACTGAGCATGGCCGCCGAGGTCGGTCATAGCGGTCTCGAAGGAAAGACGGGTGCGGGTGGAGACCTGCTGGAAGATCATGCCAAGGCTCTTGTTGCGGAGCAGGTGCGGATAATAACCGTCAACCTTGATGGCCTTCTTCATTGCCAGGCCAAGATCCTCGATAGCCAGGATCTGCTCTTTGGTGAAGTCGTTGGTGTCGATGAAATCCTTAGGCAGTGCCATGTCGATTTCCTTTCCGCCGGTCTTGCCGACTATTACTATGAGGCGCTCGAACATCACGCCTCGTGTTGACAAGACCATCATTCACCCGTATGCAATTTTTACCTAGTTTATTCGGGATTAAAGACCGTTCACGGAGTTACACCCCCTCTAAACCAATATAAACCCGCAGGTCAAGAGTTTACAGGGGGTTTACCATCTAGAACCGCGAACGGTATACGGCTATGCTGTATCTCGGCGCCTAATCCGCAATGAAACGAAGGGTTGAGACGTCTATATCCCACAAGGTATACAGAGCTCGGCCATAGAATAAATGAGATGGGACGGTGACAGATGAACACCCTGATGTTCTTCTATACCCTAGCGATACTCGTGATCTGTATTGTGACGGCGGTGCTTTCGCTTGCCGCCTATGCCTCGTCCCGTCGACGCTTCTTTATCTATGGCAGCGGCGTATTTATCTGCTATGCCATCGAGATGACCGAGATTTTCTTTTTTGAATACACGCTGCAAAACCAGAGTTTTCCAGCCAGCGACTATTACTCAATTACCATGCCTGTGTTGCGGACCCTTGTGGCGACCGCTTCGCAGGCTTTTATTTGGCTCATTGCCATGGATTTGCTCGACAAGCATTCAAAAAAGCAGTTTGTCATTCCCGTCGCAACGTTCTTGCTGAGCGAGCTGCTGATTATCGTCGCTGTCCCCTACGGCCCCATTCATCAATGGCTCTACTACACGATGCGTCAGGTATTCCTTGTTTTCGTGGGGCTATATATCTTTTGGACGGCACGCAAGAGCACACAAGTCGAGCTGAAGGCACGCGTTAACAACCAACAAAAGCACCTGATTATCGGCGCTATTCTGGTCGGTTGCATCGTTGCCGAGGACTTCTACAACATCCTGGTGGTCCCCATGAGCTTGGCGCCCTCCTGGCTGCAGCTGTACCTATCCGAGCGCAACTTTAGCGAGAACATCTTTGCGTGTTACTTTGCGATCCTGCTCATTATCTACGCCTATCACGTGCTTTCAATCCGCATGCAGGAGGCACCCGAGGAAAAGAACGTCAGCGATCTTGATCGACACATCGAAGAGCAGATGCCCTTCTATCGCAACGCCTACAAGCTCTCCAACCGTGAGACCGAAGTTATGCGTCTGGTCGTACTGGGCAAATCGAACCAAGAGATCGCTGACGAGCTATTCCTTGCCGTGGGCACCGTCAAGACCCACATCCACAACATCTTGGTCAAAACCGAACAGCAAAACCGCACGACGCTCATCCTCCACTTTTGGAAGCGATAACCTGCCAAAAAGGGACAGGTTTATTTTGGCAGGTTTTATCTGCGCAAACGCCAAAAACCGCCGCGAGGGAGCTACTTTCCCTCGCGGCGGTTTTCTAGCAGTAAAACCAAGTGAGTAGGCTTTTGGCGGGATGCCGAGCACACCTCAAAACGCCACAGCCCTGACCTGCGATTTTATTGAGCACTTGCCGCGATGTGCTCGGCAGATCCAAAAAAGCCTACTCACTTGCATCTGAGATGCTCTAGATACGCAAAATACCGCCGCGAAGGGAGCTGGACTCCCTTCGCGGCGGTTATTCGCTCTGATTTTGCGACGGTTTTGCCCGCTTGTTACTCGCTGTAGCGGGTGGCGATGGCAGCTTGTACCATGCCGGCGCTCATGAGGTACGTTACCAGGAAGTAGCCACCATAGGCCGCCAGGAAAATCGCGCAGGTGAGGCCCACGGTGCCGGCGATGCTCATATCTCCGAATATGCTCACCAGCTCGATGATCACCTTGAGCGCCACAAAGGAGTGCGCCAGGCCCACTGCCAGCGGGAACAGGAAGAACACCGCTTGCTGCGCCATCACCGAATGCCGGATCTGACGGTCGTCACAGCCGATCTGTGCCAGCACACGATAGCTGCGGCTGCCGTCGGCCACATTGGAGAGCTGCTGGATCGACAGAATCGCCGCGCACGCAACGACCAATACAAAGCCAATATAGATGGCCAGATAGCTAATCATGCCGTTCATATGCGCCGCCTGCGTATACATCTCGGAACGCATGATGAAGACTCCCCATGACCCCGGCTCCTTGCCGTCAACGAGCAGATTGTCGAGCAAGGTGTATTTAATGCTCTCGTCTGCCTTGGTCACATCCATCCCCTGCTTGTAGTTAACGAGCAGATTACTGGAATACGGCTGCAGATTAAGTTGGGACAACAGCTCATCGGCTACGACCACGGTACCGGGATTGCTGCCCATCGCCGAGTTGGCGATGGCAGCCGTATCCTCGTCCGACTTGTCGCCAGCGGGCTTGAGCTCATGCCCGCCCAAGGTGAGGGTATGGCCCCCAGCCATGTATTTGGTGTACAGGTCGCCCAGCTCGCCGCCCATATCACACGTAAGCACGTACTGGTCGCGACCAATGCTCACCGGATCCTCGCCCATCATCTGGCGCAGTTTGTTGTACTGGCTCGCCGGCGTCACAAACAGGCCCATATCATCGGCATTGCTGCCCTCGAGCGCCTTCGGAAGCTTTTCGCCCATGGTCTTGCACATCTCACCCGCCACCACCGAGGGGCCCGAGCCGCCAAGCGGGTAACTCAGATACGAATCGATCTGCACATGCTCACCGGCAACATCGGCGATATTGACCTTCTTGCCGGTCTCGTCGTTGTTGTCCGCCGACTTGCCCTTAATACCGTCTGCAACGTTATCGGGATCTTTACGATCGCCATGCCATGCAGCGTACAAATCGACCGTTGCATCGGCCAGCACCATGCGATCGGCCTCAGACGGATTGACATACTCCTTGTAGTAGTCGAGCGTTTCGGGCGTGTAATAGACATACGTCTGAGACACGTCAACAGGGTTATAGCGCTCCAGATTCTCGTTCATCACATTGGCAATCGACATACCGCACGTCACCGAGGTGATGGCCAAAAACAGGAGCATCGCGATAACGCCCATCGAAAAGCACACCGTGTTGACCTTGGCCGCAAGCTGGCGCACGGTAAACATGTTGAGGCCGCGCCAATACACGCCGCGCAAGCTCTGCAGCAGCTTGATGAGCATGCCCGAGAGTCCCCAGAACAGGGCAAAGGTGCCCACGGTAACCATAGCGGTCGTAATACCAAACTGGTTCATGGCCTCTTGCAGCTTGCTGTCCGTCGCGGTTAGCGGGAACCCATCACGTAGCAGACGGTAATAGGCCACGCCCACAAGCACCGCACCCACGGCAAAGATGGCAATCGCGATCCAGGGGTTGCGTGTCTTGATGCTCTCGTTGCGACGCTCGGCACCCATAAGCTCGATGAGTTTGGTACGACGCACGGCGCGGAGGTTCAGCAGCAGCGTGAGCACAAACATTACGAGCATGCAGGCAAGGGTCAGATTGAACGCATGCATCGAAAAAAAGAAGTGGAAATTGGCGATCTGCGTCTTAAAGAGCGAGGCCGTAAAGAACGTCATGAGCTGGGAGAGTCCCACACCCAGCACAATGCCGGCGACAAAGGCCACCACCGAGACAATCACCGTCTCGAGCGCCATGATCGTGGCGACGCGCCCGCGCCCCATGCCGAGCACCTGGTACAGGCCAAACTCCTTTTTGCGGCGTTTCATGATGAAGTTATTGGCGTACACCATCAAAAAGGCCATGACACCGGCCAAAAAGTACGTCAGGTCGCCGAGCATACTGCCCATAACCTGCGCCAAGCCCTCTTCATCAATTCCGGCGATGTCGACCTGCATCGAGATGGTATTGAAGGCATAGAAGACCGTGACACCCAGGGTGAGCGTCAGCAAGTAGACAAGGTAATCGCGGCCGGCGCGGCGGACGTTACCCCAAGCGAGTTTACAGAGCATCGGAGCCCTCACCGCCCATCATGGCAACGACCTCCATAATGCGGTCGAAGAACTCTCGGCGGTCGGTGTCGCCGCGGCGCAGCTCGGTGAAGATCTTGCCGTCGCGAATAAACAGCACACGGCTCGTGTAGCTGGCGGCAAAGCTGTCGTGCGTGACCATGAGCACCGTGGCGCGCAGGCGGCGGTTAAGGGCCTCCAGGCTCTCGAGCAGCAGGCGAGCGCTCTTGGAATCGAGGGCGCCGGTGGGCTCGTCGGCCATGATCATGGTGGGGTCGGTGACGAGCGCGCGAGCCGCGGCAACGCGCTGCTGCTGGCCGCCCGACATTTGGTAGGGATACTTGTCGAGCACCTGACTGATGGACAGGCGCGCGGCCACATCCTGCACGCGGGTCGAGATCTCTGCCGAGTTTGTGCGGGCGATGGTGAGCGGCAGGGCGATGTTCTCGCGCGCCGTGAGCGTATCGAGCAAGTTGGAGTCCTGGAAGATAAAGCCGAGCTCCTCGCGGCGGAACTGCGAGAGCTTGGCCTGCTTCATGCGCGTCACGTCCTGGCCGTTGATGCGGATGGTGCCGCTCGTGGCGCTATCGATGGTCGAGACGCAGTTGAGCAACGTCGACTTGCCCGAGCCCGAGGCGCCCATGATGCCGACGAATTCGCCGCGGTTGACGGTAAAGCTGACATCGTTGAGCGCGCGGGTCACGTTGCCCAGTGCTCCATATACCTTTTCGAGATGCGCGACCTCCAGTACCGGGGTCGCCGTTTGCGTGGTTTGCATACCGAGTCCTTTCTTGCAATTAGTCTACGGCATCTATAGTCGCAAGAAGACGAGTCGGCTACCATCGATATGGCTTACGCTTGCCTTACCGTTGTGTAAGGTAGGGGTAGCTAGCCTGTCACGTGTTGATATTGAGAGAGGACTCCTGTTGAAGACTGTTCATGTTGCCGCTGGGATCATTCGCAAGGAAGGATCCGACGAGCTGCTGGCCGTGCAGCGCGGCTACGGCGACATGCAGGGACTTTGGGAGTTCCCGGGTGGTAAGCTCATGCGCGGCGAGACACCTGAAGACGCCGTGCGCCGCGAGCTCATGGAGGAGCTGCAGGTCAAAGTCACCAACCTGCGTGACTTCTACACCGTTGAGTATGACTACCCAGATTTCCACCTCTCAATGGAGTGCTACTACTGCTCGCTCGCCGATGAATCCGATGAGCCCCAGAAGCACGACCGCCAGCTCGATATCCGCTGGATTCCGCGCACCTCGCTTGCCACGGTGGAATGGATGCCCGCCGACAAGGGGCTCATCGATGCGCTAATTGAGCTGAAGGAAGACCGACTTGGGGCAAGCTCCGCCGATGACGCCGCGCCCAACACAGCCGACAAACCCGCCGCCAAACCCAAGCGCAAACCTAAGCGCCGCAGCAAAAAGCGTCCCAAGCCCGATCTGCTCGACGGCATCGATACCTCGGACCTCTCCGCTGACGAGCGCGAACTGGTCCGCCGTCGCGCCGCCATCAAAAAGTCCATGAAGGGCAACAAGCGCGCCAACACCAAGCCCGAGCTGCTCGTACGACAGCGCCTGCGCGCAGCGGGCCTTACGGGCTATCGCCTGGAATGGAAGGTTCCCGGCAAGCCCGACATCGCCTTCCCCGGCCGCAAGATCGCCATCTTTGTCAACGGCTGCTTTTGGCATCGCTGCCCCAAGTGCCACCCTAGCCAGCCCAAGCGCAACGTTGAGTTTTGGGAGGCAAAGTTCCGTCGCAACGTCGAGCGCGACCGCGCTGCCGTGGCAGCACTCACTCAAATGGGCTGGACGCCCATAACCATCTGGGAATGCGAACTCAAAAAGGACCGCATCGACGCCACGATGGAAAAGGTCATCGAGCGGGTGCGCGCCGCAGAGCCGCAGCGCTAGGAACGAGCCGTCCACACGCCCCACACAGGCGAGCCACATCCGCGCCACAAACCTTAGAAAGCCCTTAAGCTCAAACCTTTCAAGAGTGTTACTCGATAGCTTTGACCTGCGATTTCATCGCAACGTCAAACCTCATTAAGCTTTTCTTTAGCGCTTCTTTGCAGCAGCCGCGGCATAATACTGCCAACGCACGGGACCTAGCAGCAGACCCCGTGCGCAACCTTTTGGTGGACATCGAGGAGGCCGCATAAGCATGCATTCTTCCAATGACGCAACACAGCAGCCATCCCTAACACATGCAGACCTTTTCTCCTTCCCCCCGACACAGAGAAACGGCCTCCTCGACTCCCCCACCACAAAAGCAAAACGCTCAACCGACCAGAACCTCAACTTGCGAGCATCGTTCGAAAAGCTCCAAGCATCCCTAAACAAGGCGTTCCCCGAACAGGCAAGAGCAATCTAAGCCCATCGCGCTTTATACTGATGCCATGCGAAACATGGATCACATAGAATTGCACCGCGGAGGACGCGAGGAAGCGTTTCCCGAGACCGCCGATGACTGGCCCTATATTGCCGAACGCGCAGAATTCGCTCGCTATCCGGGCAATTCCGTCCCCTGGCACTGGCATTCCGAAGTTGAGCTTTTCTACATGGAGCAGGGAGCGATTGACTATCGAACGCGCGCGGCTCATGAGCACGTACGCTTTGAGGAAGGGTCCGCCGGCTTTATCAACGGCGGCGTTTTGCACAGCACGCTGCAATCACCCAATTCGGCACCAGCCATTCAAATGTTGCATATCTTTCAGCCGTCGATGCTCGGCGATCCCGCGGGACGCCTTCAAAAGCGCTATATCAATCCTTTACTGCAATGTCGAGGCGTCGATGTGCTCAAATGGTCGCCCACCAACCCCGACGATATGCCCTTTATCGATTTGCTAAAGAGTTCCTTTAACCACGACCTTCAACGGCCGCAGAACGAGATGGCGCTTCGGAATAGCTTGTCAGAGCTCTGGATTCAGATTTACGCCAAGGCCGAACCGCTCTTTTCCTCCGACAACGCCTCTTGGATGACCAACCGCGACGTACAGTTCAAGGCAATCCTGGACTATATCCGCGCGAACTATGCAGCCGCTATAGATGTGCCCCAGATGGCATCTGCAGCCGGCGTAAGCGAAAGAGAGTGTTACCGCATTATCGAAGCTTGCGCAGGAACGACCCCGGCGGCATATCTGCGCGCATACCGCGTAAACCGTGCTTGCGAACTTTTGACACACACCACGCGAACGGTCCAGACAGTCGCGCGCCAATGCGGCTTTGCGACAGCAAGCCATCTTGGCCAGGTATTTAAAGAACAAATGGGATGCACTCCTTCGAGCTATCGAGCAGCGAGGCAGAATCTCGATAGCACCAGGCAGAAATCCCGCTAGCCTTTCTTCTGTCCCCGCATCAAACTTGCAGGCAAACAACAGAAAGGAGCAATCATATGAAGCACTTTGACCATATCGTATTTGACGTTGATGGGACATTGGCAGATACAGAAGAAAGCGTTCTATCATCGCTTGTCCAGATTGTCCAAGAAGAGACCAGCAAAACGCTCCCCCGACACGAGCTTGAATTTGCCCTCGGCATACCCGGCAAGGATGCCCTTGAGAAACTTGGAATCTACTCGCAGGCAACGTTGGATCGCTGGTGCCAAGTTGCCGCCAGCTTTAAAAGCACCATCAGCGTGTTTCCAGGTTTGCTTGAAGTCATCGCAACACTCGCCGATAGCGGCTGCAAACTTGGCATCGTCTCCTCACGTGCGCGCGACGAATACACAAAAGAAATTGCACCCCTTGGTTTCGATAAGTATTTTGAGCACATCATCCTTGTCGAAGACACAACCGAACATAAACCCGCACCCGCACCCATGCTCGAATATCTCCGGCGTACGGGCGCGAATCCTGGCAACGTCGTCTACGTTGGCGACACCGTCTACGACGAACAATGCGCAACTTCGGCAGGGGTCAGTTTTGCCAGAGCGGCATGGGGATCACACCAAGACATCCCAAACGCCACCTACAACCTCAAAACCCCCAACGACCTGCTAACCCTAACAACCAAATAACCCACGCGTCCCACCCTTTCAGCCCCAACGCCACAAGGGCGATTGAGCAGGACGGCTTGGGCGGGTCCCCGTACTTAGTTTCCAAAATCATTCCGCAGCGCGAAGGCTTCTTATTATTTTCAGACCTAACGCCACAAGGGCGACGACCTCGAGTAGGTCAACTTGGGAGGGATGAGGGCTTAGTTCCCCAATCTTTCCGCAGGGGGCAAAAAGCCTCGCCGCACGAAGTGCGCAGCGAGGCTTTTTGCATGCCCGAGGACGATTGGGGAACTAAGCCCTCATCCCTCCCCGGGATCTATTTTGAGTCGGAGTACCCTTGCTGTTACTCTGCTTTGCCCACAGAGTTGAGGTTGGTCATGCGGATCTTAACCAGCTCGGTGATCTCGCGCATGCCCTCCTTGGCCGGCTTCTTGGGATCGAAGCAGGCGGGGTTCTCGGCCATGTAGGCCATGAAGCCCTTGGTGTAGGCCTGACGCAGCTCGGTGGCGTAGTTAACCTTGCAGATGCCGTTCTTCACAGCCTCGGCAACCTGCTCATCGGGCACACCGGAGGTGCCGTGCAGAACCAGCGGCACGTCGACGGCGTCGCGGATGGCCTTGACCACGGACTGCTCGATGTGCGGATCGCTCGTGTACACACCGTGGCTGGTGCCAACGCCAATTGCGAGGGAGGTGCAGCCGGTACGCTCAACAAACTCCTTGGCCTCGGCAGGATCGGTGTAGGGGCTCTCGCCCTCAACCGCGGGACCGTCGTCCTCTTTGCCGCCAACCTTACCAAGCTCGGCCTCAACGGGCACGCCCATGGCGCGGCCAGCGTCGGCGACGGACTTGGTCAGGGCGATGTTGTCCTCGAAGGACTCGTGCGAGCCGTCGATCATGACGGAGGTGTAGCCCGTGCGGAAAGCCTGCATGCAGCGGTCATAGCCATCGCCGTGATCGAGGTGCAGAGCGACGGGCACGGAAGTGCGCTCGGCGGCAGCCTTGACCATGCCGTAGAAGTAGTCCAGACCAGCGGTCTTGATGGTGCCCGGGGTGGTCTGCATGATGACGGGGGACTTGGTCTCCTCGGCAGCGGCCAGAACGGCCATAACAAACTCGAGGTTCTCGACGTTGAACGCGCCGACGGCGTAGTGGCCGGCCTGAGCGTCCTTGAGCATCTTTTCGGTGGTAACAAGTGCCATGAGCGTTTGCTCCTCTCCATCGCCCGCATCTGGACATCGGGCGTACGTGTCCGCAAGGCGTTTTACCTTGCGTTTTGCTGCGCCCATTGTATGAAAATCACATCTGTCGCATGTACGAGATATCGCCGGCACGCAGGCCAAAACGCTCGTTTTTGAAAAGCAAACGGAAGGGAATCGGACCAAATCCCCCTATCCGATATCCCAGTTTTCGAGCGAATCACCTTTCTTTTGTAGAAAAGATAAGTAATCGAAAGGCGTTTTCTTGCTAGAAAAGAAAATGAACGAAAATGGTTTCAACATAATTCCTGCAAATTTAGGTTGAGGATGGAGCAGCTATGGCCCACGCAACAACACGAGCTTTCGCCGACGAACGACGTGCCGCCATCATGGAAATGCTCGAGCATAACGCCTCCGTGCAGGTGGCAGAAATCGCCCAGACCTTTGGCGTTTCCTCCGTCACTGCCCGCGCCGACCTGGACGCGCTCGCCGAGTCCGGTAAGCTACGCCGCACGCATGGCGGCGCCGTGTCGCTCCACAAACGCCTAACGGTCTCCACGCAGGATCGGCGCATCAACGTCAACGTCGCCGCCAAGCAGGCCATCGCTCAAAGCGCCATTGAACTCGTCAGCGACGGCGACACGTTGCTCGTCGACTCCGGCACCACGGCACTCGAGTTCGTCCGCCTGCTCGATCAGCGCGACGGCATCACCGTCATTACGGCCGATATCACCATCGCCGATTACATCGACGAGAGCATGCCCTCGGTCGATGTCGTCATGCTGGGCGGGGCACTGCGCAAAGGTCATCGCTATCTGTACGGCCCACTTACCATGCAGGCGCTCCAAATGGTCCACGCCGATCTTGCCGTCATGTGCCCTGGCGCTTTTGTTCCCGGCTGCGGCTTTACCACCGACTTTCCCCAGATGGCCGAAACCAAAACGACCATGATCGGCGCCGCCCGTCAAAGCGTGGCCCTCATGGACGCCAGCAAGGTTAACGGACGTGGCATGTACCGCTTTGCCGAGCTCGTCGATGTCAACGCCATCGTCATGGACCGCGACCCCGACGATGCCGTTGCCACCTCTATCGCCGAAATCGCCGACAACACCCGCCCCAACCTCATCGTCGCCAGCGCGTAAACAAAAACCACCACAAAGGTGTCCCCTTTGTGGTGGTTTGCGCGTCAAAAGTGAAGTATTGCTACTTGGAAAGCTCGTCGGCGAGGGCCTCGATCTGAGCGCGCGAGGCGTCGTTGAGCGAGCCCAGGACGGTCACCTTGTTCTGCGCCAGGGTGATGTCCTTCATGCCCTCGAGCTCCTTGGTCATAACCTTGGCAGCGACGGGCGCCCAGGAGCCGGCCTCGACGAGCGCCACCGTACGGTTCTGGTAGGCGTGCTCGGCAAGCGTGTGGATAAAAGTGCTCATGAACGGGAAGATCTCGCCCTGATAGGTAATGGAGGCGAGCACCAGGCGGTCGTAACGGAACGCGTCCTCAACGGCCTCGGCCATATCGTCGCGAGCCAGGTCAAAGACGGAAACCTTCTGGCCGCGAGCCTCGAGCGCAGATGCGAGCTCCTCAACGGCAGCCTTCAGATGGCCGTACACGCTCGCGTAGGCAATCGTGATGCCCTCGTCCTCGGGCTGATAGCTCGACCAGGTGTTGTAGGTGTCGAGGTAATAGCCCAGGTTCTCGGTCAGCACGGGGCCGTGGAGCGGGCAGATGATCTGGATGTCCAGATTGGCGGCCTTCTTGAGCGCGGCCTGCACAAACTTGCCGAACTTGCCGACGATGCCAAAGTAATAACGGCGCGCCTCGCAGGCCCACCCTTCCGGATCCTCGATGTCGTTGGCGCCAAACTTACCAAAGCCGTCGGCACTAAAGAGCACCTTGTCGGTGGCCTCGTAGGAGAACAGCACCTCGGGCCAGTGCACGTTGGGGGCGCCGACAAAGGTTAGGCTGTGGCCGCCCAAATCGAGCACGTCACCCTCCTTGACAACCATCTTGCGCTCGGGGAAGTCGGTGTCAAAGTAGTTAACCATCATGCGGAAGGCGCCCATGCTTGCCACAATCTGTGCCTGGGGATAGCGCTCCATAAAGGCGGCGATGCCGGCGGAGTGATCGGGCTCCATGTGATGGATGACCAGGTAGTCGGGCGTGCGACCGTCGAGTACAGCCTCGAGGTTACCGAGCCATTCGTCGACAAACCCGCCATCGACTGAATCGGCGACAGCGATCTTTTCGCCCAAGATAACGTAGCTGTTGTATGCCATACCGTTCTCGGACACATCGTACTGGCCCTCGAACAGGTCAATGTCGTGATCGTCGACGCCAACGTAGCGGATATCCTTGGTGATCTCCATCAGGCAAAGCCTCCTAGATAGACAAAAGAGCCCGTCTATCATAGCACTCGGCTGCATCCCAACAGCTATCTGCCGGCATCCTTACCGATTGTTATTAAAATGCGATAAATCGCCGTTTACCAGCACAAACTATGAGCGCGGTATCGCCGTGCTATGTCGAATGATGAGCTGGCCGGGAATACGAATGGCAACGGTTTTGCCCACCGTACCCGCCTCGGGAACCGCATGCTCAAACACCTCGCGCCCACGCTGATGCAAGTCGAATCGAACGGTCGTGAGCTCGTTGTGTGCTACAAAATCATCGAGCGAATCATCGACGCCCACCACGCTCACGTCCTCGGGCACGCGCAAGCCGCTATCGCGCAGCGCGGCGATGGCACCGTTTGCCATTTGGTCGTTTGCCGCGTAAATCGCCGTCATGGTGCGGTCGTGCTCGGCCAGATATCTGCCGGCTTCGTATCCGCTGTTGGCAGACCAATCGCCCTCGAGCGGCGCCTGCGGCTTAATGTGCTTACGCTCGAGTGCATCCTGCCAACCGGCGCGACGAAACTGCTCGTCGACCGAGAACGACGGGCCGCCAATATAGCGAATCTGATCGTGTCCCAGCTCAAACAGGTGATCCATAAGCAATAGCGAGCAGCCGTAATGGTCGGAATCGACTGTGGTCACGCGCGGATGCGCGTACATGGTAACGATGACCGTGCCAATGCCCGGCAACGGATCAAACGTCTCAAAATCGGGTGCCATGCGACTCATGCCGATAATGATGCCGTCCACGGGCAGCGCGGCCATACGACGCGTGGCCTCGGCAAGCGAAAACTCCTCGGTCTTGGACATCTCGACCAGCGTGATGGCGCAATTATGCTCGCGAGCAGCGCTGGCGATGCCGTCGATCATTGAGAGGTTGCCAAACTTGGTGACATCGTTGACGCACAGGCCGACCGAATGGTAACGGCCGTCGCGCAGCGAGCGACCGGCATAACTCGGACGAAAGCCGAGCTCTTGCATAGCGGCCTGCACGCGCTGGCGCGTCTGCTCGTTGACGTTAGGCAAACCGTTGGCGACGCGCGAAACCGTCTGCTGCGAAACGCCAGCAGCGCGGGCGACGTCGGCCATGGAGACCGGACGCGTACCTGTATCGTTGGACGGGCGCCTTGCCACAGGATCACCTTCACCCTTGCGAGATCTGAATAGCGTGAATGCCGGCCTGGGCAGAAACACGCCCTGCACCGAGGCCCGCTATCGTCGGACGCATGTTAACGTACTCTACTTTTTCTATCTGCATCTTTTCTGCTTTATAAGTCCATACGACAGTACCGTTCACGGCTGTATTTCTACCGATTACCAGATTCTCAAAAAGTGACAAGCGATGTGTTATGAGTACGTTAACATAGCCCGTAACGTGCGGTATCGTGGACACTTGGTTCATGCCGCTTCAAGTTGTTAACGTACTCATAACGACGCAAAACTCACCCGTGCGCGCCAAGGAAAGGACTCCCATGACCACCCCCGACGAAAAGACGCTCGCCACGCTCACCAAGCTGTTTGAGGAGGAGTTTGGCCCCATCGGCGACCGCCAGGTGCTCTATGTGCACGCGCCCGGCCGCTCCGAGATCAGCGGCAACCACACCGACCACGAGGGTGGCCACGTTATCGCCGGCTCGCTCGATGTCGCTGTTGACGGCATCGCCGTGGCAACCGATTCCAACAAGGTCCGCGTTGCCGACGAGGGCTACCCCACGTTTGAGATCGCGCTCGACACGCTAGACGTTCAGGAGTCCGAGAAGGGCACGTCCGCAAGCCTCGTGCGCGGTATGGCCCACGAGGTCGCAGGTCTCGGCGTTGAGCCCCAGGGCTTCGACTTTGCCTTTACCTGCTCCGTCCCCTCGGGTGGCGGCCTTTCTAGCTCCGCCGCTGTCGAGGCGGCTTACGGCCGCGCCATGGAGACGCTCTGGGGCGCGCCCGCCATTGAACCCGTCGCACTCGCCCAGATGAGCCAGCGCACCGAGAACAACTACTACGGCAAGCCCTGCGGTCTGATGGACCAAGCTGCCGTGTGCCTGGGCGGCCTCGCCTACATGGACTTTGAGGACCAGGCTCAGCCTAAGACCCAGAAGCTCGAGCTCAACTTTGAGGATCACGGCTATGCGCTCGTGCTCGTCAAGGTCGGCGCCGACCATGTGGCAGCCACCGACGACTACGCCGCTGTTCCGCGCGAGATGCAGGACGTCGCCGCCGAGTTTGGCAAGGCACGCCTGTGCGAGGTAAACGTGGCGGACTTTGACGCCAAGCTCCCCGAGCTGCGCGCCAAGCTGGGCGACCGCGCCTGCCTGCGCGCCGTTCATTACTGGTACGAGAACGGCCTGGTCGATAAGCGCTGGGCGGCCCTGAACGCCGGCGACATTGACCAGTTCCTGGTCCTGACGCGTGAGTCCGGCGCCAGCTCCGCCATGTACCTGCAGAATGTTGTTGCCAAACTGGGTGCCGAGCAGCCTTCCATGTACGCGCTTGCTCTTGCCGAGCATGTGCTCGACGGCCGTGGCGCCGTTCGTATCCACGGCGGCGGCTTTGGCGGTACCATCCAGGCCTTCGTGCCGCTCGAGCTGGTCGACACCTTCATTGCCAAGATGAACGGCTGGCTTGGCGAGGGCTCTGCCCGCCACTACGCGATTTCTGACAAGGGGGCTTACGCGGCATGGCTGTAATGACTGATGTGCGCGAGGCCGCGCAGGGCCTCATCGAATATGCCATCCACCGATCGATGATCGGCCAGGACGATCGCATCTGGGCATACAACACCGTTCTCGAGTGCATCGGCGCCACGGGGCCGGCACTCGACATGGCCTGGGCACTCCAGGTTGAGAAACTCTCGCTCTTGCACCCCGATACCCTGCCCGACTTTGACCTTGAAGGCACGCTTGCCGCGCTTGCCGAGACTGCCGTTGCCAACGGTGCTGCCGAGGACACGGCGTCGGGCCGCGATCGCATCGCCATGTGCATCATGGGCGCGCTCATGCCGAGGCCTTCGGTTGTAAACGAGGAATTCAATGGGCGTATGGGCGTCAACGAGCCCCGTGCCGCGACCGACTGGTTCTACGGCCTGTGCTGCGACGCCGGCTACGTGCGCCGTGCCGCCATCGCGCGCAACATCAAATGGAGCACCCCCACCAACTGGGGCGATCTTGAGATCACCATCAACCTGTCCAAGCCCGAGAAGGACCCGCGCGATATCGCCGCGGCAGGTGCAGCTAAGAACACGGACGAGAAGTATCCCGCCTGCCAGCTCTGCATCGAAAACGAGGGCTATCCCGGACGCTCCGCCGCAGCCGACGGCGGAGCTCACCCCGCCCGCCAGAATCTGCGCGTTATCCCCATCCAGCTCGACGGCGAGCGCTGGGGCTTCCAGTACAGCCCGTACGCGTACTTTAACGAGCACTGCATTGCCATGAGCTCCGAGCATCGTCCGATGCACGTCGACCGCAAGGGCCTGACCTGCCTGCTCGACTTTGTGGACCTGTTCCCGCATTACTTCATCGGCTCCAACGCCGACCTGCCCATCGTGGGCGGCTCGATCTTGTCGCACGACCACTTCCAGGGCGGCGCACACGAGTTCCCCATGATGCACGCCGCCGAGGTCTCGCAGTTTAGCGTACCCGGTTTTGACCAGGTCAGCGGTAGCGTGCTGCAGTGGCCGCTCTCGGTGCTGCGCCTGCGCTCGCATGACCGCGCTCAGCTGCTCGACGCTGCCGAGAAGATTATCCTCGCCTGGCGCGAGTGGACCGACGAGTCTGTGGGCGTTATCGCGCACACGGCCGACGGCGTAGCGCACAACACCGTGACGCCCGTCATCCGCCGCGTCGACTCCCGCGGCAATGCCGGCGGCGAGATCTACGAGGCCTACCTGGCGCTTCGTTGCAACATCACGACCGACGAGCACCCGCTGGGCGTGTTCCACCCGCATGCCGAGTTTCACCATATTAAGAAGGAGAACATCGGCCTGATCGAGGTCATGGGCCTGGCCATTTTGCCGCCGCGTCTGGTTCCCGAGCTCGGCGCTGTCCGCGAGCACCTGCTGGCGGCCAAAGCCGATACCAGCTACGACCTTGCCGGCGCGCTCGAGGGCGACGACCTCTGCCGTAGCCATGCCGCGTGGGCCGAGGATGTCTATGCCCGCCGCGCCGACGAGCTTACGGCGGATAGCGCCATCGGCATCCTGCACGAGGAAGTCGGCGTAGTGTTTGGCCACGTGCTCGACAACGCCGGCGTCTTTAAGTGGGACGAAGCCGGCCGCGCCGCCCAGCAGCGCTTTATCGACTCACTGTAATGATCCCTTGGGGACGGAGGAAAACGGACTATTTCGTCTTCAAGACAACGGCGCCCGCCGGCAACATCGCCGACGGGCGCCGTTTTTGAGTGTAGCCATTGGGGACGTTCTTAAACGACCAGTCATTAAAGAACGTCCCCAATGACTACCCCAAGTGACAACCACGGCGACGCCGATGTTTGGCAACGACAGCGAGCGGGCCGCATTTGAGACAAGGTGACGCGAAACGAAAGGGCGCTGACCTTCTGGTCGCGCCCTTGAAGTTGAACGTCAGATTGTCCAAATGCGGCCCGCGCAGCGTCGAGCCGTTACGCGGGTTGGTAAACCCGCGTAACCTTAAAGCTCAGTTACCTCAACGTTGTTGAAGATTTCATCCCAGCGGTCCATGACCAGGTGGCCGGTCTTGGGATCCATGGCGTTGAGCTTACCGCAGGTATTGGCGGTCTTGAGCACCGTGACGTCGTCGGCACCAGCAGCAATGGCATGCGCAAAACCGGCGATGGTCGAGTCGCCGGAACCCGTTGCGTTCACAGCCGCAATCGCGGGCGTCTTGGCGCGGAACGCGCGACCCTCATGGAAGCCCACCGAACCGGCAGCGCCCATCGAAACGACAACCCAGGGGATACCGGCAAAGCGGCCATCGGCGGCAAGCGCCTCGCGCAGGGCATCGACATCATCGGTCGTAAAGGACGTACCCAGCAGGCCGTTAATCTCGGTCAGGTTGGGTTTTACGAGCTCAGGCTTAGCGTCGGACTCCAGCGCGGCCTCCAGCGATGCACCCGAGGTATCGAGCAGCACCTTGGCGCCCGCCTCCTCGGCGATCTTGACGAGCTCGGCATAGTAGCCGGCATCGACGCCACGCGGCAGCGAGCCCGAAAGCGTCACAACGTCCGCCTTCGCCGCGAGTTCGGCGAACTTGGCCGTAAAGGCCTCGAGCTCGGCCGGGGCGATCTGCGGGCCGCTCTCCAGCAGCTCGGTCTGATTACCCTCGTGCAGAATATTCAGGCAAATGCGCGTCTCACCGGCGATGGGCACAAAGTCGTTCTTGACGCCGTCGGCATCCATAAGCTCGGCCATATAGGCACCCATGTGGCCGCCGAGCAGACCGGTCGCGAGCACATCGTCGCCCAACTGCAGCAGCACGCGGCTCACGTTGAGGCCCTTGCCGCCAGCGGTCTTTTCGGGCGTCACGCGGTTCACGTCGTCGATAATCAGCTTGTCGAGTTGATAGCGCGTATCGATCGACGGGTTCATGGTAACGGTCAGAATCATGTTGAACTCCTGTTTCCGGGGCACGACACGCGCAGCCCCAAACATACGATAGCTCGTTAAAGGATCTCGATCTCAAAACCGCGAGTGACGGTCTCCCCCGGCTTGGCAACCAGGCAGCCACGCTTGTGCTCCAGAATATCGTCCTCGTCGGAGCAGGTGGACAGGCCGCCCCACGGTTCCACGGCCACAAAGTCGCCCTCGGGCTTGCTCCACACAATCAGGTATGGCATATCAGGGAACGTCAGGCGCACGCCCTTGTCCTCGGTTTTCTTGGTCAGCGTAACCACGCGACTGTCGAGCACGTCAAAGATGGTCTCCGCGAAGTCGAAGAGTTCGTGGGTCAGCGGCAGGTTCTGACCGATCATGGGGTTCTTGCTGCGATGCTCGACATCAATCAGGCCCGTCGAGGGAACGGCAGTACAGAGCTCGGCGGCCTCACGCTGATCAAAACGAAGCTCATAGTCGTCATAGGACTCGTCCTCGTCGAGCGGGCACTTAAAGCCGGGGTGGCCACCCACAAAAAACGGCATGTCCTCGGTGCCCTCATTGGTCACCTCGTACGACACGGCCACCTTTTCCGAATCGATCGTGTAACGAGCAACAATCTTAAACGGATACGGATACTGCTCGAGCAGCTCGGCGTGGTCGGCAGAGCTTAGGCTCAGCGCAACCATGTTGTCACCCTGCTCCTCGAGCTTCCACTCCTGCTTGCGGGCAAAGCCGTGGCGGGCAAGCTTGACCTCGCGGCCGCCCATGGTCATCGCGCGACCGTTACGAAGGCCGCCGCAAATCGGAAAGCAAATGGGCGCCTGGCCCGACCAGACCGAAGGATCGCCCTGCCACAGGTACTCGCGACCGTTGGCTTTAATCGAAGTGAACGATCCGCCAGCCGTGCTCAGTGTCACACGAACAGAACCGTTATCAAGAACAAACTCCATAGGAGCCTTCCCTTTCGTACGCCAGCCCGCCGAGTCAATAGGGCTGATAGAAAACCGGCCCGCGCCCCCTCACAGAAACGCGAGCCGTCAACGGACTAGTAAATTACGCCGGATACCCGCTAGTCATGGTATTCGCCGCGGTCCCACTTCTCGAGGAACTCGTCAAAGAAATGCGGGTCAGCCTGAGCCTCAGCGTCGGCCTTATTGCAGGCATCGATCTTGGCAATCAGGGCATCGTGCTCGGGGGTCTTCTCGTAGGGCTCCTCCAGGAAGGCAAGCATGATATCGGCCATCAGGAACTCGCCGGTGATCTTGCCGCCAAAGCCCACGATGTTGGCGTTGAGCTCGCGACGGGCATACAGGGCGGAGGTCATGTCGCGAACCAGGGCGCAACGGGCGCCGGGAACCTTGTTGACGGCGTTGGTGATGCCGATGCCGGTGCCGCACAGGGCCACGCCAAAGTCGGCCTTGCCGCTGGCAACGGCCTCGCCCACGGCCTTACCGTAGATGGGATAGTGCGTACGGGTGTGGCTGTAGGTGCCACAGCCGAGCACCTTGTAGCCAGCCTGCTCCAGGCGGTCGGCCAGATAGATCTTCTCGTCCGTAACGATATGGTCGCAACCGATTGCGATGGTCTTCTTCATCAGAACGTCCTTTCGTCTGAATTCACAAGTTGAGGTAGAAGTTCGAGTTCTCGGTGGCTCTCGTTAGGCCATCTTGTTGAGCATGTCGACACGGATCTGGTGACGGCCGCCGGCGTACTGGGCGCGCAGGAACTCGCGGGCGATCTTCTTGGCGACCTCGGTGCCCACAACGCCCGGGCCCATGGTGACCATGCGCGAACCGTTGTGCTCGCGGGTCATGTAAGCGGAACGCTCGTCGGAAATGTTGGCGACTACCATGCCCTTGATCTTGACGGCGGCCATATAGGAGCCGACGCCGTACTTATCGAATGCGAAGCCCTGGGAATCCTTGTGCTCCAGCAGGTCCTTGGCAACGGCGGTCGCGGAATCGACAAAGTCCGCGGCAGGGGTCTCGGAATAGTCGACGACCTCGTGACCGTCGGCGATGAGCATCTCCTTGATGGACTCCTTCATCGACATACCGTCGGCATCGGAAGCGATTACAACCCTCATGACATCCTCCTTGAGAGATACGCAGGTGCGTAGTTTCTGTTTGGAAGTGTTGAATCGCGTTCAGGTCTGGGCATCTGAATGTGCGGTTCTTCACTGTTCATGTTTATTTGAACACATTCGAACAGCGACTGCAACCATTATTTGTTTATCTTTGTTCTTTTTTGAACAAATACCGTTCACGGATGATTGGCGACCGTTTGAGCCCGGCGCAGACGTAGCGACCATGTGTTCAGCAAACAAAAGGGCGGCCGAGAACGTGTCTCGGCCGCCCTTCTTACGGTTGGTCTTCCAAGGATCGCTTTGCCGCCTACTCAGACTGTCCGCTCTTCTTGGCATGTTTGGACGGAGCCCTCAGAAAACGGCCCGTCAAATTGTTCGCCGGGCCAGAAATATCGATCCCCAGCAGCGTGTGCCCCAGCCACAGAAACGCCGCGAGCACCAGCAACGGGATAACGCACGAGGTCACGATCATCACGATGACGCCTTCGATCAGATCGGTCACCTGTTGCACCACCTTATCGGTCATCGACTTGGCACTGTCGGTCACCGATGTGAGTAAACTCGATGCCCCATCGGTCAGCTGCTCAAGCACATTCTTGTTTTCCGTGGTCTCGGATTTCTTCTCGCTCTTTGTGGAGCTCGCCTTGCTCGCTTCAGTCGCCTTTTGCTCTGTCTGCTCGATACTCACCTGATACGTCTCATCGACCTTTTGCGACACCCATACGCTCGCGGGCACAAGCGCCATGCCGATCACGGCAACCACCAGCACGCGAGTCGCCACGCGGCGCAGGACGGCGCTCGTGCTCCAGCGCCCGTGAATGCCGAGCGACACCGCAAAGAGTACCAGCGCAAACGGGATCAGGATGCCCAGGCCAACCGACCACAAAATGGTCAGCAGGTATTTCTCGAGGTAGAGCACGGCAAGCACGATGCCCAAGTTACCCGAAAGCTGCGCGAGCTGCTCGGCAACCGGCGTTCCCGTATCACCCGGCAGCGCGGTAATGCCCGCAGACAGCGCCACGCACGAGGTCGTGAGCGCCAGTACGTTGCCTTTCTTTTGATCGATGACCTCGATGGTGGAGTCCCATGTTTTGGTATCGGCAAAATGCGGACGAGCCACAAAGCCCGACAGCAGCGCCAGTACCACGAGTGCAACGATAAAGCCAATCTGCAGCTTTTTGTTTGCGCACACGACATCGGACAGGCTGGGCTGCAGCTCGGTTACCGTCGTGTGCTCGGTTATCTGGACAGGACGCCCATGAGCCATCTCGCGCGCATCTCTTTTTTGTATTGACCCGTTATCCGGCATTTGGATACCTCCTCAGTCCGGTCTGTATTGCGGATGGAAGTATACCCACCCAGCAAAAAACCGAACGGGAGGGCGTGCAGAAGCTCCATAACGCTGCTAGTCGAATAGTGCCATTTCAAAACTATGCCGGTTTACTACGATAAAACCGATAGGACCGACCACATTTGCTATTAGCAGAAAATGACAAGCTTTCTACCTGCGGCTTTGATAACGCTGTTCTTTCCATAGTTGAAAGAATGCGATTCATCGTAGTAAACCGGCATAGTTTTGTAACCGACAGACCGAGTCGGCACCGCAGCCAACCTAATGACCCGGTTTCTTCCATCCTCAAAGGATCGAATGCATGGCAGGAGTGTCCCAAACTGCCGGCAGATAAGGAACGTCCCCAAGTGCCGGGTAAACAGAAAAAGCCCTGCCGCGGGTAGCGGCAGAGCTTTTGGAAGGGGACTTGGTTGTGAGAGCTCGTTAGGCGAGCTTAGCCTCGAGTGCGGCGATGCGCTTATAGGCATCGATGGTAAAGCGGGTCTGCTTCTCCAGGATCATGGTGGTCATGAGAGTATCCTGAGCGTGAGCCATGATGAAGGTCATCTCCATCTCGCCGCCGCCGGCCTCCTGCGAAAGCAGCTTGGTCTGCGTGTCGTGGGCGCCGATAAGTGCATCGCTGGCATCCTTGTGCAGCTGCTCGGCCTTCTCAAAATCACCCTCGCGAGCAGCATCGAGCGCTGCAAGCAGATCGGTCTGGGCGTCGCCCGCGTATGCGACAATCTCGAATCCAACCATCGAGATTTCTTCTTTGGTTGCCATATTGCGTTCCTTTCACATATGAACCAACGGAGAGCATCGCGTCCGGGCATACGCGCTGCGCTGTGTATGGCAGGAACATTAACATTCAAACAAAAAAGAACAGCGCAAAACGTAATTTCGAGCTATGAACGGTTGCTTTTCGCCCGTGAACGGTTTTTAAACCAATCTGAACATTCTCGAACACAATTAGCGGCAACCCAAACAGGTCCGCACCCTAGCGTACATAGCGCACCGTATCGCCCTCGACGAGCACACCCGGAAACAGCATGTGCTCCACACCGGGTGCAGCGCCCTCGGCGCCGGCAATCTTGTCGACCGCCCACATGCCGACGCGCTTGTTGTCAAAGCGCACCGTAGTCAGGCGACGATCGGGCACGATATCGCCCAAACTATCGTCAACACCCACCACGCTTACGTCCTCGGGCACGCGCCTTCCGCACGACTCGAGCCCGCGAATGCAGCCGTAGGCCATGGCATCGTTGGAAGCATAAATGGCCGTACAGGTCGGATCGTCCGCCAGAGCCTGACCGGCAGCATACCCGCTCCGTGCCGTCCAATCGCCACGGACGAGTCGCGGCGGCTCAATACCATGCGCGCGCAATGTCTCACGCCAGCCCTCCTCGCGTTGCATGCCCGAAAGCGAGCGCTCGGGGCACGAGATAAAGTGTACGGTCTTGTGCCCCTGCCCCAGCAAGTACTCGACAACCTGGCGCGAGCAATCGAACTGGTCGTTGTCGACCGTCGAGCACAGCGGGTGCTCCAACATGGTAACGAGCACCGTCTGCATGCCGGGCAGCGGCTCAAAGGTGCCAAAATCCGCCGGCATGCGGTTCATGATCACGACCATGCCGTCCACCGGCAGCGCGCTCATGCGCGACGATGCGCTCTCGAGGGTATAGGGATGTCCATCTACTTTAGTAAGGGTGATGGCATAGCCGTGCTTGTCGGCGGCGGCGGCAAAACCCTCCATACGGTCGAGGTTGCCGGTGCCGGTAATGTTGAACATGGCCACGCCGACCGTCTTGAACTTGCCGCGGCGCAGTGACCGGCCGGCAAAGTTTGGACGGTAGCCAAGTTCGCGCATGGCGGCGCGCACGCGCTCCTTGGTCTCGAGGCGCACGCTGGGCGAATCGTGCACGGTGCGCGAGACCGTCTGTTCCGAGACGCCCGCGAGGCGCGCCACATCCTTAACGGATACCGATTTTTTAACAGCGGTCATAGGTCGATCTTTCTATGTCAACGATGCCATTGACGGCATCTTGCGCAGTCATTTTAAACGTCTTCAAGTATATCCAACGCCTCCCCCTCAATACGCTTACCACCCAAAACCTACCGTTCACCGACAATTCTGCTTCGCCGAACGGCTTTTGTCGCTCAAATGTTAACGTTGCCATTGTGCAAACACAGAGCCACCGGGCGGCTCAATCGTTTACACGCAAGGAATCGACGGTCTACAGGCACAGGGGCCACCGATTCACATCTTTTTTGTGTCGCAAAATGGCAACGTCAACATTTTGGCAACCAGACGTCAAAAGCTACCATCGTTGCTAACCCACCGACTCTTAGGAGCATTGCATGGAGCAACTCATCGCCATCATCGAAAAGGGCCAACCCTTTTTCAACGCGATCGCCCGCAACAAGTACCTCAAGGCGATCCGCGACGGCTTTATCTCCGTCATCCCCATCATCATCTTCTCGTCCATCTTCTGCCTGGTAGCCTCGGTCCCCAACATCTGGGGTTTCTACTGGCCCGATGACATCAACAACGCCCTGTGGAAGTGCTACAACTACTCCATGGGCATCCTGGCCATCGCCTGCGCCGCCACCACGGCCAAGCACTTCGCCGACGCTCAGAACCGCGACCTGCCCAAGAACAACCAGATCAACTTCATCTCGTGCATGTGCGCAGCCATCATCGGCTTCCTGCTCCTTTCGAGCGACACGATCGCCACGGACGCCGCCAGCGGCTTCAACACCACCTACCTTGGTTCCAAAGGCCTGCTGACCGCCTTTATCGCTGCGTTTGTGACCGGCATCATCTACAAGTTCTTCATCAAGCGCAACATCACCGTCAAGATGCCCGAGCAGGTTCCGCCCAACATCTCGCAGACCTTTAAGGACATCATCCCCTTCTCCGTCTGCATCACCGTCTTTTGGGTCTTTGACATCGTCTTCCGCGCTGCCTTTGGCTTCTGCTTTGCCCAGGGCGTCATCCAGGTGTTCCAGCCCCTGTTCACCGCTGCCGACGGCTACATCGGCCTCGCTGTGATCTACGGCGCCATGAGCCTCTTCTGGTTCGTGGGCGTCCACGGCCCTTCGATCGTCGAGCCCGCCATCGCCGCCGCTCTCGTTGCCAACATGACCGACAACCTGGCTGCGTTCCAGGCCGGCCAGCACGCTTCCGCTGTCCTGACCCAGGGTGCCCAGTACTTCGTCGTCTGCATGGGCGGCACCGGTGCCACGCTCGTCCTGGTCTTTATGTTCTGCTTCCTGGCCAAGTCTCAGGAGATGCGCGCCGTCGGTAAGGCCGCCATCGTCCCGGTCTGCTTTGCTGTCAACGAGCCGCTGCTGTTCGCCGCGCCCATCGTGCTCAACCCCGTCTTCTTTGTCCCGTTTGTCTTTGCCCCGATCGCCAACATCTGGATCCTCAAGATCTTTATCGACTTCTTGGGCATGAACGGCTTTATGTACACCCTGCCCTGGACCGTCCCCGGCCCCATCGGCACCATCATGGGCTTGGGCTTCCAGCCGCTCGCCTTTGTGATGCTCGCCCTCATCCTGGTCGTCGACTTTGTCCTGTACTACCCGTTCTTCCGTGCCTATGACGCCCAGAAGTGCGCCGAGGAGGCCGAGATCTCCCAGGAGGAGCTCGCCGCCAAGAACGCCGAGAAGGCCGCCAAGCTCAACGACGCCTTCCAGGGTAAGGCCGACGCCAAGAGTGTTGCCGCCGGCGGCGCCGCCGAGGCCGTGAAGGCCGACTCCCCCGCCGCTTCTGCAGCATCCGCTGCCGAGGCAACGACCGCCAGCGACCTCAACGGCAAGCGCGTGCTCGTGCTCTGCCAGGGCGGCGGTACCTCGGGCCTGCTCGCCAACGCACTGGCCAAGGCTGCCAAGGAGCGCGGCATCAATCTTGAGACCGCTGCCGAGGCATATGGCAACCACGTGGACATGCTCCCCGACTTTGACCTGGTCGTCCTGGCTCCGCAGGCCGCAAGCTACCTGGCCGACCTTCAGAAAGACTGCGAGCGCGTGGGCAACAAGTGCGTCGCCTGCCGCGGTAAGCAGTACATTGAGCTCTCCCAGAACGGCGACAAGTCTCTCGCCTTCGTCTCCGAGCAGCTTTCGAAGTAAGTAACGCCTAGGGCCAGCCGACCATCCAAGACCGGCTGGCCCTTCGATTTAGACGATTGGATCATCATGTCCGTTAACCCTGCTAGCGTCACCAACCCGCCTGCGCAGTTTCCCGAGGACTTTGTCTTTGGCGGCGCCACTGCTGCCTACCAGGTAGAGGGCGAGACCCGCACTCACGGTAAGGGCAAGGTTGCCTGGGACGACTTTCTGGAAGCCCAGGGTCGCTTCTCTCCCGATCCCGCCTCCGACTTCTACAACCAGTATCCGGTGGACCTGGAGCTGTGCGAGGAGTTTGGCATCAACGGTATTCGCCTCTCCATCGCCTGGAGCCGCATCTTCCCCGAGGGCACCGGCAAGGTGAACCCCGAGGGCGTGCAGTTCTACCACGACCTCTTTGCCGAGTGCCACAAGCACCACGTTGAGCCGTTTGTCACGCTGCATCACTTCGACACGCCGCTGCCCCTCTTTGAGAAGGGCGACTTCCTCAATCGCGAGACCATCGACGCCTTTGTGGACTTTGCCACCTTCTGCTTTAAGGAGTACGCCGACCAGGTAACCTATTGGTTCACTTTTAACGAGATCTGGGCGGACGCCTCCAACACCTACATCGAGGGCACCTTCCCCGGTGGCGTCAAAGCTCATCTGGCCGAGGCCTTCCAGTGCGAGCACAACATGATGCTCGCCCACGCCAAGGCCGTGCTGGCCTTCCACAACGGCGGTTTTAAGGGCAAGATCGGCGTCATTCAATCGCTGGAGTTTAAGTATCCGCTCAACGAGAACGACCCCGCCGACATCAAGGCCGCCAATAACGAGCACGTGCTGCAGAACCAGTTCTTGCTCGACGCCACCTTCCGCGGGGACTATGCTCCCGACACCCTCGAGTGCGCCAACCGCCTGGCTGCCGTCTCGGGCGGCACCATCGAGATCCTGGACGAGGACCTCGAGATTATGCGCGAGGCAGCGCTCTACAACGACTACCTGGGCGTTAACAACTACCAGTGCCGCTTCCTCAAGGCCTACGACGGCGAGAACGACCTGCACCACAACGGCACGGGCGAGAAGGGTACCGGCCGCTGGCGCGTCAAGGGTATTGGCGAGCATGTGAACAAGCCCGGCATCCCCACCACCGACTGGGACTGGATCATCTATCCCGAGGGTCTGTTCGATCTGCTCGTCTACATTAAGCAGCGCTACCCCAACTACAAGCAGATCTTCATCACCGAGAACGGCATGGGCTACAAGGACCCCTACAAGGACGGCTTCGTTGACGACCAGCCGCGCATCGACTACATCGAGCAGCACCTGCGCTGGTTGCTCAAGGCCATGGAGGTGGGCGTCAACGTGGGCGGCTACTTCCTGTGGAGCCTGCAGGATCAGTTCTCCTGGACCAATGGCTACAACAAGCGTTACGGCTTCTTCTACGTTGACTTTGAAACCCAGAAGCGCACGCCCAAGGCAAGCGCCTACTGGTACAAGCACGTGGCGCAGACCCGTCGTCTGGACTAAAGACTAGCGGGGTTGCCTGCCCACATAACCTGTCCCCATTTCTCAGCCGGGGGCGGCACGTCACACGGCGCGCCGCCCCCGGCCTTTGTGTTTGGGCGGACCGGGAGCCGTTTGTCTCGATCTGTAACATCTGACCCGCGGTTTCGGCCCCAACTGTTACAGATCGAGATGAACACACAGGGCAATCCTCTCAGTCTCAATCTGTAACATCTAGCTAAGTTTTTGGGTCCTAGTTGTTACAGATCGAGATGAACACACGAGCCAACCCTCTCAATCTAAATCTGTAACAACTAGCTTGTGTTTTCGCCCCTAGCTGTTACAGATCGAGACAAATAAAATAGACCGGGCTGACAATCTCAGCCGCATGCCCCCTTTTTGGCCGCATTCCACCGATCAGATAAAGATCGTCATATACAGAGGTAGATATATCCTATGCCCTTCAGCCCTGAGCTGTTTTGGGTGAAGAACTATCTCTTCTCCGACTCGTCGTTCGAATCGTCTGCCGAAATCGTCAAGCGAGATTGTTGAATACGATTTGGAAGATTTAACTTCAACAGGAGTGACCCGCGGTTTTCCAGCCGCGTCTTCAAAGCCGCGCGAAACAAGAAAATCAATTTCACGCGTTCTGGGCCGACTCCCCTCTGTTTTGGAAGGCTCCTGCCAGCTGTAATAAAAAAGCGAATGCCCCAGACTCTTAAGCTGCTGCGCCACGATGTTCTCGATTAGCATTCCTTTATTAATTGAAATTCTTCCAAATTGAATGTCTCTATGAACATCCATAAGGTCCGGACCATCATCAAACGCCAAGCTCACGAGCAATCCCGTGTCCGCCATATAGCATTTAAGCGAAGACGCGTCCTCGTGCAGGCGGTAACCCACGCTCGGATCACTGCATAAATAGCAACGGTTAATCAGTCGCGCATCCTCAAGCCAGATTAACGCCGACTCATATGTCTCAAAACGGGACCCCTTCTCCACGCTGTCAAATTTGAACCGTTTATTTGCCGCAGATAATTGACCCGGAATATCGTCATAAACCGCCCGCGCACGTCTAGCGTCCGAACCTCCAAACTTGGCAATGTCCTCCCTGTACAGTGCGATAATCTGCCGTTTAACCCTGTCGCATCCTCTAAAATCATTCTCTGCCACAAAGGAGTCGACCGACTGAGGCATACCACCGACAAGCATATACTCATCAAATAATCTCATGCACGTCGCATGAACGCCGTCCGGAAGCGCGGTCCGAGATTCGCGCGCTTTACGGATCTCTTCTGCATAAAGATCTTTTCCGGTCGCCCAAAGATACTCCTCAAAATCGAGGGGCTCGAGAGGGATTCTTTCTTCCTCTGACGGTATGACAATGCTATCGACATTCTTTTTGATGGAGACAAGAGAGCCTGTCTCGATGTAATCAAATCTGCCGTCTTCTACAAGATGCTTTATGTATTCGCGCGCGATGGGAAACCGCTGCACTTCATCAAAAATGACCAGCGACTCTCTCGGTTCGAGGGCCTTACCATACTGCAGCTGAAGCATGCGTAAAAAAAGATTGACATCTTCACGATGGTTCAGAAATATATCGAGCGTGGCTTTGCTAGCAGCCGAAAAGTCAATGTACAGATAATCCTTGTATTCATTTTGCGCGAAGCACTTGACGAGCGTCGTTTTGCCAACGCGTCTTGCACCCTCAATAAGCACCGCAGTGCGCCCTTGCGAGCGTTCTTTCCACTCCTGCAGACGATCATATGCCTTCCGTTTAAACATAATCTCACCTCAGCATAATTTACGTGCTAGTTTACAAAAATACCGACCTTCAGATATATCTAATAATACAAAAATACCGAGCTTTAAATGAGCTTATAGTTACAAAAATACCGACCATTGCAATGGTTGAGACATACAGTAATACCGAGCTTTACGCATAACGGATGCTATGCCTCACCGTAAAACAGCTGCAACTCATCGCACAGGGGAACCTGCAATCTGCACGCGCACCTATTATGCGTCGTGATGATGTAAATACTCCGCAATGGCAGGGGCAAAAGTATCTCCCGCAGCACTCGCTAGCAGATAACCTGCGTATGCTCCTCGATGGCGGCGCGATCCTCATCGTCAATATCCGGCTCGCACACCACGGCGTCCAAATTGTCCAGGCGGCAGAACGTGCAGAAGTCACGCTTGCCGATTTTGCTGGAGTCGGCGATAAGATAGCGCGAACTATCAGGAACCTCGGCGGACGTGCCACTCAAACTCACAATAAAATGCCCCTCCCCGATCGCTCGGAGAAGGGCATCTGCATTGGCGTTCTTGCCAAAATCGACGGCGCGCAAGAACGCGCACCCGTCCGCATCAAGAGTGCGCTACTCGCCGAAACCGCCCTCAATAAGAGCGACCAACGCGTCAACGGCGGCAACCTCGTCGTCGCCCTCGGCACGCAACTCGACCTCATCGTTCTGGGTAATACCCGAGGTCATGATGGCAATCATGGACTTAGCGTCCTTGAAGTCACCATCCTTGGAGGCGTTGCGGACCTCAATCTTCGAGGCAAACTTAGCAGCCTCGGTCGCCAGCGTCGCTGCAGGGCGAGCGTGCAGGCCAGTGGGGTTAACGACCATAACGTTCTTGCTATACATTTCTAACTCCTTCGTCGTAGACCGACCAATTCATTTAGCCCAACGCGCGCGTTAGGCAAGGTAGAAGCATGCCGGACATTACGCATGCATACAACAAGTAGGCCGCGGACAACGTCGCCGCGGCAAATTCACAGGTGACTAGTCCTGATACAGCGGATGCCCCTCAGTGGGAACCACGCGCGTGCCAGCCAGGCAATCGTGAACGCACCGGCGCGCGGGGACGATCAGGAACATGAGCAGAGACACCGCTGTAATAATCATGCCCGCGATTTCCCAGTAATAATTCACGTCAACGCGGGTGACAAGCACCATTGTCTCGCGAATATATCGGGACACCACATACCCGCTGCCTTCGAGCAAAAAGCCAACGATAACCTGACGCCAAATCAAGCGTCCGACGGAAGGCAAGCCGCCATCAAGCGTTGCGACACGAACATGCGCGATGCGCTTGCCCGGCGTTTGCCCCGGCCACGCCAGCAACGGAATCAGCACAAAGTATGCGATAGCGGCGAGCACGCACGATAGTCCGACCACGATACCGACGCTCCAGGGATACCCCATTGCCTCAAACACGTACAAGTCGGGGAGCATCGCGTTCTTGTGGGTCAGCGCAAGATAAACCAACACGGCTGGCAAGCCAGAGACAATACCACCCAAAATCCAGTCGATAACGTACGCGTACAAACGCGACAGCGGGGGCGCCGGCAGAATCGAGGATGCATTAGCCTTCGATTCCTTGTGAATCTTGCTCACAGTGCTCGCCGCAGGAGAAGGCATCTGCTCCGCGGTCGCCGCACGCGGCCGTTCCTTGCGCTTTTTAGCCATGCGCTACCTCACATTCAGAATGCGCAGCTGCTTATCAGTATGGTTAAGCGGGCATGCAACGCCGTCTTTCAACAAGACGTCGTCTTCAATGCGCACGCCTCCGACTCCAGGAATATATACGCCCGGCTCGCAGGACATGATCATTCCGTTGTCGAGCACAATCTCACCAGAGGGGTTTAGCAGCGGCAAGTCGCCACCCATGCCGATACCATGACCAAGACCATGGGTGAAATACTCACCGTAACCCGCTTCGTTGATTACACGACGTGCGGCCGCATCCACATCGCGCGCCACCACACCGCAACGAATGGTATCGATGCCTGCAAGATGAGCATTCAAAACGGTCTCGTACACATGAGCCATCCGGTCGGTCGGGGCGCCCAGGAAGCACACGCGCGTCATATCTGACTGATAACCGTTGATCTGCACACCGAAGTCAATCAGGATCGGCTCATGTGCTTGGACCCGACGGTCGGTAGGACGGCCATGAGGCATGGCGCTGCGCTCGCCGGTGGCAACGATGGTATCGAACGACATTGCCTCGGCACCGGCGGCAATCGAGTAATAGTGCACGAGTGCGGAGATTTCAAATTCAGTCATATCCACGTGCAACTGCTCGATCACCTTGGCGTACACGTCATCGGCAACATCGACCGCATGCTGGACCGCAGCAATCTCAGCCTCGTCCTTGCGCAGGCGCATCAGCGCCATCTCGCTGCCCAGCAGCGTAGTGCCAAAGCCCAAGCCCTCCAAGTTGCGATACTCCGAGATTGAGATTTCGGACTCCTCGATGCCCACCGTGGCACAGCCGCACTCCTTGAGCGCACGCTCGAGCTCGACCAAATAGCTCTTCCCCTGCTCGTGAACACGGAACTCCAGATCGAACTCGCGACCCTGGGCCTCGTTCACATAGCGGCCGTCCATGATGAGAAAACCGCGGTCACGCGTGATGAGCACCTTGCAACCGCTACCGGTCAACGTGCCCAGGTAGCGCTTCATGGTTTTACTCTTGATCAGCAATGCGTCGAGCTCGTGCTCGTCCAAGAAGGTACGGATATTATCCACATGTGCATTCATCGAACGTAGCGCCTTTCAAAGGAGCCCGACAACGAAGTCTCCCCCATCGCCGGGCTTTCATACTTTCAAAATTAGCAGGCGCAGGCGCCTGCTATTCCACTTGATTAGAAGTCGAGGTCAAGATCCTCGAGCAGAGCCTCGTCCTCAGCAGAGATCTCGGAATGTTTCTCGGCAGCCATACGAGCCTCTTCAGCCAATGCACGCTTCTCGGCAACCTTGCAGAAGGGGTAGTACACGATCAGTGCGAGGACCAGCTGAACCACGTTGGCCGCAATCGAGGTCCAAGACATGTTGGTCAGGAAGCCTTCCAGGAACACACCGACGTAAGGAGGCGTGAAGGTAGAGCAGGGTACCCAGCCCCAGCTCATGAACCAGAACGGGATGGAGGACAGGATGCCGCCGAAGATAACGAACGGGATAAAGAAAATCGGATTCAGAACAATCGGAGCACCGAACAGAATCGGCTCGTTTACGCCGAACAGCGACGGGATGAAAGCGATGCGGCCGATCTCGCGCTGGACCTTGGACTTGGAGAACATGAACCAGATAACAACGCCCATGGTCACACCCAGGCCGGTGAAACCGCCAAATGCGGACATGGGGCCAGGGGTGAAGATGTGGGTAGCGACACCACCGGCCTGAACCGCAGCGATGTTCTCAGCCAGGAACTGCGTGGAAATCGGCTGAACAATCGGCGACAGAACGGAGGGGTGAATGCCGAAGAAGAAGATGAAGCAGCGCAGGATGTGGTAGAAGGTAACCGCGAGCGGGCTGTCCATCGAACCGACGAGCGGGGCCAGGATGATCGAGAAGATCTCGTTGGGCATGATGCCGAAAACGCCCTGACACAGAACACGGATACCCAAGAACAGGCCGATGACGATAGCGGTGACCGGGATGATCTCGAAGGAGCTCGAGATGAAGTCGGGCACGGTATCAGGCATCTTGATGGTGAAGTGACGCTTCTTGCACCAACGGTACACCTCGACCGCGAGTAGCGAAGCGACCATGGCAACAAACAGACCCTTGGAACCCATGCCACGCAGCGCGATGCCGCCGGCCTCGTCCATTTCCATGCCGAGCAACAGGAAGGCAACGAGGGCCATGGACATGGAGCCGGGAGCGTCCAGCTCATAGGACTTGGCCAGGTGGTAGGCGGTAACGACGGAAACGAAGACCGACATCAGGCCCATGGAAACGTTATAGGCCAAATCGAAGTACTGGGTGTTGTTCAGAATCCAAACGGAGATGGGGTTGGTCTCGCCAATCATGTTGGGAATGGCGGCCGGGATCAGGCAGAACGAACCAATCAGTAGCAGCGGGGTCATGGCGATCATGGCCTTCTTAACTGCGGACAGGTGACGTTGCTTGTCCATCTTCTCGGCAACAGGGCCAAGATAGGTGTTCAGCAGGTTTTCGAATTTATCAAAGGCACTCTGCTTTTTCTCTACAGCTTCCGACATACGTCGCATCCTCCACTTCAGGATATATCAAACAGGGGCTTACTGGTTTGCCTCGGCGGCCTCGCGGGCCATGTCAGCCTTCTTCTTGGCGATGAGCAGCTGCTTAAACACGGTAGCACCGTCCATCTTGCCGTAGGTCTCCTGATCGACGATCACGTATGGGATGTGACGAGGCTCAATCAGGGGCTTGATGGACTCGAGCTTATGGGCGATCTGAGGACCCATAATCAACGCGTCCATGTGGTCGACCTCCTGGTCCAGCAGGTCGGCAGCGATGGCCTTGAGCTCAAAGTCATCGTCGTTGAGCTTCTGGCTGTTGTGGATCGTCTGCTTGATGCGATCCATCAGCATGGTGGTGGAGAAACCACCGGCACAGCACAAAACGATGTTCATCTTTGCCATTGTTTATCCCTTTCTAACGGCAATTGAATACTGTTGGAGAAGGAACGGACCGCAGCGCTCGTAGCGCGCATCGCTCCTTCGCAGACGTGTTTCTTACGCCTGCTTGGCCTCGGCGTCGCGCTCCTCGAAGATCTTGACGATCTCCTCGATGAGGTCACGGGCGAGCTGAGAGGTCATGTAGTGATCCTGGGCATGGACCATAAGCAGGCTCGCAGCGGCGGCGTTCTCCGCGCCGGACAGGGCCCGGGTAATCACCTCGGTCTGGGCGGCATGGGCGGCCAGATCGGCCTCCTTGGCTTCGGCAAGCAGCGCACGGGCGCCCTCGTAGTCGCGCTCACGCACGCAAGCGAGCGCGGCGAACGCCTTGCCCTTGCTGGCGCCAGCAGAGCCGATGATGGTCATGATTTGCTGTTCGTTGTTTTCCACCGGGATAATCCCTTTCTGCTCGGCGGGCACGTCACCGCTTTGACGGCGCGCCCGATTGAAACCGTTGACTGCCGAAGCGCTACTCGAAGCTCTTAAGCTCCTCATAGGTGACGCGATCGATCGAGGTTGCCAGCGCGCATACCAGATCGACTGCCGCGTCCAAATCGGCACCACGCATGACAGACCACGAACCGTGGCAGTAGCGCAACGGCACGCCGATCACCGTTGCCAGCTTGCCGTCTCCCACTAGATGAGCGGTGCCGGCATCGGTGCCGCCGCCCTTGAACAGGTCACGCTGGAAGGGGATGTTGTTCTTCTCGGCGGTGTCCACGATGAAGTGCAGCAGCTTCTCGTTGGGGACATGCATGCGGTCGTAGTGCACGATCATGGGACCGTGGCCGTTCTTGCGGCTGTTATTCCAACCGCGATCGAACTCGGGCGGATTAGCGATGTCCACTGGGATGACGATATCGGCATCCAGGTGCGCCGCAGCCGTCTGAGCACCACGGCAGCCAACCTCCTCGGAAGAGGAACCGGCGAACCACAGCTCGGCTGCGTGCGGGGTGTTGGCCAGGCGCTTCATGGCCTCGGTCACCACATACACACCGGCGCGGTCGTCGAACGCCTTGCCCAGCAGAATGTCACTCACGGGCTTGAGCTCGCACTCGGCCGCAAAGGTTCCCCAGTCGCCAATCTCAATGCCCAGCTCACGGACTTCTTCAGCCGTCTCGCAGCCAAAGTCGATGTACATATCGGTCGGAGTGCCGTCGGTATCGCGCTTGGCAAACAACACGCCGCGAACTTTCTCGCCGCTACGCGTCTTGATGCGCACAATCTGGCTCTCGACGCTGTTCTTACGCGGGCCGCCCACGCCGATCACATGAACCATGCCGATATCGGAAATATAGCGAACCATAAAGCCGGCCTCGTCCATGTGGCCGGTGAACAGAATGCGGACCGGATTCTCCTCGGTACCCGCGCTCTTAAACATGATCGAACCGAGTTTGTCGTACTCGACGGCGTCGGCGATATCGTCAAGCTCGGCATGCATGATGGAGCGGACCTCGCCCTCGCGGCAAGCGACAGCGTCGGCGTTGCTCAAGGCGAACATAAGCTCCTTGTTCATAGGTAACCCCCCTTGTGGTCGTATGGCGGCGCCCGTAGTGGCGGCGTCTGTATGCGAGTGTATCGACAGCGCGCCGCAAATGATGTATCCGGGCTTTCACCGTAGCGGTGAAACGGTGAAAGCCCCTCCCCTTTCACCACGGCCGTGCAATTACTGGGGATGGGGCTCCATATGCATCTTTGTCATACTTATCTGCAACATACGCCGCTGATGCGAACCACGCCGGCGGTGTGCGACCCACATCCGCGGGTCGCGCCTATATCGCCGAGGAGGATACCTTATGCCGGTTTACGACTTCGATTCCATGGCTGACCGCTCGCTCGATCACGCTCGCAAGTGGGACCCCGCCATCATCAAGCAGAAATTCCCTAAGGCTGGGGATGACTACATTCCCATGTGGATCGCCGACATGGACTTTGCCGCCGCCCCCGCAATCTGCACGCGTCTGGCCGAAGTAGCCCAAAACGGAGCATACGGCTATGGCTATGCGCACGACGGCTTTTACAACGCCGTCATCAACTGGCAGCGCCGCCGCCATAACAACGAGGTCAAGCGCGAGTGGATCACACTCGCCTATGGAACCGTCCCGACCATCCACTACCTGTATCAGGCATTCTGCCAGCCCAACGACTGCGTCATCCTCAACACGCCGGTCTACGACCCCTTTGGCTACGCGGCGCACAACAACGGGTTCCGCGTAATCGAAAACCCGCTCATCTATCGCGATCGCACCTATCGCATCGACTTCGACCTGCTCGAGGAACAGATGGATCGTTTCCGTCCACGCGTGCACCTGTTCTGCTCGCCGCACAACCCCGGTGGTCGCATCTGGACGCTCGATGAAATCACCCGCGTCGCCGAGATCTGCCACAAGTACAACTGCTTACTGGTGGTCGATGAGGTTCACTGCGAGCACATCATGGCCGGCTCGTTCATCTCGGCCCTGCAGCTGCCCGAGCGTTATCTGGACAACCTTATCGTACTCACCTCGCCCAACAAGGGCTTTAATCTGGGCGGCCTCAAGACTTCCTACTCTATGATCCCCAGCGAGCGCATCCGCACTATCTTCCGCCATCGCCTGGAGATGAACTCTATTACCTCTCCCAACACGTTTGGCTGCGCCGCCATCATCGCCGCTTACGATGAGTCCGAGGAGTGGCTGGACCAGATCACCGACTATCTGCGCGAGTCTTATGCACAGACCGCCGCCTTCATCGAGGAGAAGATGAAGGGTTGGGAGCTCATGCGTATGGATGCATCCTACCTACCGTGGGTGAACATCGCTGGCACGGGCGCCACGGCAACCGAAATCTGCAACCACATGGCAGCGAAGGCGGGCGTCATCGTGGGCGATGGCACCTTCTATGTCGCGAACGGCGCCGACTTCGTGCGCTTGAACCTGGGCATGCCTCGCAAGCTGGTCATCGAGGCCATGGATCGCATGGCTACCCACCAGCTCATCAAGTAGACCTCGCCCGCGTATCAAAGGCCCTCCTTTCATGCAACGCCCGCCCGAGTATGTGCTCGAGCGGGCGTTGTTATTTATGAGTTGAAATGTCGCGAAGCGACAAGCGAGAAGGCGACCACCCGACGGAGGGCCTTTTTGACGTAGCCACCCCCGCTTGTACGCAAACCCTACGCACAACGCAACAGGGCGTCCAAGAACTCCTGGTAGCTTTTTGCATGGGAGATGGCGCGCACAGCACCGGGCTTGAGTAGCACGCCCGAGATGTAATTGAACAGCTCGCCAAAAAACGCCCGGTCATCACGGGTAATCGACAGCATGATCACCGCATGCACCGTCGCGTTGTTCCACGCAAGGCCGCGCGGGAACAGAGCGACCGAGACGGCAGTGCGCTTGGCGTCCATATCGAGCGGGTGTGGCATCGCGATGTCACAGTATGCACTGGAGCTGATGTCCTCACGCTCCAGTAGGCGCTCAGTAAAATTCTCAAACGCGTAGCCACCCTCGATCAGCGGCGCACTCATCTTGCAAATCGCATCGCGCCAATCGTCAACCTCGGGCTCGATCGCAAAGAAATCCTCGGTGAAGAAGGTGCGCATGCTGCACTCAAGGTTTGTCCGCAGGCGCGCCTTAAGCAGCGCTTCGACACGCTCACGCATCAGCGAAATATCTTGCTTGCTAAAGAACGGAGAGACATTAACCACCGGTACCGGGCAATACCCCGACAGCGGCACGGTTGAAATCACGAGGTCAACGCGCGAGATGTCACCCGCCGCGTCGATGGCAGGCACGATACCCTCAACCACCACACAAGCATCAAGGGCATCGAGGAAACTGTCGATATGAGTCTCGTAGGCGTTGTGACGTGTGCACACCACCAGCGCATGCAGTTTATCGGCATTGGCGCGCTGCCCCTCCACCAAGCACCCCACGTGGAGCGCGATGTAGGCGATTTCGTCTTCGTTGACAGAAACGCCGGTCTCCGCAGCGATGACATCGGCGACAAACACCGCAACATCGTAAATAAACGGTTGACTGCTCTTGATGGCCTCGAGCTGCGGGTTACGCAACAGCATCCCGCAGCGCACGCGGGATAGCATATTGGCCAGATGCAGAGAGAAACGAAGCTCAAACTCGCCATCGCTCAAATTAAGCCCGAATTGATCGTGCACGCGCTCCACAATCGCACCCAACAGCTCGCGCGCATGCCGGTGCTCCGGGTCACTTGGTTCAAAACGATTCGCATGAATCAAGTTTGCACCCAGCATCAAGCGGACGGCATCGCGATCGGCATCGGACACGAGCATAGAGAAAAGGTCCTCGATAGCCGCGCAAACCTCACCCGCCACCTCGTCAAGACCCTCGCGCGCCTCGTTACCGGCGGGCTGAGCCGCCTTGACCGTCGTCGGTACCGACTCGAACCCATTGCTTGTGCGCTCCACGAAGATGGCAATATGTATGATGAGGCTCGAGAGCGCATAGCCGTTGATGTAGAACCCGCGGCGCTTCAGGCATGCGTCGATGCGCTCCTGCAACTGCGCGAGGTCGAGCTTGGGGAAATAGCGATTGATAAGGTCGATTTGGCTGAAATAGTCCTTCGTCTCGTCAAAGATCAGCTGGTTGACCATCTTCTTCTCACCCGATGCACTGCCCTCGATATACAGCGAGCCCGCGCGCGAACGCAGCACCAGGCCGTACCCGGACAACTCTCGTTTGATGGCAACCAGCTCATTATCGAGCGTCGCAAGCGAGATATAGAGGCTTTCCGCCAAATCAGCCGCGCGCACCTTGCGGTGGCGCATCAGCAGTTCAAACAGAATATAACGCTTGCGCGCCTCGGCCGTCTGCGGCACCTCGTTCGCCTGCTGCGACAGCAGCTGCGCCGCTGCTGTGGCATCCTCGATACGATAGCCCTTCGAGCTGGCAACAATCATGCCCTCATGGGTGCGATTCAGCGCGGTGATGTCGCTTTTGACAGTACGGGAAGAGCATCCAACCTGCGAAGCGATCTGAGACGCCGTGGTCCAGGACGCCCCGCTTTCGAGAATACGAACAATTTCCCTGCTTCGATCGGAACTCACGGCACCCTCCTATCATCGTCTCAGATAACTATACCTTCCGTCATAGGACCTGCCAATTTCACGCGCATTCAAATCTTTCACCGCGTAGGTGAAATAGCAATCGTGGAAGTGCTGGTTATGCGATGTTGCAGCACGAAAAACCCGCCTATTATCGTAACGACGATGAACGCGCCACGGGAACGGTATCCCCGAGCGCGGCGGACGGGCCACACGGGCACCGGCCGCGACGTATCATACGCCGACATAGAAAAGGAACGCTATGAACATCAGACTGTTCGAATTGCGCGACGACGAGGTCGCCGCCTACATGCGCGCTGCCGCCAATCTTCCAGCAGGCTACTCCATCTCCTTTGACACTCAAATCCTCTCCGAAGCTAACATTGACTCCGTTGCAGGCTGCGAGGGAATCATCATCAACAACAAATCCGTGATGTCCGCCGCTTTGGTGGAGCGCGCGCACGAGCTGGGCGTTCGTTACATCGCTATCCGCTGCGTCGGCTTCAACCACGTGGACGTCAAGCGCGCCCAGGAGCTGGGCATCAAGGTGTGCAACACCGCCTATCCGCCCTACGGCGTTGCCGAGTTCACCGTTATGCTCATCCTGATGGCCTTGCGCCGCTGCAAGGCCGCCATTTGGCGCCAGCAGGTGAATGACTACTCCCTGGACGGGCTGCTGGGCCGCGAACTGCGCACGCTGACCGTGGGCGTGGTTGGCACCGGCCGCATTGGTCGCACCGTCATCGACAACCTCTCCGGCTTTGGCTGCAAGATCTTGGCCTACGATCCCTACCCCAATGCCGAGCTGGCAAACCGCGACAGCCTCGAGTACGTTGACATGGATACGCTCGTTGCCAACTCCGACGTCATCACCCTGCACGTGCCCCTCATGGACTCCACCCGCGGCATCATCAATGCCGATGCCATCGCCAAGATGCGCGAAGATGTGACCATCGTCAACGTCTCGCGCGGTGAGCTCATCGACACCGATGCCGTCATCGAGGCGATTGAGTCCGAAAAGATCGGTGCGCTTGCTATGGACGTCTTCGAGGACGAAGTGGGCATCTACCATGAGAACCGTATGCACGACATTCTTGCCAACCGCAAGATGGCTTACCTACGCCAGTTCCCCAACGTGCTGCTCACCAACCACATCGCGTTCTACACCGATATCGATGTAAACTGCATGGTCGAGCAGGGCGTTGCCGCTGTTCCCGCTATGGTTGAGGGTACCTGTGCCACTCAATTGTAATCACACCCATTCAGCGCGATAGCGCACCGTAGCCCCCGTCGGAACTTAGGTCCGACGGGGATACTTTTGTTCTTGGGCTTTGCCTTCTCAGCATGATATGGGCTCATAACTCGTCGCAACGCGCCAGCGTGCAGAGCAATCTGGCAACGAAGGCGATGAACACACCACCGGATGAACTGCATCCTGGCCTTTTTGTTTTTAGAATCGTGTTGAGCGTGTCACTTGCCCCTGCTTGCAAGCCTGCTCCACCGGCCGCCGCGACTATCGCGCGCGATTGAGCACCTTACCAATCCCGATTGCATGGGCGCTGCGTCCATGCGCCTCTTTCCGTGTGGCGGATACGACCTTCCCGGTAGATGCCCCGCATCCTTGGTCGTATCTGCCTTTTTTGCTTTTGAGCGGCCCGCGCCGCACGTTTGTCTCAATCCGTAACATCTAACCGAACTTTTCGGTCCTACCTGTTACAGATTGAGACAATTCAGCGGCGCCGACAATTTTTTATGACGTGGCACAATTATGTCCCAATGCGAAGGAGATACCTATGCCCATCTGTGTGCCCGTCCGAGACATGAAGGACACTGCCACATTCACCGCACTTGTTGAGTCTGAGCGCGACGTCACCGTAACTAAGAACGGCTACGAGGCCATGCACTGCATCAGCAGCGACCAGTATCGCCTCATGCAAGAAGAAATCGCCAAAGCCAAGCTGCTGTCTCGTATGATGCTGGCAGAAGACGAGATATCGCAAGGCGACTACAGCGACTACGACTCCTTCGCGACCGCGATGCGAGACAAATATGACCTATAACGTCGTAATACTCAAAAGCGCACGATATGAGTACGAGAGTATTGTCGGATACCTTGCTCAAATCCTCATGAATCCACGTGCAGCGGGCAATTTTGTTGCCGAGTTTGAATATCAGCTTGACCTGCTTCGCGAGCAGTCGCTCCTACGGCCCCTCTCCCACATACGGGAACTGGCGACACGCAATTATCGATCGTTTCCCGTCGACAACTACGCGTGCCTTTACAAGTTTGAGCACGATGCGATCTATATCGCCCACGTCTTTCACCAGTCACAGGACTACGCCCGCCTGATCTAGCACGGCGGCACTCGCTAGCAAATGACCTGCGTGTGCTCCTCGATGGCGGCGCGGTCCTCGTCGGCAATATCCGGCTCGCACACCACGGCGTCCAAGCTGTCCAGGCGGCAGAAGGTGTAGAAGTCGCGCTTGCCGATCTTGCTGGAGTCGGCGATCAGGTAGCGCGAGTCGGCCTTGCTAAAGGCGAGCTGCTGGATACGGCCCTCGTCCATGTTGGACGTAGACACGTCACCGTCCAAGATGCCGTTGGCGCCGATAAACGCCGCATCGATGCCCAGCGCGCGCAGGGTATCCTCGGCCGTTGGTCCCACAAAAGCGGCGGTGCGGCGACGGTACATACCGCCCACGAGGCACAGCTCGCAGTCTTCGCGCGCCTCGAGCAGGTTAAACACCGAAAGCGAATTGGTCACAATGCGCAGGCGAAACGTCGGCAGCATCGAGGCCATCTGCTCAACCGTGGTGCCCGTGCCCAAAAAGATGGTCGAGCCCTCCTCGATAAGCTCCACAGCACGGCGCGCAATCTGCAGCTTTTCCTCGGCATGCTTAGTGCGCTTTTCGCTGTGCGAATACTCATGGCGCAACATAGCGTGCGGACGGCCCTGTGCACTGCGGGCTCCGCCGTGCACGCGCTCAATCTCGCCTAGGCTCGCAAGTTCTTCGAGGTCGCGGCGAATCGTCATGTCCGAAACGCCCAACGCATCCGAAATCTCTTTGACCGAGACCGTGCCCTGCTCCTCGAGCAGCTGACGAACCTTATCCTGTCGCTCTGCCTTAATCACGATGAATCCTCGCCGTTCTTTGCGCGCATATCATTCAAACAGTAACGAACAAATTGTATCAGACTCGTACGCGTCAAAAATCAACGCCCGCACAGCTCCAATCATCACTTTTTTGAGAAAAATACCCCCAGCTTTAGTGGGGTGTAGTGATAATCTCGCCTGTTCGCGCTACAGTTTGTCGGAATACCTCGATGTTAGGAACCAAATGATCACTTCCGAGCTTTTCGGCACCGCGCCGTGCGGTACCCCCGTTCATCGCTACACCCTCAACGGGCCCGAGATCTGCGTTCGCATTATGGACTATGGCGCCACCGTGCTGGGCATCGATGTGCCCGACATTCCCGGCAACGTACGCGATGTGGTGCTGGGCTTTGATAAGCTCGAGGATTACTTTGACAACCCCGCCTGCTTTGGTGCGACCATCGGCCCCGTGGCAAACCGCACCGCTGGCGCCACGATCGCCATCGACGGCACGGACTGGCATATGCCCGCCAACGAGGGCGCCAACAACCTGCACAGCGACCTTGAGCACGGCCTGCACAAACGTGTGTGGGATGTTGAGCTCGACGAGGTCCATAACGCCGTGCGCATGACCACCTCGCTTAAGGATGGCGAGCTGGGCCTGCCCGGCAACCGAACCTTTACGGCCGTGTTTACCGTTACGCGCACCGGCGTCTTCCGCATCGATTATGGCTGCGAGAGCGACCGCGCCACCTACGTGTCCATGACCAACCACACGTACTTTAACCTTGCAGGCCATAACGCCGGCATGGACTGCGAACATTTCTTTGTCGCCAACGCCGCCCACTACCTGCCCATTAACGAGCAGAACATCCCCACCGGCGAGATTGCTCCGGTCGAGGGAACACCGTTTGACTTTCGCGAGCTTCGCCCCGTCGCACCCGGCATGGAGGCCGACGACCCGCAGATCAAGCAGGCCCGTGGCTACGATCACTGCCTGTGCATCGATGGCTATCAGTACGGCCGCAACCTGCGCCGCGCGATGCACGTCGAGGAGATGTGGACCGGTCGTGAGATGGACTACTACACCACTGCCCCGGGCGTGCAGCTCTACACCGGCAACTGGCTGGGCGACGAGCACGCCAAGGACGATGCCAACTATGGCTGGGGCGCCGGCTTTGCCCTCGAGGCCGAGATGTACCCCGACACGCCGCACCAGCCTCTGTTCCCGCAGGGCATTGTGGGCCCGGGCCATCCCTACAGCAATGTGATCGAATACCACTTTATGAGGCACTAAGCCCGCAACGCGACATATCGCACAGCAGCGCCCGCCGGCACCACCGCCAGCGGGCGCTTTTTCATCTTTTAGGCTCGTTTTTTCTGTGACTGTATGAGTGACATATCAAAACTATGCCCATTTACTACGTTTAGCCCGGGATGCTCGACCATGCACCGGTTTTTGTTACATTTGTGAGCAGTATACCTGCGGTTTTGTTTATCTCAAATTCGACATGCTCGACGATAGCCAATCAAACGTAGTAAATGGGCATAGTTTTTGACAGGCGGCATCGCACGCGTCCCTCGCAAGGGCAAAATGATCCGTTTTCCTCCGTCCCCAAGGGATCAGTTGAACAGATTGCCAATGGGGTCGGGGGCGGAACTGGGGAGATAGCGGATTTCTAGCTCTATGCCGAGCTTTTGCAACTCTTTGAAGGCGGCGATGTCCGTATCGTCTACGGCAATGGTAGGCGTTGCAGAGCGCTTGCCCTCCCCTGCCTGCATATGGCCAATGCTGATCTTGGTTATTGGCACACCACCCTTAACCAGCGCGAGCGCATCGGCGGGTGAGGCCACTATGATCAAGATCCATTGACGCGGCGTTGCGGTATGAATGATGTCGATAGTCCTTTGCACCAAGAAAAACCGCGTCCAAACGCCTTCTGGCACCGCCACCCTCATTGGTGCCCATTGGCGCGAATCCGCCGCGATCTCATCGTTGACGATTAGGACAAGGTTGGAACCCACGGCTTCGTTCCACAGCTCAACGTCTTGCCCGTAAATGAAACGGTCATCGATACGCGTAAGAAGAATCTTGGGTTGAGCCATGGCTGCCCCATTCTGTTTGAGACCCATACGAGCGGGACGTCGACCACCAACTCAACAGCAGGTCAAGTAACAAATGGGCACTGCAGACATCACGCCTCTAATATTAGTGCATTTAAAGTGAGAAAAGCCGTCAGAACACTTGCGCGGATGTGCGATGTCCCGTATCATAGACAGCCGTTGACGCCTCAGTTGCGTCATCATATGGCCGCCAGCGTAGCTCAGTTGGTAGAGCACCGCTCTCGTAAAGCGGGGGTCACCGGTTCGAGCCCGGTCGCTGGCTCCATTACACAAGATAGCCGCCTTCGGGCGGCTTTTTTGTTGCCGATTTTGAGTGCGTGCGCGTCAATCCAAACATCGCCACGTCAACGGCGGCCCACTCGGTGGACTTCGGGTTTAATGCTTAGGGGCGGGGATTTACCAAAGTGAAATCTTAATGAAAAGAAACCCAGCTGCAACAATTGCCATGGTGAGGGCTCGAATTGGCCATATAGATCTAAAATAGTCACAATATACAAATGTCGAGAGATATTGGCGATATAGATGAAAAGAACTAAGGGTTTTCTTTTGTTGGTAATGATGCTGCTCGGACTGTTCTGCCTGAGTGGCCCTTCTTGGGCCGAGGCTGCCTGTCCTGAAGGTGAGCCTCAGCAGTCTTATACGGGCAGCCTGCTGATAACTGCTAAGGAGGGCGATGCCGACTCTCAGTCTGGGGTAAATCCCCTTGCCACTTTTGAGGGGGACGGCGGAACGGTCAAGCTTGACCATATTGGTAGCGGGATTTTGAGGTGGCAAGTTCTTCTGGACAAAATTGCGAACGATCCCTTCTCTTTTGCTGGAACGATATATCTATACAAGGTTGTGAGCGGAAAACAAAAATACGTCGATTGCTATCCGACAAACGGGTCTGGAATTGCATTCACCGGCATTTCGGGGCAGATTGATACACATGTACGAAAGGGAACCTATGTGGTGCGTTGGGTTGGAGCTGCTGCAGGCCCGATATGGATTGCGGTCTTGCGCCCCGATGTCCAAATAGGTTTCTCTCTCTAGACGGGAAGTTGCTCATGGACGCCATATATGACGGAGATGACTGGGTCGATCATTATACTTGGCGCCTGGTCGGCTCGAACGACAATGGGGATGTGGTGTTTGATGGACTATGTCCAAAGCATCTCCATCCTTTTGTCTCGTCGTTAATTGAGAGTTCCGCTCGTGTTGCCCCCTACAGCTCGGCATCGCTTCATGATACGGACGTTTTGAAGACCATAAGGGAATCAATTGACGAGGGAACGATGAGCGGCCCGCTGTTTTCTCGGCTTGTGGGGCTAGATGAGATTGGCTCGAAACGACTGCTTGCGGGCGAAAAAGTGGAACTCACTTATCGGTCGATGATTTCAATCCTGCGGCTAGCCGATGTTCTTCGCAAATAAATGAGGCTTCCCTATTCAAAAACAGAAAACCCCGCCAAACGTGATTTCCCTAGGGAAACCCGTTTGGCGGGGTCCTAGCGTGATTTCCCTAGGGGAATCACGCCATCAGACGAACAGCTCAGCCGAGCAGCTCGCTACTCCTCCCAGTAGGCGTCGGCAAGCAGCTTAAAGCAGATCTTCTTGACCGGCTGCGCGCCATCGCCCGGGAACTCGAGTGTGGGCATGTGAGGCTCGCCGGCAACGAACAGTGCAAACTTGTCGTCAGCAAGATCGCCGGCGATCGAAGCGTCGGAATCGACCAGGTCGTAGTCGTCCTTCTCGTCAAACTCCTGGACCAGCGTCAGGCTGCCCGTGGCAACCTTAAAGGCCTCACGACCCTCGACGTCAATCTGCAAGTCGTGATAGCGCTGATGCGTCTCGTAGTGAGCCTCGGCCTCGGGACGCGTCGTGGGAGCCATGACGTTCGCAAAGACCTTGTCGCCCAGAATCGGATGGCTGCCGACCTCGAGCTCTGCCGGGTCGTTCTCCTCGAGCCAGTCGATCAGCACATCGAGACCCTTGAGCATTCCGCGGTATTCCTCGATATCGCCCAATGCACCGTAAATCATTTAAATCCCCTCTCGGATCGTTTCTTTGGCGGCTACTCGGCAAACGCATTGCCGACGCTGTTGCCACCCACATACGTCTCGACCAGGGTAAGGTCGGGATTGAATACGACAAACTCGGCGTCGCGCCCCAGCATAATGCTACCGCACTTGTCGTCGACATGAGCTAGCAAGCAATGCCGGGGCCGACGCCCAGGCTTTTACAGCTCGGTCACGACAACGCCGTTGTAGACCTCGTCCCAACGGTCCATGACCAGATGGCCAGTCATGGGATCCATGGCATTGAGTTTGCCGCAGGTGTTGGCGGTACGCAGCACCGTCTCGTCATCCGCGCCAGCAGCAATCGCATGTGCGAAGCCGGCAATGGTCGAATCGCCAGAGCCCGTAGCGTTAACGGCGGGGATATCGGGGGTCTTGGCGCGGAATGCACGGCCATTATGGAAGCCCACGGAGCCGGCAGCGCCCATGGACACGACGACCCAGGGAATATCGGAGAAGCGGGCATCAGAGGCGAGCGCGGCGCGGAGCTCGTCCACATCGTCGGTGGTAAAGCTCGTGCCCAGAAGGCCGTTAATCTCGGTCAGGTTAGGCTTGACCAGCTCGGGCTTAATTTCGGACTTAAGGGCGGCCTCGAGCGAAGCACCCGAGGTATCAAGCAGCACCTTGGCGCCGGCGTTCTCGGCAATGCCCGTGATCTTGGCATAGTAGTCTGCCTCGACACCGCGGGGCAGCGAACCCGAAATGGTAACGACAGCGGCCTTGCTCGCAAGCTCGGCGAACTTGGCGGTAAAGGCATCGAGCTCCTCGGGGGCAATCGTCGGGCCGCTCTCGAGTAGCTCGGTCTGGTTGCCGGCGTGGAGGATGTTAAGGCAAATGCGAGTCTCGCCCTTGATGGGTACAAAATCATTCTTAATGCCGTTGGCATCCATGAGCTCGGCCATGTAGGCGCCCATGTGGCCGCCGAGTAGACCGGTTGCCACAACGTCGTCGCCCAGCTGACCCAGTACACGGGCCACGTTGAGACCCTTGCCGCCGGCGGTCTTTTCGGGCGTCACACGGTTAACGTCGTCGATAATGAGCTCATCGAGCTGATAGCGTGTATCGACGGACGGGTTCATCGTAACGGTGAGGATCATTTTTAGCTCCTTATCTCGCAGGCTCCTTGTGCCTCGCGATACGAGTCGACAAAACGGAATTACAGAATCTCAATCGTGAACGAGCGAACGACGGTCTCCTTGGGCTTGGCGACAAGGCAGCCACGCTTATGCTCAAGCACGTCGTCCTCATCGGAGCAGGTCGAAAGGCCGCCCCAAGGCTCAACTGCCACAAAATCACCCTCGGGCTTGCTCCACACAATGAGATATGGGAAGCCCTCAAAGCTCAGGCGGACGCCCTTGTCCTCGCCCTTTTTGGAAAGCGTGACCTGGCGGCTCTCGAGCACGTCAAAGATGGTCTCCGCAAAATCGAAGAGCTCGTGCGACAGGGGCAGCGTCTTTCCCACCATGGGGTTCTTGGAGCGCTTGTCCACGTCAATCAAGCCAGTCGAAGGGACAGCGGTGCAAAGCTCTGCAGCCTCTTCTTTCTCAAAGCGCAACTCGTAGTCCGTATAGGCCTCGCCCTCATCGAGCGGGCACCTAAAGCCGGGATGCCCACCGATAAAGAACGGCATATCCTCGGTGCCCTCGTTGGTAACCTCATAGGAGACACGCACGGCGGCGTCCTCGAGCGTATAGCGGGCGACGAGCCTAAACGGATACGGATAATCGCTCAGCAGCGCGGCGTTATCCTCCGAAGCCAGGCACATAGCCAACTCGTTCTCGCCTTGGCTCAGCAGCTTCCACTCCTGCTTGCGCGCAAAGCCGTGGCGAGCGAGCTTTACATGATGCCCGGCAAACGTCATGGCGCTGTTGTCGCGCAAGCCTCCGCAAATCGGGAAGCAAATCGGCGCCTGGCCGGACCACACGGTGGGATCACCCTGCCACAAGTACTCGCGACCTCCGGCCTCAATCGAGGTAAACGAGCCACCAGCCGTGGAAACCTTAATAGAAATCGAATCGTTGGAGAGAGCGTATTCCATTACCCATCCTTTCGAACAACTGCTTTATTTCACGCAAGCGCCCGTTTCAATCCTAACCATAGAACAAACCCGCACGCTCATCGATGCGTCCGGTATCCCGGCCATGTAACGGGGTACCATACAGACATTGATGCAATTACAGCTGAAAGGCCTTCTTATGCGAACCATCATTCTTTATGCCTCACGCCACCACGGCAATACGAAAAAGCTCGTGGACGCCATCGTCGAGGCGCACCCCGAAATCGATACCCTCGACGTGAAAACACTCGGCAAAAACGAGTATCCCAACCTGCACGAATACCATCTGATTGGTGTCGCCACGGGCATCTATTACTCCGAGATCGACAAGGACATGGCACGCGTGCTCACTAACGTGTTGCAGCCGCAGGACAAGGTGTTTGGCCTTATGACCTACGGTGGCAAAAACAAGTGGTACGGCAAGGATATCGATGGCATCTGCCGCATGAGGCAGGCCATCTTTATGGGTGTCTACGGCTGCCCCGGCTTTGATACGTGGGGGCCGTTCAAACTCGCCGGCGGTGTCCAAAAGGGGCACCCGACCGCTGAGGAAATTAAGGGTGCCGTCGACTTCTTCGACAAGATCGAAGACGAGTATGGAGACATCATCGTCGAAGAGTACGCCAAGCGCGAGAAGCGCCTAGCATACGAGAAGGAGCATCCTGCAGGAGGCCTGGTGGCCGGCGTTAAGCGTACGGCAAAGAAAATCGCTAGCAAGCTGTAACTGTAAAGGTGCTTTTGAGCGTTTAACCCGTACGGCGGGTCCGAGCAGATTCGGGCCCGCCGTCTTTTTCTTTCGTTACTCGGTAAAGGCGTTGCCGACGCTCTGGCCGCCAACATACGTCTCGACGAGGGTGAGCTCATGGTCGAACACGACAAAGTCGGCGTCGCGACCCGGCATGATGCTGCCGCACTTATCCTCGATGTGCGCGGAGCGTGCCGGCACCTCGGTTGCCATGCGAATGGCGATATCGGCGCTGGCGATGCCCCAGTCGACGATGTTCTTGACGCCCTGGGCAAGCGTGAGCACCGAACCGGCAATGCTCTTGCCATCGGCGAGCCAGCACAGGTTGTCCTTCATGATGACGTCCATGCCGCCGCTGGTGTAGCTGCCCTCGGGCATGCCGCCGCAGCCCAGGCAGTCGGTGATGAGTACCGTGTGCTGCCAGCCCTTGGCCTGCAGCAGCGCCTTGATGGCGGCAGGGTTTACGTGCTTGCCGTCACAGATGATCTCGGCGTAGGTCTCGGACGTGGACATAGCAGCACCCACGACACCGGGCTCACGGTGATGCAGCCCGCGCTGGCCGTTATAGGTATGCGTAAAGCAGCTGGCACCGGCGTTGATGGCGGCGATGCACTCATCGTAGGTGGCGTCGGAGTGACCGATGCTGGTCACCACACCCTTGGCGTTCAGAGCAGCCGCATAAGCAGCGGCACCGTCGCGCTCGGCCGCCATGGCGCTCTTAACGATGCGACCGCCCGCAGCCTCCTGCCACTGATCAAAGACCTCCTCGGAGGGATCGATAAGATAAGCGGGGTTCTGCGCGCCCACGTGCTTCATGGTAAAGAAGGGGCCCTCCAGGTAGATGCCCTGAATGCGAGCACCGCAGAAGTCGGGGCCGCGACCCTCGTCCGCCTGAGCGATGGCGGCGCAGGCGTCCTTGATCTGCTCGACGCCATCGGTGAACGTCGTGGGTAGCCAGCTGGTGGTACCGCGACGGGCGAGCTCAGTCGAGCTGATATCGATACCCTCGGGGTCGTTATCGGTAGTTGAGTGGTTGTAGAAGCCATGGATGTGGGTATCGACCATACCCGGTGCGATCCACGATCCCGTGTAGTCCTTGATCTCGCAAGAGGGCTCGTCGGCCTGCCAGGCGCCAAAGACGCCATCCTCGACCATAAGATAGCCGCCCAGTTGCGGGCCTGCCGGCAAGAAGAACTTGTCAGCCTTAATTGCGTACGTGCTCATATGCACTCCTTGCTTCTAAAGCAGTTGACTGTGGTGATGCTTATACCCGGTCCATGTAAAAACAAAAAGCGCCCGCCCGCCGTTATGAGCGGACGGGCGCCCTTACAGGGGGACGCGATTAAGCGGTGAAGGGGTGAATCGTCACGCCCTTAACCACGCGGTTGACCGTGCCGGTGGGGCTCGGCGTATCGGGCGTGTTGCCCACACGCACGGAGTTGAGCAGGCTGATAGCCTGGGCAAACATCACGAACGGCAGAGCAAGGTAGCCCTCGGGAAGCGCCTCGTAGCCCTTAAAGGTGAAGGACTCACCCTCATAGACGGTGGCACCTTCCTGCTGAACGGCGACGGTGTGCTGAGCGATCTTGTCGCCACCGATCTCGTTGAGGATGTCGATGTCGTACTGACGGGTGTAGGCGTCGTTGTTAACGAACACGAAGACGAGCGTCTTATCGTCGACGAAGGACTTGGGTCCGTGACGATAACCCATAGAGGTGTCGTAAGAAGTAGCGACCAGACCGTGAGCGAGCTCGAGAATCTTAAGCTGGCTCTCCTGAGCAAGGCCGCCAAAGGAGCCAGAGCCCAGGTAGGTCACGCGGTTGAAGTCGCCAGCGAGGTAATCGGCGACCTCGGACTCGCGAGCGATAACCTCCTCGCCCATCTTGGCGATGGTCTCGACCCACTCGGCCTTCTGCTCGTCAGAGGCAGTGTCGAAAATAAGGGTGGAGAGCAGGGTCATGCAGGTGTAGGAACCGGTCATGGCGAAGCCCTTGTCGTTGGCGCGCGGGATGAGCAGTGTCAGCGCATTGGGGTCATCAGCGGACTCGACAGCGAGCTTGCCCTCGGGAGCGCAGGTGATGTTGAGGAACTTGACGTTGTGGACGAGCTCCTTGGCAACGGCGACGGCAGCAAGGCTCTCGGGGCTGTTGCCGGAGCGGGCAAAGGAAACCACGAGCGTGGGATCCTCGGCGCGCAGGAAGTCGCGCGGGGCGCTCACGATATCGGTCGTGGCGATGGGCTTAAAGTCGTAGAGATCAGTGTTGCCAGCGTGACGCAGGTACGGGGCGCAGGTATCGCCAACATAGTCGGACGTACCGGCACCGGTGAAGACAACGGACAGACGGCCCTCGCCCATAGCGCGAGCCTCGGCCAGAAAGGCCTCGATGGCCTCCTTGCTCTCGCGATAGATGTTGAGCGTATCACGCCAAAGCTCGGGCTGCTGAGCAATCTCGGCCGTGGTGATCTGGGCGCCGAGCTCGGTGAGCTCCTCGACACTCTTCTCGAACATTTCTAATACCTCTCTCTAGAAGTAATCCTCTGACGTGCAATTATACACTTCGGTTGGTTATCTGGTAGTAACCAGTTAAATGCAAAGAATCATCATATGGAAACAATGCGAACACTAGTCGCTACGCTGGTGATAAACCTTGTATTTAAACTGATCGGCACGAGCAACCGAGAGTGTATACTCCACAACCTCGTATGACTCGTTATAAGTAGTCCTGACCAAGTCGAGCACAGGCGAACCCTCGACAATTCCCAAAAGATGGGCATCGGTGGGACGGGCTATGCTCGCATAGAACTCCTCTTCGGCCACGCGTATCTTTTGCTGAAAGTCTTGCTCAATCACATCGTAAAGCGGCTTACGCTCCAGCAGCGGTCGCTTTAGGGACAGAAATTGACGAACCGGTAGATAGCTGCGTTCGACCATCATGGGCATGTTGTCGGCAGAACGAAGGCGCTTAAGCTTAAAAATGCGATCACCGATACGCAATCCCATATGCTCGGCCAGATTCTTATCGGCCTCCATCTCGCAAAACTCGAGAATCGTGGTCTCGGGGTCGCGACCCATCGCGCGCATCTGCTCGGTAAAGCTGTAGGACTGCATAAGATTGGTTGCCTTTGCCGAACGGTCGGTCACAAAGGTACCGCGACCGTGCTGCCGAACCACCAGTCCTAAACGCTCCAGTTCCTGCAGAGCCAGGCGTACCGTAGTGCGCGAGAGACCATAGCGCTCCGAAAGTTCGCGCTCGGAAGGAATCATGTCACCGGCGCGATATTCATGGTCAATCTTTTCGGTCAGAATATCGACCAGCTGATCGTACAGCGGTTGCTTACGCGCTCCGATCGCCATCCTATCCTCCCTTTTGCTCGAATTCGGCTAACTACCTAGGGTGTTAAGCATTATCAGTCCGCAACACCCGAATCATCAAGAAAACAAAAGCCGCGCGCTCTTTCGAGCACGCGGCTTTTAACATACACATGGCTTAAGGGGTCGGGGTGTGAGCCGCGTAGGGACACACCCCTCAAGCTAGAGCCTTACCAGATGCTCGGCCAGAGACCAAGCGGGCCAGCGCCCAGGATGCCCAGGACGAAGAGCAGCAGAATGCCCTTGGTCGGGGTCCAGCTGTGCTTAGCGAACATGTAGTAAAGCAGCAGCGTAAGCATAAGCGGGACGAGCTTCGGGACGATGGTGTTGAGGGTGTCGGCAACGGAGAAGTTGACCGGATCCTCGGTGACGGTGCCGTAGGTAACGGACTCCATGCCGTTGCCCAGATCGGTGACGCCGCACTCGACAGCGTTGCCGTCGGCATCGGAAGCGGTGAGGGCGTTGCCGTCCTCATCGGTCATGGCGATGGTACCGGCCTCAGCGGTCTCGGTATCGATGCCCTCCATACCGGTGAAGTTCTCGGCCTCCTTCTCGGAGACGATCACGGTAGTAGCGGAGAGGCCACGGGTGGTGCCGTTGGGGATCTGGAGGTTGATCTGGGTGCCACCCATGGTGACGACCAGGCAACCGACGACGAAGACGCCCATGATGGAAGCGGCACGCGTGAAGGCCTGCATGTTGGCAGTCAGAGCGTCAATAGCGCTGGTGCCAAGCTTGTAGGACCAGTTCATGAGCCAGAAGCGCAGAGCGAACTGGACGACGTTGAAGATCACCAGGAAGATGATCGGCGCAGCGGCGTTGCCGTTGATGGCCATGTTGGAGGTGATGCCGGCCGTGATAGGCACGAGCGTCAGCCAGAACAGGGCGTCACCGATACCACCGAGCGGGCCCATTGCGGCGACGCGGACGGCGCGGATCGTGGGGATGTCAACCTTGTTCTGCTCGAGCGAAAGCACGATACCCATAACAAAGGTGACGAGGAACGGGTGGGTGTTGAAGAACTCCAGGTTGTGGCTCATGGAAGCCGCGAGGTCGTTCTTGTTGGTGTGGATCTTCTCCAGACCGGGGATGATGGAGTAAAGCCAGCCAGCGGCCTGCATGCGCTCGTAGTTGAACGATGCCTGCAGGAAGCAGGAGCGCCAAGCCATCTTGTTGAGGGTCTTCTGGTCGAGCTGCGGAGCAGGAGTGAGATCCTCGTAGTGCTCCGGGATCACATACTCATTAGATGCCATCTTCGAAGTCACCTCCGTCAGAAACAGCTGCACCCTTCAGCTCGGTCTGCTGCTGGAAGTCCCAGAAAGCGATGCCGAAGCCGATGAGAGCGAGGATGAGCAGGGCAGGGGTTGCCAGAGAATCGTTGGCAACGGTGATGAGCGCGAGGCCAAAGCCCATGAGGAAGAAGCCCCACATATCGCGGTTCATCATAACCTTGAGCAGGACGGCGAAGCCGACGAAGCGCATCATGCCGCCTGCAGCGGACAGACCGGTCTGCAGCCAAGTCGGGATGGCGGAAGCGATGGTCTGACCGATGGTAGCGCCAGCGATGAAGAACAGGGTGACGACGACAGCGAAGATCAGGCCGAGCAAAGCCATGGCGAAGTAGTTCAGACGCTCGATGCCCTTGGTGTCAGCGTTATGAGCCATGTTGTCCGCGGAGGACATCAGGGGCGACATAAGCGTGAAGACCAGGGTAACGCCGAGCTGACCAAGCAGAGCGAACGGAATGGCAAGGCCGACTGCCGCGTTGGGCTCGAGGCCCGTAGCGATAGCGAGAATGGCTGCCATGATGCCGCCGATGACGGCGTTAGGCGGCTGAGCGCCTCCGATCGGCATGTTGCCGATCGTCATGAGCTGATAAGTACCACCCACGAGAAGACCGGTGTTGAGGTCGCCAAGGATAAGACCGATGACGGCGCCGGTGACGATGGGCTGATAGAGAGACTCGAGGAAGTTGAACTGGTCGATTGCCGCGACGAACGTGACGATGAAGACCAGAGCGACCTGGATGATCGAGTATTCCATCTTGCTCCTCCTTTCAAAATGTATGTACGCACTTTGGATTTCACGTACAGAATGTCAGGGTTTCATTCCTGACAGCGTGGATCATGAGGATTACGAGAAGAGCTTGCTCGTGTCCTCAACAGGCGTGCTCGGAACGCGCCTGATCTCCAACTCCACCCCCAATTCCTGCAGCTCTTTAAACGCAGCGACATCCTCGTCGTTAACTGCGACGGAGGTGGCGACTTGGCGCTTTCCTTCCGACATGTGCATGTTGCCGATGTTTACCTTCTTTATAGGCACACCGCCCTTGACGAGCGTAAGCACGTCTTCCGGTGTTTCGGCCACGATGAAGATCTTCTGGCGCGGGCTCGCCTTGCCAATGACGTCGATGGTCTTCTGCAGGGAGAAGAAACGCGTAGCGACGCCGGCGGGAGCGGCCATCTTCATGAGGTTCTGGCGCATGGTGTTGGTCGACACATCGTCGTTGGCGACGAGGATGAGGTTGGAGCCCAGGGTGGAGTTCCACTGGGTAGCGACCTGACCATGGACCAGTCGGTTATCGATGCGGGTAAGAAGAATGTTGGGTTCTGCCATGTTGATCAGCTTCCTTTCGTTATTTGCTGACGACAGTTACTTGATCTCCTGAATCGCGTAACGCGAAACATCTACGACGGCACCGGATCGGACTTTGATCTGGACCTTTTCGCCTTCGATGCCCTTGACGGTTCCGTAGATACCGCCGGCGAAAAGAACCTCCTGACCCGGCTTGAGCTCGGTGTGCAGCTCCTTGAAGTACTTCTGCTTCTTCTTCATGTTGATTTGCGACCAGATGGTGTAAATCAAGCCCATAATGACAAGCAGGCCTAAAAGGGCAACCGAGGAGCTCAGGACGCTGGCTCCGAAATCGGCCATTAGATGCCATCCTCGTCGCCGAAGATATCCTCTTCGTCGGAGCCGGCAACGGACGCGACCGTCTGGGCGGTGATGCCCGTCTGGCCAACGGTCACGGCCTGTTCGCCAAGCTCGGCGAGTGTGGCATTGCCGCGGAGGAACAGAAGCTCAATAACCATGGGGAGGTTAGTGCCGGTCAGAACCTCGACATTGTCGACATCCTGGGCAATCATCATCGACTGGTTAAACGGGGTACCACCGAGCAGGTCGGTAAAGACGAGCACGCCATCGCACTCCTCGCGCATGGCGGTGATAGCGGCGCGGAGATCCTCACCGTAGGAAGCAGCCTGGTCGCCCTCAAAAGGAACGACGGTAAAAGCGGGCTGGTCACCAGCGACCATAGCGATAGCGCTTGCGAGGCCGGGTGCGAACTGTCCATGACCGGTAAGAATAAAGCCAACCATTCAAATTTCCCTTCCGAAGGTATGTGCAATACGAGTCCGATGATTTTCGGAAGCCAGCGGGCGCTCGCCCTTAAAGCTTCTTGGAAAGCGTTCGTTGAAGACCAGTGGTTTCTAAACTGGTAGTAACCACGTGACGTGTTGTTGTCACTATATCACCCCAGAAGAGGACGCTTTCGTTGATTCATACAGTAAAACGTTTTTGCACCGCTCACGGTGATAAATCGACCGTTCACCGCTCGTTAACACTTCTACCTGCAGTTTTGAAACCGTTTCGAAATGCTTTGGCAAAAGATCGGATCTTTTCCTGTGTCTAAACAACGTAGGGCGGCTAAATATAGCGTGTAGAAAAAATGCAGGTCATTGTGAAGATTTGTGAATTGGTCTTTTTGACTTAATACCAGTTAGAACCAGTTTCGATATTATCGGTGAACGGTAGTTTTTGACCGTTCACCGGTTATTTGCAATCGTTTACGGCCGTTTTCCCGGATGAATTGAGGATGCCCGATGAAGCACTTGCGCGGTTGCAGGATATTTCGATACTCGTCCATCCCCCGCGCGCCAAACTCCCACTCCCTGAATGTGCCATAAGCTCTCGCTATTCGTCGTACAAATATTACTTACTCTATTATGTAATTGTTTATCGTTTGTCGTTAAGCATGTTATAAGATACAAGTATCATCCAAGACATTGGTTGGAGGAGCTATGATCCGCTGGAACGTATCCAAATCGAATGAAGCCATCGACCGTGAACAGGCAATAGCCAAACTGAGGAAGCTCACTCGCTACTGCAAATGGGGCACAATCTGCACCATCGTGGCGCTCGCTCTGGCACTCCTCGCAGTCATTGCAATCGAAGATCTAGTCATATTGCCTAGCCTCTCCCAAGGGTTCTGTCTCCAATCCGTAGAGCTTGAGGCTAGCGAAGGGCCAATTCTCGCTCTCGTCGGCACCAATGAACAGACTCCTCTTATGCTTGTCGCGCACGACGGTCATACTGCCATAGGGAGCGGCATGATGGCATGCCTCGCGCTTGCCATCGCGCTAAGCGCATACAGGTTTTTCTCCGCCATTGAAAAGGCGGGCAGGCCCTTTGACCTCGAATGCATTCGCATACTACGTCAAATAGGACATTTGTTCCTTATCGGCGGCGCTGCCGTGAAACTTTTTGGTGCCATAGTCACAGGGCTGATACTCTCAGGATTTGGCGGCAGCTTTACGGATGCACTTGGCGGGCAGCATCTCGACCTCTCTATGCTCTTTGCAGGCCTAATTATTAGCCTGATTGCTAGCATCTTCCAGTACGGGTGTATCCTGCAAAAACAAGATGACGAGTTGCTCTAGGGGGAATCCATGATTATTCTGCGGCTCGACCGCATGCTTGCCGAACGCAAGATTTCATCCAAAGAGCTTGCTGAACGCGTGGGTATCTCCCAGGTCAATATGTCGCGTATCAAGACGGGCAAGGTTTCTGCCGTGCGCTTTTCAACTCTTGACGCGATATGCCGGGCACTCGACTGCCAACCGGGCGATGTTCTGGAATACATACCTGACGATGAAGCCGATAGCCTCTTTGGGCTTAAAGATGAATAGCCATAATTAAGCCGCCAATCACGCCCTCAACGCAAAAAGCCCGCTAGAACGTTGTTCTAGCGGGCTTAATCAGGTAGATCGGTTAGCGCGCAGTAGTGCAGACAGATCTTACGCAAACAGGCCGTAGATGCTGATGTTGGCCTTGGCGTACAGGCCGTTGGCATACTCGGTCCACTTGGAGCTGGCGCTCGAAGCCTGCGAAGAATACTGCTGGTAAGCAGTGTAATAGGCGGTCATGGCCTGCTTATAGGTGGCGCTATCGGCGGTAAAGGCATCGTCGGCGAAGGCCTTAGCATAGGTGCCGTTCTCGTCCTTCCAGGTGCCCTTAGAGCTATCCCACTCGTCACCGGCAAGGTTGATGATGTAATCGGCGTAGTCCTTGCTCGCGGTCTCCTCGTTGCCGTCAGCAGGCTCGGTCGGGGCGGTCGGCATGTTTGCGGAGCTGTCGCCGACCTTCTTCTTGTAGAGTTTCTGCAGCGTCGCGGACTGGCGGACGATCTGCTTGGCCTGGTCCTTGGACACGCCGTACTGCTTGGCCATGGTGTCGTAGTCAGAAGTGCCGATAGAATCCTCGGCGTACTTCTTCATCTCCTTAGAAGAGACGGTAATGCCCTCGTCCTCGGCAGCATCGAGCAGAATCTTGTTGCGCACGTAGGACAGGATGACGTCGGCAGAAGGAGCCGTGTAGTTACCATCGCTATCCTTGACGGTATCCAAGCTGTACTGGCTCTCGATGGCCTCGCGCGCGGTGATGTCGCTCTTCTTACCGTTGTAGCTATAGCTTGCCACGGTCGAATCGAGCTGATCCTCGGTCAGGGTCGACGAGCCGACGCCCTTGCCGCCAAAGCCGCCATTGCCAATAAAGAAGCCGACTACAGCAGCGATCACGATAGCGACCACAAAGGCGGCAATCATCGTCTTCTTGTGCTTGGATGCATGGTCGTCCGTATCGGAGTCGTCCTCGTCCTGTTCCTCGGGCATGAGGTTCTCGTCGGCGGCGTCCGCGGCGATCTTTGCCTCCAGGCGAGCGTCCTCTTCCTCGGCGGTCGTGCCGGCGGCAATGTGCTCGGCAGACGTACCGGCGACCAGGTCGATCTTCTCGTCCTCGTCACCGTCGGGGCCTTCGCCGCGCTCGATGATCTGGATGCCATCGATCTCGTCCTTCTCGTCCTTCTTTTGAATCAGACCCATATCAGTTACTCCTTGTTAGGAAACATAGTCCGCAATAGAATACGCCCGACAGAGCGCCGGGCGTATTGATTCTCAGGTTATACGCAAACACTTAAGTACTATTTAGGCGTTTGCAGTCTGCATGCCTTAGGCCAGGTGCGCGATAACGGCATCGGCAAAGGCCTGCGTGCCCACAGCGCCCTCAACGGAGCCGGTCTGGGCACGACGCACGTCACCGGTAACCTGCTCGCCCTCGTCGAGCGTGGCAGATACGGCGGCACGAATGCGATTGGCAGCATCGTTCTCGCCCAGGTGGTCGAGCATCATTGCAGCAGAGAGGATCTCGGCCGTGGGGTTGGCGATATCCTGGCCAGCGATATCGGGTGCCGAACCGTGCGTTGCCTCAAAAATGGCGCAGTCGGCACCGATGTTGGAGCCGGGGGCCATCCCTAAGCCGCCCACCAGGCCGGCGCACAGGTCGCTCACGATGTCGCCGTACAGGTTGGGCAGCACCAGGACATCGAAGTCGTTGGGGTTCTGAACCAGGCCCATGCAGGTAGCGTCGACGATCTTGTCGTTGAACTCGATGTCGGGATAGCCCGCGGCCACCTCGCGCGCAACGCGCAGGAACAGGCCGTCGGTTGCCTTCATGATGTTGGCCTTGTGCACGGCCGTCACCTTTTTGCGGCCGCAACGGCGGGCGTACTCAAAGGCGTACTCCACAATGCGGCGGCTCTTGGCGATGGAGATGGGCTTGATCGAGATGGCGGAATCGGCGGCAAAGGTCTTCTGACCCGAGCGCTCGACAAGCTGTGAGAGCTCCTCGACCTCGGCTGCGCCCTCGTCGAACTCGATGCCGGCGTAGAGGTCCTCGGTGTTCTCGCGCACGATGACCAGGTCAACGTCGCGGAAGCGCGAGCCGTCGCCCGGCTGCGACAGGCAGGGGCGCACGCAGGCGTACAGATCGAAGTGCTTACGCAGAGCAACATTGACGCTGCGGAAACCCGTGCCGACCGGCGTGGTGATGGGCCCCTTGATGGCGACCTTAGTCTCGGCAACCGCATCGAGCACATGTTGGGGCAGCGGCGTGCCAAACTCGTCCATGACGCCGGCGCCGGCCTCCTGGACGTTCCAATTGATCTGGACACCGGTGGCCTCGACCACGCGGCGCATGGCCTGCGTAATCTCGGGACCGATACCGTCACCGGGAATCAGGACTACATCGTGCGCCATAATCTGTTACTCCTCGTCTTCGGCGTCGTCAGATTTTTTAACGCTAGCACGCTTCTTCTTTTTGGAGAGATCCAGGCCAAAACGTTTAACAAGCATTTCGCAAATCTCGCTCGAACGGGCCTTGAGATAGCTGCCCTTACCGTTCTCGGCATCGAACTTAAGGCGCAGCGCAAGCTTCTCTGCGACCTCGGCGTCGATCTCGCCCTGGCAAAACTCGTACAGGCAACCGAGCATGTCGCGATACTCAAGGTCGCCGTGGTAGCACTGGATGGCCTCGTCCAGGATGGGCCAAGCCTCGCGCGAACGCTCGACACTCGTGGCACCCCACACGCACAGCAGGCGGAAGGCGGCATAGCGCAGCGTGGAGGAGATCTCGTCGAACAGCGCGGTCTCGGCACCCTCAAAGGCGTCCTCCATCTGCTCGGGGCAGGTGGTGGCGAGCGCCGTCAGGGCATCGAGGGCCTCCCAGCGGGTCTGCGCCTCGGGGCGGTCGAGCGCCTCGATCAGCGCGGGTACGCAGGGCTCGACGCGCTGCGGATCGCGCTCGGCAAGCAGGTGCAGCACGCGGGCGGCAAACTGGCGGATGCGGCGCGTGGGGCAGCCGAGCTCCTGGACCAGTCGATCGACGGCGTTCTCGTTCTCCTCTGCCAGCTGGAGCTGTGCCAGCTCCTCGTCGGTGAGCTGTTCGTCTTTGTTTTCTGCCATAGTTACCTCTTCTTTTTATTTCTTGGCGTGCTTGCCAGCACCCTTGCTGTCATCGGTGACCGAGATGAGCTGTCGGTCGGCCGCGCCATTGCGACGTGCACGGCGGCGTTCCTCGGCATCGCCCGCGTCGGCGGCGGCTCGATGAGCCTTGTTGACGTTAAAGACCTCGTCGTGCTTGCGCCACGGACCGACGGACTCGCCAAAGCTCATCTTAAGGCCGGCGATAAAGCCACCGAGCCAGCCGATCGGCGCAAACTGCACCAGCGGGAACAGCGAGAACACCCAGGTCAGCAGGACGACTGCCGCCGCTCCTGCAAAGTTGGCGATCCAGTAGTCGCGCTTGGTGATGACGCGCTTTTCGCACGCCCACTGGCCGCACAGAAAGCCGATGTATATCGCAAAGAGAAAGAGCACCAGCGCAAGCACCACGAACGTCCAGCTCATGGGCGCTACTCCCCGTGATGGTGGCCGCAGCAGCACTCGTGACCGTCGTCATGGGCATGGCCGCCGCAGCACTCGTGGTCCTCGCCGTGGTGGTGTCCGCAACCGCACTCGTGGTCGTCACCATGCTCGCCGCAACCGCAGCCTTCCTCGTGAGCACCGTGTTCCTCGGGACGATACTTCGACCAGTCCAGACCGGCGGCGATGGCGTCGGCCTCCTCCTTATAGAGGACCGTGATGGCCTGGGTGCCCAGCTTGGCACCACCGATGGCGTCGAGCATGTCGTAGAGCGTAAAGGCCACGTCGGCGCCGGGCAGCGCAAGCTCGCGGTCGTCGGCATAGGCGAGCGCCAAGCGCAGGTCCTTAATGAAATGCTCGACCATAAAGCCGGGCTTGTAGTCGCCGTCGAGCGCCTTGGGGGCCAGGCTCTCCATGGCGCCGGACTTGCCGGTGCCGCCCAGAATCATCTGGCGGGTCTTCTCCAGGTCAAGGCCGCTCAGCTCGGCAAATGCCATGGCGTCTGCCATGCCGACCATGCAGGCGCCCAGCGACACCTGGTTGGCGAGCTTGGCAGCCTGGCCCTTGCCGGCGCCGTCGAAGCAGCAGATGTTGGCCGCGAAGGTGGCAAGGATGTCGCGGACCGGCGCGATGTCGTTCTCGGTGGCGCCCACGATAGCCGTAAGCGTGCCGGCGATAGCACCAGACTCGCCGCCGGTGACGGGGCAGTCAAACGCCATGCGACCAGAAACCTGGGCGGCCTCGGCAATGTCACGGGCGAGCTCGGGCGAGCTCGTGGTGAGGTCGATCAAGACCGCGCCCGGCTTGGTGCACGCGAGCAGGCCGTCGCCCGCCAGGTAGAGCTCCTCAACCTCGGAGGGATAGCCCACCATGGTAAAGACGACATCGGCGTTAGCCACGGCATCTGCCGGCATATCGGCCCAGGCGGCACCGCGCTCGATAAGCGCGGCGGCCTTGGACTTGGTGCGGTTGTTGACCGTGACAGGATAGCCAGCATCCAGGATGTGGCCGGCGATGGGGGCACCCATGATTCCGGTGCCGATAAATGCGACAGAGAGCTTGTTTGCCATGAAACCTTTCCTTTTGGGTTGGGTGTTGTTACCAGGTTGAATACTCAGCGCCGGAGCTTGAGCTGCGGGGCGCCTGTGGTCGTAGCGCCTGTCTACTCACCGCGCACACGGCGCGCGATGCGGTCGGAAAGCGAGGCTTTCTCGGCGCGGTTCTTGCCCCAAAACGCAAGTGCCACCATGCCGGGGCCCACGTGCGAGCCAATGGTGGGGCCCACGGAGCTGCGGATGATCGTGACGTCGGCGCAGCCCTCCTCCTTGCGAACGGCGGCCTCGAGCCAGTCACCATCCTTCTCGGCATCGGCAGTCATAATGGCGATGGGCATGGTGCGATCGGGCACATAGTTCTCGCGGAACGACTTGAGGATGGACTTGAGTGCCTTCTTGCGACCGCGGTTGACGCCGATCAGCGACAGCGAGCCGGCCAGGTCGTAAGACAGCTCGGGTTTGACGTCGAGCTTTGCCGTGAGCTGTGCCGCCGCGGGCGGAATGCGGCCGCCGGCAGCCAGCGCATCGAAGCTCTCGAGCGTAAAGTAGCCGTGGACGTAGGTCTTTGCCTCGTTTGCCCAATCGACCAGCTGCTTGGCGGTCAGCCCCGCCGAACGCTGGCGCACGGCCTCGAGCGCCAAGAGCTCGCCGGTCGCACAGGGCAGAGCGTTGTCGACCACATACAGCTCAAAATCGGGATACTCGGCGCGCACGGCATCTGCCGCCTGGCACGCGGAGTTGTAGCTCGACGACAGCGCCGAGGTAAAGCACAGGTAGACCGTGGGCGTGCCCTCTTTGGCGCACTCGGTAAAGAACTCGATATAGCGACCGAGCGACACAGCCGAGGTGGACACGCGGGCACCGGCGCGCATGCGGTCGTAGAACTCCTTAGGGCTCATGCTCGACCAGATATCGTCCGTGCGCTCCTCGCCATCGATGATAAAGGGGAAGCCCAAGATATCGACATCGAGGTTCGCAGCGACCTCGGGGCTAAAGTCGCAGCAGGTATCGACGACGATGCGGCAACGGTCCGAATGACCGGCGGATGCGGCCTTGTCCATCAAAGCGACTCCTTACGTAAAAAAGGCGACCACCCGCATGGGATGGCCGCCAACCGTTAACTCATGCAAGTTAACGTATTTTACTCGTCAAGTGTTTCGATGCGGGGCTTGATGATGCCATATCCACCATTCTTACGGTGATACACCACATTGATAAGGCCGGTCGTCGCGTTCTCGAACACGTAGAAGTCGTGACCCAGCAGATCGGTCTGCACCAGCGCCTGCTCCTCAGTCATCGGGGTGACGTCGATAACCTTCTCGCGGACGAGCAGGTCGTCCTCTTCCTCGGGCAGCAGCAGGTCGGCCAGATCCTCGACGCGCTCGACCGGCGCAACATCCGCGGCGCTGGCACCGCCCTGGCGGTTGTCCACGACCTTGGTCTTGAACTTACGCAGCTGGCGGGTGACCTTATCGGCGGAGAGGTCGATCGCGGCGTACATATCTGCACCGTGCTCGGCAACGCGAATCACCGAACCGCGGGCACGAACCGTAACCTCGACGATTGCCGGGTTGGGGTTCGAGGGGTTCTTCTCATAGCGAAGTACAACGTCGACCGTCATGGGCTCGATATCGAAAACCTTGAGCGCCTCGCCGATCTTCTCATCCACATGCGCACGCAGAGCATCGGTTACCGTCGTCTTGCGTCCAGAAACCTTGATATCCATACGTGGCTCCAATCTGCCTCGGGGACTTACTGTACTGGCTATGTACCCATTGCCATGCATTTAATCACGCGGATTCTCAAAGACCCGAATAACGATTGCTTGATACCGCATACCGAAGTCTCGCACTTTTCCGTGGCAAAGTGCGCTATAGGAGGGAGCCGACGGCTTTGTATTTGGTCCCGAAAAATGGCTTTGACCTGCTGGTTTTATAGGGATGAAAAAGCCGGACTCCCCTATTGGGAAAGCCCGGCAGTGCGTGTTGAAACCGTGAAGAGGTTTCCTTTCCAACGTATAGGAGACACCACCCCTAGCAATAACTAGCTATTGAGTTTGTTAATGTCGTCGTCGGTGATAGTGCCTTCCTGGCTGGACGATTTGTCCTCGGAGGATGCGGTCTCATTGTTGGAATCGGAGGACTCGCTGCCGGAGAACATGGCCTCACTGGACTCAGAATCGCCCGGCTGCACGTTAGCGCCCGAAACCGTCTTAGTGGTGAGGTCGTAGGGAATCTGGCCGTACCAGACGCAGTGAACCGCCTCGAGCGTGCCGTCGACCGTGATGTCGTCGAGGGCATCACTCACGGCACGGCACAGTTCGTCATTGGACGATAGGCCCGCAACACCAAGCGTCGAGGGCGCCTCAAGCGCACCGACATAGGAGACCTCGCTCATCAGGCGTGCAAGATAGCCGCCGGCTGTGGAGTCGCAGATCACATAGTCGACCTCGCCGGACTCGAGCGCCTCAAAGCACTCGTTGATGTTGGAGTAAGTCTTTTGGTTGGCGGTGATGCTCTGCTTAGCAAGCGCCTCCTGCGAGGCCGAGGACATCTGGATACCCAGAGTAGACGTGTTAAGGGTATCGGTGGAAACGCTCAGCGACCCACCATCGCTGGTTTTACCGAACACGGAAGCGGCATCGTACAGGCAGGTGCCGAGCGAGCTAACGTCCCCGTCCGTGGAGTTGATCTCGCCGATAAAGATATCAGCCTTTTTGTCGCCGAGCGCGGAACCTGCCGAGGACGCATCGACAAAGGCGACCTTAAGGCCCATGCGGCTTGCGAGGGCGCGGGCAGCGTCGACTGCATACCCCGTGAGCTCGCCGTCAGCGCCCTGCATGGCCTGCGGCGCATCGGAGGTATCGAGGGCAACCGTCAGGGTACCGGGAGTGACCAGGGCATCATCCGACACCGTGGGCGTGACGGTCTCGTACTCGATCTGGTCGATCGTGGGAGTCGTGAACGTAGACAGCGGGTTGAACGCGCATCCGCTCAGGCCCAAAACGGCAATGACCGCTGCGGTCCCAGCACCCAACCGAGCCGCGTGCATCAAGCTGCCCCTCACCATGTCCACTACCCTGCCTTCTGTGTCGTATACGATCCGTGCGTTGCGCGGAATATCAGGTTGTTCCCACCAGCTGACCTGGTATTTGACCCCACACTTGCGCACCGGGGTGTTTGCTCGGGAGGCCGCAGCCACCTTCACGACTGGCCCGCTCGCCCGCGAGGCGGTATTGCCCCAAAGAAAGTAGAACGGACGGTGCGGCTTACATCTAGGACGCGCCATGATCGCGCCGCGCGCACGCGGTCGCTTACGTGGATCCCTTTGACCGCGTCTGTCTTGGACTAGGACGGGCATTTCGTCCGTCCGCAACCACAGCCTGGTAGGAACGTAGCGCATTATAGCTAAGTTCAAGCTAAAGTTTAAGGTTAGGGGCGTCATTCGCATCGCGAGTACAGATTTCGCAGGTCGGAGTGGGCTATTCGTGCCCCTGTGAAGCCCGGAGCTCCCCTACGGTGAGTTCCGGGACACCCTTCTTAGGGTGCCGTGGCCAAAAAATGGCAAATATGAGTACTGTCACCAATTTAGTAACAGGCATTTTTGGCCTCTCGGACAGATTTTGCGCTCAGTGTCGCCAACCTGATGCTTAGTTATTCTACATTTGTTTATTATCTTCTTACTTTATGACGCCTCCGAGTCCTAAATTCCTTGATTTTGCTGTTACTGATTTAGTGACAGTACTCATATTTGCCATATTTTGGCCAGGGCATATGATTAACCCCCTATTTTCGACGTGAATTAGACCGGCTTAAGCCCAAAACACGCCCGCAGCGTGTTAAGCAACGCCTCTTGCTTCTTCCTGCGGGCATCGACACGATTCCGGTACCGCTTTCGCATACGCTGGTGGATGCGCCATGCGAGCGCTTCCATCGCTTCCATGTCACAGAGCATTTCGTTGTTGACCGTCGCGACCTCGATTCCCATAGTAATCAAGCCCGTGTTGCGCTTTTCATCATGGATACGTCCCCTCCGAGAGGAATGGCCCAGCTCACCGTTGTATTCCAGGTCAAACCGGGCTGCCTCTTGATACGCATCGCAAACTGCATGAGGCATCCCCGAGATTGCCTGCGCACGGTCATCGAACTCGACCTTGTAGTCGGTCTTAAAAGGTCCGCAGGCAAACCCGCCATAGGAAAACGGAAGCGAAAACAGGGCGAGCATGATGCACTCCATGGGCGAGAGCAGGTTTTCCGAAAGATAGGGACACAGACGCTGCAGCTGTTTGGCCACATTCCCCTTGCATGCCGCAAGGTAATCTGCCAGGCGATCGGGCGTCAGCGCCGGCTCGACTTCAAAGTAGCCCACGTCTGCTGGCTGGTCCTTGTCCTTTGCAAGTTTATTCGTAACAGGCGAGGTGTAGGGAGGCAGATACTTCCCGCGGTCGCTCAGCGAAATCTTAGAGCACAGCTCCTGGGCCAGGGCAAATGCCTGGATACAACCGACCTCGTGGGCGACGGCAACACAAAGGGCCTCGGGAGATAGACTGTACACCCCTGGTTCCACCTCTAGAATCGAGCCGGCGGGCAACCCAGAGCATACGGACCAGCCCACGCCAGGCATGCGGCGGCGCTGCGCCGCAGATCCCACCAGCAAGCAAAGATCTTCTTGCACCTCGCCGCTTGCGGCCCCAATCCGCACCAAGTCGGGAAGATAGATGTCCTCGGTCGAGGGCGACGACGTGCACAGCACACGGCGCTCTTCATCGGGATCGAGGTCCCTCCAGCTGATGTAACCCATTTGTCGGCGCTCGGCGCGCATCATGCGTAGCGCCGAGGCGCCTGTTAGGATTACGGAAGCCGCTAGCTGTTCGCCTGTCGGCTCGTTGCACCGCTCAATCTTTACTGCCACAAAACCACCCCTACCAAACGCGTGCGATAGCGAGGCCATCGACTGCTGCGGCGCCGGCGCGCTTGAGTTCAGCCGAAGCCGCGGCCATCGTCGCACCCGTGGTGATAACGTCGTCGATAAGCAGCAGGCACTTGCCCCGCACATCCTCAACCGTCTCGTACATGCCTTGGGCACGCTCGCGGCGCTCCTCACGACCGAGTTCGCGCTGGTCGCCATGCCCGTACTTGACGAGAGCATCGAGCAGGGGAACACCCGACAGCTCGCAAAATGGGCGCGCAATAGCCTCCATATGATCAAAACCACGCCGCCGAAACGCTGCCGCCGTCGCAGGCACAAACACCACCGCATCCGCACCGGACAGCACACCTCCTAAGCGTTCGGGCGCTACGACCTGGGCATGCAGGGCGGTGTCGTAGAGCAGCTCCGCCAGATACGGAGCCAGACGTCGCTCGCCCGCATCCTTGTACGCTTTAATGATGCGCGGCAGCGGATGCGCATAGACGGCGCACGCCAGGCAGCGGTCGAGCGCCTCCGCCATTGCCGAGGACGTGCCCTCGACCGAACACTCAGTGCACAGCAAATCCCCAAACGGGGCGCCGCATCGGGTGCAGCTATGACGTGGGTCGATGAGCGTGAGCGCAGCCAGGCAGTCTTGGCAAATAAGCGCACCGGCGCGCTCGCAGCCGGCACATCGTGTTGGCGACAATGCCTCGAGCGCCTCGCGTGCCACCCGCTCGGCAAACGGTAGCAATTCGTCCGCAAACGGTAGGGCACCGGCACCCTGCAGACGGCTCGATATGTTCAGATGGCTCTTCAAGACACAACCCTCCCTACATTCGGTCGCAGGGAGGGTTGTTGATTCGGCGCTATGATACCCCGATGCGCTCGGGGCAAGGCGGGCTAAATCCGCTCGCGGGCGTTATTCGCCGGCGGGCGGTTGCGGTGCGGACGAAGACGGGATCGAGCCTTCGCCACCGTCCTGGCGCGGCTTACGGGAACGACGGCGACGGCGACGCTTTTGACCCTGGTCGGTCGAGCCCTCGCCACCGCGATCCTCGCGCGGTTCGCGCTCGTCGCGAGCGCCGCCGTGCGAAGCCTTGGCGGCAGCTCCCCCACCATCGCCGGGGCGACGACGCATAACCTTGACTTCGCCATCCGAAACCTGATCGGCCACAGAAGGAACCGAGGGCTTCTGCTGCGTGCCCGAGGAATGGCGGCGGCGCGGACGCGGCGCGCGCTCCTCCTCGCCGCGCGGCTTGCCGCCCTTTTCGGCAGGCGCATCGGAAGCCGAGGCGCCCTTGGGAGCGGCACCGGCCTCGCGAGCAGCTGCGGCACGGAAGGCATCCTCGCGCTCCTCGCTCGACAGGTGACGGCGGCGACGGCGCGTGGGGTTCATGCCACCGCCGCGGTTTTGTTGCTGGGGCTGCTGAGCCTCGCGCTCGCGGGAAGCGTTCTTGTCTGTGGTCTCGCCGTTGTCGACGGACGCCGCGCGCTTGCGGCGGCGACGACCACCGGCGGCCTCCTCGGCCTCGGGTGCCTCGTCCTTACCACGGCCCTTTCCGCGGCCACGGCCCTCGCCCTGGCCCTGACCGGCACGGGCATCGGAATCAGCATCACGGCGACGGCGCTTGGGCATTGATATGCCCGCCAGACGGTCGGCGCTCGACAGGCCATCGCCCACGTCGACGCCGTTCTCGCGGTCGAGCTCCATAAGCGCCAGACGCATCTCGGGCGACTCGATGCGCTCGAGCACGTCGCGCGTCACGCAGTCGGGGCGGCAGTTGCAGCCCTGCTCGGCGGCCTTCTTTTTGCAGCCCTCCGAGCAGGTCATATCGGCCAGGTTGACCTTAAAGACCTTGCCGTTCTCCAGGCGCAGCACCAGCTGCTCACGCGGCGTGTCATATTCCTGAATACGCGCCTTGCCGAGCGGCGTATCGATGAGCGTCTTCTTTTTGGGCGCACGGCTCTTAAAGTCCTTGTACGCTTCGAACTCATAGCGCAGGCAGCACATCAGGCGGCCGCAAACGCCGCTGATCTTGGAGGAATTGAGCGGCAGGTCCTGCTCTTTTGCCATGCGGATCGAGACGGGCTCAAACTGTCCGCCAAAGCGCGTGCAACAGAGCTCCTGGCCGCACTGGGCATAGCCGCCCACCAGGCGAGTCTCGTCGCGCACGCCGATCTGGCGCATGTCGACGCGAATGTGCAGCGTCGAGGACAGATCCTTGACGAGCTGGCGAAAATCGACGCGCTCCTCGGCGGCAAAGTAGAACACGGCCTTCTCGCCGCCAAACAGGTACTCGACGCCGACCGGCTTCATCTCGAGGTCGAGCTCTTTGACCAGACGGCGGAAATCGACCATGGCCTCGTCACCCTGGATGGCCAGGTCGTCGGCAAGCTGCAGGTCGATGTCGCTCGCCACACGCAGCACGGGCTTGAGCGGCTGACCGATCTCGTCTTGCGGTACCTCGAAGGGATCAGCCGTGACCAGGCCGATCTCGGTTCCGCGCTCGGTGGAGCAAATAGCGTAATCTGCCTCGAGGATATCCAGGTCCTGCGGGTCAAACCACAGGTCGCGCGAGGCGTAGGTAAACTTAACGGGTACGACTAACGGCATTTCAGTGCCTTCCTGATATCGAACAGCATGACCTCGATGGCCAGCTGGGGAGTAACGTTTCTGGCGATGTTGCGCTCGGCGGTCGCGACCGCCTCGAGCGCCTGGGTGGCACCCGCAACATTGGTCGCGGCGGCAAGCCGACCGATCGTGTCGCGCACGTCCTCGTTCACCACGTCGGCTGCCTCGTCCTGAAGTGTCAGCAGCACGTCGCGCATGAGCGTCCGCGCGCTCGCCAGCGCTTCCATGATACCCGAACGCTCGCGCGCGTTGAGTTCGCGCTTGTTGCGGTCCTCAAGCTGCTTCAATGCTCCACGCGACAGGTAGTCGGCGTTTTGCTCGAGTACCTTTTCCTGCGTGGACTTGACCTCGGCAAGCGGCGCCTTGACGGCGACGATGAGCGACTTGGCGCGACTGAGCACGTCGGCCTCGTCGGCGGCAATGAGTGAGTCGATGGCACGGACCATCTGACGGCGGGCGTCCTGGCGCTCGGCGCTCTTAAGAAACTCGATGCCGCGTGTGGGGCTTCCCGCCACGGCGACCGCCATGCGGCAACGCGCAGGGTCCTGACCGGTGGCGCGGCTCACGGCCTGCGCGGCGACGGCGGGCGATACCAGCCGAAACGGCACACACTGGCAACGACTCACGATAGTGGGCAGCATCACGTCGGCCGAGGTGCCCAGCAAGATAAACATAACGCCCTCGGGCGGCTCCTCGAGCGTTTTGAGCAGTGCGTTGGCGGTGTTGGCACGCAGTTGCTCGGCACGGTCGATGATGTAGACCTTGGCCTTGGCACGGATGGGCGCCAGTGGCACGTCATCGAGCAGCTCGCGGGTCTGGGCAATGAGGTAACCCGTGGCGCTCTCGGGCGTGTAATAGTGCACGTCGGGGTGCGTATGGCGGGCGACGCGCACGCAGCTATCGCATGAGCCGCAGCCATTCTGCTCGCACAGGAAGGCTTGGGCGAGCGCCCACGCGGCGTCGAGCTTGCCCGCGCCGGGAGCGCCCAAAAACAGGTAGGCGTGCGATGCGCGACCGCTAGCGACGGCATTGGTCAAAAAGTCACGCACGCGCTCTTGGGTGTCGAGCTTGGCCAGCAGGCTTGCCTGAGCGGGGACCATGTTACTCGGCCTCCTTGGCAAGCGCGGCGGCGACGGCTTCCTGCGGAATGTCGAGACCGTACGCGCGAACCTGCTCGACCGTCTTCTCGAAGACTTCCTCGACGGTCGTAGTGGCGTCGATGAGCTTTACGCGGTCTGGCTCCTCGGCAGCAATTGCGCAAAACCCCTCGTAGACACGCTCCTGGAATACCATGCCCTTAGCCTCCATGCGATCTGCCGCGCCACGGGCTGCCATGCGTAGCGCCGCCTGCTCGGGCGTGATGTGGTAGACGAGTGTGAGCGCCGGGTGCGTTCCCGCGACGGCCAGGTTGTTGGCGTCGCGCACCATCTGGCGATCGAGGCCGTCGGCAAATGCCTGGTAGCAGGTCGTGGAATCGTAGAAGCGATCGCACAGGACCACCTTGCCGGCCGCAAGGGCGGGGGCTATGACCTCGTGCACCAACTGGGCACGCGCAGCCTCGTAGAGCAACAGCTCGCAGGTATCGCCCATCGCCGTGTTGGCGGGGTCGAGCAGCAGGGCGCGAATCTTTTCGCTGATGGCAGTGCCACCCGGCTCGCGCAGAGTTACGACCTGATAGCCAGCGAGTTCGAGCGCGCGGGCAAGCAGGCGCGCCTGCGTGGACTTGCCGGCACCGTCGACGCCCTCGAGCGTGATAAAGCTATGTTGAGCAGGCTCAAAAGCCATGGGCGCAGCCCCTTCCTACAAGGCGCGTAAATGCAGATATATCAACCAAGCCATGATACCCCAGTGCTCGGCGCGTCCCCAATGGCTAAAGGCGCCTTTCCAAAGTTGCGGTGAAATAGGGACTGATTGAAGCTCTGAGACCGCCAAACAGTCCCTATTTCACCGCAACTTATGATGGGGAATTTTGGATGCTGGGTATAATCGTCGTATTGCATTGAAATGTGGCGAAAGGAGTGGCAATGTCTCGGTATTGCGCCTCGTGCGGCAAGCTTCTTGCAGATGATGCCAAGTTCTGCACCTCATGCGGTGCACCCGTTGAGCAAACAGCCGCAAGCGATAGCCAGCCCGCTTTTGAGCAGACCGGCTCCCTTGATACGCCGCAAGCCAAGGCGGATGACTCCCTCGCCTATAGCCCCGACCCTGCCGCAAGGACCGAGGCCGTCGAGACCACGCAGCGCATACCCGTCGCGAGCGGCTCGCCCCAACAGCAGCCGGCTCCCGCATACGCGCCCGCTTCGCCACAGACCCCCGCTCCCAAAAAGAGCGGCACCGGGCCGCTTATCGCCGTTATTGTTGTGCTGGTGGCGATCATCATCGCCCTGGTCGTTTTCTTTGTGATCAAGCCTTTCGACAACGCCGCCACGCAGACGACTGCCGCGGTAGCTAAGCTGCACCATGACGTCGACGACGATGACCTAAAGCCTCTCGGCGATCCCAACAGCCTGTACGACGATGATGACGATGACGACGAGGATGGCGGCGAAGCAACGCTCTCCGAGCAGAACCTCTGCCGTCGCCTGAGCGAATACTACGACCTGCTCGAAGATCTCGACAGCCAGGTCCGTGGCTGCGCGCAGAACTTCAACGGCAACTATCTGGAAGAGGATCGAACCACCCGTCAAAATCTCGCCGACGTCGCCGAGCGCACGGAGGACACCATCGAGCAGTATTACGACATCGTCGAGGACCTGGACGTCCCGACGAGCTCCAAGAACTACAGCTCCTGGAAGGACATCATCGCCCTGTACGACGACCTGGATCACCGCATTGACGCAATCTGTGATGCCTGGGAGATCAGCCTGAAATACGCCAAGCCTGCGGACCACAAGAATGAGATCGTGGCGCCGCTGTCGCGCGACAACGTGGCGGGCACCAATGACAATAAGTACCGCCTAGACTTTGAGGAGCGCTATCCCGGCGCCAAGCCTGTCGAGGTGAACTAGCGCTTTGTCGTTCCCGAGCCGGCAGTTAGGGACGTTCCTAAACTGCCGGCAGAAAAAGAACGTCCCTAACTGCCGGTCAAAAAAACGAGCGAGGATCGCGGGGTCCTCGCTCGTTTTTTTGGGCAATGTTTCGACTGCGCCGTTACTTGTCGGCGGCTGTTTTCTTGGCAGTCGACTTCTTCGCGGTCGTCTTCTTGGCGGCAGTGGCTTTCTTAGCCGTCGTCTTCTTGGCCGCCGTCGTCTTCTTTGCCGTGCTCGCCTTGGTTGTGGTCTTGCGACCGCGGGCGGGCTTCTTCTCCTTGGTCGGGCAGTCCATGTTGACGCAGATACGCCACGGACCGCGCGCCGTGTTGACCACCACGATGGGGGCGCCGCACTCGGGACAGGTCTCGCCCGTCGCCTCGAGCTTGCCACGCGCCGGCAGCGGATAGCTCACGCCGCAGTCATCGTAGTTGGTGCAGCGGATAAAGCGCTTGCCGCTCTTCTCGCTCTTGTGCGCGATCAGGTCGCCATGGCGTCCGGCCTCGGCACACACCTTGCACTCGCCCACTTTAAGGTCGGGCTCGTAGTTGGTGGGGCACGTCGGGTTCACGCAGATCTCGAAAGCCTTCTGGCGGAACGGCTGACACTTGATGCGCGGCGCACCGCATTCGGGGCACACGGCGGCCTCGCCCTCGAGCGGGCTCACCTTGACGCCGCTCGGGACCGGATAGGTCACGTCGCAGTCGGGCCAGCCCATGCAGCCAATGAAGCTGCCACGGGTCTTGGCGCTCGTCTTCATAACCAGGTCCTTGCCGCACTTGGGGCAGGCGCCCACGCGCGCATCAGCCGTGACGGCGTCGCTGATGGCGTCGCCGAGCTCCTGCGTATGCTTGAGCAGCTCGTCGAGCACGCCGGCCAGCAGCGCACGCGAGTGCGTCACGACATGCTCTTCGGTGTCCTCGCCGCGCTCGACGCGAGTCATGTCGCCGTCGAGCTCGCTGGTCATATCGGGGCTCGTTATGCGCGGGGCGAACTGCGTCAGCGCGTCGATGATGGCGATGCCCAGCTGGCTCGGCTCAACGGGATCGTTTTTGAGATAGCGCACGGCATACAGGCGCTCGATGATGCTCGCGCGCGTGGACTTGGTGCCCAGGCCGCGCTTTTCCATCTCCTGCACGAGCTTGCCCTGGCTGTAGCGCGCGGGCGGCTCGGTCTGCTTGGCCTCAAGCTTAATGTCGAACACGTCGACCGTGTCGCCCTGCTCCAGCGGCGGCATCTGCTCGTCGCGCTTAAGGCCGTACGGGTAGGCCTCGCGGAAGCCCGGGGTCACGAGCACGTCGCCCGAGGCCACGAACGGCTCACCGTTCATGTCGAGCTCGAGCTTAGTGTTTTCGATGGTCGCGGGACCCATAAGCGTCGCCAGGAAGCGGCGGGCAATGAGGTCGTAGAGCTTGCGCTGGCCGCCATCGAGCGTGGACGGATCGCCTTCGCCCGTGGGGTAGATGGGCGGGTGGTCGGTGGTCTCGACTTTGCCGCGCGTGGGCTTCATGGGGCCGGCGAGTACCTTTTTGCACACGGGCGCCAGCGCCGGGTTGATCTTTGCCAGGTCGCTCACCACGGCGCCCAGATCGAGCGTCGCAGGGTACACGGTGTTGTCGACACGCGGATAGCTGATGAGGCCCGCCATGTAGAGGGACTCGGCGATGCGCATGGTACGTGCAGGTGAGATGCCCTCGGCCGCGGCGGCAGCCTGCAGCGAGGTCGTCGCAAACGGCGTGGGCGGCTGCTGCTTGCGGGAGCGCTTGGTCACCGCGGCGACGGTTGCCGTCGTAGCGCCGTCGACGTGGCCGTACGCCGTCTCGGCAGCATCTTTGTCGGTAAAACGTGTCGTCTTGTGCGCAATCTTAAAGCGGTCATCCTCGGCAGCACCCTGAGCGGCACCCATGCCGCGAATCTGCCAATAGTCCTCGGGCACAAACGCCATGCGTTCGCGTTCGCGCTCGACCACCAGAGCGAGCGTCGGCGTCTGCACGCGGCCGGCGGAGCGCACGTTGCCAAAGCCGCCAAACTTGGCGAGCGTCAGGTAGCGCGTGAGCACCGCGCCCCAAATGAGATCGATGTGCTGGCGGCTCTCGCCGGCGTCGGCCAGATTCTGGTCGAGCGAGACAAGATTATCGAAGGCCTGCGTAATCTCGGCCTTGGTAAACGAAGAATACTGGGCGCGGGCGACCGGCAAGTCAGGCGCAACCTCGCGCACTTTGTTGAGGGCGTCCGAACCGATCAGTTCGCCCTCGCGGTCGAAGTCCGTGGCGATAATGACGCTGTCGGACTTCTTGGCAAGGTTCTTGAGCGAGCGGATGAGCTCCTTCTCGGCCGGCAGCTTAATGACGGGCGCCCAGGTGAGATAGGGCAGGCTCTCGAGCTTCCAGCCCTTGATGGAGATACCATCGGCAAGAAACGGCTTGCGCTTGGTGTCGTAGGGCGGACGAGCCAGGCCATCGGGCATGTCGGCCGGCAGCATCTCGCCGTCCTCAGTAACCGAATACCAGCCCAGCTTTTTATCGAACAGCACGCTGTCGCAAAAATCGGGCGCAAGGATGTGACCGGCAAGGCCGATCGTCACGCACTCCTCGCCCTTCCACTCAAAACGGTAGATGGCGGTGTTGTACACCTTGTCCTTTTTGGGTTTGCCCGTGGACAGACGCTCGGCGATCTGACGCGCGGCGTCGTTTTTCTCGGCGATGATGAGCTTCAAAAGAGGCTCCTATCTCGTGTCTCTGCGGCTACGCCCGCCCGTATGGCGGCCGATTTACGCCCTTGCTTGCTCGATCTGCCCGATGAGCCAATCGCACCAGGCATCCATGCCCTCGCCCTTGCGCGCGCTCACGGCAAACCGCGGCGCCTGCGGATTGAGGTCATCGAGTGTCTTAGTATACCTATCCATGTCAAAATCGAAAGCCGGGGCTACGTCGACCTTGTTGAGCAGCTGCGCGCCGGCGTGTTGGAAGATGCCCGGGTACTTTACGGGCTTGTCGTCGCCCTCGGGCACCGAGAGAATCATGATGGACAGGTTCTCGCCCAGGTCAAAGTCGACCGGGCAGACCAGGTTGCCCACGTTTTCGATAAAGATGACGTCGATGTTCTCCAGACCGACGGCTTGGTCGAACGCATCGACAGCCTCCATAATCATGTTACCCTCGAGGTGGCACAGACCGCCCGTGTTGATCTGGATGGCGGGCATGCCGGCTTCCTTCATGGTGACGGCGTCGACATCCGAGGCGATATCGCCCTCGATGACGGCACAGCGCAGGCCGGCTTTGTCACGCAGGCGCTCGTTGGTGCCCAGAATCGTGGTGGTCTTACCCGAGCCGGGGCTCGACAGCACATTGATCACGTAGGTGTTCGTCTGCTCAAATCGATGACGCAGCTGATCTGCCAGGCGCTCGTTGCGCGACAGAATCGGCGAAGCAATATCAATCGTTTTCTCGGCCATACTTAGCGCTCCTTACTTTGGCCCCTTTATACCCCATCGCCAGATGGCTAGCGGGCTAATCGTCGGGGGTTTCGATTTCGATACTTGCGATATCGAGCTCGCGGCCGTGCAGCAGGCGCACGTTGGCGCCGCCACACTGGGGGCAGCGACAATGGAAACGGTCGTGCTCAAAGACCTCGCCGCAGTCCAGGCACTCGCTTTGTGGATGGACCTCCTCCACGGCAAGCTCGCAGCCGCGCGTGAGCGGGTCCTCGTCGCGAAACGTCTCCCACGCAAAGTCGAGCGCCTCGCGCACGACCTCGGTCATATCCCCGATACGAAGCGTTACCAAAACGGCGCGCGAGGCCCCCGCCCCACGCGCCGCGCGAATCACTGTATCGAGCATGCCGTTGACAATGCCAACCTCGTGCATACCGATTTACTCCTCGTCGTCCTCGTCGTCCGAGAACAGGTCCAGACGGCTCACGAACAGGCCCTCCTTGCCCTCGCGCGCGGTAATGACCACGCGAGCGATGGCAAGCGAAATCTCGTAGAGCGAGAGCAGGGCGCCATACATGAGACCCAGCGTAACGGGCGAGCCGTCGGGCGTAATCACAGCCGAGCCCACGAGCAGGCCAACGTATACGTAACGCCAGGCGCTGCGGAAGGCCGCATAGGACACAATATGGAAGACGGACAGGTAGAAGATGATGAGCGGCAGCTCAAACGCCACACCAAAGCCGATCATAAAGAGCAGCTCCATGTTGACGTAGTTCTCCAGGTCGGGCAGCGCGGTTGCGACGGCCGAGGTCTCGCCGATGAGCCACTCAAAGCCCGCCGGGATAATGATGAAGTAGCAGAAGATGGCGCCCAGGAAGAACAGCACCGTCGAGGCGAGCACCGTGGGTACGACCCATTTGCGCTCGTTGGGGCGCAGTGCCGGCAGGAAAAATGCCAGGATCTGCCAGATGATCATGGGCGTGCACATGACCACGGCCATCTTGATGGCCAGCGAGAAGCGCAGTCCAAAGCCGCCGAGCGTGGTGGTGATGTAGAACTTACCGTCCGGCACAAACGAGCGGATGGGATCCTCGAGGATATCGAGCACCACGGGCGTGGCAAAGTACAGCACGATGGCGGCGGCAAACACCGACACGACCACGATGGTCAGGCGGCGACGGAGCTCTCCCAGGTGATCGAAGAGCGGCATACGCGCAGGTCCGATAGGCATTACTCATCGCCTCCCTTCGGGGCATCGGCGGCAGCAGTCTCGGCAGCGTCCTCGGCCTCGAGCTCGCGAGCGAGCTGGTCGACGACAGCCTTGCGCTTGCGGGGACGGCGGGCGTAGAGGTCAGCCGTCGTGGGCTCTGCCGGCTCGGGCTCGGGCTCTGCAGCAGGCTCGGGCTCGACGGCAGTAGCAGGCTCTGTACCCTCGGCCTCATCAACAGCGCCTTCGCCCTCAGCAGCGCCCTCGCTTGCGGCCTTCTCGGCAGCAAGACGGGCGCGACGCTCGGCAAAGGTCTCCTTCTTGGCGGGCGCTGCCGTCTCGGCGGCATCCTCGTCCGCATCGGAATCGTCGTCGGTCGCAGCAGTCTTCTTGGGCTTGACCGGGGCCGACGCGGCCTCGCTCACCGGATCGATAATCTCGGACTGAACAACGGCCGTCATCTTTTCCTGCGTCTCGCGGAACTGACGGATGGCACGGCCGATCGTGCGGCCCATCTGCGGGAGCTTATCCGGGCCAAACAGCAAAAAGCCGAAGACCACGATGATCGCGAGCTCACCCTCTCCAATACCAAACACACATACCTCCAAGGCTCGATGTGAGTCGAGCCCGCACCGCGCCATTCGGCCGGAACTCGTCTATTCATTCGGTCAAGTATAGCGCCCGGACGCCAAAACGTCCGAGCGCATCACAAACATATGCCAAACGGCACGCCCTTTTGGGGGCAAAGATTATGCAGCGGTGATCGAAATCTCCTGGTCGACACCCAACAGCTGAACCACGCGCATCACCGGGGGCTGCACGTTGACGCAGCTAAAACGCTTACCATGATCAGCTGCGTGGTGTGCGGCGCCCACAAGCACGCCAATGCCTGTCGAATCGATGTAGCTCACCTGGGCAAAATCGAGCTCAACGGCCTCAGTGGGCTGCTCGAGCGCCAGGTCGATGGCATTGCGCAGGCTATCGGCGTTAGAGATATCGATCTCACCGGTCACCTTAATGGTGTAGAGCTCTGGCGTGGGGTTGGTGGAAATACCCAAATCCATGTATACGCTCCTTTACGTATCGAAAGTGCGGATAGTACTAGGCGCGGACTTGCGGGGCCCTACGCGTTAGGCGCGCTCGGTACGCGCAAGCTCGGCAGCGACGAGCTTGACAGCCAGCACCAGCACATCGAGCGCGGCCTCCAGGTCCTCGACCGTGGGATAGCTCGGCGCGATGCGGATGTTGGTGTCGCGCGGATCCTTGCCATAAGGCCAGGTGGCACCAGCCGGCGTGAGCTTGACGCCCAGGTCGGCACAAAGCGCGGCGACCTTCTGGGCCGAGCCCTCGGGGCCATCGAAACTCACAAAGTAGCCGCCATGGGGATGAGTCCAAGTGGCGCAACCCGTGTTGCCCAAGCCCTCGGTGAGTTTACGCTCAACGGCCTCAAAGCGCGGGCGCAGGAACTCGGCATGCTTTTTCATGTGCTCCTTGACCGCCTCGATGGTGGGAAGGAAACGCACGTGACGCAGCTGGTTGAGCTTGTCGGCGCTAATAAGACCGGCCTTCAGGCGCTTGGAGAACTCGGCGATGACCGCGGGGCTCGCACCGATAAAGCCGATGCCGGCACCCGGGAAGGTGATCTTGGACGTCGAGGCAAAGGCCACCACGCGGTCCTCGGTGCCCGCCGCGCGGGCAAGATCGAAGATGTTGGCGAGCTCGTCGGTCTCGTCGTACAGGTCGTGCACGCAGTAGGCGTTGTCCCAGAAGATGCGGAAATCGGGCGCGGCCGTGGGCATCTCGACCAGGCGACGCACAGTGTCCTCGCTAAAGGTGATGCCCGTGGGGTTGGAATACTTGGGCACGCACCAGATGCCCTTGATGGAGTCGTCGGTGGCAACCAGGCGCTCAACCTCGTCCATGTCGGGGCCGTTGTCGGTCATCGCGACGGGGACGTTCTCGATGCCCAAGTCGGCGGTGATGCCAAAGTGGCGATCGTAGCCGGGAACGGGGCACAGGAACTTGACCTTCTTGCCGTCGTGCGCTGCCTCGTAAGCCTCCCAAGGGTCGCTGCCGCACGAGCCGCAACGCCAGAACATACCGGCGATATCGTGCTCGATCAGCAGGCTCGATGAGCCCAGTACGAGCGTCTGCTCGGCAGGACAACCCAGGAACTCCCCCGCCAGCTTGCGTGCCGAGGGAATGCCCTCGAAGCAACCGTAGTTGGAGCAGTCGACATTGCCGTCGTGCAGATCGGCATCGGCATTGAGGATATCGAGCATGGGGCGAGAAATGTTCACCTGGGAGGGCGACGGCTTGCCGCGCGCCATGTCGAGCGCCAGGCCCTTGGCCTTGACCTCGGCAACCTCGGCTTTAAGCGCCTCGATGGCGGCATCGAGTTCGGTGGTTTCCATCTTCTGGTAGATCGTCTGCATGGGGTGCGACCTTTCGCGAAGCGGTACGTTGCAGTTCGTCTAAGTATAGACCGCCATCGTCGCAACGTTATGAAGCCGTGATAGATTAAGTTCATCGCAATCAATTACGAATCGCCGCGCATGCCGGCGTGGGGCGCCCAAGGAGGCACTATGGAGTACGGATCGTTTCAGGCCGAGGAATTCGGCGACTTGCAGCGCCTGGTCGACGGACTGTTTTACGACCGCCACGCCATCGACCGCCTGGATCTGATCGTACAGGCCGAAATCTTGGACCTGGCGCCCGACCTCATGGAGATCGTGAATCTTTTGCCGCCCGGCTACTACGACCGCCAGTCACTTTGCGACCAGCTCAACTCCGCCTTGGCCGCCCACGGCTGGGGCGCCGTCTACGGCACCGTGGAATAAGCCTCGAGGCCGGCGATTTGGCCCGCTTCCCGACCTTGGCGAGGCTTGTTTTAGGGCTTGTGGCCAAAAAAGGGCAAATATGAGTACTGTTACCTTTTTAGTAGCAGCGATTCTTGGTCGAAATCGGCAAAACTCGACTTGAAACTCCCTAATCACCGTCAGCTAGCGCCAAATTGGAAGTCGATGGTCACTCATTAACGTACAGTTCTTATAACTTTGTTCATTATTTTCCGCACCTAAAATGATACGCCGTTTGTGACAGTACTCACAAACGGCGTTTTTTGACCACTGGCGTGTCTGGCAGGCGGCAAGCACCGCCCGAATCCGCATTTTGAACGCGCCCGAATCGGTTCTGGAGCCGGTTTTCGCGCTCTTACTCGTCTTTGGGCGAGGGATGCTTGCAGACCACGCTCATGTAGATCATGCCGAGCACGGCTGCGGTGACCGAACCGGCGAGAATAGCGGCCTTGGCTGCAAGAACCTCAAACTGGGCCGTCGGGAAGGCAAGGCCGCTGATGAGAATCGACATGGTAAAGCCAATGCCGCCCAGAATGCCCACGCCGGCAATCATGTGCCAGTTAACGTTGCGCGGCAGCTCGGAGATCTTGAGCTTAACCAGGGCAAACGTCATGCCAAAGATGCCAATCGGCTTGCCCAGCAGCATGCCAAAATACACGCCGAGCGTCACCGGGTCGGTCAGCAGCGTGCCCATATCCACGCCCACCAGGCGAACCTGCGCGTTGACAAATGCAAAGATCGGCAGGATCACAAAGTTGACCGGCGTGGAGATCAGGCGCTCCATGCGAATGAGCGGCGGGGTCACGCGGTGCATGACGCGCTCGACTCTGGTGGTCGAGACGGTAAAGTCGTGCTGACCCAGGATGTGCGCCTCGTCGTCGTAGCGGTCGTCGAGCAACGGCAGGCACTCGCCCAGCCAATCGGTAAGGCTATCGAGCTTAACACCGCACTTGGCCGGGATGGTGAAGGCCAGGATGACACCGGCGAGCGTGGCGTGCACGCCGCTCTTAAACATGCAGAACCACAGCAGCAGACCCAGCACCGAATACGGGGCAAGGCGGTAATGCTGCGTCTTGTTGAGCCACACAAGCGCGCAGGTCACAACTGCAGCGGCGCCCAACCAAAACGGATTGGGGCTCTGACCGTAGAAGATGGCGATGGCGGCGATGGAGATGAGGTCGTCGGCGATGGCGAGCGTCGAGAAGAACACGCGCACGCCGTTGGGCACGCGATTGCCCAAAAGCGACAGCACGCCCAGCGCAAAGGCAATATCGGTTGCCATGGGGATGGCCCAACCGTTGCGGGCGCCGGCATGGTTAAAGATCAGGTAGATGCAGGCGGGAACGACAACGCCGCCCACGGCCGCCAGCATGGGAAGCATGGCCTGACGCGGATTCTTGAGCTCACCGACCGTCATCTCGTACTTAAGCTCGATGCCCACCAACAAAAAGAAAATCGCCATGAGGAAGTCGTTGACGAAAAGCTCAACGGTGAGACCAGCCGTAAGGTTGCCCAGGCCCACATACAGCGGGGTCTCCAAAAAGTGATGGATGGCCTCGTAGGCATCGGTGTTGGCGCAGATAACGGCGGCGATGGCAGCGAAGACCATGACGGCGGCGGAAATCGTGCCGTTCTCGGCGATGCGCTCCCAAATGTCGTGACGTTCAAAGCGCTTGCGCTCACGAACGTTGAACAGCTGCTCAGTTGCTGCCATGGGCGGCTCCTTTCTCGGGAAAGCTCCCGTCTTAAAAAAGCACGGCCCGCCCAAGTGGCGGCGCCGCGCTCTAACGTATTACGCTTGCATCTAGCCTACCCTGCACGACAAGCACGCAGGCGTGGCCGAAAAGCGGAACCACAGGTTGAACATTATTTGCTCAACGGCACGGGCACGCCTGTCCAAGAGACGACGCGGCGCCGTGCACAAAAAACGACCGGAGCGCGGGACGTCCGCGATCCGGTCGTGGCGTTTGGTCAACTAAACCTAGCAGGCGGCCATGATGGGGGCAGCGACCTGCTTCTTACGGGAGAGGACACCCGGCATCCAGACGCCGTCGTGCTCGTCGGCAATGCCCAGGCCCTTCTGAGCGGCCTCGGTCTCGCCCTCGAGCAGGACCTGCGAGCCCTCCTCCATGATGTCGGTGATGCACAGGACAATGCCATCGGCACCCTTCTCGGCGGCGTAGGCACGCATGGCCTCGCGAATCTCGTCGATCATGCCGAGCGCACGACTCTTGTCGACGGTCTCGTACTGGCCGATGAGCAGCTTCTTGCCGGCGGGCTCGAACATCTTGATGTCGTTGCCGACCATCTCGGCTGCGGTGAAGGAGCCGGACGGACGGGTGAGGAAGACCTCCATGCCAAACTTGACCGGGTCGACACCCACCTGCTCGCCGAGCTTGGCGGCGACAGCGCGGTCGACATCGGTGGTGGTGGGACTCTTGAGCATGAGCGTGTCGGTCATCATGGCCGAGAGCAGCAGCTTGGCCTGGACGTCGGAAAGCTCAACGCCGAGCACGCCGGCGAGCTTGGTGACGATGGTGCAGCTGGAACCCCAGGGCAGGCAGATGTAGTGCAGCGGGCCGGCGGTCTCGAAATCGCCGATGCGGTGATGATCGACGACGCCAAAGACCGTGGCGTCCTTAAGGCCGGCGACAGACTGGGCGGACTCGTTGTGGTCGGTGAGGACGACGAGCTGGCCGGCCTCGACGGACTCGATCACGCGGGGCTCGGCAATGCCGGCGTCGGCAAGCAGCTTGGCGGACTCGGCCGGAAGCTGACCAAGGGCGCAGGCCTCGTAGGTGTTGCCGGCATACTCAACCTGGTTGAGCAGCTGGGACAGGACGACGGCGCTCATGATGGCGTCGTTATCGGGGTTCTGGTGACCAAAGACAAGAACGTTTGCCATGGATATCCTCCACTTGATATGTGTACTTGGACGTAGCTATGGTAGCACGCTGACGCCGAACCTTATGAGACGGAAGGGTCGCGGCACAATTTGGGGCAAGCGCTGAGGCGAGGTCAGGGACGAAGCCTGTCCCCCTTTCACCACCTGCCCCCGCACCAGCTATTTACCGGCGGCGCGCAGGGCTACGTAAGCGGCACCGATGATGCCGGCGTCGTTGCCGAGCGAAGCGACCTTAATGGGCGTCTCGCGCGAGGCGGAGAGCGCGTACTGCTTAAAGTGCTCGCGGACCTTGTCGAGGTAGACATCGGCCGAAGCGGAAGCACCGCCGCCGATCAGGAACATCTCGGGATCGACCACGTTGGCAATAAGCGCCAGGGCGCGGCCGAGATAGTCGGCCATGGTATCGGCAGCTGCCAGCGCGAGCTTGTCACCCTCGCGGCAGGCCTGGAACACGTCCTTGGAATCAGAAGACCCGGTGAGCTCGATGGGCTCGACGCCCGCCCTCTTGCACTCGGCCAGGTAGTTGCTCACCACACCGGTGGCGCTGGAATACTGCTCCAGGTGGCCATGGCCGCCGCAGCCGCAGGTGCGCTCCTCGTCGGGATTCAGGCACATGTGGCCAATCTCGCCGCCCGCGCCCACAACGCCCGATACCACGTCGCCGTTGACGATAACGCCACCGCCCACGCCGGTACCGATGGTGACCATCACCACGTTTTGCACGCCCTTGGCAGAACCGAGCCAGGCCTCGCCCATGGCGGCGGCGTTGGCATCGTTCTCGTACTTGACGACCGCGTCGGGGCAGTGCTCCTGGATGGCGATCCTCAGCTCGGGCAGGTTAATGGCAATGTTGGCCTTGACCTTGGCATCGCCCGACGCCGGGATGGGGCACGGAACGGCCAGGCCAATGCCCGCCACAAAGGCGCGCGGAATCTGCGCCTTGGCGACCACCTGGTCGATAGCCTCGGTCACCGCGGCAAAGCCCGCAGCATCAACGATGGGAGGCGTGGGCACGCTGGCCTTGGCAAGCAGGTTGCCGTCCTCGTCGAACAGGCCCTCCTTAACCGAAGTGCCGCCGACGTCGATGCCGATATAGTACTGCTTAGGTTCCATGGGAGCCCACCTTTCTCGTTTAAACATTGCCTGTATGGTACCGCTCCCAAGACAAAAACCTGCCAAAAAGGGACAGGTTTGTTTTGGCAGGTTTTATCTGGGAAAACGCAAGGCATGAGATTCGGTTCGCTGGGCGGCAAAACGGCCCAACCCCATCTTCGAGCCGATCAATTTGCTCAATACCACATTATTCGAATGCATATCCATTTAGAGCGCTCTAGTTAATATAGAAAAGCGTTTTTTGATTATATCTTTCTCGAACTTTTCAAAAACGCAATAGGGATGCTTAGGCGTGGACTATACTTTCGTTTGTACTCAATCAAGCCGGAAAGGAGGTTCCATGATTCCCAAATACGAGGCAATAGCTGCAGATATCCGTCGAAGCATCGAGGACGGCGCTCTAAAGCCGGGCGACAAGCTGCCCACCGTCGTTGAGTTCTGCGAGCTCTATAGCGTTTCCAAAATCACCGTCAAACGAGCTATTGAGCAGATTACCGATGAAGGTCTTGTTACCAGCCGGCGCGGATCGGGCACCTACGTTAAGGACACGGCGGGGCTTCCCGGCCAGGCGTTTTTCCAGGGCAAGAACGATCGCTCCCAGGGCTTTTCGTATGAGCACCGCGGGGAGAAGGTGACCTCGGTGGTCTACGATTTCTCGATTGTCAATCCGCCAGCAGACGTCGCTGCCCAGCTGGGAATTGCCGAGGACGACTTTGCCTATCACATCGTGCGCGTGCGCCAGGTCGACGAGAAGCCCATCGTTATCGAGTACACCTACATGCCCCTCGAGCTGATTCCGGGCCTTAAGAAAAAAGACCTGTACGCATCGATCTACAGCTTCATCCGCGAGCAGTGCGGACTCAAGATCTCAAGTTTCCACCGTACCATTCGCGCTGTCGCGGCAACTGAAGAAGAGGCTGAGCGCCTGGATACCAAACCCGGCTCTCCCCTGCTCGAACTCAACCAGATTGGCTTCTTGGATAGCGGCACCGCGTTTGAATATTCTGTCTCGCACAACGTAGGCGACCGCTTTGAGCTGCACAACGTAACGCTGGCCTAGTTTTGTAATCCGGTGGGTGCTCGTTTTGAGCTGTCCTACGCGGCACCCGCACAACCTTATGGGAGTATGCACATGTCCGATTTGATTAAACTCACGCCAATCTTCCACGAGAAGATCTGGGGCGGCCGCCAGCTGGAGACCGTGTTTGGCTACGACATTCCCGAGGGTCCCATCGGTGAGTGCTGGGCCATCTCGGCCCATCCCAACGGCGACTGCCAGATTGCGGAGGGCCCGTATACAGGCCACACGCTTTCGTGGCTGTGGGCCGAGCACCGCGAGCTCTTTGGCAATTGCGAGGGCAAGGAGTTCCCGCTGCTCATCAAGATTCTGGACGCCAAGGACGACCTTTCGATCCAGATTCACCCCAACGACGAGTACGCCGCCGAGCACGAGAACGGAAGCCTGGGCAAGACCGAGTGCTGGTACGTGCTTGATTGCGAGCCCGGTGCCACGATCATCGTCGGCCAGCGCGCGCACGACCGCGCCGAGGCCGCGCAGATGATCGAGGACGGCCGCTGGGACGAGATGCTCAACGTGCTGCCGATTCACAAGGGCGACTTTTTCCAAATCGACTCCGGCACCGTGCACGCCATCAAAACCGGTACGCTCATTTTGGAGACGCAGCAGTCGAGCGACGTGACGTATCGCCTGTACGACTACGACCGCCCCGGCACCGACGGCAAGCTGCGCCCACTTCACATTGAGCAGAGCCTAGATTGCATCAACTTTAACGCGCAGGCACCGACCGACGGTACCGTAACCGCGCGCGAGGTCGATGGCGTAACCGAGCTCGAGTCCAACCCCTGCTACACCGTCGATCGCGTGCGTGTCGACGGCAGCAAGACCCTCGACCAGCGCTGGCCTTTCATGTGCCTGTCGGTCATCGACGGCGAAGGCACCGTCTGCGGCGACCCCGTCCACAAGGGAAGCCACCTGCTAGCCCCGAGCACCGTCAGCTCCATCGACCTCGAAGGCAAGATGGAACTGATCATCAGCCACCTCTAGGTCACAACAACAACCCAAACGCAACCAGGGGCTCCCCCGTTCAACAACGGAGGAGCCCCTACTCATATCTATTTATCAGCCCACCCGGCTCTCCAGACCAAAAAGCGAACGAGCAAAGCGACGTTCGCAAGCTGCAGGCTAAAACGCCACAAGGAAGAGGGCGCGTCGGGGGCTTTGGTCGATCGCGAGTTCCGCACGAGCCGGAGAGCACTTAATGTGCTCTCCGTGCGAGCAGGACTGTCCGAGCAGGCGACCAAAGCCCCCGGAGCGCCCGGTCAACCTCGCAGTTAGGCATTCAGCTTAACGATCGGTGCAAAGCCCTTCATCAGCTTTTTGGTCTGGCCGGTCTTTTCGAATTGAACCTCGATCATGTCTCCGACGACCGAGATCACGGTACCGGTGCCAAAGGTCTTGTGGCTCACGGTATCGCCCGCGGCAAAGTCCTGCGACGCGCTGGCGCGATCGACCTTGCGCTCCACCGTCGGCGACACCTTGGACGACGGCTTTTTAGCTCGCGGCGCGCCCGAACCAAAGGTCGAGGCAACACGGCCGGCGTCGGGCGAAACCCCGCGATGGCGCTCGGTGCCATAGGTGCTGCCACCAAAGAAATCGTCGAAGCTCGATCCGCCGCGCGAACCGGAACCGCCGGTCGAGCGCGTATGCGAACCGAACACCTTGCCGCCATACATATCCGAGCCCATGCCCGAGCCAAAGGTGCCGTGACGGTCGCCGCGCTTCTCCCAGCCCGTGCCCTCAAAACCGGCAGAACCGATACCGCTAAACTCGATATCCTCAAACGGAATCTCGTTGAGGAAGCGAGAGCGCGGGTTGGCAGAGGTCGAGCCGTAGGTGCGACGCGTGGCCGCATAGGTCAGGAACAGGCGCTTACGGGCACGCGTGATGGCAACGTAGGCCAGGCGACGCTCCTCCTCGAGCTTACCCGGGTCATCGCTGCCGCCAAAGTCGTGCACGTGCGGGAAGATACCCTCCTCCATGCCGGCCACGAACACCGCCGGGAACTCCAGGCCCTTGGCGGAGTGGATGGTCATCATGGTAATGGCATGCGTCTCGCCGGCCAGGGAATCCAAGTCGGAGCGCAGGGCCAGCCACTCCATGAGTGCCGGCAGTGCCTTACAGGTGAGCGGACCGTAGGTGCGCTCGATCTCGTCGGCATGCACGACGCCCGCCGGTAGCTCTGTTGGCACGGCATACGCGTTGCCCGCGATGGCGGCGGCCAGGGCATCCTGCGGCGAGAGCGCCGGGGCGGCTAGGCTATCGAGCGGATTGGAGCCCGCGGCGTCACGAGCGCCGACAAGTGCCTCAAACGAGGATGCCGGAGCGGACGGCCCCGGCTCGGACGCGGGCGCACTCACCACGGCGGACTCGGACTCGGCGACGGACGGCACGTCGGCAACACCGGCCGCGCGCAGCTCTTCCAAGCTCTCGAGCGTACCCTCGATATCCTCGTGCGTCTCCTCAAATTCGGCGGCGACGCCCAGGAATTCCTGGATGTTCTCGGCGCGGCTCTCGGACTCCATGGTGCCCTCGGCGCGAAACGCCTGCAGCAGACCCGTCTTATCGACAATCATCTCGACGACGTCCTTGAGCTCGCCGTCCATGCGGCGGCCCTCGCGCACCAGCGCCACAAAACTCGACAGGCCGTTGCGCACCTTGGCACTAAACATGCCCGTCTCGGCTGTTGCGATCTCGCAGGCCTGGAAGAACGAGCAGCGGTTGTCGCGCGCCAGCTGCTCGATCTTTTGGATCGAGGTGGAGCCGATGCCGCGGCGCGGCGTGTTGATGACGCGCTTGACGCTCATCTCGTCGGCCGGGTTCACGATCATCTTGAGGTAGGCCATGACGTCGCGAATCTCGGCGCGGTCGAAGAATCGCGTGCCGCCGACGATCTTGTAGGGCACGCCCGCGCGCAGGAACATATCTTCGAGGATACGCGACTGGGCGTTGGTGCGGTAGAACACGGCGATATCGTCGTAGCTCGTACCCTTGGCATGCAGCTTCTCGATCTCGCCGGCAATCCAGCGACCTTCGTCGCGCTCGTCGCTTGCCTGGAAAGCCTGAATCTTCTCGCCATCGCCCTCGGCCGTAAACAGGCGCTTGTCCTTGCGCTGCGAGTTATGGCGCACCACGGCGTTGGCGGCACTCAGGATATGGCCCGTGGAGCGGTAGTTTTGCTCCAGCTTGACGGTCTTGCAGTTTTTAAAGTCCTTCTCGAAGTCCAGGATATTGGTGATGTCGGCGCCACGCCAGCTATAAATGGACTGGTCGTCGTCGCCTACGACCATGAGGTTTTGGTACTTGGCGGCCAGCAGGTTGGCGATCTCGTACTGGACGTGGTTGGTGTCTTGATACTCATCGACGCTAATGTAGCGGAAGCGCTCTTGGTACTTGTCGAGCACATCGGGGCGGGTGCGCAGCAGCTCGAGCGTGCGCACGAGCAGGTCGTCGAAGTCCATCGCGTTGGCGGCGCGCAGGCGGCGTTCCAGCTCCAGGTAGACCTGCGCTGCCTTTTTGTCGTTGGGGCCATCGGCGGACTTGAGCATGTCCTCGGGGCCGATCATGGCGTTTTTGGCCGAACTGATCTTGCTGCGGATCATATTGATGGGGAATTGCTTTTGCTCGATACCGAGCGCCTGCATAATGTCACGCACCATGCGCTTTGAGTCATCGTCGTCGTAGATGGTGAACTGACCGGTGTAGCCCAGCAGGTCGGCGTCCTCGCGCAGCATACGCACGCACATGGCATGGAAGGTGCACACCCACATGCCGCGGGTGCCGCTGGGAATGAGTGCCGCCAGACGCTCGCGCATCTCGGCCGCGGCCTTGTTGGTAAACGTGATGGCAAGGATCTGCCAGGGCTTAACGCCCAGGTCGCCGAGCATATGCGCGATGCGAAAGGTCAAGACGCGGGTCTTGCCCGAGCCGGCGCCGGCAAGCACCAGCAACGGGCCCTCGGTGGACAGGACCGCCTCACGCTGGGCGGGATTAAGGCTGTCGATGTCGACGAGCGGCTTGGCGGGCTTGGGCGCCGGCGCCGGGGCGTCGTAGATGTCGAGCGGAACGAGCTCGGGTTCCGGCGCGGCGGGAGCGGTGCACGCATCGAGCGGCACGGGTTCCGGCGCAGGCGGCACGGGTACCGCAGTGTTCTTTTCCCAGGGCAGGGGCTGGGTCATGGGCGACTCCTCATCTAACGGACGGCGCGCCTGCGGGCGGCGCCATAGTTTGAGCCGTACCAGTATACCGAGCCGCGCGGACACCGACGCAAATCACACCACGACTCCGTGCGCCACCATCGGACCCACCCCATCGCCCAAAAAAGAGGGCAGCATAGACCTTTTGGTCATGCCACCCTCTTTGAATGACAAGCTGTCGCTCTGGCCGCCGCGCAGCGTCAACCAAGTTACAGGCCGAGCATAGGCTCCAGAACGAAGAAGTATGCGAGCACCACGATGCCCAGGATGATGCGGTAGACGCCGAAGCACTTAAAGTCGTGACGGCGGACGAAGCCCATAAGCCACTTGATGGCAATGAGCGACACCACAAAGGCGACGACGCAGCCCACGCCCAAGATGGCGATCTCGTTGGTGCCGAACGTGCCGCCCTTGATGAAGTACTTGACCAGCTTGAGCGCACTCGCGCCAAACATGACAGGGATGGCCAGGAAGAACGTGAACTTAGACGCCACCGAGCGCGTGCAGCCCAAAAGCAGGCCGCCGATGATGGTAGAACCGGAGCGAGACGTACCAGGCACCAGCGAAAGCACCTGGAAGCAGCCGATACCCAGCGCAGTCTTCCAGCTGAGGTCCTCGAGCGTGGCGATGGAGCCAAAGTCCAGGTTCTCGTCATCGTCCTCATCCTCAGCGGTAGCCGTGGCGGGCGCCGCAAAGTGCGCACCGGCGGGACGTCCACCCGACACCACAGCACGCGAACCAAACGAACCGGCAACGGCCATTTCCTCGCGCTTGTTTGCGCGCCAGTTCTCGATCACGATAAACAGCACGCCGTACACAATGAGCGCCAGCGCCACGACGGGAGCATTGTAGAAATGCTCCTCCATCCAGTCGTTGAGCGGCAGGCCGATCGCCGCCGCAGGAATGCAACCGAGCACAATCTTGCCCCACAGCACCCAGGTGTCGCGACGGCCCTCCTTGCCCTTGCTGGGCGAGAACGGATTGAGCTCATGGAAGAACAGCACACAGACGGCCAAAATGGCGCCAAGCTGAATCACGACCAGGAACATGTTCCAGAACGTCTCGCTCACGTTCATCTTGACGAACTCGTCCACCAAGATCATGTGACCGGTCGACGAAACAGGCAGCCATTCGGTGATGCCCTCGACCAGGCCCATGAAGGCAGTTTTTAGAAGCTCGATAATATCCAAAGGGACCCCCTCGTTAGACACCCGCCGGTAGATGTTCTGCGGACGGTGCGGGCGATGTCCCATTATCAACCGTTGGCGGCGCGCCTGCGCCTACCCTTACCAAAAAACTCGCCCGTTCACAGAATTGCGAGCGGTCAAACCCAAATCCTTGGGTATAACTGCAACAAGATAAAGTGTCCGGCGGCCAACGCGCCCGCGCCCGCCCGATGCACGAGCCCCGCGCCCGTGCGATAGACCAAGGAGGAAACCATGAACGAGGGCTACACCAAGGTATTTGTTTCACTCGACGGTACTGAGCAGCAGGATTTTGTGCTCGCACGCGCCATCAAGGTCGCCGCGAACAACGGCGCCAAGCTGATTATCGGCCACGTTATCGATTCCACGGCGCTCGAGAGCGCCGGTTCCTATCCGGTCGATCTGGTCAACGGCCTAGAGGAGGCATTTAAGAACTCCATCGCCAAGCAGCTCGAAGAGGCCAAGGCCAATCCCGACATTCCCGAGGTCGAAGTCATGATTCGCGCCGGCCGTATTCGTGAGACGCTCAAAGACGAGATGCTCGACGTGGTCAAGCCCGACCTGGTGCTCTGCGGCGCCCGCGGCCTGTCCTCGATCAAGTATGCGCTGCTGGGTTCGATTTCGACGTTCCTGCTGCGCAATACGGACTGCGACATTTTGGTCGTAAAGTAGCGTTGCTCCCACCGGCCGCGGGGCCTGCGGGGTTTCCACGGGCACGTCCTCGCCGCGTTGCGGCTGCGGGATGTGCCCTTAGGAAACCCCTCCCGGCCTCGCGGCCTTCGCAGCCTTACTTCAGCGAGTTGGCTGATAAAAGATGGCGTGGCGCCCCGTTGGGGGGGGCACGTTTTGTTTGGGCTGCACGTTTTTGTTTTGGGAGATCCATTTGAGCCTCATAGTTATGTTCACGTTCGGGAACATAACGCCAGTTGCCTTAGCTAAGTTCACGTTCGGGAACATAGCCGTCCGCAGCGCAAGACGGCCCGGCTACTCAAAGTATTGGAACTTGTTCGTCGAGAAGGCGAACGTTACGACAAAGCCTTCGCCGGAGTCGGATGCCGCCGTGACGTCGATGCCCATCTTGGAGCATAGGCGCGCCACCAGGTAGAGGCCGATGCCCGTTGCGCGCTTGGTGGTGCGGCCGTTGTCGCCGGTAAAGCCCTTCTCGAACACGCGCGGCAGGTCTGCCGCACACACGCCGCAGCCGTTGTCCGCAACGGTGAGCTCGATGCGCTCGCTCGCCAGGCCCTCGTCCAGTAACGCGCCCGAAAACACGATCTTCGCGCCGTCCTCGCGCGCATATTTAATGCTGTTCTGAATGAGCTGGCCCAGGATAAACTCGAGCCATTTTTCGTCGGTAAAGACCTCGAAGTCGAGGTTCTCGCACACCGGAGCCACGTGCGCCGCAATGAGCTCGCGCGCGTTGGCCTTAATCGCACCCGTCACCAAGGTCTTAAGGTCCCAGCGGCGAATCAGGTAGTCGCGCTCCACGACTTCCGAGCGCGCGTAGTACAGCGCCTGGTCGATATAGCGTTCCACGCGAGCCAACTCGCGACCCAGGTCATCGACACGTGTTGGGTCATCTGCGCCGCCGTCGAGGTTTTCCAGAATCAGGTGAGCCGCCGCCAGGGGCAGCTTGGCCTCGTGGACCCAGCTCTCGATATAGTCGCGATAGTCTTCGGTCTGACGCCGGCCCTCGGCAACCTCGTCGCAGGCGGCTTTGCCCACCCGGCACAGGACCTCGTACTCGAGCTCGCCCTCGGCATAGGTTGGGCATTGCACCATCTCCTGCACCCATGCGGGACTCTCGAGCTCCTCTGCCGCGCGCTCCAACTGACGCAGAAAACGGCGACGGCGAGCGTACTCGATCACGATGCCGAGCATACCGAAGATAAAGGACACGCCAACCGCCACGACCACGATAGAAACGGGTGCGCCGGCGACCGTCAGCACAAAGCAGCTCAGCAGCACGCCGCACGTCCACACGGCGACGGGAAGCAGTGCATCTTTAAAGAACTTGCCAAACGACATAGCCGGCCCCTAGACCGAATAGCCTTGGCCGCGATGCGTCGTCAAATACCCCTTGATGCCGATTTTTTCGAGCGTGGTGCGCAGGCGGTTGATGTTGACGGTGAGCGTATTGTCGTCCACGAAGGCGTCGGAGTCCCACAGGTCCTGCATGATGGCCGAGCGCGAGACGATCTTGCCCGCGCGGCTCAGGAGCAGCGAGAGAATGCGCAGCTCATTTTTGGTGAGCTCGGTGCTGTCGCCGGTCGCCGTGTTGGTGACCATAGAGCGGGCGAGGTCGAGCTCCAGCCCCTTGTGGACGAGCGTGCTGCGCTCGCCTGACGCCGCGGTGCGACGCAGCAGTGCGTTGATGCGCGCCACGAGCACGCGCCCGCTATAGGGCTTGGGAACAAAGTCGTCCGCGCCGAGCGTCATGGCCATGACCTCGTCGATCTCGGTCGTGCGCGACGTGAGGACGATGATGGGGACCTCGGATTCGCGGCGAACCTCGTGGCAGATATGCTGGCCGTCCTTGACGGGAAGCGTGAGGTCGAGCAGCACCAGATCGGGCGCGGCGGCGAGAATATCGCGCGAGACATGCTCGAACGATTCGCAGGCCTCGATTTCAAACCCGGCGCGGGCAAGGATGTCGATAAGCTCACGACGAATGGGCTCGTCGTCCTCAACGATATAAATCAGCGCCATGGATTCCGCTCCCTTCTTGGTTGTCTTGCCACCATTATGGCTGCGGAGCCGCAAGTACGCGCCTCGCGCGGCAACAAGGTGACAGAACTGTTCGCGAACGAAAGCGTTGGCTCGCCCCTCGCTCGCAGCGGGCGCGGGGATCAAATGATTAAATAATCCCCGTCCCAGAAAAATCATTTAGCGGCGGGCGCGGAGCTTTTCGTAGCCTTCGGCGAAGAAGGCGACCGTGGCGGCGTCGGACTCGGCGGCATCGGTATCGTCGGCGGGGACCACGCCGTGCTCGTCGCTCACTAGGAACAGCGCGCCCTTGAGCTGAGCGGGAATGTCCACGCGCGTGACCGGGATGCCCTTGGTCTGGGCCAGCTGCTCAATAAGGGTCGCCGTGCCGCACAGGCACTCGTCCGCCGGCGCCACAAAGGCAAGCCTCCCGTCGTTGACGGCGGCAAGTAGCTCGGGCGCCACGCCGGTCTCGTCGGCCTCGGAGCGGGCCTCGGCGGAGCGGGCACGCAGCGCCTTGGCCGACGTATCGGCTAGCGGCTCGTACTCCCCCACCGTCATGGCAGCGTTGCCGTTGATGTCGATCACCAGCATGAGTACGCCGTCGTGCGCGGTGTAATCGCCCTCGGCAAGCGACCACTCAACGTGCTGCTTGGCCCAGCTGAGCATGTTATGGGTAAGCGGCTCGCCCTGCACCAAGCGCTCGGACAGCGCGCGAATGTGACGGTTGAGCATGGGCACCTTTTTGTTGGACATGCGCCAACGGCAGATAAGCGCGGGCTTGTCGAGCGTAAACTTCTCGACCGCCTCCTGATTGGCGCAAAAGTCCTCGTACGCACGCTGATCCTCGGCATTGCCAAACAGCTCTGCATCATCAATCTGGGGCATGGTTGTACCTTTCGTGTTAGTCATTCCGTCCTCTTATACCAAAAAGACGGCCCTCCAAACGGAGCGACCGTCTTTTGCAGAGATTATTTTGTCCCGAGGCGAAACTTAGTGCCTAAAGTGGCGGGCGCCCGTGAAGACCATCGCAATACCATGCTCGTTGCACGCCTCGATGCTCTCGTCGTCGCGCTTAGAGCCGCCGGGCTGGATGATGCAGGTCACGCCATGCGCGGCAAGCACGTCGACGTTGTCGCGGAACGGGAAGAATGCGTCGCTTGCGCAGGCAAAGCCGCCCTTCTCCACGCCCTCGCGCTCGCAGAAGTCCTCGGCACGCTCGCAGGCAAGTAGCGCAGAGTCGACGCGGTTGGGCTGACCCGGGCCCATGCCAATGCCGGCCTTACCCTTGGAGACCAGGATGGCGTTGGACTTAACGCCCTTGCAGACCTTCCAGGCAAACTCGAGCTCGGCCATCTCGGCGTCGGTGGGCTTGCGGTCGGTGGGGAACGTAAAGGTCGCGGGGTCCTCGGTCACGTGGTCGACCTCCTGCACCAGCATGCCGCCGTCGATGGAGCGCAGCTCCACCTGGGCGCCGTGGTCCACGCCGCCGGTAGCCAGCACGCGCAGGTTGGGGCGCTTGGCCATGCGCTCGAGCGCCTCGGCAGTGTAGCTCGGGGCGATGATGACCTCGACGAACTGCTTGTTCTGATCGGCAAAGTGCTCGACCAGCTCATAGGGAACCTCGCGGTTGCAGGCGATGATGCCGCCGAAGGCGCTCTTGGGATCGCAGGCGAAGGCGCGGTCGTAGGCAGCCGTGATGTCCTCGGCAACGGCAGAACCGCAGGGGTTCTGGTGCTTGAGGATCACGCAGGCCGGCTCGTCGAACTCGCGGACCAGGTTCCAAGCGGCATCGGCATCCAGATAGTTGTTGTAGCTGAGCGGCTTGCCCTGGATCTGCTCGGAGCCAACGAGCGGGAACTGCGAGCTCGCGGTGTTCTCGCAGCCCTCGGCAAAGCGGTAGACCGTAGCCTTCTGCTGAGGATTCTCGCCATAGCGCAGGTCGTCGACCTTCTCCAGCGAAATCTCGAGCTTGGCAGAGGTATCCGCCACGTCACTTGCCTGGGCGGCAAGCCAACGGGAGATAGCCGTGTCGTAGGCGGCGGTGGTCTGGTAGACCTTCACCTGCAGGCGACGACGGGTGGAAAGCGTGGTGCAACCGCCGGTCTCGTGCATCTCGGCCAGGACGGCATCATAGTCGGCCGGATCGGAGATGACGGTAACGCTCGTGGCGTTCTTGGCAGCAGAGCGCAGCATGGAGGGACCGCCGATGTCGATGTGCTCGATGGCATCCGCGAAGGTGACCTCGGGGTTGGCAACGGTCTTCTCGAACTCGTACAGGTTGACGACGACCAAGTCGATCAGCTTAATGCCGTGCTGAGCGGCCTCCTGCATGTGCTGCTCGGAATCGCGGCGGGCCAGCAGCGCGCCGTGAACCTTGGGGTGCAGGGTCTTAACGCGGCCGTCCATCATCTCGGGATAGCCCGTGAACTCCTCGATGGGGGTTACGGGAACGCCCGCGTCCTCGATGGCACGAGCCGTGCCGCCCGTAGAGATGATCTCGACGCCAAAGTCATCGACCAGCGTCCGTGCGAAATCGACGACACCCGTTTTATCGGTAACCGAGATCAACGCGCGTGCGATCTTCACATCAGATCCCATGCAGTCCTCCTGTCTGGTACGCCGCCGTGCTCTGTGAGTCGGTGATACGTCGATCTGCAGCGCTCGCGCAGCGGCATTGAAAATACTGATTCAATGTAGCGCATCGAGCGCGTCGATGCACCCCGCAACGGTCGCATGTGCAGAAAAAGCTTGCGAGCGGAGGGCATGGGCGCGGCACCGGGCGCGGTGAGTTCATGGAACACAGGGGCACCATAATTCGATGCCAATGGCGTGGTAGAACTGTGCTCGATATGCATCCGCAAAAGAAAGAGGCACCATGGTCTCGCGGGTTCTCTACCGACCGTTTGATACCGAAGACTTCGGCACCATCGCGCTGATTCTGCAGCAGCTTTGGCATAACAATTCGGATAACGATGAGTACAACCGCCTTGAGGCCGCTTGCGACCTTGCCTACTGCCTTTCGTCGTCGACGTTTTCGCAGGTTGCCGTCATCGACGGCCAGGCGCGCGGCATTGCGCTCGCGCGTGCGGGGCAAAGCTCCGGCGCCACCGTCAATGAACATTGGATGGATACCGAGCGCGCGCTGCTATCGCAGATGCGTGAGCTGGAGCCCGATGCCTGCGCCGAGTATCTCTCGTTTGTGCGCGCAACCATCCGCACCAACAACCGCCTGCTCGAAAGCAGTCCCCTGCCACACGACAACGAGGTCACGTTGCTTGCCGTGGATCGCGATGTCCATGGCCTGGGCGTTGGCTCGGTCTTGCTCGACGCCGCGGTCTCGCACCTGTCCTCGCGCGGGGCAACGAGAGCGCACCTGTACACCGACTCCAACTGCTCATGGAAGTTCTACGAGCTGCATGGCTTTAAGCGCACGGCCACGCACCGCGCCAACCGCGAAGAGCGCCGCCACGACATGCCGCGCGAAAGCTTCCTCTACGAACTCGACCTAACGGCCTAAACCTGGCAGTTAGGGACGTTCCTCTTGTGCCGGCACTCCGGGACACCCCCTGGCAGCAACCGCACCTAGTCATTGGGTGTTCCTATAGTTTTGTCAACCGTCGGGGCTACTCCCGGTAGGGC
>CANRSF010000002.1 GCA_947642445.1 uncultured Collinsella sp. | reverse complement strand
TCTCCTACAACGACAGCCGCGGCGTCACCCGCGGCATCCACGCGGAGCCCTGGGACAAGTTCATCTCGGTGGCCCGCGGCAGCGTCTTCGGCGCCTGGGTGGACCTGCGCGAGGGCAGCGCCACCTACGGCAAGGTGTTCACCTGCACGCTCGACCCGTCGAAGGCCATCTACGTCCCGCGCGGCGTGGGCAACTCCTTCCAGGCCCTGGAGGACGGCACCGCCTACACCTACCTGGTGGACGCCCACTGGTCGCTGGAGCTCAAGAGGACCTACACCTTCGTGAACCTCGCCGACCCCGAGCTCGCCATCGAGTGGCCGATCCCGCTCGACGAGGCCACCGTCTCCGAGGCCGACCTCAACCACCCGATGCTCAAGGACGTCGTCCCCATGGCGCCGAAGCGCACCCTCGTCACCGGCTGCGACGGCCAGCTGGGCCGCGCGGTCCGCGCGCTGGCGGAGGAGCGCGGCGTCGCCAAGGACTTCGACTTCTGCGACATCGACACCTTCGACATGTCAGACCCGGACGCCTACTCCAAGTACGACTGGTCGCTCTACGGCACCGTGATCAACTGCGGCGCCTACACGGCCGTGGATAAAGCGGAGACCCCCGAGGGCCGCGTGACCGCCTGGAAGGCCAACGCGACCGGGCCGGCCCTCCTCGCCCGCACCTGCGCGGAGCACGGGATCACGCTTGTCCACGTGTCCAGCGACTACGTCTTGGACGGCACCGCCGAGGTCCATGACGAGGAGGAGCCCCTCAGCCCGCTGTCCGTCTACGGCCAGACCAAGGCCGCCGGCGACATCGCCGTGGCGGGGTGCCCGCGCCACTACATCATGCGCAGCTCCTGGGTCATCGGCGAGGGCCACAACTTCGTCAAGACCATGAAGTGCCTGTCCGACCGCGTAGCCGACCCGGACGACAAGCTGGACCAGGTCACGGTCGTGGACGACCAGCTGGGCCGCCTTACCTTCACGCGCGACATGGCGCAGGCCATCTTCCATGTGCTGGGGACGCACGCCCCCTACGGTACCTACGACTGCACCGGCTCCGGCGCCGTGAAGAGCTGGGCCGACATCGCCCGTGCCGTCTTCGAGTCCGCTAACGGCAACGGGGAGAGGGTCGTGCCGGTCAGCACCGCCGACTACTACGCGAACGCCGAAGGCCCCGTCGCCCCGCGCCCGGTCCATTCCGCGCTCGACCTGTCCAAACTCGAGTCGGTGGGCTTCCACATGCCCGACTGGGGGGAAGAGCTGGGGGAGTACCTCAAGACGCTCTAGTCTCTATTTAATTTGCGAGAGTAAAAGCCGCCGTTCGTTAACGGCGGCTTTTCTTGTGTCTGGCGAATAGCTCCGCTGTAACAAGGGTAACGGCGCTCGCCAAACTCACCGCAAGCCCCGCAAATGCGCCCGGGGTCCTATAGCTCATTACGATCTTATTCGTGCCTTTCTGCACGCTCAAGCATGACAAACCCTTATCGGCGGCGGGAGTTAATTCTGCGGCGGTTCCGTTTACCGTTACGTTCCAGCCCTCATCGTACGGAACGCTCAGCAGCAGGTTGCCGTCATCCTTGGCGGTATACTCACCTTCGATCCTTCCGTCCCCAAAAACCGTCGGAACAAATACACTCGTTTTAAGCTCGTTAATAATCTGCTCGAAAACGTCCAGATTGAGGGCGTAAAAGACCGGCTCATTGTCTTGGGGCATGTCTGTATAGCCCTCTGCGACTCCGATTGACACCGTATGCTGGCTCGGGGCGTCCGATGCATCCGCAATCTGGCGGATATTATTGTCGAATCTCCAGGCCTCGTTTTCGATCGTTCGCTGGTCGATGGTAAGGGTGACGGGCCAATAACTGCCGGCGGTCGCATCTTTGTTGATGTAGAGATACCCGATGGAGCTTGCCGGAAGAGTAACGCTCCATTGCTTTAAGCTATCGCTATTCTCCGTGCTCGTGGCCTCGATCTTGGTATAGAGCTCGACCTCGCGGCCTAGGATTTTGCTGTAGAGGTCGTTCTGCTTTTCGAAGGGGTTCTCGCTCTTCAGCGTGCTGTTTTGGATATCGCTTGAGGCTGCGACGCCAATGCTGAGCGCATAGGGGTTCTCGTACACCGCGCTTGTGGGGTCGGCCTGATTCGTCTTGGATAAAACGTATCCCGCAGGCACGTTTTCAGGAATGGCATACTTGACTCCCAGTAGGGCATCGACGGCGAGAATGGGCTCAGCATAACGGGTCGAGAATTCGCCGACACTGCTGTATCCAAGGGAGTTGAGCAGTGCGATGGCCTGCGGGTTGTTGGCGGACGAATACGAGGACAGCTGGTTGTATCCAAGCGTCAAGCCTTCGTTGAGGGCGGCGCTATCGACACGCGTGGTCGTACGGTCAATGCGGTAGAACGACGCCGAAGTCTGGTCTTGAATAGCCGTGATCGTGTCGGTTGCGGTGGCGATATAGGCGCTGTTGGCTTCCTCGGAATAGCCTGTGTACAGCTGGTTCCACATAACATGGGCGTTGGCAAATAGTTCAATTGCCGTGAGTGCCAGGAGTGGCATGATGATGGCCGGACGATGGGCTCGACGTAATGTTGGCCGCTCTTGGAGTTTCTGCAGCGCGTATCCTGCGGCCCACAGCGCAAAGAAGCTCAGCAAAAAAGCCGTGCGCGAGTAGAAGCCATTGGGAACGCGCATGCCGCACCAGATGTACTCGAGCGGGCTCAAAACGGAGCTGGCGACCAGGATTATCGTGACGACGAGTGTTGCAATGCGCGTCTTGATTGAAACCGTGCGGTTAACCAGTAGGCTCACCGCGAGCAGCATCATGATGATGCCGCAATAGAACTGCGGTGTGCTTTCGTTGTTTACCCACATGCAGGGAAGAAAGCTCCTGATGAGCGACTTGAGGCTGGTTTTAAGTAGGGGGCCGAGTGCCAGAACGGGTCCGCCCTTGGACATGGCAAGGATGGTCGGCAAAAAGGTCCAGGCGGACAGAAGCAATCCAAGCGCGATAGCCCCGGCGAACCGCAGGGCCCGATCGAGCATGAGCTTCCAGCTAAATCCTTTTTCTGCAACATAATCGACAAATTCGACCAATACGAAGATGCAGAGGAACAGGATGCTGATGTAGGCCGTATACCAGCAGAACATGACATTGAGCGCCGTTGCGATGACGAGTCGGATCATACGCTGCTTGCGAATGAGCTCGTGGCATCCGTAGGCGCAGATGGGCAGCAGGATGAGGCAATCGATCCAGAGTGGGTTGCGCAGGTTGCTGATGGTCCAGCTGCAAAACGTGAACGAGAGGGAAAGCAGGAATGCTGCGGGCTTGGACAGGTTAAAGCGCTTTTGCACATACCAAGCGCTGCTGATGTGGATGCAGCCCAGTTTGAGCGCGGTTATGGCAAATACGAAGAGCGTCAGCTTGTCTGCGGGAAACAGCACGCAGAGCAGGTTGAAGGGGCTGGCGAGGTAGTAGCTATAGAGCCCCCATGTGTTCATGCCGAGTCCCTGCGAGAAGGAATAACGAAGGTTTGCCTCGCCTAAAAGGACGCGGCGAAACCACGCAAAGAAGTCGATGTATTGGTATTTGAGATCGTTGGTGAGAAACGAGTTGTCGCCAAAGGGGTAGACATGCCCCGCCGCTGCAAGTGCGACAAAGAGTGCGACGGAAAACGTGAAGCAGGCGGCGTAGAACGCCACATTCTTGAGCATGCTGTTATTGGGCCGTGTCATCAGATTCCTCGTTGGACTCTCGGATGATATAGATGGGGCGGCGTTTGGCCTCCAAGTAGGCTTTTGCCAAGTACTCACCGATGATTCCTAAGCACAGAAGCTGCATGCCGCCAAACAGCGTTATGAGGCAGGCGAGGGACGGCCATCCGCCGACGGGGTCACCCCAAACAAGCGTTTTGACTAGGATGACGATAAATCCCAGGATGGCGATGAGACAGAAAACGATACCCGTGAGGGCGGCGAGGGAGAGCGGCGCCGTGGAAAACGCGACGATGCCGTCGATGGAATAGAGGAGCAGCGACCAAAAGCTCCATTTAGTCTCACCGGCCACGCGGTTGACGTTTACGTAGGGGAGCCATTTGGTCTTGAAGCCGACCCAGCCGTAAATGCCCTTGGAGAATCGGTTGTATTCGCCCATGGAGATGATGGCGTTGACCATAGGTCGCTTCATGAGCCTAAAATCGCGTGCTCCGTCGACGATGTCGGCCTTGGAAATGCGGTTGATGATCTTGTAGAACATGCGGGCACAGAACGACCTGATGGGAGGCTCGCCTTCGCGGGTGGTCCTGCGTGTGGCGACGTTATCGTAGTTTTCGGTCTGCAAGATCTCGTACATCTGCGGCAGGAGCGAGGGCGGGTCCTGCATGTCGGCATCCATGGTGGCGACATAGTCGCCCTTTGCGTGCTGGAGTCCGGCGAATAGTGCCGCCTCCTTGCCAAAGTTCCGCGAGAAAGAGTGCCAGTGGATGGCGTATGGATGCGCCGCCGCGGCTTCTGCTTTCATGACGGCAAGCGTTTTGTCTGCCGAGCCATCGTCGATGAGAACGGCCTCAAAGGAGATGCCGGGGTCTTGTTGGGTCATGATGCGAACGACGCCATCGAGCTCTTTGAGAAAGATCGGAAGCGATTCCTGCTCGTTGTAACATGGCACGACGATGGAAATGAGTGGCATGGTGGTTTACCTCTCGCTTTTATTTGCGCTGGAGGGAATGCTGCGGCCATATGTGTTATACACGTTGACCTCCCACTGTTTACGCTCAACCTTTGCAACGGAATCAAGGATAAGCCCCGTCGCGAGACTCAGGCCACAAAGGAACATGAAAGATGCGGCGAGCATTGCGGTGGGGAAGCGGGGGACGAGACCGGTCTGGAAATATTCGACGACGATGGGGATGCCCAGGGCGAGGCCGATAATCGCAAACAGAAGCGCGGCCAGGCTGAAGAATTTGAGCGGACGGTAGTCCTTGAACAGCGTACCGATCATGGCGACGACCTTGATGCCGTCACTGACGGTATTGAGCTTAGACTCGGATCCTTCGGGGCGATCGCGGTACTCAATGGGCACGTCTTTGATGCGCCAGCGGTGATCGACGGCATGGATGGAGAGTTCGGTTTCGATCTGAAAACCCTCGGAAAGCACGGGGAACGTTTTGACAAAGGGGCGGCTCATTGCGCGATAGCCCGTCATAACGTCATCGAAGCTGTAGCCATAGATCCACTTGATCATGGCACGAACTAGATTGTTGCCAAAGCCGTGGAAGGCGCGCTTGTTTTCCTCGGCATAGGTGCCGTTGGAAAGGCGGTCGCCTACGGTCATGTCGGCCGTGCCGTTAAGGATGGGCTCACAGAGGGCCTTCGCCGCCTCGGCGGGGTAGGTGTCATCGCCGTCGACCATCAGGTAACAATCGGCGTCGATGTCGCGAAACATCTGGCGGCACACGTTGCCCTTTCCCTGGCGGGGCTCAAAGCGGACCGTGGCGCCGTGCTCGGCGGCGATGCGTGAGGTATCGTCCGATGAGTTGTTGTCATAGACATAGACCGTCGCTTGCGGAAGCTCGCGGTGAAAGTCGTCGATGACCTTTCCGATGGTGACTGCCTCGTTGTAACAGGGGATAATAACGGCAATCGTTTGCTCGGCCATGAAGGTTCCTTTGGTCGCGTACAATCGAATCGTTTGTTTCGTGGTTAGGATGGGCGCATTGATTCGAGAGTTCAGGTTATTAGATGTGACACGTGCTGTTTTGCTGTTTGCAGCAAGCATCGCTACGGTGACGTATTGTAGTGGTTCCTTCGACCTGTTTCCATCTGTCTTGGCATGTGTTGCGATAATCGCATCATTGGTTAATTTCAATAAGTTTGCGTGCAGGGATTTTGCATTTCCGTCGGTTTTTGGTAGAGCTTGCTGCTTAGTGATTTCCCTTGTATTTTCGTTTGTTCTTGTGCTGGGAGCGCATATTCGTGTGACTGAACCGGTGATTGCCGGCGGGATTTACGAGAACTATATTGAGCCATATTCCGCGATTGATTCTGTTGCTTTTTGGGTGATGTCGGCGCTGGTCTTTTGGGTCTTGTCGGTGCTTGTTCAGCTGTCTTGTCGTTGCCGCTGCTGTGTTTTCTGCAATGACTCGCTGCGGACTAATGATGGTGACTCGTCCATTCGACTCCTATCTGTTGCGGTCCGTGCTCTAGTGATATTTCTTTTGTATCTCCCGTTCTTCCTGAGGTATTGTCCCGGCCTGTTTTTTTGGGGATACCTTCTCGTCGTTCGCTCAGATTATGGGGTGGAACCCATTGAGCAACCATCATCCGGTTGCATTCACCATGATGATGGCTGCTTGTATCAAAATTGCAGGCCTCATGGGGATGAGCCCTTCGGTGGGCGTTGCCTTGCTAACGGTGCTTCAGATGGCCTGTGTTGCCAGCACGTTTGGCTATCTTTCAATTTGGGTGACTTCCCGCTTGGGGGTCTCCTCTCGCTGGTCTTGGCTGCTCGTAGTCTATTTTGGCTTGTCACGGTATCGCGCTCTTTATTCTGTGGCGCTTTGGAAAGACCCGTTGTTTTCCTGCTGTCTTGTCTTGATGGTGACCATGCTTGCCGATGCCGTCACGGGAAAGGATTCCCGGTCGAGCGCGTTGCGTTTGCTCGTTTTTGGTGCCCTAGCGTTGGGCGTTATGCTTCTACGGAATAACGGTTTGTATATTTGCGCTGCGCTATTCGTGGTGCTTGCGATAGCTGTAGCTTTGGACCGACTCGGCTGCATTGCCCCGATGAAGTCTGCCTCTCGTTTGGCCGTATCTCTTGGATTTGCGCTTGTCACATGCTTGGTTATTACGGGGCCCGTGTACTCGGCTATGGGCGTTGTTCCATCGGAGGATGTTGAGTCAGTGGGTATTCCGCTTGCTCAGATGGCTCGCGTTGCCGCGCTCGATGGCGATATGTCCGAGTCCGACCGTTCTTATATGAACGAGCTGCTTCCGCTTGATCGTTACAAAGAGGTTTACCACCCCAGTATTATCGATCCGCTTAAATGGAACGATGACTTTAATTCGGACCATTTAAAGGATGGATTCTGGGCTCATTGGGCCTCGATGCTTTCGCGTAACCCATCGATATACTTTGAGGCGTGGGAGCTGCAGACGTTTGGTTTTTGGGCCCCAAACGTAATGGGTGCCGACGGCCTTCCCGAAAACTTTCTCATGGGTGTTCCGTATAACCTTGTGGCCGACGCAAAGGCTTCTACGGGAGTTACATTTCGCAACTTGCTTGTGCCCCTCGGCGATGATGTTGATGTGGCGATTGGACTGAGCGCTTGGTCTATTTCTGGCGCCGTTGTCTTTTGGTTGCTCATGTTTTCGGCAGCACTGTTGGTGTCATGTGGTCGCGCAAGACTTGTTTTGCCGCTTTTGCCCTTTTTGTTGTTGTACGGAACGCTCTTTATTGCCAGTCCTATTTGGTATTGGCCTCGTTATATCGTGGCTGCTCAATTTGGTCTCCCTGTTGTGATTGTGGTGGTCGCTCGCGGCATGCTGTCTGATGGAAGACGTTCCGAAAACGATGTTGTGGGATAGTTTTCCAGTTTCGCAACGCCGCCTTATGGCGTTGAGGGCGGGTCTATACTGTTCGTTTGTCAACGATTACGAGTAAAGGAGTTGCATCCGTGTCGGATCAGACAAAGCAACAAGAAGCTCGCAGTCTGCCTGCGACGTTTGCTAAGAACGAATTTGAGAAGGACGCGTTTATCCTTCGTCAGCTGGTTACCAAGGATTTTAAGATCAAGTATCGCCGTAGCGTTCTGGGCGTCGCATGGTCGGTGCTCAACCCGCTGCTGATGATGATCGTCATGGCCATCGTGTTCTCGACGATTTTTGGCCAGGGCCGCAATGGCTCAATGACGCCCGAGATGTACCCGCTGTACTTGATCGTGGGTAACGTTACCTTTGCCGTCATGTCCGAGTCTACGAACCAGGCCCTGACGTCGATCGTGGGTGCTGCCCCTCTGCTCAAGAAGGTTAAGGTGCACCGCTGGGTCTTCCCGGTGCAGAAGGTGCTCTTCTCGCTGGTCAACTTTACCTTCTCGCTGGTCGCCGTCGCCATCGTTATGCTGTGGTTCCGCGTTATGCCTTCTTGGCATTTGATTCTGCTGCCGGTTTGCCTGCTGCTGCTTATGTGCTTCTGCATGGGCCTGGGCATGATGCTCTCTGCCCTTACGGTCTTTTTCCGCGACGTTATGCATCTGTGGAGCGTCGTCATTACGGCGTGGACTTATATTACGCCCATCTTCTGGACGACTGACTATATTGCGCAAATGCCGCATCTCGTGCGTATCTTGATGTATGCGAACCCCATGTATAACTACCTGCAGTTTATGCGCGATATCTTCTTGTTCCAGACCACGCCCTCGCTTTTGACGTTTGGTATGTGCGTCGCTTGGGCGGTCCTTGCGCTTGTCATTGGCTACACCGTGTTCCATAAGTCCGAGCGCAAGTTTATCCTCTACATCTAAGGAGTGCTGTGATGACTGAATCTGTTGTTGATTACAGCGAGCAGCCTCTGGCTGTCGAGGTCGACGACGTCACCATGATCTTTAACATGGCGTCCGAGTCGCTGACCAACCTCAAGGAGTACTTCATCAAGCTTGCCAAGCACGAGCTGTTCTTTGAGGAGTTTAGGGCGCTCAAGCATATCTCGTTTGATATTCATCGTGGCGAGGTCGTGGGTCTGGTCGGCACCAATGGCTCCGGCAAGTCTACGATGCTCAAGATTATCGCTGGCGTGCTTGAGCCTAGCGAGGGCAGCGTTAAGGTGCACGGTAATATTGCGCCTCTGATTGAGCTTGGTGCCGGCTTTGACCCCGAGCTGACCGCCCGCGAGAACATCTATCTGAACGGTGCCCTGCTCGGCTATACCAAGGAGTTCATCGACGCCAACTTTGACGGCATTATCGAGTTCGCTGAGCTGCAGAACTTTGTCGATATGCCGCTTAAGAACTTCTCCTCGGGCATGGTGGCGCGTATCGCCTTTGCAATCGCGACGATTACCGAGCCCGATATTCTGATCGTTGACGAGACGCTGTCCGTCGGTGATGTGTTCTTCCAGCAGAAGTGCGAGGCCCGCATCCAGCACTTTATCCAGAGCGGCGACGTGACGGTTCTGTTCGTTTCGCACTCCATGGAGCAGGTTGAACGCATCTGCCAGCGTGCCGTTTGGATTGAGAAGGGTGACCTTCGCATGGACGGCCCGGTCGATGAGGTCTGCAAGGCGTACCGCGAGCAGTTCAACTAGGTTATAATTACTTGCGCCTGACAGGTTTGCGCTTGCTTGGGCGTGCGGTTATTTGCTCCATTAGCTCAGTTGGATAGAGCAGGGGACTTCTAATCCCAAGGTCGACGGTTCGAATCCGCCATGGAGCACCATCGTTTATTAAGCCCGGACCGCTTGGTGGTCTGGGTTTTTTCATCTTGTGTGCTGCAGTTTTGAAGGGTTCGCAATGGGAAGCAAAAGGCTCGACTGGATCGATATTGCAAAGGGAATTGCAATGATTCTGGTCATTGTGGGGCACACCGTCCCAAATCCCTCTCCCTTGCGGCACGCGATCTTCTCGTTTCACATGCCGGTGTTCTTTATTCTTGCCGGGTATACGTTTAGGCCGAAGCCGTGGCGCGAGCTGCTTAGTGGTTCGGTGTCGCGCCTGCTGGTGCCGTATGTGGTTCTTGCACTGGCGTGGCAGGTGCCGACGTTCTTGATGAGCGGCGCTCCTTTGACGAGCGGTACGCTGGTTGCGGGGCTTAAGACGCTTGTGTTTGCCTCGGGCGTTAATGTGCCTGGGCTTGGCGTTGCCGCCGTTGGCATGGCATGGTTTTTGGCGGCGCTGTTTACGTCGCGCCTGTTGTTTAATGTGCTCGTGCGGCTGTTTGATCGCCGCGGAATTGGGGTTGTTTGGCGGGGCGTTGTCTGTGCCGCGATTGCCTTTTGCGGATTGAGCGTGTCTCGATTAATGGGTGTTTACCTGCCGCTCGATTTGGATCTGAGCTGCTATATTTTGCTGCTGATGTGGGTTGGCTATACGGCGCGCCAAAGGGGGCTGGAGCCGAGCGTGAACAAGTCCCTGCTGTTTATTGGAGCCGGTGTCGCTTGGCTTGTCCTTGCCGCGCTGAGTGGGCTTGAGCTTTCGAGCCGCCGCGTGGATGGGTTTGTGGTTGCGACAGTTGCCGCTCTTGCCGGCAGCTACTGCGTGTGCTGGGTTTCCATGGCGCTGGAGAAGTTGAAAGACGTGCCGGTTTTGGGGTCCTTTGAACAAGCTCTCGTGTTCTGCGGACAGGCCAGTCTTGCCATCTTTGCAATCCACGCGGTCGATTGGTTTATTCCTTGGCAGACCATGCCTCTGCTTATGACGCTGCCAGCATCGTGGCTCTTCGCGTCAATTGTGCGTTGCGCCTGCGATATTGGATTGGCGTACGTGATCAAGAAGGCGTAACAAAAGCAGTGTGACTAAGTTGGCCCCCGCTGTTTCATTTGGGTTTTAAGTAGTCTGGTAAGACTTTTCTAACGCATTCAGCGATTGCGGCCATAGAACCTAGTGCAGTACTCTGGTCGTATCATCAACATCCAAAAAGTCATTGGTGGCACCGACGAACTCCTGCATGTTCTTGACGATGCGGCCGTCATTTTCAATACGGATTTCGAAACGCTTCCAGGGGAATTTCATGATGTGATAAAGGGTTACCAGCACGTCTTGCTCTTTGCCAATCTTGAGCAGCCAACGGGCGCAGTTGTCTCCGCAGGTGGAAGCATTAAATACCATGTCGGGGAGATTGCGTACCAGCAGCAACGTCTTGACACCGCCAGAAAGCTCGAGTGGCGTAATCGAGCCAAGCTGCTTGCTGATGATGTTGTGGGGGCCGATGAGCTCTGAACCGTCAACACCTTTAATCATCTGTGCAGCCATGGGATCTTCGAACCATGAATCCAGGTACGAGTTCCTAAAGTAGGTCTTGGTATCGTAGATGGAACCGGGGTAATCCCCCAGGTGAATGCTCAGCATGTGGGTCTCCAGACGTAGTGTGACTGCAACGATTATATGCCAGTAATAAAATGCCGGCAGCAGCGAGGTCGCTGCTGCCGGCGCTGGAGTTTTGTTCGTGTGAATCGGTGCTAATGAATTGATCCGCGAGGCTACTTTTCGAGATACTCCCTCAGCAGCTCCAACGCGTGAGCGTAGCCTTGCAAGCCCTCGCCAGTGATGGTGGCGAAGCAGGCTAGGCGTGCATAGCTCACCTGACGGAAGTCCTCGCGCGTCTCTACGGCGCTGATGTGCACCTCGACGGCAGGGATGGCGACGGCCTTGAGGGCGTCGAGGATCGCCACGCTCGTATGCGTGTAAGCTGCCGGGTTGATGACGATGCCGTCGACCTTGCCGTATGCCTCCTGGATCTTGTCGACGATGCTGCCTTCGTGGTTGGACTGGAAGACCTCGACCTCGTCAAAGCCCTGTGCGGCGCCTGCCTCCTGGCAGATCTGGACCAATCGGTCGTAGTTGTGGCTGCCGTAGATGCCTGGCTCGCGAATGCCGAGCATGTTAAGGTTGGGGCCGTTGATGACGAGTGCTTTCATGGTTGCTTCCTTTGCGGTTGAGCGGGCGGTGAGGCGGAATGAAAAACCACCACAAAGGTGCCTGTCCCCTTTGTGGTGGTTTTGCTAGAGGGCTGGTGGAAGGGCTTCAAGGACGGCAGCCGCGGTGTTGGCGGCGCAATCGCGCGAGTCGATGAGGTAGTCGGCCCAGGCGCGGTAGCGCGGCATGCGCTGCTCGGCCAGCTTGTCGATGCCATCGCGGGCGGTGATGGGGCGACCCTTGTGGGCGAGTTCGTTGAGCTTACGGTTGAGCATCACGATCTGGCTGTTCTGGTGCAGTAGCGGGTAGTTCTCGTCGCGCGTGACCACGCCGCCGCCCGTGGAAAGCACCAGGCCGCTGCGCTTGGAGATGCCGGCCAGCGCCGCCGTCTCCTGCTCGCGGAAGGCCGCCTCGCCGCGCTCGACGATAAAGTCGGCGCAGGGCATGCCCAGGCGCTCCTCGAGGGCGCGGTCCAGGTCGATGTGCTCTCGCCCCGTGAGCAGGGCAATCTGCTCGCCCACGCGGGTCTTGCCCGAGCCCGGCATACCGATCAGCGCGATGTTCTGTTCGCGGCGTGACAGGCGCTCCGTTACGTCCAGAATGCGCTCACGCGAAGTGACCTGGCCGGTGTAGCGCTCAACGGCTTGCGCCGCCTGGGCCACGAGCATCAGCAGGCCGCCGATGCAGGGGATGCCGCGGCGCTCGGCCTCGAGCATGAGTCCCGTGCGGGCGGGGTTGTAGACGATATCGATGACGCCCTCGAGCGCGTCGAGGCCCTCGAGCGCGCAAGGTGCGTCGGGGCAGTGAGGGAACATACCGGCAGGCGTGCAGTTGACGAGCAGCGCGGCGTCGGACTGCTGTGCGATGTTGCCGTAGTTGACCTCGCTCGTGCGGCCCACGGGCACGACTGTGGCGCCCAGATCGCCGAGCACCATACTGGCCGTAGTGCCCGCGCCGCCGGTGGCTCCGAGCACGAGAGCCTTCTTGCCGGCGACCTCAACTCCCAGCTCCTCGACCAGGCACCGAAAGCCGAAGTAGTCAGTATTGTCGCCGCGCAGGCGGCCATCGGGCAGGCGTGTGATGGTGTTGACGTTGCCCATGCGCTCGGCCAGCGGGCTCAGCTCGTCCAGGTACTCCATGACGGCGCGCTTGTAGGGGATAGTCACGTTGGCGCCCTCCCACTCGTCGCCCGTCATAAAGGCCGCGAGGTCCTCGGGCTCGCGCTCAAATCGCATGTACTCGAGCCCAGCGAGCTCTTTGTAGATGGTCGGGGTGTAGCTGTGGCCCAGCACGCGGCCCAGCACGCCGTAGGGGCGGGTTGCGGCGGTATCGGTCATCTAGAGCACCTCCGTGTAGCTGCCAAAGTAGGTGAAGCTCTCGCACGCGTCGTCGATGGAATCGAGCAGGTCGTCGAGAGCCTTGCTGCCAAAGGGGCAGTCCAGGTCAAAGTAGAACATGAACTCAAAGTCGCGACCGGGGATGGGGCGGCTCTCGAGCTTGATGAGGTTGATATTGAGCGCGTAGAAGCGCTCGAGCACGCGGTAAAGCGCGCCCGGCTCATTGGTCGTGGTGATCATGAGCGAGGTGCGGTTGGCGCCGGGGTAGACGCGCGGCTCGCGGCTGATGACGACGAAGCGCGTGTAGTTGTTGTCCGAGTCCTGAATGTTGGGCTCCAGCACCTCCAGGCCGTAGAGTGTGGCGCAGCTGCGCGAGGCGATGGCGGCAACGTCGGTACGCTCGGAGCTGGCGACCATCTCGGCCGACATGGCCGTGTTGGGGTACTTGGTGGCGTGCAGGTCGTGCGCCTCGATAAAGCTAGCGCACTGCGCGATGGCCTGACCGTGGCTGTAGACCTCGCGCACGTCGGCGAGCTTGGTGCCGGGTTTGACGAGCAGGTTGTGGTCGATCTTGAGGCGCAGCGAGCGCACGATGTGAAAGTCGAACTGGGCGAGCAGGTCGTAGACGGCGTTGACCGAGCCGGCGGTGGAGTTCTCGATGGGCAGTACGCCAAACTCGCAGAAGCCGTCGCGCACGGCGCGCATAACGCCCTCGAAGGTCTCGAAGAACGCAATATCGGGCACGTCGAAGAGCTTGCACGCGGCTATCTGACTATAGGCACCTTCCACGCCCTGGCAGGCAACAGTGGCCGTATGAGGGAAGGGTGTGTCGGAGGCTGCAGCCGTGGCGTGGGCCTTTTGCGAGACGGTGATGCCCTTGAGTTCGTTGATGTAGCGCTGCTGCTCGGCCTTGCTCATGCTCATGAGAAGACGGAACAGGGCGATGGTCTGCGCCTCGTAGCGCTCGGGCGCGCGGCTGGCAAGGTTGTTGAGCTTGGAGCGCTCACGGGCGGGGTCGAAGACGGCCTTGCCCATCTCGATTTTTGACTTGGCGACCTCGGTGGCAATGTCCATGCGCTCAACAAAGCTGTTGAGGAGCGTGGTGTCGATGCCATCGATGGCCTGGCGGATGTCAGCAAGGTCCATGGAAGTCCCTTTCGCTTAACGGCTGAGTTGACAGGCAACTTAGGTGAGTCGGGTTAGAGCTGGCCTGCGTCCTCGAGGAGGGCGTCCCAGATGGCGAGGGCAGCTGCTGCTTCGGCAACGGGGACGGCGCGCGGGACGATGCAGGGATCGTGACGGCCGTGGACCGAGAGCTCGGCATTTTCCATGGCGTCCATGTCTACGGTCTGCTGCTCGCGGCCAATGGAGGGCGTCGGCTTTACGGCCATGCGCCACATGACGGGCGCGCCGGTCGAAATACCGCCCAGGATGCCGCCGGCGTTATTGGACTCGGCCTCGATCTCGCCGGTCTCGGCATCGATGCGATACGGATCGTTGTTCTCGCTGCCGCGCATGGCGGCGACGGCAAAGCCCATGCCAAACTCCACGCCCTTTACGGCGGGAATGCCAAAAGCGATTTGTGCGATGCGGTTCTCGATGCCGTCGAACATGGGGTCGCCGATGCCCGCGGGAAGCCCGTAAATGCCGCACTCCACGATGCCGCCGATGCTGTCGAGTTCGTCGCGCGCGGCTAGGATCTCCTCGCGCATGCGACCGGCAGCGGCGGCGTCGATGCAGGGCAGGTCGTTCGTAAGGATCGCCTTGCGGTCGGCCTCGCGATAGACCATGTCGTCCATGGGCAGGTCGGAGATGCCACCGATCTGCGCGACGTGCGCCATGACCTGAATGCCGCGGGCCTCGAGTGCCTGCAGCGCAATGCCGCCGGCGATGCACAGGGGTGCCGTTAGGCGGCCGGAGAAGTGTCCGCCGCCGGCGAAATCGTGCATGTTGTGATACTTCACGCGCGCAGGGAAGTCCGCATGTCCGGGGCGGGGCTTGCGGCGCAGTTCGGAGTAATCCTTGGAGCGCGTGTTGGTGTTCTCGATAATCGCGGCGATGGGCGCGCCGGTGGTATGTCCATCGACCACACCGGCGATGATGTGGGCGGCGTCGGCCTCGCGGCGTTTGGTCGCGGTCTCGTCGCGACCGGGGGCACGACGGTCAAGGAAGGCCTGCAGCTGCTCCTGGTCAACAGCGATGCCCGCCGGAATGCCATCGAGGGAGCAGCCGATGGCGGGGGAGTGCGACTGGCCGAAGATGCTTACGTGCAAGACGTTGCCAAAGGTCGAGGACATGCTATTCCTCCTCGAGTGTGACCTTGCCGCCCAGCAGGCGGTAGTGGCCGAAGAAATCGGGATAGGACTTGTTGACGGCCTCGGCGCCGTGGATCACGACCTCGCCGGTGGCGCGGCTCGCGGCGATAGCGGCCATCATGGCGATGCGATGGTCGTTGTGCGAATCGACCTCGCCGCCGGTGAAGGCATCGACACCCTTGATGATGAGGTCATCGCCGGCAATGCGCACCTGCGCGCCCAGCGCGGTGAGCTCGCGGGTGGTGGTGACCAGACGGTCGGATTCCTTGATGCGCAGACGGGCGCAATCGCGAATAAAGGTGCGGCCCTGTGCCAACGAGGCCACGGCCGAGATGACGGGCACCAGGTCCGGAATGTCGTGGGCACTCATCTCAAAGCCGGCGAGCTTGTCGGACTGCACGGTGGCGGCGTTGGTGGAGCGCACGATGCGGGCGCCAAAGCGCGAAAGCGCGGCAAGCACGTTACGGTCGCCCTGTGCGGAGCTTAGCGACACGCCCTCGACGGTGATGGGGTCGGTGCCGATGGCACCGGCGCACAGCCAAAAGGCGGCGTTGGACCAGTCGCCCTCGACGGCTACGCTGCCGGGCGTGCGGTACGAGCCACTGCTCACGCGGAAGTTCGTGACCTCGAGCTGGCCGTCCGTGGCCGGAATGCGCTCGACGTTGACCTCGACGCCAAAGGCCTTCATGGCCTGGATCGTCAGGTTGATGTAGGGGCGGCTTTCGATAAGGCCGCATACCTGCACGCAGGAGGGCTGGGCCAGCAGCGGGGCTGCCAGCAGCAGGCCGGAGATATACTGCGAGCTCACGTTGCCCGGAAGCACAAAAGTGCCCGGGCGCATGCGGCCGCTCGTCTTGAGCGGAAAACCGCCCAGACCCTGTAGGTCGCAGCCGGCGGCGATGATCTCGTCCGAGAGCGGGGAGAGCGGGCGGGCGCCCAAGCGCCCCTGACCCACAAAAGTTGCTTCTGCACCCAGCGCGCAGGCGACAGGCAGCATAAAGCGGAGCGTGGAGCCGCTTTCACCGCAGTCAAGCGTGCCGCCGGCAAGGGCCTTGAGCAGGCCAAACTCAACACTCTTCATGGTGGGGTGGACCTGGAAGCCGTCCTCGACGGTCTCGATGCGGGCACCGAGTGCCGTAAGGCAGCGCACCGTAGCCTCGATGTCGGCACAGGTGGTGTTGCAGGTGACGTGTGTCTCGCCGTTGGCGAGCGCGGCGCAGATGATGAGGCGATGCGCCATCGACTTGGACGCGATGGCGGGAACGGTGCCCTTGAGTGGGGACGGGGTGATGCGGGCTAGCATGCGGATGCGTCTCCCTTCTGGCCGAGGCCCTCGGCAATGAGTTCGTGGAAAGTGGAAAGCGGTGTGCGGTCGATGCTGCAGCGGCCAATGCCGTGCGGAATCACTAGATCGATGGTGCCGCCCGCGCGCTTCTTGTCGTGGAGCGCCTCGGCAAAGACGGTATCGGCATCTAGGTCGCAGCGGGTCGTGAGGCCATGGCGGGCGCAGAGTTCCTCAATACGACCGGGCAGTGCAGCATCGCAGACGCCGTGCAGGGCCGCGGCGCGCGTGATGATGCCCATGCCGATTGAAACGCAGTTGCCGTGTCCGAGCTCAAAGTGCTCGCAGGCCTCGACGGCGTGCCCGGCGCTGTGTCCAAAATTGAGGAGCTTGCGCTGGTTGGTTTCGCGCTCGTCGGCGACGACCACGGCGCGTTTGATGTCGATATTGCGGGCAATGATAAGCGCCACGCGAGCCACGTCCTGGTTGAGCAGCTCCAGCGTGAGCGGGGTCTTCTCCAGCTCGGCGAAAAGCTCCGGGTCGGCGATTACGGCGTGCTTGACGACCTCGCCGCAGCCGTCGGCGAACTGCTCGGGCGTGAGGGTGGCCAGGCACCCCACGTCGGCGATAACCACACTCGGCTGCCAAAAGGCGCCGGCCAGGTTCTTGCCGGCAGCGAGGTCGATGGCCGTCTTTCCGCCCACCGACGAATCAACCATGGCGAGCAGGCTCGTGGGGACCTGCACAAACTTGCAGCCGCGCATGTAGGTGGCGGCCACAAAGCCCGCCACGTCGCCCACGACGCCGCCGCCGAGTGCCACGATCACGTCGGAGCGCGAAAGCTCGTGCTCGGCCACAAACTCCAAAATGGCAACGTAGGTCTCGGCGCGCTTATGGGCCTCGCCGGCCTCGAAGGTGCAGATGCTCACCTCGTAGCCTGACGCCTCCAGGCTCTGCTTAACGGGCATCTGGTAGAGCGGGCCCACGTTGGTGTCCGTCACGATGACGGCCTTGGTGCCGCCGGCGGTGGCGCGCACGAGCGGCCCCGCCTGCTCCAGCAAAAACGTGCCAACATGCACCTGATAGGGGCGTGCAGTGTCGATATCGATGGTAATCGCCATAAGCTTCGGTCCTTTCGACCTGGCGTGATGGGTTGTCTAGTGGGAGGCCTCGTCGTCGAGTGCGCGCTTGATGCGATCGCCCTCGGCAAGGAGATTCTCCAGATAGCGCTGGTCGCGTTCCTTAAGGGCGCGGCTGTAGGCGCCGAGCGATTCAATCAGATGGTCGATCTCGAAGGCGAGCGCATCGGCGTCGTCGATCATGAGCTCGGACCACATCTGCGGATTGAGGTGCGCCACGCGGGTGAGGTCGCGGTAGCTGCCGGCCGAAAAACCGTGGTGAACCTGAGCGGTCGGGCTTTTAACGTAGGCGTTGGATACCACGTGCGCAAGCTGGCTTGTAAAGGCGATGACGCGGTCGTGCTCGGTAGCGCTGGTCACGCTGAACTTGCCAAAGCCCAGGGGGCGCACCATTTCGCGCACCTGGCCTAAAAGCTCCAGCTTGAGCGCATCGTCCACCGCGGGCGGAACGAGTACCAGGGGAGCGCCCTGGAACAGGTCGGCACGGGAGTGAGCGTAGCCCGAGAACTGGGTGCCCGCCATGGGGTGCGCGCCCACAAAGTAAAAACCGTGCTCGCGGGCGAGCTCAAAGGCACGCTCGCATACGATGCCCTTCACGCCTACGGTGTCAATCACCACGGGGCCCATGATGGCATCGGTGTCGGTGGCATCGGCGAGCGCCTGGGCGTGCGCCTCAAGCCACTCGATGCAGGCCTCGGGATAGCAGGCAAGGACGATGATGTCGCATTCGCCGAGCGTCTCGTCGTTGAGCTCGCCGGCGACGGTGCCCATGCTGGCGGCCGTCATCACGTCATCGTCGGGATCCCAGGCCAGCACGCGGACGCCCGCCTGCGCATAGCCGCGGGCAAAGCTGCCGCCGATCAGACCTAGGCCCACTATACCGGCGCATTTGGGACCGCCCTGGTTAACGCGCGCGTTTCTCACCGTACCCATGGCCTACTCCATGGTCTCTTGGCAGACGACATCGCGGATGGCGCGGATGCGGCGCATGGTGTCGTCGAACTGATCGGGGGTGAGGGCCTGAGCGCCGTCGGACCATGCGCGGCTGGGCTCGTCGTGGACCTCGATCTCCAGGCCGTTGGCACCGCAGGCGGTCGCGGCGAGCGCCATGGGCTCAACGTAGCGGGTGTAGCCGGTGGCGTGGCTGGGGTCGGCGACGACGGGCAGGTGCGACAGGTGGTGCAGCACCGGCACGGCGTTGAGGTCGAAGGTGTTGCGGGTGCGGGTCTCGAAGGTGCGGATGCCGCGCTCGCACAGGATGACGTTGTCGTTGCCCTCGCTCATTATGTACTCGGCGGCCATGAGCAGCTCATCGATCGTGCCGGACATGCCGCGCTTGAGCAGGATCGGGGTCTTGGTCTTGCCGACCTCTTTGAGCAGAGGGAAGTTCTGGGCGTTGCGGGCACCGATCTGCATGACGTCGATCTTCTTGTCCAGGAAGACCTGCACGTCGCGCGGGTCCATGATCTCGGTGACGATCGGCATGTCGAGCTCGGCAGACGCCTCGCACAGCAGGTCCAGACCGGCGGGGCCCATGCCCTGGTAGGCGTAAGGGGATGTGCGGGGCTTGTAGGCACCGCCGCGCAGCATCGTGGCACCGGCGGCCTTCACGCGGCGGGCGATGCGGATGAGGTTCTCGCCCTCGACGGAGCACGGGCCGGCGATGACCTGGAACTGATCGCCGCCGATCTTGACGCCGTGGCCGCAGTCGATGACGGAGTCCTCGGGGTGGAACTTGCGGTTGGCGCGCTTGAACGGCTCGGAGACGCGCTGCACGCGCTCGACGACATCCATGGACTCGAGCAGGAACGGGTCGATCTTGGTCGTATCGCCCACCAGGCCGATGATCGTCTCATTCTCGCCGCGCGAGACATCGGTCTTCAGGCCCTTTTTCTCAATCCAGCTGACGATATGGCTGACGGCCTCGTCGCTGGCGCTCTCTTTTAAAATTGCAATCATGGTGTGCCTCTCACCTCGATGGATAGCCCTTGCAAAAACGGCCCGCATCGCGAGCCGTGTACATATGGTGCATGAGAGTTTATACTATCTGACTCGCTTTTGCCTTCTAAAGTGGGCCGTTGAGCCGCGTCTTCCTCGGAATTGCAAAGCTTTTTCTTTTATTTTGATAGCCCGTGGTGCACTTGGGTATAATGCCAAACGTTGGCCCTATTAGCTCAGGGGATTAGAGCGTCTGCCTCCGGAGCAGAAGGCCGTTGGTTCGAATCCAACATGGGGCACCATCGAACGTGAGACCGTCCGAACCTCGCATGGTCCGGGCGGTTTTTCTTATACCGACGCGACGTGATGGGACGTGGTATGGCAGCAACGGATATCGAGCGCGGACTCTCGACCGCCGAGGTCGAGGAGCGCATCGCCGCCGGTAAGATCAACCGCAACATGGAGCTCAAGACCAAGTCGGTCAAAGAGCTCATCATCGAGAACCTCTGCACGCTGTTCAATTTGATCAACGTGATCTTGGCGTTCCTGGTCATTTTGACCGGTTCGTTTAAGAATCTGACGTTCCTGTTCGTGGTGTTCCTCAATACCGCTATTGGCGTCATTCAGTCCATGCGTTCCAAAAAGATGGTCGATAAGCTCACGCTGCTGACCTCCAAGAAGGCCATCGCGGTGCGCGACGGCTCCGAGGTGGAGCTCGACCTGGACCAGATCGTGCTCGACGACATCATCCGCCTGGGGCGCGGCGACCAGATCCCCGCTGACGCCGTGGTGGTTTCGGGCGAGGCGCTCGTGAACGAGAGCCTGCTGACGGGCGAGAGCGATCTTATTAAGAAACAGCCCGGTTCCGAGCTCATGAGCGGCAGCTTTATCGACTCGGGTCTGCTGCGCGCCCGCGTGATCCATGTCGGCGCCGACAACTACGTGGCCAAAATTAATAACGAGGCCAAGTACGTCAAAAAGGTCAATTCCGAGATCATGAACGCGCTCAACGCCATCGTGCGCTTTGCGAGCATCATCATGATCCCGCTCGGTTTGGCGTTGTTTGCCTCGAGCGTGAGCGAGCTGTGGGATGCCGCGGGAACCCCAGGCAATAGCGCGCTTTCGTGGTGCTTCTCCGAGCTGTTGGCTGGTCATGTGCCTTCGTCGGCGCTGCTGTCCACGGTGGGCGCCCTGCTGGGCATGATCCCGCAAGGCCTGGTGCTGCTGACCTCGTCGGTGCTCGCCATCGCCACGGTGCGCCTGGCCCGCCGCAAGGTACTCGCGCAGCAGCTCTACTGCATTGAGACGCTCGCGCGTGTCGACGTGCTGTGCCTGGACAAGACGGGCACCATCACGTCGGGCCGCATGGAGGTCGAGGGTACCTATCCGCTGCCGGTCGAGGGTATGGGTGCGGGGGAGGGCGACGCCGCCGTTCCCGTCGATACCACGGTGCTCGATTTTGCGCTGGCTAACGTCGCACGTGCGACCTCGGCCGATGCCAACGAGACCTGTCAGGCGCTGCTCAACTATTACGCCGACCGTCCGGTCGAGGTGTCTGAGCCGCTGTCGGTCATTCCGTTCTCGTCTTCCAAAAAGTGGAGCGGCGCGTCGTTTGCACAGGGCTCATATGTGATGGGTGCGGCGCAGTTTGTGCTCTCTGATCGTGCGTTTGCCCAGGTCGAGAACCGTGTCGCCGAACTTGCCGACACCTGCCGCGTGCTTGTGGTGGCCTGCGTGGACGGCTTTACGCCCGATGGCGATATGGTGGGCGAGGCCGAGCCCGTGGGCTTTGTGACCATTCGCGACGAGATCCGCACCTCGGCCGCCGAGACCATCGGGTACTTTAACGAGCAGGGCGTGACCCTCAACGTGATCAGTGGCGACGACCCGCGTACGGTGTCGTCGATTGCGCGCGTGGTGGGCGTGCCGGGGGCTGACGCTTATGTGGACGCCACGACGCTCGATACGCCGGCCAAGCTCGATGCCGCAGTGGACCGCTACCATGTCTTTGGTCGTGTGACCCCGCAGCAGAAGCGCGAGCTCGTGCAGGCACTCAAGCGCCGCGAGCACACCGTGGCCATGACGGGCGACGGCGTTAACGATGTGCTAGCGCTCAAGGAGGCTGACTGCTCCGTCGCCATGGCGGCTGGCTCCGACGCCGCGCGTAACGTGGCCGAGATCGTACTCGTCGACAACGACTTTGCCTCGATGCCCGCCGTGGTGGCCGAGGGCCGTCGCTCCATCAACAACCTGCAGCGCTCCGCGGCGCTGTTCCTGACCAAAACGCTGTTCTCGATGGGCTTGGCGGCGCTGTGCATCGCGCTGCCGCCGTACCCCTTCGAGCCCATCCAGATGACGCTCATTAACTTCTTCTGTATTGGCGCGCCGGGCTTTGTGTTGGGCCTGGAGCCCAACAATGCTCGCGTGAAGGGATCGTTCCTGACGAACGTGCTCAAGCGGGCACTGCCGGCGTCGATTGCGGTCATTTTGGCTGCAGCGCTCGATATCTTTGTGGCGCGGGTGTTTGGCTTTAGCCAGCTCACGCTGTCTACGATGTGCCTGCTTACGTCGTGCGCGGCGAGCGTCAGCCTGATCTGGCGCATCTCGCAGCCTCTCACGCCCTTACGTGTGGTGCTCTTTGTGTTTGTAGTCGCCGGCATCCTGGTGGGCGTTATCGGATTCCCGGAGCTGCTGTCTATTGCCAACCTGACAATGGGCCAGATGGTTATCTTGGCTGCCGTCGTGGTCTTTACCTGCTCGGTGTTTTTTAAGCTCGCCACGATGATGGATTCGCTCAAGCCGCGTCGTCGTCATGCCGCAACTGGTTTTGGCCGCGGTGTTCGCGTCCGCCTGGGTCGCGGTGGCGGCAAGGTGAGCTCGACGGGTTCGACGGCGGAGCGTTTTGCCAAGCGCGTCGCCGCCGACATGGCGCAGCGCCGCGAAGCTCGCACCGTTCGTGAGGCCGAGGCCCGCGCACTCGAGGGCGTGGCCCAGGCCCAGCCCAAGAAAAAGAAGCCCACGGGCGCCAAGCGCTCCCGCGTAACCAAGTCCGCCCAAGGCATCAAAGTTTCGATGCCAAGCAAAAAGAAGAAGTAGCTACGCGCCCTGGCGATGTTGAATTGGTGCCTTGCTCCTGTGGGGCCGTGGCGATGTTATGCTCTAACCTCGATTGTTTGAATTGCTTCGAAAAGAGGATGCCGTGATCTGCCCGCATTGCCTTAAGACTATCGAGGACGGCGCCTCGTTCTGCCCCTACTGCAACGCCTATGTGGGTCCGGGCGATGGTCCCGAGCACACCGAGTTTGTGTTCTGTGAGGGCTGCGGTGCCCGTCTTTCTCCGCATGATCGTACGTGCCCCAAATGTGGACGCCCCGCTCCGGGTATCCTCTCCGAGGACGCGGCAGCATCCGACCTGGCAGCGGGCCGCACGGCGGGCTTTCCGCGCCTAACGCAAGAGCAGATCGATACCGAGGTGCCGCATGCGCCGGCCTCTGCCGCTGCGGTGCTTTCGGACGCCGCCGACCCCAATGAGACCTGCGTGCTGCCGGCTTTCGATAAGGATTTCGGTATCCCCAAGGTCGATATTCCCACGCCCGTTTCCCTGCATGACGATGCTCAAAAACCCAAGCGCAAGGTGCACCCCGACGAGGACGCCTATCACAAGCATAAGCGTCATATCCCCAAGCCGCTCGTCGTCATCGCGGTCCTTGCCGTCGTTTGCGGCGGTGCCTATTGGTTCGTGACGACCGATCCCATGGGTGTCATGCCCGGCTTCTACGACCAGTTTGGCCAAGCTGCACAGACCACCTTCCCCACGCGCCAAAAGGGCGAGGCCACTGAGGACGATACCAAGCAGGACGATTCTGCGGAGGTGGTCCAGGAAGAAACCGTGCTCACCGATGATCAGCTCTATACCAGGCTCGACGGTCTGTATCAGACCATCGTGTCCTACGCTGACGAGGACCAGATCGGCGAGGTCATCGATTCCTTTAACAACGGTTATCTCCGAACGCCGCTGTCCACCCGTCAGGAGCTGTCGCAGAGTGCCTACGCCCTGCGCGACCAGATCAAAAAGACGCAAGATGAGCTTAACAACCTGAAAGTACAGGACGATACGGTCTATGCGGATGACATCGCCCACTTAAAGCAGCTTGCCGAGTGGATGTATGAGCGCGTCGACGTGATCTGCCAGAGCTGGGATATCTCGCTGGCCATTCCCGATGGCGAGTCGATGAGTTCCCACCAAAGCGAGATTCTGGCGCCCATCGCGCAGGGCGGCAACAGCGCGCTGAACCAGTACGATGCCAATGTGGGTTCCTGGAAGCCGCAGCAGCGTTCCTAAAATTAGTTCGCCATAGTCGGCATAACCTACGTGCGCAATTGATGTAAGCCCGTGCTTATTGCTACAATTCGTACAAATATGCTTTAAACGCACGAGGAAGGAACCACATGTTTGGTTTTAAGAAAGAGCTCTACACGCCCGAGTATCAGCTTGTCGGCGACGAGTGCGCCGTAATCGAGACGTCGAAGGGTACCATCAAGGTCAAGTTTGACGGCGAGGGCGCTCCCATTCATGTCGCGAACTTCTGCGAGCTTTCCACGATGGGCTTCTATGATGGCCTTAAGTTCCATCGCTATGTGCCCGGTTTTGTTATCCAGGGCGGGGACCCCAATACCCGCGACATGTCCGGCGCCGACGTCGCTGCCGGTCTTGAGGGCCCCGACGGCATGCCCGGTACCGGTGGCCCCGGCTACTGCATCAAGGGCGAGTTTGCCACCAATCCGCGCAACAGCCATGTCGATGGCGCCCTTGCCATGGCACGCTCCATGGACCCCGATTCCGCGGGTTCGCAGTTCTACTTCTGCCTGGGTGCCCAGCATAACCTCGATTCCGGTTACACCGTCTTTGGTACCACGGTCGAGGGTCTCGATGTGATTTCGCAGCTGCGTGCCGGCGACGAGATCGTTCATGTCGAGATCGTTCACGAGTAAAGGGGACTTCCTTGAATAGCCAGCTGATCCAACAGGGCCGCGCCGCTTACCGCGCGGGTGATTTTTCCGCTGCAGCCCAGATGCTTGGGGCGGCAAAGACTCCCGATGAGATTATGGGCGAGGCCGACCACCTTCGTGGCAACGCCTTGATGCACCTGGGCATGTATGCCGAGGCCGCCGAGGCCTATGCCGCCGCCCTCAACGACGGCACCTACGGCAAGCGCGGCGCGCTGCTCACCAACCGCGGCAAGGCGCTCGCCGCGGTGGGCGACTACACGACGGCCGCTCAGGCGTTCTCTGCTGCTACGCAGGATGCTTCCTATGCCACGCCGTTCAAGGCCTATCTGGGTCTGGGCAATGCGCTGTTCCAATCGGGCGACTATGCCAACGCGGGAACCGCCTTCCGTCAGGCTGCCATCGACGGCGCCAATCCGGCTCCTGCCGCCGCACTCGGCGAGCTCGGTCGTTGCTTCATTAAGCTCGGCCGTCCGGCGGATGCCGTGGAGACCTACCGCACGGCTATCGACTTTGCCGGCCCCCGCGACGACACGCGTGCGCTCAACGCCGGCATGGGTCAGGCGCTTTCTGCCGCCGGCCGTCCCTCCGACGCACTCGACGCCTTTAACGCCGCTACTGCCGATGGCATCTACCAGCTCACCTCCGAGCAGGCCGATGAGCTTGCCCGCGTGCAGGATTCGCTTGCTGCGCTGTCTGCCCAGACGGCTATGGCCACGGCTCCGGCGCCCGCGATGGACGCTCCTGCCGTCGATCCGCTCGATCCTACGGGCGCGACCGGTCAGTTTATGCCCGATCCCTCGGACACCGGCTTCTTTACGCTGTCCGAGTCCGAGATGGTCCAGCAGGACCGTCAGGATCGTAAGCAGGCCAAGGTCCGTCGTCGCCATCGCCACACGGGTCTTAAAGTCTTCATCGTGCTGCTTCTGCTCATTTTGATCGCCGCGGGCGGTCTGGGCTTTGCCTACACGCGCGGCTTTGGCTTCCCGTCTCAGGAGTCTGTCGTTACCGATCTGTTCCAGGCTGCCGGCGACGGTGACGCCGCAAAGGCCGAGTCTTGCCTGGCCTCGAGCCTGTCCGAGGACGCTAAGTCGATGATCATCTCCTCGATTCCGCAGGGTGCCACCGTGTCCGTCGAGGGCATGGATCAGTCCATGACCGAGACGACCGCCAAGGTGAAGGCATCGCTGTCCAAGGGCGGCGAGCAGGAGTACACCGTCAAATTCGTGCGCTCCGACAACCATATCGGCTGGGCCGTTTCTTCGCTTGATATGGATTTCTCGGCTGCTGACAACCAGTAGTGACCTTATGGGATTTAGCTTTGCCCGGCGCTTCACCGCAAGTGAGGCGCCGGGCTTGCGCTAGTATGATGAGCTAGTAGTTTTCCAGCAATCATCCAACACATCAGGAGTTGCGTTGTTTTCTTTGATGGATATGTTCTTCGGTAGCTATGCGGGCGATCTTGCCATCGACCTCGGCACCGCCAATACGCTTGTCTCCGTGCGCGGCAAGGGCATCGTCATTCGCGAGCCCTCTGTTGTCGCCATCGACAAGAACGACGAGCGCATCTTGGCGGTCGGTATCGAGGCAAAGCGCATGCTCGGCCGTACGCCCGGCAACATCGTGGCCGTTCGTCCCCTGAAGGACGGCGTCATCGCCGACTTCGATGTTACCGAGGCCATGCTTCGCTACTTTATCGACAAGGCGTCCGAGAAGCGCTATCCGTGGACTCCGCGTCCGCGTGTTGTCGTCTGCGTTCCCTCCGGTGTCACGTCGGTCGAGAAGCGTGCTGTCTTTGAGGCCACGATCCAGGCCGGTGCCCGCCAGGCCTATCTGATCGAAGAGCCCATGGCGGCTGCCATCGGCGCCGACCTGCCCGTCGAGGAACCCACCGGCTCCATGGTCATCGACATCGGTGGCGGTACCACCGAGGTTGCCGTTATCGCTATGGGCGGCATCGTCGTCTCGCAGTCCATCCGTATTGCCGGCGACGAGTTCGATCAGGCCATCCTCACGCACGTTCGTGATGCCTACAACCTGGCCATCGGCGAGCGTACGGCAGAGGACATCAAGATCAAGGTCGGCTCCGCCGTGCCGCTCAAGGACGAGCTCGACGTCGAGGTCAACGGCCGCGACGTGATCACCGGTCTGCCCAAGACCGTGCGCATCGAGAGCGAGGAGATTCGTCGCGCACTCAACAAGCCGCTCGACGAGATGGCCAAGGCCGTCAAGGACGCACTCGACGCTACGCCTCCCGATCTTGCCTCGGACCTTATGTACTATGGCATTTTGCTGACCGGTGGCGGCGCGCTGCTGCGCGGTCTCGATGTGCGCCTGCGCGATGAGACCGGCGTTTCGGTCAATGTTAGCCCCACGGCGCTCGATAACGTTGTTAACGGCTGTGCCCGCGTGCTCGAGGCCAATGCGTTTGATGGCGGCTTCGTCCAGACCAATGCTTAATTTCCAAAAGGTGGATTCCATTTGGCACGATCTTCGGGTTTCTCCACAAATCTGAATACCAAGCGACAATCAACGGGTATGCGCCCGTTGATTGTTTTCAGCCTGATTTCGGTGTTGCTGCTCACGTTTTACATCCGCGAGGGCGAGGCAGGACCGATTCATGCCGTGCGCTCGGGCGTGACGACGATTACCTCGCCGGTGCGCTTTGTGGGCTCGGCTGTGGCGGCTCCCTTCAATGCGATCGGTAACGTGTTCTCTAACCTTACGGCGTCGCAGGACACGCTTGACGAGCTTAAGAAGCAAAACGAGGAACTGACCTCTAAGGTTGCCGAGCTCTCCGAGGCTCAAAAGACCGCCGAGCGTCTGGAGGGGCTGGTCGGCCTGCAGTCGACCTATAACCTCAAATCGACCGCTGCTCGTATCGTTGGTGCCTCCGGCGATGCCTGGACCTCGACCGTTACCATCGACAAGGGCTCTGCCGACGGGCTTACCATCAACATGCCCGTGACGAGTTCTGCCGGTGTTATCGGCCAGATTATCGAGGTATCGGCCAAGACCTCTACCGTGCGCCTGATTGGCGACGAGAACTCCGGCGTATCCGCCATGGTGCAGGACACGCGCGCCCAGGGTATGCTGCAGGGTCAGGCTGACGGCACGCTGCGTCTTGAGTACGTGAGCGTCGACTCCGATGTTAAGGTTGGCGACATCATCGTGACCTCGGGCATTGGCGGTGTGTTCCCCAAGGGTCTACCGCTCGGCACCGTCTCGTCGGTTGAAAAATCCGCAAACGACGTGTACTACACCATTGTGGTGCGCGCCCAGACGACGGCCGAGAACAACGAGGAAGTGCTGGTCATCACCTCGCTGACCGACGAACAGTCGGCCTCGGATGAGGACGTGAGCACCGCTAATAGCACGCCGCAGGGAACGTCGCGCGATGCTGCGACCAAGACGAAGGACGAGAGCTCGGATGACGGTTCCGACACGTCCGAGACGACCGATTCCGGCTCGAGCGAATAGGGGGCATGTCCATGGATCTACACGAGCAGGGGATGAGCTCCCGTACGTTTGTAATCGCCGCCATCGTGTGCGTGCTGCTGCAGGCAGGCCTGGCACCGCAGATCTCCATTGCGGGCGGTCGCGTCAACTTTATGATTATCCTGGTGTGCATAAGCGTGTTCTCGGGCGACCCGACCCGTGCCGTCGTGTGCGGTTTTTGCAGCGGCTTGTTCTATGACCTTTCCGCTGCCGTGCCGGTGGGCGTTATGTCGCTCCTGCTGACCGTGGGTTCTTTTGCCCTGGTGCATAGCGCCGCCGGTCAGACGGGCGGTACCCCGAGTGCGCGCGGCATCACTGTGGGTGCCTTCGCGCTCGTCATTAATGTGATCTACAGCATCATCTTGCTGTTTATGGGTTTGGAGACGAGCTTTGTCGTGGCGATCTTCGGCCATGCGCTGCCGTCTTCGATCCTGACGGGTTTGGTTGCCATTCCGTTTTTGATGTCCGGCGTCGTGCCGCAGTCCGGTTATGGATTCTCCGCACGTGGCGGACGCCAGACGGGCATGCGCTTTAAGCCCAAGACCCGTAAGCTCAAATAGGGGAGGCTCGTAGATGTCTTCCCAGATGACGGTTATTATCGCCGGTATCGTGCTGGTTGTGGCCATCGTGGTCGCGCTGGTCATCATGCGTCGCGGCGATTCCCGTTTTACCTACGATACGCAGCATGGAACGGCCCCGCGCGCCACCGAGGGCGAGGGCAATACCGCGGCGACCGCCTTTAAGGGCCGCTTCTCCATCCTCACCACGGGTGTGGGCGCGATGTTCGCGGCGCTTGCCGTCAAGCTGTGGGGCATGCAGATGGTCTCGTCGGACTATTACGAAAAGCAGGCTAATAGCAATCAGACGCGCACCGTTACCACACCCGCTGTGCGCGGCCGCATCCTCGACCGCAATGGCGTGGCGCTTGTCCAGAACCGTCCCTCACTTGCTGTCGTGGCCTATCGCGACCTTGCTGAGGATGAGGTTCTGGTTCGTCATCTTGCCAACGTGCTCGGTATGCCCTACGTGGCTGTGCTGCGCAATATCCAGGACAATTCCGAGGGCGCCCAGAGTCTGCATACCATCGCGACGGACGTGCGCCGCTCAACGGTTGCCTATATCAAGGAGCACGCAGGCGAGTTCCCGGGCGTCAAGATTGCCGAGCGTACCGAGCGCCAGTACCCGTACGGCGAGACGGCCTGTCACATTTTGGGCTATACCGGCACCATTACCTCCGAGCAGCTCGAGGCCCAGAATAAGAAAACCTCTGGCGATGATGATGCTTCTGCTGGCAAGATTACGTACCAGTCGGGCGATATCGTGGGCCAGGCGGGTGTTGAGAGCTACTACGAAAACCTGCTGCAGGGTATTCGTGGCGAGCAGACCGTCAAGGTCGATGCCTCGGGCAATGTGACCGGTCAGGCCGGCGCCGTGCCCGCCAAGGCCGGCTCCGACATTAAGCTCACGCTCGACCTCAAGATCCAACAGGCCTGTGAGACGGCGCTGGCGAGCGCCATCGAGCTTGCCAAGACCACCGGCTACAGCAATGCCGGCAACGGCGCTGTGGTGTGCCTCGATCCCAACAATGGTGAGATCCTGGGCATGGCGAGCGAGCCCAAGTTCGATCCGTCCGTCTTTATCGGCGGCGTCTCAAATGACGTGTGGACCGAGCTCAATGATGACAAGGGTTCGCACCCGCTGCTCAACCGCGCCATTAGCGGACAGTACATGTCGGCCTCGACCATCAAGCCGCTCTCGGCACTGGCCGGTCTTGAGTTTGGAACCTACACTTCAACGCAGACAACCAACTGCACGGGCTATTGGACGGGCCTGGGCAAGGCTTGGGGCAAGCGCTGCTGGCTGACGTCTGGCCACGGCACCATGACGCTGCAGTCGGGTATCGCCAACTCGTGCGACCCCGTCTTCTACGACATGGGCAAGGCCTTCTTTTATGACGAGCAACATTCCGAGGGCCTGCAGGAGGTCTTTCGTCGCTGGGGCCTAGGCAAGACCTGCGGTATCGATCTGCCGAGTGAGGGCGCGGGCCGTATTCCCGATGCCGAGTGGAAAGAGTCGTACTTTACCGACGCCTCTGCCGAGGACCGCAAGTGGAATGCCGGCGATATGACCAACATTGCCATCGGCCAAGGCGACATCCTGGTGACGCCCCTGCAGATGGCGTGCGCCTATATGGGTCTTGCCAACGGCGGCAAACAGTACGTGCCTCACGTGTTTTTGTCTGCCGTGTCGCGCGATGGCGACGGCGATGCCTATAAGTACAACGGCAAGGGCAAGAAGAAGCGCCTGGAGGCCAAGATCAACAGCGATTCGGATTTGACTCTTGTTCGCAACGGCATGCACGACGTGATTTACACGGCATCGACGTCCCTGGCGGCTCACTTTGGCACCCTGACGCCGCAGGTATACGGCAAGTCGGGCACGGGCGAGAAAAGCGGCGAGGACGAATACGCGTGGTTCTGCGCCTATGCACCGGCCGATGATCCCAAGTATGTCATCGCTACTGTCCTGGAGCAGGGCGGCGGTGGTTCGGATACCGCGATGCATGTCGTGCGCGACGTGCTCGGCGTGATTTATGACGAGCCCGATACCTCTTCGGCCTCGGGCGATTCTTCGGTTCGATAGGAGGTTGCGATGGATTTTTCTCCGGCGGATCTGTTCCGTTCAACCAAGACCGGCTCTCGCAGCAGCCTGGACCGCGTCAACAAGCAACTTTCGGCCTCGCGCGGTACGTTTCGCCAAAAGGTGCATATCGGTGTGCTGCTGGCTACCGTCGCGCTCGTTGCCTATGGCGCCATCATTATTTGGTCGGCGTCACAGTTTAAGGCCGACGCCTCATTCTCGCGCCACCTGCTGGGCATTGGCATTGGCGCGGTGCTTGCGGTGCTCGTCTGGCGTACCGATCTGCGCGGTATTTCCAATTTTTCGACGGCGTTGCTCGTCATCGACCTGATCGTGATCTTCTCGCCCAAGATTCCGGGTCTGTCCTATACGGGCGGTCTGGGCATGACGGGCTGGATCAAGATTCCCGGTATCGGCTTGACATTCCAGCCGGTCGAGCTTGCCAAGCTCATCACCATCTTCTTTATCGCCACGCTTGGCTCGCAGTATAACGGCCGCATCGATACCGTTCGCGACTACGTCAAGCTCTGCGGCATGCTGTCCATCCCGTTTTTGGCCGTCGTTGCCATGGGCGACCTGGGCTCGGGCCTGGTCGTGCTGGTCTCGGGCGCCATCGTCATCTGCATGAGCGGTGCGCGCCGCGAATGGGTGCTGTCGACCCTGGCCCTGCTTGTGGGCCTGGTGGCCCTCGTCCTGGCGCTCGATTCGGTCTTTGATTCGTTGCTCGGCCACGATGTGCTCATCAAGCAGTATCAGATGAACCGCCTGACGGTCTTTATCGACCCCGATAATGCCGATTCGGACGATGCCTACAACCTGCAGCAGTCGCTTATCGCCGTTGGCTCGGGCGGCTTCTTTGGTAAGGGTTTGGGCCATGCGACGCAGTCGGCCGGCGGCTTTCTTCCTGAGTTCCACACCGACTTTGTCTTCGCCTTCCTATCCGAGACCTTTGGCTTTTGCGGTTCCTTTTTGCTCCTGTGCCTCTACGTGCTGCTGATCTTTTCGACGATTCGCGTCGCCTTTAAGTGTGAGTCGCTGTTCTTGCGCCTATCGTGTGTGGGCATCGTTGGCATGTGGGCGTTCCAGACCTTCGAAAACATCGGCATGTGCATCGGCATGATGCCGATTACCGGTATTCCGCTACCGTTTATTAGCTTCGGTTCGTCTTCGATGATGATTCAGCTGCTGACGGTGGGTATCGTACAATCCATATGGCGGCATCGTTCGGGCGCCGCGTAACCGCTGGAGGGGTTTGCTATGAAAATTCCCGTAGATAAGCTGACCCGCGCTTTTAAGATGGGCGCGTCCGTTAAGAAGGATTCCGATACGCCGGTGCGCGTCTCGGTCTATTTGGATTCGTCCGCCTCGCGCTTTCTGGCCGAGACGGTGCGTGACGCCTTTGTGCCGCAGACGACCTCGGGCATTGTGCGCGTCGAGCGTCTGGGGGAGGAGCGAATTGCTCCAAAGACCGATACCGATGTGGTGCTGGTGCTCTCGTGCGGCTCCGACCGCTTGGAGAGTGCCGTGCAGGAGCTCGTGATCGCCGGCGCCCCCGTGTGCGTGCTTGCCGAGTCTGCTGTGGAGGTGCCGTTTATCGAGGAGTCCACGCCTATGCTCGGCGTGGTAGCGGCAACCGATAAGACGTATCTGCTCGAGACGCTTGCCCGCTGGATTCTCGATCGCACCGAAAAGGAAACGGCTTTTGCGGCGAACTTTGCCTTCATGCGCATCGCGGCGGCCAATCGTATCATCACCTCGTGCGCGCTCACCAATATGGCGACCGGTGCGCTGGTGTTTTTGCCGGGCGCCGATTATCCCGTTATGGCGCTGGCGCAGGTGGGCATGCTCTTTGAGCTCGCTGCCGTCTTTGGACGCGGCATTAAGCCTGAGCGCGGCTACGAGGTCGCGGGCGTGCTTGTCGGCGGTCTTGTGATCCGCGCGGTCACCCGCGCGCTCGTCAAGCAGACGCCGCATATTGGGTTTGCCGTCAAGGCGCTCACTGCTGCCGCGGGCACCTATGGCATGGGCCGTGCGCTCGTTTCGCTCTACGAGCGCGATGTCGACTACAGCCGTGCCAACGAGGTGGTCACTGCCACGTTCTCCCGCGTTCGCGATCTGGTGACCACGGTCGCGGGCGCTACCCGTCCTATGGCGTCCTACCAAGACGCGTCCGATCTCGCTGCTTAGGGGTTTTCCGTTGCGCGTTCCGTATCAAGACTGTTTTCATTTAATTGAGCCGCTGCTCGCCAAGGTCGAAAAGCCGAGTCGCTATATCGATCACGAGTGGGGCACGCTTTCCAAGGCCGATGCCGACTACCGTTGCTGCCTGATCTACCCGGATGTGTACGAGGTTGGTCTGCCCAACCAGGGTATCGCCATCCTCTACAACATCCTTAACCAGGCCGAGGGCATCTCCTGCGAGCGTGGCTATGTGCCGTGGCCCGATATGGGTGACGCTATGCGCGAGGCAGGCATTCCGCTGCTCTCGCTCGAGGGTGCAGCGCCGGTCGCTTCGTTTGATATCGTCGGCCTGCATGTGCCGCACGAGATGGCGGTGACGAACTTCCTTGAGGCACTCGATCTCGCTGGCATTCCGCTGTTAGCGGCCGACCGAGGTGAAGACGACCCCATCATCATCGCCGGCGGCCCCTCGGTGTACAACCCCGAGCCGTACGCGGCCTTCTTCGATGCCATCCTCATCGGCGAGGGCGAGGAATCGCTGCTCGAGACCTGCCAGCTGCATCGCCGCCTGCGCGACGAAGGAGTCCCGCGCGCGCAGATTGTTGAGCAGCTTGCATCCATTGCCGGCAACTACGTGCCGTCGCTCTATGAGGTTCGTCACGACGAGCCCTGCTCGCCGCACGGCTACACCGTGCCGCGCGAGGGCAAGGATGCGCCGACCGTGGTCTACAAACGCGTCGTCGAGGATTTCGGCGCCACGAATCCGCTGTCGCAGTCGTGCGTGCCCTATGCGCAGCTGGTTCACGACCGCCTGTCTATCGAGATTCTGCGCGGCTGCGCTCGCGGCTGTCGTTTTTGCCAGGCCGGCATGACGTATCGCCCGGTGCGTGAGCGTTCGGCCGACCAGATCGTCTCGTCGGTGATTCAGGGTCTGGAAAAGACCGGCTATGACGAGGTGTCGCTGACCTCGCTCTCCACGACCGACCACTCCTGCATTCGTGACGTGCTTGACAGGCTCAACCGTCGCCTGGAAGATACGGGTATTCGCGTGTCTATTCCGTCGCAGCGCTTGGATTCGTTTGGCGTGGATATGGCCGAGTCGGTCGCCGGCGAAAAGAAGGGCGGCCTGACGTTCGCGCCCGAGGCCGGCAGCCAGCGCATGCGCGACATCATTAACAAGAACGTGACCGAGGAGGACCTGGACCGTGCGGCCAAGGCGGCCTTCGAGGCCGGCTGGAACCGCATGAAGCTCTACTTTATGATGGGCCTTCCCGGCGAGCGCGACGAGGACATCGTGGCCATCGCCAATCTGGCCGATCACGTGCTGGAGCTCGGTCGTTCCGTGGTGCCCAAGGCTCGTCGCGGCTCGATCTCGGTGTCGATCTCGGTTTCGGTCTTTATCCCCAAGGCTGCCACGCCGTTCCAGTGGTGCCCGCAGCTCGACTACGACGACGTCAAGCGTCGCCAGAAGCTGCTCATCACGAGCGTTCGCAACCGTGCCGTCCGCGTTCATTACCACGATGCCGAGACCTCGCTCATCGAGGCCGCGCTGTCCCGCGCCGGTCGTGACATGACGCCCGTCATCATCGACGCTTGGCGCTCGGGCTCTCGCTTTGACGCCTGGGTAGAGCATTTCTCGCTCGATAACTGGAAGGAGGCTGCTGCCAAAAACGGCATCGACCTCAATGAGCTCGTGCACCTGCCCTACGAGTTGGACTGGCGCCTGCCGTGGGAGCATGTGAGCCCCGGCTGCACGCGTGGCTTCCTCGAGCGCGAGTACCGTCGCTCGCTCGAGGGTGTCACGACTCCCGACTGCACCCGCACGTCGTGCACCGGCTGCGGAATCTGCCCCACGCTCCACGTCAAGAATGTATTGATGGGTGATCGCGCATGAGTGAGCGCCTGACCGACAACCCCACGCTCTTTAGGCTTCGTGTTCGCTATGGCAAGCGCGATCGCCTTAAGTACCTGGGCCATCTCGAAGTAATCCATACCATTGAGCGCATCGTGCGCCGTGCGGGACTTCCCTATGCCGTCACGCAGGGCTTCTCTCCGCACATGCGCGTGGGCTTCTCTTCGGCGCTACCGGTGGGTACGTCGTCGACCTGCGAGTGGTATGACCTGTTTATGACCGAGTTCGTGGCGCTCGACGAGGCGTTTGGGCGCCTGGCTGCGGCGTCACCGGCCGATCTGGCGCCCATCGAGGCGGCGTATATCGACGTGCGCACGCCGGCGTTGACGGCGCAGCTCACGCGTCTGTCGTATCGCATCGACCTGCACTTGGATCCCGAGGCGCCCGTAAGCGCCGACGAGGTGCGTCGTGCGATCGACACGCTGCGCGCCGACCATGGCATCGACTACGCGCGCGGCAAAAAGAGCAAGCGCTTGGATTTGGATCACACGCTCGTGGGCTATGAGCTCACGGCTGGGGAGCGTCCGGACCATCTGGTGCTCATGCTCGACACCCATGCCGACAACGAGGGCTCCATGCGTCCGGAAATTTTGCTTTCCGCTGCTGATGTTTTGTTGCAGGGCTTGACCCCGGGCGTGGATGCACCTATTGTTTCCACCGGTATGCAAGACCTCGTGACCATCTGCTCCTACGATGTCGAGCGTCAGAATCAAGCATGCGAGGACGACGAGGGCCGACTCGTCAGCCCCATACCTGTGCGAACTTGTGGATTTGCTCCACATACTCGTTGACGGGGGTATTTTCGCCTGCTACTATATTCGGCTGTTGCACTAACTGATGCATGAAGGGCAAGTAAACATGTACGCAATCGTTAACACGGGCGGCAAGCAGTACAAGGTCGCCACCGACGATGTCATCACCGTCGAGAAGATCGAGGGCAATGAGGGCGACAAGGTCACCCTGCCGGTCATCTTCCTCAACGATGGTAAGAAGATCGTCACCGATCCCGACAAGCTGGCCAAGGCCAAGGTTACCGCTCAGATCGTTGAGCAGTTCAAGGGCGAGAAGCAGCTGGTCTTCAAGTTCCACAAGCGTAAGCGCTATCGTCGTCTGAAGGGTCACCGTCAGCAGCTCACCAAGCTGAAGATCGTGAAGGTCCAGGCTACGTCCCGCGCCAAGAAGGCTGTCAAGGCAGAGGCCGAGGCTGTTGCCGAGGCTCCCGTCGCCGAGTAGATTACACTCGTAACGAAAGAGTAGGTATACACAATGGCACACAAAAAAGGACTCGGTTCCTCCCGTAATGGCCGTGACTCCCGCGGTCAGCGCCTTGGCACGAAGCGCTATGCCGGCCAGACGGTAACCACGGGCACGATTCTCGTCCGTCAGCACGGCACTCACATCCACCCGGGTGAGAACGTTGGCCGTGGCAAGGACGATACGCTGTTCGCGCTGGTCGACGGTACCGTTGAGTTCCACAAGGGTATCAAGCACAGGGTCAGCGTACGCCCGCTCGCGAACGCGTAATTCACCCTTCATAGAGCACATATGTGGGAGGCACTTGAGTTTTAGGATTCAAGGGTCTCCCTCTTTTTGTAGGAGGCGATTCTGTTGTCACAGTTCACCGATATCAGCCGCATTAACGTGTGCGGCGGCGACGGCGGAGCCGGATGCATGTCGTTTAGGCGCGAGGCATTTGTCCCCAAGGGCGGCCCCGATGGCGGCGACGGCGGTCGTGGCGGCAATGTCGTCATCCAGGCTGATGCTCAGCTGTCTTCGCTGATCGATTACCGCTTTAAGCATCACTTCCGCGCCGAACGCGGCACGCACGGGCAGGGTGCCCGTCGTAACGGCAAGAGCGGCGAGGACCTGATCCTGAAGGTTCCCATGGGCACCGTGGTGCGCGAGCTCGACCCCGAGACGCAGACCCCGATGTTCGAGATTGCTGACCTGGTGCACGATGGCGAGCGCGTTGTCGTGGCGCCCGGCGGTGCCGGTGGCCTGGGCAACACGCACTTTGTGACGTCGGTGCGCCGCGCGCCCGCGTTCGCTCAGCTGGGCGAACCGGCCGAGGAGCACTGGATTGAGCTTGAGATGAAGCTTATGGCCGATGCCGCACTCGTGGGCTTCCCCTCGGTGGGCAAGTCCTCGCTTATCGCGCGCATGAGTGCCGCCCGTCCCAAGATCGCCGACTATCCGTTTACAACGCTCGTGCCGAACCTCGGCATGGTGCGTGCCGGTGAGTATTCTTACGTCGTTGCCGACGTTCCTGGTTTGATCGAGGGCGCGAGCGAGGGCAAGGGCCTAGGCCACCAGTTCCTGCGCCACATTGAGCGTACGGCCCTGATCATGCATGTCGTCGACATGACGGGTGGTTTTGAGGATCGCGATCCGGTCGAGGATTATCGCATTATTAACCGTGAGCTCGAGCAGTATGGCGCAGAGCTCTCGGAGCGCCCGCAGATCGTTGTCGCCAACAAGTGCGATGCGCCGGGCACGGCCGACAAGATTGCCGACCTTAAGCGTGCGGCGCTCGACGATGGTCATATGTTCTTTGCCGTGTCTGCTGTGACGGGCGCCGGCCTCAACACGCTGATGCTTGCCGTGGGCGAGCAGGTGGCTAAGCTTCGCGCCGAGCTGGCGGTTTCCGATGAGCCGGTCGATCTTCGCGACGAGGAGTGGGAGCGCCGCCGTCTGCAGCGCGAGAAGCGGTTCCGCATTGTCCAGGAGGAGCCCGGTGCCTTCCGTGTGGTTGGTCGTGCCATCGAGCGCATGGTCATCCAGACCGACTGGGAAAACGAGGAAGCCGTCATTTACCTGCAGCATAAGTTTGCACGTATGGGTGTTGACGACGCGCTCGAGAAGGCCGGTTGCCGTGCGGGCGACGAGGTCCGCATTTGCCAGCGTGCCTTTGACTTTGAGGGCGCTGAGGACTTCTCGGAGTACGAGGAGCTCGAGGACGCTGGCGAGGACGTTGCCGTTGAGGCCATTGACGTGGCCGATGCTGCGGATGAGGGCGTCGAGGTTGTCGATGCGGCGGATGCCGCGGACGATGCCGAGACCTCGGAGGGCGAGTAAGCCATGTCGCTGCGCGGTGGAATCGGTTTGCCCGAGCTGCCCATAAAAGAGGGCAAGGAGTTTCGGCTTGGCATTATGGGCGGCACATTCGACCCGATTCATTACGGGCACCTGGTGACTGCCGAGCAGGCGCGCGAGTCGCTCGACTTGGACGCTGTGCTCTTTATGCCGGCGGGCTCTCCCGCCTTTAAGCTTGACAAGCCGGTTACGCCTGCCGAGGACCGTTATGCCATGACGGTCCTCGCCACCGCCGCGAACCCGGCCTTTTTGGCGAGCCGGTTCGAGATTGACCGTCCGGGTGTAACCTATACGGCCGATACGCTTCATGCCCTTCGCGATTTTTACCCGCCGCAGGTAAAGCTCTACTTTATTACGGGCGCCGATGCGATTATCGATATTGTGACCTGGCATGATGCCGAACGAATCGCTGAGCTTGCTACCTTTATTGCGGCGACGCGACCGGGCTTTGATATCGATACGGCGCGTGCCCGAATCAAAGAGTCGGGGCTGCCGTTCGACGTGCGCTATATTCAGATTCCGGCGCTGGCGATCAGCTCGACGAACATTCGTAAGCGAGTTGCCCGCGGCATGAGCGTGCGCTATCTTACGAGCGAGTCCGTGCTCGGCTACATTCGCAAGCGCAGGCTATATGCCGATTTGGGCCAAGAAGATTTTGAGTGATGGGGGCTACGTTGTCGGTAGAGGATCAGTTTGAGGGCGATGAGCGCGCGCTGCTCAAGCGCATTCAAGAGCTGCTCGATGTTCGCATGAAAGATAAGCGCAAGCGCTATGTGCATTCGCTGGGTGTTGCCGAGACCGCACTTCATCTGGCCGAGGTCTACGGCGTTGACCGCTTTGATGCGGCTGCCGCCGGCTTAATTCACGACTGGGACAAGGTTCTTTCCGATGACGAGCTCGTGGCCCGCGCGCTTCACTATGGCATCAAGGTTGCCGGCTCTCCTTCCGCCGCGACGCCGCTTTTGCATGGCCCTGTTGCCGCCTATGAGCTTCCGCAGCTTTTTCCCGAGCTGTCACCGGCCGTTTTCCAGGCTGTCGACCGTCACACCGTGGGTGCCTGCGACATGACGCCGCTCGATATGGTGGTCTTTGTGGCAGATGCCATCGAGCCCAACCGTCACGGCGACTATGCCCATGCGCTGCGCAAGATGGTGGGGAAGTCCTCGCTCGATGAGTTGTTCTTCTCCTGTTTTGCGCAGGGTCTGGTCTTTGTGATCCAGTCCGGGCGCTATCTTTATCCCACGGCTATTACGATTTACAACCATTACGCCCAGCTGCGCTAGCTCGGGTGTGTCTAGAAAGAGGTATTCCATGGCCGACGAGACCATGACTGACGAGCAGATTCTTGAAGGTGTGGAGCACAAGAGTTTCGCTGCCACGTCCGACCGCACCGCCGCCTCGCTGTCCGCGAGCGGTGTCGCTGCCGAGGATGTCGCCCGCGCCGCCGCGCAGGCCGCCTACGACAAGAAGGGCGAGGACGTGCAGGTGCTCGACCTGACCGAGCTTTCCGACGTGTGCGACTACTTTGTGCTTGCCACCGGTACCAACAACCGCCAGGTCGATTCGATTGTCGACGAGATCGAGGAGAAGGTTGCCGAGGCTTGCGGCGAGCATCCGTTCTCCATCGAGGGCCGCGAGCAGAAGACCTGGATGCTCATGGACTACGGCTCGGTTGTCGTCCATGTCTTCACTCCCGAAGCCCGCGACTTTTACCGCCTAGAAAAGCTCTGGGGTGACGCCCCCCAGCTCCCCCTCGACCTCCTCTAGTGGCTCATTTGATATGGGGCTTTTAGCTAGCCTCGCGCATTTCGCCGGGCAGTTGCGGTTTTCCGCACCTGCCCGGCTTTCTATTTTTACAAAGGCGGTTAATCATTGAAGCGGGATTGGCGGCCGAAAGATAGGGCGGTGTCGCCGAACTTGTCTCGGACGGCATCGATCGCGACTGAGAGGTCGCGACGGTCGCTTGATTGGGCTCCGCGGTCGTCGACTTCGCAGAACAGGTCGGTCTGGATGCCGCCCTGATGGTCAAAGTCGCTCATCCCGATACCCGCCAGACGCACATGCATGCCTTCCTGCCAGATGTTGTCGAGCAGTTCGAGCGCAACCGCCACAAAGATGTTCTCATCGTCGGTGGGGTGGGGAAGCCGCCGCTGCGCCGTGCGTCCGCTGCCATACGAATACTTAAGCTTGAGCGTTACCGTGCCGCCCGTCAGTCCCTGACGGCGCAGGCGGCGTCCAACCGACTCTCCCAACAGCGCAATCGCCGCTTCGATGTCCCCACGCTCAGTCAAATCTTTCGCAAAGGTGCGCTCATTGCTCACGGATTTAACCTCGCGTTCCTCATCGAGGCTTGTTACTTCGGATATTTCGAGTCCCAGCGCACGCTGGCGCATGCGTTCGCCGTTGACGCCAAAAATAGAGGCCAAGGTTGATTCCGGTGAACGTGACAGCTCGCCGAGCGTGTAGATGCGCATGCGGCGCAGTCGCTCCTCGGCCGAGCGCCCGATGCCGCTCATGGCAGATACCGGCAGCGCGGCCAAAAAGCGCTGCTCGGTTCCGGGGCGCACGATGGTCAGCCCAAACGGCTTATCCCGCTCGCTTGCGATCTTTGCGACCGTCTTGTTGCAGCCCACGCCAATGGAGCAGGTCACTCCCAGCGCTGCCACGCGGTCGCTTATACGCCGCGCAACCAGTAGCGGGTCTTCGGGCGCAAAGCGACCCGGTGTGATATCGATAAAGGCTTCGTCGATGGATACGCGCTCAACGCGCGGCGTCTCCTCGGCAAGAATCGCCATGACCTGCGCGCTCACCTCGCGGTAGCGATCAAAGTGCCCGTGCGTCCAAATGGCTTGCGGGCACAAGCGCCGCGCCTCGGCCGAGGCCATGGCAGAGTGCACGCCAAAGCGACGTGCCTCATACGAACACGTGGACACGACGCCACGCGAATCGGCGTCTCCGCCCACGATGAGCGGCTTTCCGCGCCATTCGGGATGATCGAGCATCTCCACGCTCGCAAAAAACGCATCGAGGTCCATGAGGCCCACCGCCGGACCCGTCCAGGGCGGCGGCGTGACGCCCATGGCATCCTCATAACCGTATGTATGTTCGCGTCTTTCCATGTCATGAGTATACCGCGCAGCTCATGTGGGGTGCGTGTATGTGCTTGCAAATCCCGAATTCTTGTCTAAGATATGGATTTGCCCTCGACTACACCGAAGAAGTTGGTCTCACGGACTTCACCTGCCCGCGTCGATGGCGTATTATGTTCAACTGTTTGTTTGTAGTTGCAGCCTAAAGCTGCTTGGTTGGAGGAGTTTCCTTTGGCAGTCAAGATTCGCCTTGCTCGTCACGGCGCTAAGAAGCGTCCGTACTACCGTGTCGTCGTCGCCGATTCCCGCGCCCCGCGTGACGGTCGTATCATCGAGGAGGTTGGCCGCTACAACCCGATGACCGCCCCCAAGACCATCAATCTCGACCTCGAGAAGATCGCCGACTGGCAGTCCAAGGGCGCTCAGCTCACCGACGCCGTCGCCGCTCTGGTCAAGGCCGCCAACGAGGGCGAGAAGACCGAGACCGTCGTCAAGAAGTCCAAGAAGCAGCTCGCCAAAGAGGCCGAGGCCGCTAAGGCTGCCGCTGAGGCCGCTGAGGGCGCCGAGGAGTAAATCGTGCCTGAGGTTGACGCTGCACAGCTCGAGGGTGAGGCAATGCTCTCAGATCGCATCGCCGATCTCGTCGAATATCTCGTTGTTCAGATCGTCGACGACCCGGATTCCGTGAGCCTTGAGGTCATCGATGGTGACGACGCCTCCACGATTGAGGTTTCGGTCGCCGAGGATGACGTCGCTAAGGTCATCGGCCGTCGTGGCCGTACCATCAAGGCCATTCGCACGCTCGCCCGTGCACTGGCCGCTCGCCTCGACACTGCTGTCGAGGTAGAGGTTCTGGGCTAGGACCTTGAGGTCCCAGTACAAAAACATCGCCCGTGTGGTCAAGCCGCACGGAAGGAAGGGGGAGGTCCTCGCGCAGCCGCTGCGGGGGCTTCCTTCTGTATTAGAGCCGGGCATGCGCGTCGCCCTGACGCCGCCGGCGCTCAAGCGCGACCGCTTTTGCACGGTCGTGTCCGTCACCGATACGGGCGATGGCGATCTGGTCTCGTTTGAGGGCATTGACGACCTGACGGCCGCCGAGGGCATCACGGGATGCTACGTGTTGGCAAATCGTGACGACTTTGAGCTCGATTCGCTCGACGCTGCCTATACCGACCTGATGGGTCGCGAGGTGGTCGACGAGCGCTTCGGTTCGCTCGGCACGATTGTCGAGATCATGTCGACGCCCGCCAACGATGTTTGGGTTGTCGAGGGCGATCGGTACGGCGAGGTGCTGATTCCCGTGATCGAGCAGGTTGTGCTCGATCTTCCCGATCAGGGGACAATTTCCGTCCATGTTATGGACGGTTTGATCGATATGGACAAGTAGGGAGGACAACATGCTGATCGAGACCCTTTCGGTCTTTCCCGAGATGTTTGAGCCCGTCATGTCCACATCGATCTTGGGCCGCGCCCGTAAGGCCGGCCTTTTTGATTTTAAGGCCTACAACCTGCGTGACTGGACGCACGACCGTCATCGTACCGTCGATGACGAGCCGTACGGCGGCGGGCAGGGCATGCTCATGAAGGTCGAGCCCATCGCCGAGGCCATCGAGGCTATTGGCTCCGAGGGTCCCAAGCCCACCGTGGTGTTCTTTACGCCCTGCGGCGAACCCTTTACGCAGCATGTGGCCGAGCGCCTGCTCAAAAGCGAGCGCCTGCTGTTTGTGTGCAGCCGCTACGAGGGCGTCGACGAGCGCGCGTATGCGTATGCCGACGAGCGCCTGTCGATCGGTGACTACGTGCTTACGGGCGGCGAGCTTCCCGCCATGGTCGTTGCCGACGCCGTCGTACGTCTGATTCCCGGCGCCCTTGGTGACGAGATGAGCAACGTCGATGAGTCGTTCTCGACTGCCGAGGACGGTGGCCTGCTTGAGTACGCGCAGTACACCCGCCCCGCCGAGTTCAACGGCGAGGGCGTGCCGCCGGTGCTCGTGAGCGGTGACCATGCCAAGGTTGACGCCTGGCGCCGCAAGAATGCCATCGAGCGCACCTGCCGCTGGCGCTCCGACCTGATCGAGACGGCGCGGCTTACGCCCGAGGAGCGCGCATACGCGCAGGAGATCCTGGACGCGTCGTATTCGCAGAGCGAGGAGTGAGAATGGTCGCATCGCAGCATTCCGTGCTAAAGGGTGCGTTTGAGTGGATCGTGGTCGTCGCAATCGCACTGGTCGCCACCTTCCTGATTCGCTCGTTTGTGGTCGAACCCTTTGTGGTGCCCACCGGCTCCATGGAGTCCACGATCGAGATCGGCGACCAGATCTTGGCGCAAAAGGTGAGCCTCGAGCTCGGTCAGCCCGTCAAACAGGGTGATATCGTGGTGTTCCACAACCCCGATGTCACTTCCGAGCATGATGTTCTTGTCAAGCGTGTTATTGCCACGGCCGGCCAGACGGTCGACCTGCAGGACGGCAAGGTGGTCGTTGACGGCCAAGCGCTCGATGAGGACTATACGACGGGCATGAGCTGGCCGCTTTCGGTCCAAGCGCCTGGCGCCCAGGTGAGTTATCCCTACACCGTTCCCGACGGGTGCGTGTGGGTGATGGGCGACAACCGCGAAAACTCTGCCGACTCGCGCTACTTTGGTCCCGTCGATCGCTCTGATTTGATCGCTGTGGCGCTTGTGCGCTACTGGCCGCTCAACCGCATCGGCGCTATCGACTAAAAACCGCTATAGTACAGTACCTAACCGTGTAATCGTTTCGACGAGGGGATATTAGAGGCATGAACGCTTCATCGCTTTCCTTCCAAGACATCATCCTGCGCCTCCAGCAGTACTGGGGCGAGCAGGGCTGCGTCATTATGCAGCCCTATGACTCCGAGGTCGGTGCCGGTACCTTCCATACCGCGACCACGCTGCGCTCGCTCGGTCCCGCCGAATGGCGCACCTGCTATGCGCAGCCCTGCCGCCGTCCCGCCGACGGCCGCTACGGCGAGAACCCTAACCGCATGCAGCACTACTATCAGTTCCAGGTGCTCATTAAGCCCTCTCCGGTTAATGCTCAGGAGCTTTACCTGGGGTCTCTTGCTGCCATTGGCCTGGACCCCAACGACCATGACGTCCGTTTTGTCGAGGACGACTGGGAGAGCCCGACGCTGGGCGCCTGGGGCCTTGGCTGGGAGGTCTGGCTCAACGGCATGGAGGTCACGCAGTTCACGTACTTCCAGCAGGTGGGCGGTATCGAGGTCGACCCCGTGCCCGTCGAGATCACCTATGGCCTGGAGCGTATCGCCATGTACGCTCAGGGCGTCAACTCGGTCTACGATCTGGTGTGGAGCTATCTGCCCGACGGCACGCCCATGACCTATGGCGACGTGTTCCTGGAGAATGAGCGCGAGTTCAGTGCCTATAACTTTGAGGTCGCCAACGTCGAGATGATGCGTCAGAAGTTTGACGACTACGAGGCCGAGTGCCATTCCTGCCTGGAGCGCAAGCTGCCGTTGCCGGCGTACGACTGTGTCATGAAGTGCAGCCACGCCTTCAACCTGCTCGATGCCCGCGGCGCCCTGTCCGCGGTCGAGCGTGCCAACTACATCCTGCGCGTCCGCGCCGTCGCCAAGGCGTGCTGCGAGGCCTACATGGCCGAGGTCGCCGGAGTCAACGAGAATGCCGACCAGGAAGGCGAGGTGGCGTAAGCCATGGCAGACGCTAAGGATTTCCTGTTTGAGATCGGTACGGAGGAAATGCCCTCTGCACCGCTGAACAATGCCGTCAAGCAGCTTGGTACCATGATCGCCAAGGGTCTCGACGAGGCCGGTCTGGCCCACGGCGAGGTCCGCGTGATCTCGAGCCCGCGTCGCCTGGCTGCGCTCGTTGCCGACGTTGCCACCGCGACCGATGAGGTTCACGAGGTCAAGCGTGGCCCCGCGGCAAACATCGCCTTCGACGCTGACGGTAACGCCACCAAGGCCGCCCAGGGCTTCGCCCGCAAGTGCGGTGTGGCTGCCGAGGACCTGGTCCGTCGTGAGGATACCGACGGTCGCGAGTATGTCTTTGCCGAGAAGAACATTCCCTCCGCACCGGCAACCCCGATCCTGACGGCCCTGTGCGAGAAGACCATTGCCGGCCTGCAGTGGCCCAACTACCGCTCCCAGCGCTGGGGCCACGAGCACGCGACGTTCGTGCGTCCGGTCCGCTGGATTTGCTGCCTTCTGGGCGAGGATGTTGTGCCCGTGTCGTTTGCCGACGTGACGAGCGGCAACACCACGCGCGGCCATCGCGTGCTCGGCCCCGGTGACCACGTTGTCGCCAGCCCCGCCGCCTACGAGCAGGTACTCGAGGACGCCGGCGTGCTTTCTGCCGAGCGCCGTCGCGAGGCCATCCTTGCCGGTATCTCCGAGGTCGAGGCCGCTCGCCCCGGCTGCCATGTCGATACGCCCAAGAAGGTCTTTGAGGAGGTCATTAACCTCTGCGAGTGGCCGACGGTGCTCGTCGGTACTTTCGACGAGGAGTTCCTCAAGGTCCCGCACGAGATTATCTGCGAGTCCATGCTCACCAACCAGCGCTACTTCCCGATCTATGACGGGGAGGGCAAGCTGACGCGTGAGTTCGTGGTCGTCTCCAACAGCAAGCCCGAGAACGCCGAGCGCGTGATCGACGGTAACGAGCGCGTCGTGCGCGCCCGTCTGGACGACGCTAAGTTCTTCTACGAGGAGGACCTGAAGATCTCCCTCGACGAGTTCCGTGAGCGTCTGTCCAAGGTTGCCTTCCAGGAGAAGCTCGGTAGCGTGCTCGCCAAGTCCGAGCGCATCGAGCAGCTCGCGCTCGCTATCGCCCGCGAGGCTCACCTGGGCGCCCATCTTGCCGCCGACGCTGCTCGCGCCGCACACCTGTGCAAGGCAGACCTGGTGTCCAACGCCGTCGTCGAGTTCACGAGCCAGCAGGGCGTGATGGGCGGTTATTACGCGACCGCGATGGGGGAGAACGACGAGGTCGCCCATGCTATTCGCGATCACTATCGTCCCCGTTTTGCCGGTGACGAGCTGCCCGAGGGCACCGCTGGCTGCATCGTGGCCTGCGCCGACAAGCTCGATACCATCGCCGGTATCTTTGCCATCGGCGAGCCCCCGACCGGCTCCTCCGACCCCTACGCGCTGCGTCGTGCCGCTATCGGCATTATCAACATCCTGCGCGACCGTCTGCCGATCGACCCCACGTCGCTCATCGACTTTGCCCTCGAACTCTACAGTGAGCAGGGCATTGAGTTCGACGCCGCCGAGGTCGCCCAGCAGGTTCGTGACTTCTTCCATGGCCGCCTGGTGAGCATGGCCCGCGACGAAAAGATTCCGGCCGATACCGTCGCCGCCGTCTCCGCGGTGCACATCATCGCCCCGTCCGTCTTCTTTGCCCGCTGCGCCGCCCTCGACGAGGCCCGCAAGAACGACGCTGAGACGTTCGACAACCTGGCGACCGCCTATGCCCGCGCCGCGCATATCTCCAAGCCCGAGCTGGGTGCGGAGTATGACCGCAGCCTGATGGGCGAGGTCGAGCTTGCGCTCGCCGACGCCTCCGAGGCTGCTCAGACCGCCGTCGATGCCGCCCTTGCTGCCGAGGACTACCCGGCCGCATTTGCCGCCCTCGCCGCCCTGCGCGCGCCCATCGACCGTTTCTTCGATGAGGTCATGGTCATGGACAAGGACGAGCAGCTTCGCGATAATCGCCTTAAGCTGCTCAACCGCTTCGAGGCCGTTTTCTCCGGCATTGCCAACATCGGTGAGCTTGCCCGCAAAAAGTAAGCCAGCCTGCGCATAAGCGCAAAAGGAGCCCCGCATGGATTGCCCGGTCACCGCTCGTCCCACCGTTATCGTTATCTCCGACTCGCTCGGCGATACCGCTTGTGAGGTGGTGCTTGCGGCGTCCGGGCAATTTGATGAAGGGGCTTTTCGCGTTTTACGCCTGCCCAAGGTGACCTCCGTGGAGCAGGTCAAGTCATTTGTGGGGCCGCGCGTCGATGCCGACCATCGCGATGTCGCCGTGTTCCATACCATTGTCGATCCGGCGCTTCGCGCCCGCGTGCTCGATTACCTGGGTATGCTGCATATCCGTTCGGTCGACCTCATCGGCCCGACGCTTGCCGTGCTGTCGTCGCTCATCGGTGTGCCGCCCAAGTGCGTTGCGGGCGTGATTCACAAGACCGATGACCGCTATTTCCATCGTATCGAGGCCATGGAGTATTTCGTTGAGCACGATGACGGTCGTGGTTGCGACGATCTGTCGGGTGCCGATATCGTGCTGCTGGGTGTGTCGCGTACATCCAAGACGCCGCTGTCGATGTATTTAGCATATCAGGGCTACAAGGTCGCCAATGTCCCACTGGCGCATGGCATGGAGCCGCCCAAGTCGATTTACGAGGTTAACCCGATGCACCTGTTCGGCCTGATTTCGACCGTCGACGTTATTTCTGAGATTCGCGATAGCCGCTTGGGCGATGACTACGCCCGTGCCGTTGCCGGCTCCTATGCCGAACCTGAGAGCGTGTGCAGCGAGCTTGAGGAAGCTCGTGCCCTCATGAAGCGCTTAGGCTGCTTTGTTGTGCGTACCGACGGCAAAGCCATCGAGGAAAGCGCTGCCGAGATCATTGCTCACCTCGAAGAGATTCAAGAGGCAAGAGCCCGCCGTGCCGCCCGCCGCGCTCAACAAAAGTAGCTCACTTGGGACAAGGTTGTTTGGGTAGCTAATTTGGGACGGGGCTCTTTTAGCTAACCAAAGAGAATACTTGGAAATAATGCTGATAAATGGTAAAGCGATTTAGCAAAAACATCACATCCGACCTGCACTTTCCTTGTAGTGGTATCTTCATAAGGTAACCACCTTTACCTACCGTTTACCGCCTGTTTTAGCACGTTTACCAAACCGCGCACCCTCTGCTCAAGCCTGCCCAAAACCCGCCGTATAGTTCCCTCACGGCCTGCATCCGGCGGGTCGATTCGTTACCACGGTCGTGCGCGTAAGCGCATGGAAGGGGAAGTATCGTGAGCGATTGCAAGAGGGTTTACCGTTTTGGAACCGACGCCCAGGGCACCTGTGTCACCGAGGGCGACAAATCCATGAACTTCGTGCTTGGCGGCAAGGGCGCTAACCTTGCAGAGATGAGCCGTATCGGTCTGCCGGTTCCCGGTGGCTTTACCATTACCTGCCAGACCTGTGTCGAGTACTCCGGTGCCGGCAACGTCTGGCCCGAAGGCGCACTCGATGAGATCGTTGCCGCTGAGGCGGACCTCGAGGCCCGTTGCGGCAAGAAACTCGGCGATGCCTCCGATCCGTTGCTCGTGTCGGTTCGCTCGGGCGCTCCGTTCTCCATGCCCGGCATGATGGACACGGTCCTCAACCTGGGCCTCAACGACGATTCCGTCCAGGGCCTTATCGCGCAGACGCAAAACCCGCGCTTTGCCTGGGACAGCTACCGTCGCTTTATCCAGATGTTCTCCAACGTCGTCATGGGCGTCGACGCCGATCTATTCGAGAACGCCCTGACCCAGGCCCGCCTGGTCGCCGGCGTTCGTGTCGATTCCGAGCTTTCGGCCGAGGACCTGCAGGAGCTCGTCGAGACCTTTAAGGGCATCTTCTCCGAGAACGTCGAGGCGACCCTGTATCCCGAGCTCGAGGTCGCCGACGGTAAGCCCGTCTTCCCGCACGATCCGGAGCTCCAGCTGCGCCTTGCCATCCAGGCCGTCTTTGGCAGCTGGATGAACGAGCGCGCCTGCATCTACCGCAAGCAGCACGGCATTTCCGACGAGCTCGGCACCGCCGTCAACGTCCAGGCCATGGCCTTTGGCAACAAGGGCGAGACCTCGGCGACCGGCGTCGCCTTTACGCGCAACCCGGCCGACGGCACCAAGGAGTTCTATGGCGACTTTTTGGTGAATGCCCAGGGCGAGGACGTCGTCGCCGGCATCCGAAACACCGAGCCCATCGCCGACCTCAAGACCACCTCGGGCCTCGAGTCCGCAGGCGAGGAGCTCGAGCGCGTGTTCCTGACGCTCGAGGATCATTACCGCGATATGTGCGATATCGAGTTTACCATCGAGCAGGGCAAGCTCTGGATGCTCCAGACCCGCGTGGGCAAGCGCACCGCCACTGCCGCCCTGCGCATTGCTATCGAAATGGTCGAGGAGGGCCTCATCACCCGCGAGGAGGCTGTGAGCCGCATCGATCCCGCGCAGCTCGACCAGCTCCTGCACCCGCAGTTCGACGCCTCCAAGAAGTACGAGGCCCTGGCCAGCGGCCTTAACGCCAGCCCTGGTGCCGCCGTGGGCGAGGTCGTGTTCTCGAGTGATGACGCCGTCGCGCGTTCCGCCGAGGGCCACAAGGTCATTCTGGTCCGCTGGGAGACCAACCCCGACGACCTGAAGGGCATGGTCGCCGCCGAGGGCATCCTGACCAGCCACGGTGGCAAGACGAGCCATGCCGCCGTTATCGCCCGCGGCATGGGTACGCCCTGCGTTTGCGGCGTTGAGCGCTTCCACATTGACGCGGCAGAGAAGGTCGTGCGCATCGAGGGCAGCGACCGCGTGCTGCGCGAGGGCGATGTCATCTCCATCGACGGCACCCAGGGTATCGTCGTCGACGGCGCGGTCGACCTGGTCTCTGCAGAGCTCACCGGCGACCTGGACACCATCCTGTCTTGGGCTGATGAGATCCGTTTGGACGAGACCTGCGGCCACGCCAACCACGTGCGCGTTAACGCCGACAACCCCGAGGATGCTGCACTCGCGCTCGAGTTTGGCGCCGAGGCCATCGGTCTGTGCCGCACCGAGCACATGTTCCTGGGCGATCGCAAGAACATCATCCAGAGCTTTATCCTGTCTGACGATGAGGCCGTGAAGCAGCAGGCCCTGGCCGACCTGCTCAAGGTTCAGACCGAGGACTTCCTGGCGATGTTCAAGACCATGTCCGGTCGCGATGTGGTCGTCCGCCTGCTCGATCCGCCGCTTCATGAGTTCCTGGATAATCCTCGCGAGCTCGAGGTCGCCATCACCAAGAAGGAGGCCGCCGGCGCTCCCGAGGAGGAGCTCGCTGCCCTGCGCGCCCGCCTGCGTCGCATTGACGGCATGGTCGAGTCCAACCCCATGCTGGGCTTGCGCGGCGTGCGCCTGTCCGTCGTCTTTGGCGATCTGCCGCTCATGCAGGTTCGCGCCGTCGCCACGGCCGCTGCCCGCCTTATCAAGGAGGGTGTCGACCCGCGCCCCGAGATCATGGTTCCGCTCGTTTCCATCACGGCCGAGCATGTCCAGACCCGCGAGGTTATCGAGCGCGTGATCGCCGAGGTTTCCGCCGAGGAAGGCGTCGAGCTCAATATTCCCGTGGGCACGATGCTCGAGCTGCCGCGTGCCTGCATGGTCGCTGACGAGATCGCCCATCATACCGACTTCTTCTGCTTTGGCACCAACGACCTCACCCAGACGACCTTTGGCTTCTCGCGCGATGACGCCGAGGCCAAGTTCATCCCGCTGTACATGCATAAAAAGATTCTGAAAGACAACCCCTTCGAGACCATCGACGCGGCGGTGCTGGAGCTCGTGCGCTTGGCCGTCGAGAAGGGCCGCGCCACCAATCCCGACATGCACTTTGGCGTGTGCGGCGAGCACGGCGGCGACCCCAAGTCCATCAAGGGCCTGTTTAACGTGGCCGACGTGGACTACGTGTCCTGCTCGCCCTATCGCGTGCCCCTCGCGCGCCTGGCTGCCGCTCAGGCCAAGCTCGAGGCCAAGCGTTCCGCCTAACGTTTTGGGTTTAGACGCCTAGCGTAGCCCCCTTCATGCCGCCCGTCTCATTCGTGAGACGGGCGGTTATCATGTGCGGGTTTTGTCTTTTTGTCTGCGTGAAAAAATGTTCTTGCAGCAGAAACCCGCGCGTGTATACTCGAATACGTTTGTTCAACTACGTGCCGGCCAAGGTGGTACGGCACCTCTAGAAGAGTAAGGAATTGCACATGGATTACATCCGCGCAATCGAGCGTCAGCAGATCCGCGAGGACATTCCTCAGGTTCGCGTCGCCGACAACGTCAAGGTTCACTACCGCATTAAGGAAGGCGACCGCGAGCGCATTCAGGTCTTCCAGGGCGACGTCATCCGCATGGCCGGCGCCGGTGCCCGCGAGACCTTCACCGTCCGCAAGATGTCCTTCGGTGTCGGTGTTGAGCGTACCTTCCCGCTTCACAGCCCCAAGATCGCCAAGCTCGAGGTCGTTCGTCATGGTCGCGTCCGTCGCGCCAAGCTGTACTACCTCCGCGACAAGGTGGGCAAGGCTGCTCGCATCCCCGAGAAGCGCTAAGAAGATCGCAGCGTCTGTCCACTCGTTTGGACACAAGGGTCACCTTCGGGTGGCCCTTCTTTTTATCTGATTTGCATGCAAGGAGGGCCTGGTATGGCCAATATGACGAGCTCGGTTTCGGCATCGCAGGTTGCCGGAGAGCTGGCGAGCGCAACGTTTGAGGAGATCCCCGCCCTCGTGGAGCATTATCGCGAGGACCCGCGCCAGCAGGTGATCAAGGCTTGCGAGCGTGCTCTTAAGCGCCATGCCAAGGAACTTGCCGAGCGCGAGCGCGTCAATGACATGTACGAGCTTATGCATGAGCTTGGCGGCAATGGGGTGGTCGTTGGTGTCGACGAGGTGGGTCGCGGATCGGTGGCCGGTCCTTTGACGGTATGCGCCGTCTGCCTTCCTATGGAGCCGCGCGTCTGGGGCATCAACGATTCCAAAAAGCTCACGCCGGCGCGCCGCGAGTTGCTCTCAGTGAAGATTGCCGAGGTGGCGACGGCGATCGGTTTTTGCCATATCGCGCCTAAGGATATCGATGAGATGGGCATGGCCCGTGCTATCCGTACCGCCGTTGCGGGCGCCGTGGCCGATACGGGACTTGAACCCGACTGCGTCCTCATGGATGGCAACCCTTTGGGCGCCGTTCCCAACGAGCGCGATGTGGTGAAGGGCGATGCCAAGATCGCCTGCATCGCCGCGGCGTCCATCATGGCAAAGGTCACGCGTGACGAGATGATGGTCGAGTACGACGCCGAGTACCCCGAGTACCATTTGGCCGAATCGAAAGGCTACGCAAGCCCCGAGCATATCGAGGCCATTCGCAAACATGGACTTTGTCCGCTGCACCGCGTGAGCTTTTGCGGAAACTTTCTGCAGACTGAGCGCCTTTTCTAGGCCAATTGTGGAGATGGGGACCTTAAAGGTTCTATAAACCTGCTGGTAGCGGGCCGTATGCAACACCATTGCTGCGTACGGCCCGTTTTTTGACGGCATTTGGTCAGCTTTTGGTTTGCTTCCGGTACTTACCCGCATGAAAGGTGCCCTCATCATCGGGGCAATGCAGCGTGCGGGAAAGGAGACCCCATGAGTGCCGCAAGCAAAAAGAGCAAGACGCAGCAGCTCAAGGAGCGTTGGGAAAACGGCGAGCTCGACTGCGGGGCGATGACGCCCGAGTTTATCAAGGGACTCAGTCCCCGCGAGCTGGGCATGCTGGGCGAGCTGATCACCATCGACTACTTTAACGAGCGCGGCTACACCTTGCTGGAGCAGGGTTATCGTTGCACCGAGGGCGAGGCCGATCTGGTGCTGCTCGATGAGCTCGACGATGTCGTGGTGATGGCCGAGGTCAAGACCAGACGCGTTGCACTGAATTGCAGCACGCGGGTCTTTCCCGAGGAGGCCGTGGACGCCCAAAAGCAACGCCGCTACCGCCGCATCGCAAGTTGCTATCTCATGGAGCATTATCCGCTCAAGGCGATTCGCTTCGATGCCGTGGGTGTCACCATTCGCGGCGGGCATATCGCCGAGATCGAGCACCAGTACAACGCGTTCGATTGGCAGGTGTCGTGATGGCGTTCGAGACGTTTGCCGTTCACGCGGCCTGCATCCGTGGCGTCGAGGCGATTCACGTCACGGTCGAGGTCTCGCTTGCCGGTGGTGTTCCGGGCATCCAGATGCTCGGCATTCCGAGTATGGAGGTGATGGAGTCACGCGGTCGTATTCGCTGCGCGATGCGCTCCGCCGGGTTCGAGATCCCGCGCTCGGGCATTACGGTCAACCTAGCGCCCGGCGATATTCGCAAGACCGGTAGCGGCTTTGATCTGCCCATCGCCATCGCGGTTCTGGCGGCCGATGGGCAGATTCCCCGTGACAACCTCGATCGCTGCCTTATCGCCGGCGAGCTCGGCTTGGACGGTACGGTGCTTCCCGTCAAGGGCGAGGTGGCGTTTCAGCTGCTGGCTCGCGACATGGGGCTGTCTTTTATCGCCGGCAGGTCAGACCAGCATGTGCCACTCGCGGGCGTGGATTGTGGATTCATCGATCATTTGTCTCAGCTTGCCCATGGCATGGGCGATGCCGCGCGGCACTACTTGGATTCTGAAGTGCTCGAGGCGACCTTTGAGCCCGAGCTCGACTATGCCGACGTACTGGGGCAGGAGGTCGCCAAGCGCGGCATGGCGCTTGCGGCGGCAGGAGAACTCGGCTTGCTCATGATCGGGTCCCCGGGATCGGGCAAGACGATGCTCGCGCGTCGTATGACCGGCATCCTGCCCGAGCTTTCCGTTGAGGATCAACAGGAGGCGCTGTGCATCCATTCGGTTTTGGGTGAGAACATTGATGGCTTGTTGGCAGGGCACCGGCCCTTCCGCAGTCCCCATCACAGTATTTCGACCGCAGGTCTTATCGGCGGTGGGCGCCCGGTGCACCCGGGTGAGATCAGCCTTGCTCATGGCGGCGTGCTCTTTTTGGACGAGCTTGCCGAGTTTCCCACGGGTGTGCTGCAGACGCTGCGTCAGCCCATCGAACGCGGCTATGTGAGGATCGTACGCGTCGACGGGGCCTTTACCTTCCCGTCGCGCTTTCAGCTGCTGGCCGCGAGCAATCCCTGCCCCTGCGGCTTTTTGGGCGATCGCGAGGTGGCATGCCGCTGCTCGGCATCGATGGTGGAGCGCTATCGGGCAAAGCTGCGCGGTCCTTTGGCCGACCGTATCGACATGATGATCGATGTGACCCGTCCCGACCCCCAAGTGATTATCGAGGGTGCGGAGGGTATGTCGTCTGCCGAGTTACGTGACTACGTTGTGCGCGGTCGCGCTTTTCGCGCTTGGCGCGAATCCCGTATGGACGATGCGGATGCCGAGGCCGAGGATGACGAGACACGGTCCATTGACGGCGTCGTTTCGACCTTTGAGCTCGATGATGCGGCAGAGAAGTGTGTGCTCGGCCTGTCGAAGCGCACACATCTCACGGGTCGCGGCATCGTGCGACTGGTGCGTATCGCGCGTACAATCGCCGACGTCGCCGAGGGCGAGCAAGTGACGCAGGACCACGTGCTCGAGGCGGCGATGTACCAGGGAAGGAGGGACCAATGATGGCCGAGGGGACCTACGAGCTGCATCCAGGTGATGCGTTGTATCCCGAGACCGTTTTGGAGCTTTCTGATGTACCCCAGACGCTCTATGTGCGCGGCAACCCCGAGGTGCTTTCGACGCCCGCGCTCTCCATCATCGGCGCGCGCAAGGCCTCGCCGTATGGTCTTGCCGTGGCAGAGCTTGCGGCAAAGGTGGCGGTCGAGGCGGGAGTGACGGTAGTTTCGGGCGGCGCGGTCGGTTGTGACCAGGCCTCGGGTTGGGCTGCGGTCAACGCTGGCGGCAAACACGTCGTGGTGCTGGGGACGGGCGCCGACGTGGTCTATCCGCGCTCGAGCGCGGGGCTTATTATGCGCACGCTCGATACGGGTGGCGCGGTCGTGTCGATCTCCCCGTGGGGCATGGGTCCGCGCAAGTTTGCCTTTCCGCGCCGCAATCGCGTGATCGCGGCCCTGTCGCAAGCCCTCTTTGTATCCGAGGCGGGTATGCCTTCCGGGACGTTTTCTACAGCCGAGGCTGCTATGGATTTGGGGCGAGAACTTCTCGCTGTGCCGGGGTCGATCCTATCGCCCGAGTCGCGTGGCACGAATTACCTCATTGCGAACGGTGCCTGCTGCATCATCGACGAGGAATCTATCGAGATGGCTATCTCACGCATCTACGGCACTCTGCGCTACTCGCGCCCCGATGCTCCCGGCATTGCCGACCTGGATCAAACACAGCAGACCGTGATGCATGCGCTCATCGCCTCTCCGCTCAAGGTCGACGACATCGCGGCGCTCGTCTCGCTCGATGCTGTCGGCGTACTCAAACTCTTGGGTTCGCTTGAACTCGAGGGCCTTATCGAGCGCATGATGGATGGAAGGTATGCGCCCTCCAAGTTTGCCCTTCACGCCCAGACGCCCTTCGGTCACAATGGAAAACGTGTCAATTAGAAAGGTGTTTGCAGATGCAGTTCGATCAGGTGACGGTTATCGGTGGCGGTCTGGCGGGTTCGGAGTGCGCGATTCAGCTGGCAGACCGCGGGTTTGCCGTAAAGCTGCGCGAGATGCGCCCCCAGGTGAGCTCCCCGGCCCACCATACCGATCACCTGGCAGAGCTCGTCTGTTCCAATTCGTTTAAATCGACCCGTCCGGACTCTGCGGCGGGCTTGTTAAAGGCCGAGCTTGAGCGCATGGGTTCAGTCCTGCTCGATTGCGCCCATCGCGCGGCTGTTCCCGCCGGTGGCGCCTTGGCGGTCGACCGCGTCAAGTTTTCCGAGCTTGTCGAGGCCGAGGTTGCCGCCCGTCCCAATATCGAGGTCGTGCACGGCGAGGTCACGCAGATTCCCGAGGGCCACGTGGTCATTGCCGCGGGCCCGCTGTGTTCACCGGCGCTGAGCGAAGAGGTCATGAAGCTCGTCGGTGGCGACGCCCTTGCGTTCTTCGATGCCGCGGCGCCGATCGTCGATGCCTCCACGCTCGATATGGACGTGCTGTTTTCGCAGTCGCGCTACGAGGAGCAGGGGAGCGGCGACTATCTCAACGCTCCGCTCAACAAGGAGGAGTACGAGGCCTTTATCGAGGCACTTACCACGGCCGACCGCGTGGTGCTCAAGGACTTTGAGGGCGGCGATCTGTTCCAGGCATGCCAGCCTGCCGAGGAGGTTGCGCGCACCGGCAAGGACGCCATTCGCTTTGGCGCCATGAAGCCCGTCGGCCTCACCGACCCGCGTACCGGACGTCGCCCTTGGGCGGCGATTCAGCTGCGTGCCGAGAACAAGGAGAAGACCGCCTATAACCTGGTGGGCTTCCAGACCAACCTGACCTTTGGCGAGCAGAAGCGCGTCTTCCATATGGTGCCGGGTCTGGAGAACGCCGAGTTCTTCCGCTACGGTGTCATGCACCGCAATACCTTTGTCGATGCCCCGCACGTGCTCGATGGCACCTTTGCCGTGCCCGGTACCGGTGTGCGCCTGGCCGGTCAGATCACCGGCACCGAGGGGTACATGGAGGCCGTGGCGACGGGCCTGCTCGCCGCGCTCAACACCTATGCCGAGGCTATCGGCGCCGCGGGCGTCGAGTTGCCCCGCGTGGGCGCCCTGGGCGCGCTCGTGGGCTATGCGACCGATCCTGCCACCGTGGGCTACCAGCCCATGCATGTCAACTTTGGCCTGGTGCCGCCACTCGAGGATGGTAAGCGCCGCAGCAAGCGCGACCGCTACCAGGCCTATGCGGACCGTGCGCTCGAGGCCCTTGATGCCTATCTGGCCACTCGCCCCGATCTGTTTGGAGGCGACCGGTCATAGCCTTTGACCTGTACGACACCGTCGACTCGTTTATCGCCTACATCGCACGTGTCGAGGGTCTTTCTCCCAACACGGTGACGGCCTATGGCTCGCGGCTGGAGCGCTTTGCTGCCTGGTGCGAGCGTGAGGATATCGATGCTTTCGCTGCCGACGTGCGCACCATTCGTCGCTATCTTGCCGAGCTTTCGCGTGAGCAGGTGGCTCCCCGAACGCTTGCGGCGCATCTGTCTGCCATTCGCTCGCTCTATCGGTGGATGGCTGCTGAGGGGATTGTCGAGGGTGATGCGGTCTCGGCGATCGCATCACCCAAGCTGCCGCGCGACCTGCCGGGCGTCCTTACGACCCAGCAGGTCGAGGCGCTGCTCAAGACGCCTGATACCTCGACGCCCGCGGGACTGCGCGATGCGGCGATGCTCGAGCTGCTCTATGCCTCGGGTGCTCGTATCTCTGAGCTCGCAGCACTCAATGTGGAGTCCATCGCTTGGTCCGAACGCACGCTGCGCCTTTGGGGCAAGGGGAGCAAAGAACGTATCGTCCCTCTGTATCGTCGTGCGCTCGAGGTGACGCGCCTCTATATTGAGGAGGGGAGGCCGGAGTTGCTCGCTCAGGCAAAGCGCCGCGACCTCGCTACCGGGCCGCATCCGCTGCTTATATCGGCGCGCGGCAATCGCATGAGCGCCGCCATGCTCCGGCGGCGGTTCCATACGCTGGCGACGCTCGCCGGCATTCCGACCGACATCGCCCCGCATGCGATGCGCCATACCTTTGCGACCGACTTGCTCGAGGGCGGTGCGGACCTGCGCTCGGTTCAAGAGCTGCTGGGTCATGCGAGCCTGTCCACGACGCAAATCTACACGCATCTCACGCCCGATCGGCTCAAACGTGCCGTGGCTCAAGCCCATCCCCGCGGCGAATAGTGGCTGGGACGTCCCGCGTCGCACTCAGGTGTGTGGTTTTGATTGCGGGTTGGCAGGAAGATGCATTCCTGCTATCATTCATCGGGTTGCTTCACGGCAACATGTTTTTATCACGCACGCGCGGCTACTTCATACCGTGGTGCCCGGGCTTTGGTAGCACATGTCCGGGTTGGTTTTGGAGGATGACCCCGCGCGGAGGCAAACCACAGGAGGTTTAACATGGCTACCAAGATTAATATCCGCACCCTGCTCGAGGCCGGCTGCCACTTCGGTCACCAGACCCGTCGCTGGAACCCCAAGATGAAGCCGTTCATCTTCGGTGAGCGCAACGGCATCTACATCCTCGACCTCAAGCAGACCATCCTCGACGCCGACCAGGCCTACACCTTCGTCAAGAACGTCGCCAAGGGCGGCAACGTGCTGTTCGTCGGCACCAAGAAGCAGGCTCAGGAGGCCGTCAAGAACGCTGCTGAGCGCGCCAACATGCCTTACATCAACCAGCGTTGGCTCGGCGGTATGCTGACCAACTTCGTCACCATCCGCTCCCGCATCAACCGCATGGAGGAGCTCGAGGCCATGGTCGAGGACGGCCGCATGGCAGTGCTCCCCAAGAAGGAGCAGGCTGTTCTCGGCAAGGAGCTCACCAAGCTCCAGACCAACCTCGGTGGCGCCCGCGACATGAAGGGTCTGCCCCAGGCTCTCTTCGTCATCGACACCAAGCGCGAGGAGAACGCCATCAAGGAGGCCCAGCGCCTGAACATCCCCGTCGTCGCTCTGATCGACACCAACTCCGATCCCGACGAGGTCGAGTACGGCATCCCCTGCAACGATGACGCTATCTCCGCTGTCACCCTTATGTGCGAGCTCATGGCTGACGCCTGCCTCGCTGGCTCCGGCAAGGAGCAGGTCTCCGAGGCCGAGATGGCCGCTGAGCCCAAGGCCGAGTAAATCAGTCTTAGTTAATTCTTTTTCATCTCTTTGAAAGGAACCACAATGGCCCAGATTACCGCCGCTATGGTCAAGCAGCTCCGCGAGATGACCGACTCCCCGATGATGGAGTGCAAGAAGGCTCTCGTCGAGGCTGACGGCGACATGGACGCCGCTGTCGACGTTCTGCGTAAGAACGGCCTTGCCAAGGCTGCCAAGAAGGCTGGCCGTGAGACCAACGAGGGCGCTGTCGCCGCGTTCGTCTCCGAGGATGGCAAGACCGGCGCTCTGCTCGAGCTCTCCTGCGAGACCGACTTCGTTGGCTCCAACGCCAAGTTCACCGGCTTTGCTTCCAAGGTCGCCGAGGTTGTCGCTACCAGCGAGCCTGCTGACGTCGACGCTCTGCTCGAGAAGCCGATGGGCGAGGAGACCGTTTCCTCCGAGCTCACCGAGATGATTCACATCATGGGCGAGAACATGAAGATCTCCCGTTTCGCCGCCCGCAAGGCCGAGAACGGCGCGCTCGCTTCTTACATCCACATGGGTGGTAAGATCGGCGTCCTCGTCGAGTTTGCCTTCGAGAAGGCTGAGACCGCTCAGGCTGAGTCCTTCAAGACCTTCGCTCACGACGTTGCTCTTCAGGTTGCCGCCGTCGCCCCGATCTGCGCTACCCGCGATCAGGTCCCGACCGAGACCGTCGAGCACGAGAAGCAGATCTACATGGCTCAGGCTGCCGAGTCCGGCAAGCCCGAGGCTATCCAGGAGAAGATGGCTGTCGGCCGTCTGGAGAAGTTCTACAAGCAGTCCGTGCTCACCGAGCAGGAGTTCATCAAGGACAGCTCCCTCACCATCAAGAAGTACGCTGAGCAGGTCTCCAAGGAGCTCGGCGACACCATTACCGTCGTTGCCTTTGACCGTCTGGTCCGTGGCGAGTAAATAAGCTCTTGTAGCTGGTAATGAGCAGGCTGTGGGTTTTACTCACAGCCTGCTTTTTCATGGCTCTTATCAGAGCCTTTGATATCATATTGAGAGTCTAATTAAAGGAGGATCGCTTTGTCCGACATCCGATATAAACGCGTGCTTCTTAAGCTTTCCGGCGAAGCACTGATGGGCGACGGCCAATATGGCATTGACCCCAAGGTTACCGACCATCTTGCCAAGCAGGTCAAGGAGCTGCTCGCCGTTGGCCATGAGGTCGGCGTCGTTGTCGGCGGCGGCAATATTTTCCGCGGCATGGCAGGCGCTGCCGGTGGCATGGAGCGTGCTCAGGCCGACTACATGGGCATGCTGGCAACCGTTATGAACGCGCTCGCCCTGCAGGATGCCTTCGAGCATAACGATGTTCCCTGCCGCGTGATGAGCGCTATCCAGATGAACGAGATCTGCGAGCCCTATATTCGCCGTCGCGCTATCAACCACCTTTCCAAGGGCAACGTTGTTATTTTTGCCGCCGGTTCGGGTAATCCGTACTTTACGACCGACACCGCCGCGGCTCTTCGTGCGTGCGAGATCGGCGCCGAGATTCTGATTAAAGCCACCAAGGTTGACGGCATCTACGACAAGGATCCCGTCAAGTGCGCCGATGCCGTCCGTTTTGACAAGATTACCTATCACGAGGTTCTCGTTCGCGGCCTGCAGGTTATGGATTCCACGGCTACGGCTCTGTGCCAGGATAACCGTATGCCTATTTTGGTCCTCAACATCGATGGCGAGGACACCGTCAAGCGCGCGCTCGCGGGTGAGCCCGTCGGCACGCTCGTCTATCAGGAGGATTAAGCATGGCAGAGAACATCACCGCCCATATGGACAAGTCGCTCGAGTCCCTCAAGCATAACTTCTCCAAGGTTCGTACCGGCCGCGCCAATGCCAACATTCTGTCCGACATCACCGTCGATTATTACGGTGTTCCCACGCCGGTCACGCAGGTTGCCGCCGTCAAGACCCCCGAGGCCCACATGCTGCTCATCGAGCCGTGGGACAAGGCGCTCATCAATGCTATCGTCAAGGCCATCGGCGCTTCCGATCTGGGTATTACCCCCAACTCCGATGGCACCGTCGTTCGTCTTCCGTTCCCGGCTCCCACTGAGGAGCGCCGTCGCGAGCTCGTCAAGGAGTGCCGCGAGTACGCCGAGCAGGCCAAGGTGTCTATCCGTAACATCCGTCGCGACTTTAACAACAAGCTCGAGCGCGATGAGGAGCTCACCGAGGACGATGTCCGTCGCGAGCAGGCCAAGGTCCAGAAGCACACCGATGAGTATGTCGCCAAGGTCGAGGAGCTTCTGAAGGAAAAAGAAGCCGAGGTCATGGAGATCTAAGGTGCAATACGACGAGCATAAACTGGTCGAGTACTTTGCCGACGCCCCTGCGGGCGTCGGTTTTTCCGACCTTGACCTCAATAACATTCCGCACCATATCTCGTGCATCATGGACGGCAACGGTCGTTGGGCCACGTCGCGCGGTCTTGCGCGCACTGAGGGCCACAAGGCGGGTATCGTCTCCCTTCGCGAGATCATTACCGCCTGCGTGCGCCTGGGCGTCGACGTGCTTTCTGCCTATGCGTTTTCTACCGAAAACTGGAACCGTCCGCAGCATGAGGTAAACGTCTTGATGCATCTGTTTGCCAAGACGTTTATCGACGAGCTGCCGCTTCTGAAGCGCGAAAATGTGCGCGTTGTCTTTTTGGGTGACATTTCCGCGCTGCCCAAGAAGACCCGCGACGTTTTTGAACGCGGTCTTGCCGAGTGCGCCGATCACACCGGTATGACGCTGGCGCTTGCCGTCAACTACGGCGCGCGTGCCGAGATTACCCGCGCTGTCCGTCAAATCGCACTCGACACTGCCGCCGGCAAGATCGATCCTGCCGCAATTGATGACGACATGGTGGCTTCCCACCTCTATACCGCCGGCCTTCCCGATCCTGAGCTTGTGATTCGCACTTCTGGTGAGCTGCGCCTTTCGAACTATCTGCTGTGGCAGGTGGCTTATTCCGAATTCTACGTCACCGATACCTATTGGCCCGACTTTGATCGTTGGGGCCTTGTCGACGCCATTTTGGCCTATCAGGGCCGTGACCGTAGGTTTGGTGGACTGAGCAAGACCGAGGAGGCTTAATCGTGTCCGATCGTCCCAAGGCATCTGCTCCCAAGACGCCAGTTTCCGCGGCGCCTGCGCGCAAGGCTGCCGCTGCGGGAGCACCTGCAGCAAAGAGCGGCACCGGTTCGTGGCTGGCGGGCTTTATTACCCGTGCCGCCGCCGGTATCGTCTACGCCGTTGTCTTTATCCTGTGCCTGGTTTTGGGTATCGTGCCCACGGCCATCTTTGTTTCTGTCATGAGCGGTCTGTGCTGCTATGAGTTTTTCCGTATGACAAGGCTCGATGGCAAGATGGCTAACGAGCGCATGGGTATCGCTGCCGCCGTACTCTTTCCGCTGTCGGCGTTGGGCGATTCGATGTTGCTGAATGCCCTGCTTTTTGCCTTGATGCTCGCTGTGGGCATTTGGTATGTCTGGTCGCCGCGTACCCGCATCTCTGATGTGGCCGTGACGCTCATGGGTCCCATCTACACTGGCTTTATGCTGTCGGCTATCGTGCTGCTGCGCGATGCCGTGCCCGGTTTTGCCGGCGCCCTGCTTTCAGTGGGCGTTTGCGCGTCCCTTTGGGTCTCCGATTCGTTTGCCTACATCGTGGGCAGCCGTATCGGCAAGCACAAGATGGTTCCCAAGATCTCTCCCAAAAAGAGCTGGGAGGGGTTTGCCGGCGGCATCTTGGGCTCGGTTTTGATTTGGCTCATCCTGTGGGCGACGCACTTCTACAAGCTCAGCCTGCCCTATGCGCTGCTGTGCGGCGTGGTCGTGTCCATTCTGGGCGTTATCGGCGACCTTATCGAGTCGCGCATCAAGCGCGGTGTGGGCGTCAAAGATTCCGGCAACCTTATCCCGGGCCACGGCGGAATGCTCGATCGTAGCGATTCGCTTATCTTCGGCTGCATCACCGCGCAGCTGTTGCTGATGATCGGAGGCGTGCTGTAATGTCCTTCCAGACGACGTATGGCCCCGATGGACGCCTTCGCGTTGCCATCCTGGGTTGTACGGGCTCTATCGGCACCCAGGCGCTCGATGTGTGCCGCCAGCATGCCGATCGCCTGCAGGTGACGGCGCTGTCCGTTAACTCCAGTACCTCCGAGCTCGTTGCCGCTGCCCGCGAGTTCTCGGTTCCGGCGGTTGCCGTGGCCGATGTCGATCATGGCGATGACGCCGTGCTGCAGGAGTTGCCCGAGGGAACGAAGCTCGGCGTTGGCGCGCAGGCGGTTTGCGAGCTCGCGCATCGCGACGATGTCGACTGCGTGCTTGTCGCTATTGTGGGCGCCGCCGGTCTCGAGGCGAGCCATGCGGCCTTGACCTCGAATAAGCGCCTTGCCCTTGCCAACAAGGAGTCCCTCGTCGTCGGTGGCGACTTGCTTATGCCGTTGGCACAACCGGGCCAGCTTATTCCGGTCGACTCTGAGCATTCCGCCATCTACCAGTGCTATCTGGGGGAGAACCCGCGCGAGGCCCACTGCATTTGGCTCACCTGCTCGGGCGGTCCGTTCTTTGGCCGCACGCGCGACGAGCTCGATCGCGTGACGCGTGCCGATGCCCTCGCGCATCCCACGTGGGCCATGGGTGCCAAGATCACCATTGACTCCGCCACTCTCATGAACAAGGGCCTGGAGCGCATTGAGGCCATGCATCTGTTTAACTGCGACCTCGATTTCATTAACGTGGTCGTGCAGCGTCAGTCCAAGATTCACTCTATGGTCGAGTTCGCCGACGGCTCCGTGATGGCGCATCTCGGCGCATCCGACATGCGTATTCCCATCCAGTTCGCATTCTCGTATCCCGAGCGTTGGGATACCCCGGCGCCTCGTATCGATTTCCGCGAGCTGGGGCAGCTCACGTTTGATGCTGCCGACATGGATACCTTCCGCTGTCTGGCACTGGCCGAGCGTGCCGGCAAGACGGGTGGCACCATGCCGTGCGTGCTCAATGCCGCCAACGAGGTCGCCGTCGATGCCTTCCTGCACGATGGCTGCAGCTTTACCGATATCGATCGCATTGTGGAATCCTGCATGGACGCCCACGATATGCAGGTGGTCGATTCGTTTGAGCAGCTTCGCGACATCGATGCGTGGGCGCGTGAAAAGGCTGCGCAGGTGCTCGCTGCAACCCGTTCCTAACCCATAAGGATTGCTTTTTCGTTTTATGGATACTGTTCTGAGCGTTCTCTCATCGGTCTTTTGGGGCCTGCTGATGCTTTCCGTCCTCGTGTTTTTGCACGAGGGCGGCCACTTTTTGGCGGCGCGTGCCTGCGGCGTCCGTGTGACCGAGTTCTTTTTGGGTCTGCCGTGCCGCTTTGACATCCATTACACGTCGCGTCGCATTGGAACCAAGTTTGGCGTGACCCCGCTGCTGCTGGGTGGCTACGCTGCCATCTGCGGTATGGATCCGACCGATGTTTCGTGCGCCGATCGCGTGCTCGCGGCTATCTATCGTCATGGTCGCGTGACCGTGGCCGACCTTGCTGTCGAGCTCGAACTTTCCGAGGAGGATGTGCTCGAGGCATGCGCCCTTTTGCTGGGCTGGGGCTCCATCGCGCCCTGGTATGAGGAAGGGGAGAAGCCCTCGCCGAGCTACTATCCCACCAAATATCAGACGTTGCCACGAGACACGGCAGGCTATACCACCTTTGATGGTCGCCGTTTCGATCGCGAACATGCGACTGCCGAGGGCGATGTGTGGGAGCTGCCGTGCGGCGAGGCCGAGTTCCTTGCGCAAGAACGCTCGCACACCTATCTTGGCCAAGGCTTTCTCAAGCGCGCCTTTATGCTGCTCGCAGGCATTATCGTCAATATCTTGACGGGTTTTTTGCTCCTTATGAGCATCTATTCCATTGCGGGTGTCACCGTGCCGATGGATACCAACGTGATCGGTCAGGTTGACGAGGGATCTATTGCCGCCAAGGCGGGTATCGAGGCCGGTGATGCGATCCTTTCGGTTGACGGTGTCTCATGTTCTACTTGGATGGATGTCTACGATGCCATCGGCAAGGCCGCCGGTAAGGACGATATCGCCATCGAGTACGAGCGTGACGGCAAGCAGCATTCGACCACGGTTGCGCTCAAAGAGGACGAGCGCCTAGGTGTGTATGCCTCTACGCAGGTGGTCCGTTTAGACCCGATCACCTCGGCGCGTCTGTCATTCTCCTATGTTGTACAGACGGCGGATGGCGTGATGCGCCTACTCCAGCCGCAGCATACGATGGAGATTCTCGATCAGTCTTCTTCGATCGTGGGTATTAGCGTTATGTCCTCACAGGCTGCTGCTGCCGGCCCCGTAACGTTCCTGTCGTTTGCCGCGCTCATTTCGTTCTCGCTTGGCTTTATGAACCTGCTGCCCATCCCGCCACTCGATGGCGGCAAGCTAGTCATCGAGATCATTCAGAAGATTGCGGGCCGCGAGCTTCCGCTCAAGGTCCAGACGATTGTGAGCTATGTGGGCATCGCGCTCTTTGCGCTGCTGTTTGTCTATATGCTTCGTTCCGACATCCTTCGATTTATTTTGTAGGGGAGTGTTTGGATTGTCTTTATCCCATCCTTTGCCTCGCGAGCTGACGCGCCCCGTGCATGTGGGCGGCGTGCAGATCGGTGGCGGCGCGCCGGTGGTGGTCCAATCTATGACCTGCACCGATACCGCTGATGCCCAGGCAACGCTTGCGCAAGTGTGCGCGTTGGCGCAGGCTGGCTGCGATATCGTGCGCGTGAGCGTGCCTACCGAGGCTGCGCTCGAGGGCTTTCGCACGATTTGTGCCGAGTCTCCGGTACCAATCGTCGCCGATATCCATTTTAACCATAAGCTTGCCATTGGCGCTGTCGAGGCTGGTGCCTCTAAGCTGCGCATCAACCCCGGCAATATCGGCGATTGGGCTAAGGTCGATGCCGTCATCGATGCCGCGGGTGCCGCGGGCTGCGCGATTCGCATTGGCGTGAACGCGGGCTCGCTTGAGCAAGATATTGCCGAGCGCGACGACCTCACGCAGCCCGAAAAGCTCGTGATGTCGAGCGAACGCTTTGTGCGGCACTTTGAGGACCGTGGGTTTACCAACATCGTGCTATCCGCCAAGGCCCATAGCGTACAGACGACACTTGATACCTATCGCGCCCTGTCGCGTGAGATTCCACACGTTCCGCTTCACCTGGGCGTGACGGAGGCGGGGACCAAGCTTCAGGGCACCATCAAGAGCTCTGTAGGCTTGGGTATCTTGCTTTCCGAAGGCATCGGTGACACCATGCGTGTGTCGCTCACGGCCGATCCGGTTGAGGAGCCGCCGGTCGCCTGGGGAATTCTACAGTCGCTGGGCCTGCGTCGCCGTGGTCCCGAGATCGTCTCGTGCCCCACGTGCGCCCGCTGCCAGGTTAACCTGATTCCCATCGCCGAGGAGGTCACCGAGCGGCTTAAGAACTATTCCGCGCCGCTTTCGATCGCCGTGATGGGATGTGCGGTCAACGGCCCCGGAGAGGCATCTGACGCCGACCTGGGTGTTGCCTGCGGACGTGGTCAGGGCCTGCTCTTTTCGCATGGCCAGATCATTGGTAAAGTAGCTGAGGATCAAATTGTCGACGCGCTTATGGCCGAGGTCGACAAACTTATTGAGGAGAAATAAATGACCCGAGCAATGTATATGTCTAAGCTCTATGCGCCGACGCTCAAAGAGGATCCGGCGGACGCTGAGCTCGCCAGCCACCGCCTGCTGCTCCGTGCCGGCATGATCCGCAAGGAGGCCGCCGGTCTGTATTCCTACCTGCCGCTCGCATGGCGCTCGATTCGCAAGATTGAGAACATCGTGCGCGACGAGATGGACGCCGCCGGCGCCCAGGAGCTTATGATGCCCATTATGGTCGACGCCGAGTTGTGGCGTGAGTCCGGCCGTATCGATGCCTATGGCAAGGAGCTTGTGCGCTTTGACGACCGTCATGGTCGCGAGTTCGTGCTGGGCCCCACGCACGAGGAGACCGTCACGGCCCTGGTGCGCAACGAGCTGCGCTCCTATAAGCAGCTGCCAGTGAACCTCTATCACATCCAGGATAAGTTCCGCGACGAGTTCCGTCCCCGTTTTGGCCTGATGCGCGGTCGCGAGTTCATCATGAAGGATGCCTACAGCTTCTCCGCCACGCAGGAGAGCTTGCAGGAGGAGTATGACAAGATGAAGCAGGCCTACGCTAACATTTGCGAGCGCTGCTACATCAAGGCCTTGCCCGTCGTTGCCGACTCCGGCGAGATCGGTGGCGATACCTCCGTCGAGTACATGGCTTTGGCCGACGCCGGCGAGGCTTCTCTCGTCTATTGCGATGACTGCGGTTTTGCCGCCGATGATGAGGCTGCAAGCACCAAGGTCGTCGTGACTGAGGGTCCCGGTGACGGTACGCTTACCAAGGTCGAGACTCCGGGCATGGGCACCATTGAGGCCGTTGCTAAGTTCTTTGGGTTCCCCGAGAACGGCACGCGCAAGTCCCTGGCGCTCATCGATGCCGAGGGCAAGCCCGTCGTGGCCATCGTCCCGGGCGATCATGAGCTCAACGACTGCAAGGCCGAGCATGTCTTTGGCAAGGGTTATCGCATGATGACGGACGAGGAGCTTCAGACCTACGGTCTGCACAAGGGCTTTATCGGACCGGTTAACTTGCCCGAGGGCATCCGTCTGGTGTGCGACGAGAGCCTGCGCGAGTCCAAGCAGTGGGCCTGCGGTGCCAACGAGGTCGATTATCACTTTACCGGTGCCTGCCCCGAGCGCGACTTTACCGTCGATGAGTGGGCAGATCTGGTCACCGTCGTTGCCGGCGATCCCTGCCCGCACTGCGGCAAGCCGCTCTCTGCTGCTCGCGGCATCGAGGTCTCGCAGGTCTTCCAGCTGGGTACCAAGTATTCCGAGGCCATGGGCGCCACCTTTATGGACGAGGACGGCAAGGAGAAGCCGCTTATCATGGGTTGCTACGGCGTGGGCGTGTCCCGCTCGCTTGCTGCCGTCGTGGAGCAGCACAACGACGAGCACGGTATCGTCTGGCCGGTTTCCGTTGCCCCGTACGAGGTCGCTGTGATTCCGCTCGATCCCAAGAAGGAGGAGTGCGCAACCGTCTGCGACCAAATCGTCGAGGGCTTATGCGCCGAGGGTATCGAGGTCGTCGTCGACGACCGTGACGAGCGTCCCGGCTTTAAGTTTGCCGATAACGACCTTATGGGATTCCCGTATCAGGTGGTGCTTGGCAAGCGTGGCCTTAAGAATGGCACCGTTGAGCTCAAGGACCGTGCCACGGGCGAGCGCGAGGACGTGGCGATTGACGAGGTCGTCGCCAAGGTTGCCGAGCTTGTTAAGGCGGCCCGCCGTTAATCGACGTTTCTGCTATTAGATGTAATTGCGGGACTGCTCCGTATCTCTCTTAGGAAGAGATGCGGAGCAGTCTATTTTGTTGCGTGAATAAACTCGATGGGTAAAGGAAAACCCCACAGCCCATATGAGCTGCGGGGTTTTCTTGTGCCTCCGATGCGAAATAAATCGCTCAGATATTACTGATAATCGACGACGTCGATCCAGTTCTTCAGGAACTCATCGTTCACGTTGCGCTTACGAGCGAGCTCGGAAGCGGCGACGATGCTCGTCCACTGACGCACGACCTGCATGGGCATGTCGGCGCGGTCGCAGTAGAGCTCCAGGTAGGCCTCGGCCTGATCCTTGCTGTTGAGGGCGAAGAGCAGGTAGGTGGTGGCAACGTCGGCAGCAGGGGAGCCCTGGGTGGCGTGTGCCCAGTCGCACACATAGAGCTGGCCGTCGTCGCCGACGATGACGTTGGAGGGGTTGAAGTCGCCGTGGCAGACCTTGAACTCCTTGGTCATGCCGTCCAGACGCTCCTGAAGGTTGTAGCGCGTGGTGGCATTGAGCTGATCAAGGCTGTCGATCATGCGGGCGAACTTGTCGCGCTGACGGTTGAGCAGCGGGGAGGTGTAGCCGTGGATCTCGATTTGGAGGTCGACGAACATCTCGAGATACTCACCAAAGCGCTGGGGCTCGGCAGTCATCTTCTCGGCAAGGGTGGTGCCCGGAACCTTCTCGGTCACGAGCGCCCAGCCGTTGGCGTTCTCGAGCTGGGAAACCTCGAGAGCCTTGGGGCTGCGGATGCCGCACTCATTGATGCGGGCAAGATTCAAAGCCTCGTTGAACACGTCGGAGACAGGCTTGGTCTCGTTAAAGACCTTGACAATCTTGTCGCCCAGGTCGTAAACGACCTTGTTGCCACGGCGGACGAGCTCGGTCTTGGAATCGGGTAGCAGCATGGTTGCATCCTTTCAACGATGCGATAGAAGCGACGGCGGGGGTGTGTGAAACACCCGTGCACCCCCGCCGTTAAAAACCGTGCTAAAACTAGCAGACGGCGTAGTCCTGAGGCTCGCGGCCGTAGTAGGCGTCCAGGTAGAGCTCCTTGATCTCGCTCATGAGCGGGTAGCGCGGGTTAGCGCCGGTGCACTGGTCGTTGAATGCCTGCTCGGTCATCTCGTCGAGGGTGTCGAGGAAGTACTGCTCGTCAACACCGTAGTCGGCGATGGTCTTCTTGACGCCGATGAAGTCCTTGAGCTCCTCGAGCTTCGTGATGAAGTTCTCGAAGACCTCCTTGTCGTCCTTGCCCTCGATGCCGCAGTACTTGGCCATCTCGGCGTAGTTGTGCAGCGCGTTGGGGTAAGGATACTGGGAGAACGTGCCCATCTTGACGGGAGCCTCGGCGGCGTTGTAGCGCATAACGCGGGTCAGGATGACGGCGTTGGCGAGGCCGTGGGGCAGGTGATGGAAGGCGCCGAGCTTGTGAGCCATGGAGTGGTTGAGGCCCAGGAAGGCGTTGGCGAAGGCCATGCCGGCCATGCAGGAGGCGTTGTGCATCTCCTCGCGGGCGTGCGGGTCCTTGGCGCCGTTCGTGAAGCTGGAGGGCAGGTTCTCGAAGACGAGCTTAGCAGCGCGCTCGGAGAGGCCCTTGGTGTAGTCGGAAGCCATGATGGAGACGTAGGACTCGATGGCGTGGGTCATGACGTCGATGCCGGAGGCAGCGGTCAGGCCGCGCGGGGCGGTCATGCAGTTGTCGGCGTCGACGATAGCCATGTTGGGGAGCAGCGCGTAGTCGGCGAGCGGCCACTTGATGCCGGTCTCCTTGTCGGTGATGATGGCGAACGGCGTGCACTCGGAGCCGGTACCCGAAGAGGTCGGGACGGCGACGAAGTAGGCCTTCTTGCCCATCTCGGGGAAAGTGAAGATACGCTTGCGGATGTCCATGAAGTCCATGGCCATGTCCTCAAACTTGCACTCGGGGTGCTCGTACATCATCCACATGATCTTGCCGGCGTCCATAGCGGAGCCACCGCCGACGGCGATGATGACGTCCGGCTCAAAGAGAGCCATCTGCTTGGCGCCGCGACGTGCGCACTGCAGCGACGGATCGGGCTCGACGTCGTAGAAGCAGTCGTGGGCGATGCCCATCTCGTCGAGCTTGGCCTCGATGGCGCGGGTGTTGCCATTCTTGAAGAGGAACTGGTCGGTGACGATGAAGGCGCGCTTCTTGCCCATGACGGTACCGAGCTCGTCGAGGGCGACGGGCGTGGAACCTTTCTTGAAGTAGACCTTCTCGGGAGCGCGGAACCACAGCATGTTCTCACGGCGCTCGGCCACAGTCTTAACGTTGATCAAGTGCTTCACCCCAACGTTCTCGGAGACGGAGTTGCCGCCCCAGGAGCCGCAGCCCAGGGTCAGAGACGGCTTCATGCCAAAGTTGTACAGATCACCGATGCCGCCGTGCGAGGACGGGGTGTTGATGACGATACGGCAGGCCTTCATGACGTGCTCGAACAGACTGATCTTCTCGGCCTGGGCGGGGCGCACGTACAGAGAGGCGGTGTGGCCCGGGCCACCGGCGAGCACCAGGTGCTCGGCCTTGTCGACGGCCTCCTGGAAGTCCTTGGCGTGATACATGGCCAGGACCGGGGAGAGCTTCTCGTGGGAGAACTCCTCCTTGGCGGGGTCGGTGGAGGTGACCTCGGCGATCAGGATCTTGGTCTTGGCGGGAACCTCGATGCCGGCGAGCTCGGCGATCTTGGCGGCAGCCATGCCGGGAATGCGGTGATCGAGGGCGCCGTTCTTGAACATGGCGGCACGCAGGGCCTCCATCTCGGCACCCTGCTTGACGAAGTAGCAGCCGCGCTTCTGGAACTCGGCCTTAACCTGGTCATAGATGGTGTCGATGACGGTCACGGACTGCTCGGAAGCGCAGATCATGCCGTTGTCGAAGGTCTTGGAGTGGATGATGGAGTTGACGGCGAGCAGCACGTCGGCGGTGTCGTCGATGATGACCGGGGTGTTACCGGCGCCAACGCCCAGGGCGGGCTTGCCCGAGGAGTAGGCGGCCTTGACCATGCCCGGGCCACCAGTGGCGAGGATGATGTCGACGTCGCGCATGACCATGTTGGTCAGCTCGATGGAGGGGACATCGACCCAGCCGATGATGCCCTCGGGGGCGCCGGCCTTGACGGCGGCGTCGAGCACGAGCTTGGCGGCGGCGATGGTGCACTTGGCGGCTGCCGGGTGCGGGGAGATGATGATGCCGTTGCGGGTCTTCAGGCTGATCAGCGTCTTGAAGATCGCAGTGGAGGTGGGGTTGGTCGTCGGGATGACGGCGCCCACGATGCCGATGGGCTCGGCGATCTTGGTGATGCCGTAGGCCTCGTCGCGCTCCAGGACACCACAGGTCTTGGTGTTCTTGTAAGCGTTGTAGATGTACTCTGCGGCGTAGTGGTTCTTGATGACCTTGTCCTCAAGAACGCCGCGGCCGGTCTCCTCGATGGCCATCTTCGCCAACGGGATACGAGCCTTGTTGGCGGCCATGGCGGCCTCATAGAAGATCTTGTCGACCTGCTCCTGCGTGTACGTAGCAAAAAGCGCCTGGGCCTCTCGCATCTGAGCGAGCTTAGCCTCAAGCGCCTCTACGTTGTCCACAATTGCGGGAGTAGTGTTTTCCGGTGACTTTTTCACCATTTGTGTCTCCTTGCGATCGGAGATTTACCCTACGTCTTGCATGATAGCAAGAAATTATTCGGCGAACGGTAAGATTCCCGTAAAAGGCATACTAAAACGCTTCAATCAACTGAAACGTTTCAACTATAACTTTTAACTTCCCGTTTGCCGCATCGCCCCACTCATTGGGGACAGACTTATATGAGTATTTCAATGGGAAAACGGGGAGAACGGGGCACCTGTTTGACAATCGCTATTCGCGGGTCGCGGTCGAGTCGGACACGCAGGCGGTCCAGTTGCTCGATTATATCCATCTCAATCCTGTGAAAGGCGCGCTCGACTCGCTCGATGCGTACCGCTGGTCAAGCTTCAAGGCATATCAGCTGGGCTATGATTCCTTTGACATCTGTAAACACTCATGTAAGTCTGTCCCCAATGAGTGCAAAAAGGCGCCCTCCGTGGGGGAGGACGCCTTTGGTAAGTTCTATATGAACGCGAGGTCTTTGACCCGGAGAGTCCGAGGTACTTGTTGGTAAGACCTTATTTAGGAGCGCGCAACCTTGCCGGACTTGAGGCAGGTGGAGCAAACGTTCATCTTGCGACGGTGACCATCGACGACGACGTAAACGCGCTGGATGTTGGGGCGGAACTTACGGTTGGTGACGCGGTGAGAGTGGCTGATGGAGCGACCGGCAACGGGGTGCTTACCGCAAACTTCGCAAACTTTGGACATAACTGACCCTCCTTGGGCGACAAACGAACATGTCGCGTTAACAAACAAGCCTGAACTATAGCACAGAAGCAGCTCCCTGTGCGTAATCTACACAGAGATATTCCTCTTTTGGCGATAGTGCTCACGCCACGGCCCTGGACGTAGATCCGATTTGCGTGCAGCAGAGGGGATTATGCCAGCTCGTGCGTGCGTTTTCAAGCTCGTCCCACAAATATATATAGGTTTATGGAGCATTGGGCTCCGTTTACGGATTGTTCTGTATTTATGCTCGCAATTAAGCTCGAGGTTGGCTACACTATCCCTTGACCATTAAAGGGGTACGAGATACCCACATGGAATTACATAGCTGCCAAAGAGCAGCCCTTCCTGTGGGTGTCTGGTCCGCTTTAAGCGGTCGGGCATCTATTTTTTTGACTGTGTCAGCAGTCAAGACATGTGAGGAAGGAGATCGATGGGCACGACTTCCCCCAAGGCGGTCATCATGGACGAGACCGCCGTCAATCGAGCGATGACCCGCATCGCGCACGAGATCCTCGAGCGCAACGAGGGCTGTGAAGACCTCGCTCTGGTCGGCATCGTCACGCGCGGCGACCTTCTGGCAAAGAAGCTCGCCGAGGAGATCAAGGAGATCGAGGGCGTCGACGTTCCGCTCGGCAGCCTGGACATCAGCTTCTACCGCGATGACTATGCGACCAATTTCGCTCCCGCGATCCACGCTACCAACATTCCCTTCAGCGTCGACGGCAAGCGCGTCGTGCTGGTGGACGACATCCTGTATACGGGCCGTACTATCCGCGCCGCTCTGGACGCCGTTATGGACCTGGGCCGTCCGAGCCGCATCGAGCTGGCAGTTCTCGTTGACCGCGGTCACCGTGAGCTCCCCATCTCGCCGGACTTTGTCGGCAAGAACGTTCCCTCGTCGCATGAGGAGAACGTGCACCTATATATGAAGGAAGTAGACGGCCGCACCGCTGTCGAGATTAACGACGTCGCGCCGGGTTCCCACGTGGGCTCCGCGCCGCTGGGAGGTGAGTAGTACCGTGGCGTTCAACCATAAGCACCTGATCGACATTACCGAGTACTCCGAAGAGGACATCAAGCTCATCCTCGAGACCGCCAAGGCGTTCTCCGAGGTCAACGAGCGTGCGATCAAGAAGGTCCCCACGCTCAAGGGCAAGACCATCGTCAACATGTTCAACGAGCCCTCGACGCGCACCCGCAGCTCCTTCGAACTCGCCGAGAAGCGTCTTTCGGCCGACAGCCTCAACTTTGGCGGCTCCTCGACCTCCACGGTCAAGGGTGAGAGCCTCGTCGACACCGTCGAGACCCTCAACGCCTACAAGATCGACTGCATCGTCGTGCGCGATAAGCACGCCGGTGCTCCCTACATCGTCACGCAGAACTCGCCCGCGAGCGTTATCTGCGCCGGCGACGGCAAGCACAACCATCCCACGCAGGCCCTGCTCGACCTGTACACCATCTGGGAGCACAAGGGTGACTTCCACGGTCTGAAGGTCGCCGTCGTCGGCGATATCGCGCACTCCCGCGTCTGCGGCTCGCTGATCCCTGCCCTTAAGATTATGGGCTGCGAGACCTACGCCGTCGCCCCCGGCACGCTGCTGCCGCCGGCGCCCGAGGTTCTGGGCTGCGACCACGTGACGAGCGACCTCGATTCCGTCCTGCCCGAGCTGGACGTCGTCTATATGCTGCGCGTGCAGCAGGAGCGCCTCGAGGGTGCCCCGTTCCCGACCATTCGCGAGTACCACAAGCTCTTCGGTCTGACCAAGGACCGCGAGAAGCTCATGAAGCCCGACGCGATCATCTGTCACCCGGGCCCCATCAACCGCGGCGTCGAGTTCGACTCCTATATGGCCGACCACCCGCAACGCTCCGTCATCCTGGAGCAGGTCTACGCCGGTATCTGCGTGCGTATGGCTATCCTGTATCTGCTGCTTGGAGGTGCCGATAATGGCCTTGCTTCTTAAGAATGCCCACGTCGTCGACCCGTCCGTCGAGCTTGACGGTGTCGTTGACGTCCTGATTGACGGCGATAAGATCGCCGAGGTCGGCGAGAATCTCGCCGTCGAGGGAGCCGAGGTCCGCGACCTTTCCGGCAAGTACCTCGTCCCCGGCCTGGTGGATATGCACGTTCACCTTCGCGAGCCTGGCTACGAGGTCAAAGAGGACATCGAGAGCGGCACCCGCGCTGCTGCCAAGGGCGGCTTCACCGGCGTGTGCGCCATGCCCAACACCGACCCCGTTACCGATAACGGAACCGTCGTTGAGTTCGTCAAGTCCCGCGCTGCCGAGGTCGGCCACTGCCGCGTCTATCCTTCTGGTGCTATGACTCGCGGCCTTAAGGGCGAGGCTATGTCCGAGATGGGCGATATGGTCGCCCACGGCGCCGTCGCCTTCACCGATGACGGTCGCGGCGTGCAGGGTGCGGGCATGCTCCGTCGCTGCATGGACTACGGCAAGATGTTCGGCAAGGTCTTTATGAGCCACTGCCAGGACGAGGATCTGGTCGGTCACGGCCAGATCAACGAGGGCAAGGTCTCGACCCGTCTGGCCCTCGAGGGTTGGCCGGCCGCCGGCGAGGAGCTTCAGATTGCCCGCGACATCGAGATTGCCAAGCTGACCGGTGCCAAGCTGCACATCCAGCACATCTCCACCGCTCATGGCCTGGAGCTCGTGCGTGCCGGTAAGGCTGCCGGTGTCCAGGTGACCTGCGAGGCCACCCCGCACCACATGTTCCTGACCGAGAACGACCTGGACGAGACCTACAACACCTCGCTCAAGGTCAATCCGCCGCTGCGCACCGACGAGGATGCCGAGGCCATCCGTCAGGGTGTTATCGACGGTACCGTCGACGCTATCGTTACCGACCACGCTCCCCACACCCCGTGGGAGAAGGCCCGCGAGTTCGAGCTCGCGCCCTTTGGAATGATTGGCCTCGAGACTTCGCTGTCGCTCGTGCTCACTGAGCTGGTCAACACGGGCAAGATGAGCGTGAGCCGCATGGTCGAGCTCATGGCCATCAAGCCGCGTGAGATTCTGGGCCTCGATCAGGTTCAGGTCAAGGCGGGCTCTGTCGCCGACCTGACCGTGTTCGACCCCTCCGCAACCTGGACGGTTGGCGAGGACGGTTACGAGTCGCGCGCCGAGAACTCCGGTTTTGCCGGCCGCACGCTCACCGGTCGTGCCACCGATGTATTTGTCGGTGGCAAGCAGACGCTCGCCGACGGCTGCATCTGCTAGCATAGCCTTATCGCTTTTGTGCGCGGCGCCCTTGCGGTGCCGCGCTTTCTGTTCGTTTAGACCATGCAACCGCATGGGGGATTGGAGCGTCTATGCCCACACCTTCCACTGCACGCATGCACGACTTCGAGGTCGTCTCGAACCGGGAGATCGCCGACGGCATCTTCTCGCTCGTCATCTCGGCCCCCAAGCTTGCAAGTGCGCTCAAGCCCGGTCAGTTTGTGAACATCGCCGTCCCCGGCGATGCGTCTTCTCTGCTTCGTGTGCCCTTGAGTTTCTACCGCGCCGACGCCGAGGCCGGCACCGTCGAGCTGTGGTACGCCGCCGTGGGCGACGATACCCGCCGTTTGTCCCAGATGGGCCCTGGCTCCACCTCTAACCTGTTGGGCCCCGGTGGCCGTGGCTGGATGGTACCCGAGGGCACCAGGAAGGCACTGCTCGTCGCCGGTGGCATCGGCGTTCCGCCTGTGCTGTGTCTTGCCGGCATGCTTGCCGAGCAGGGTGTTGATGTGGACGTGTGCCTGGGCTTTGGCACCGCTTCCAAAGTCGTGGGTGTCGATGAGTTCCGTGCGCTGGGCGCCACGGTTAACGTGTGCACCGACGACGGTTCGCTCGGCACGCACGGTTTTTGCACCGATCCTGCCGCCGAGCTGCTTGGCGAGGGCGGCTACGACTACGTGGCCAGCTGCGGTCCCGCCGTCATGATGAAGAAGGTCGCCGCCGCAGCCGCCGAGGCCGGTGCGTACTGCGAGGTGTCGCTCGAGCGCATGATGAGCTGTGGCTTTGGCGCCTGCAACACCTGCAATGTCGAGACGGTCGACGGTATGAAGGGCGCCTGTATGTGCGGCCCTGTGTTCGATGCTTCCAAGGTGGTGGTCTTCTAGTGGGTACCGTGAACATGGCCGTCGATTTCGGCGGCGTCAAGATGCAGAACCCCATCAACACCGCAGCCGGTACCTTTGGCTACGGTTGGCAGTTCCAGAACTTCTTTGATGTTTCCCAGCTGGGCGCCATCACCACCAAGGGTTGCGCTGCCGAGCCCTGGCCCGGCAATCCCGCGCCTCGCATGGCCGAGATCCCGGGCGGCATGATCAACTCCGTGGGCCTTCAGAACCCCGGCGTGGCCGCCTTTGCCCGTGAGTCCGGTCCTTGGCTCGAACAGCTGTCCAAGGACGGCTGCCAGGTCATCTGTCAGGTTGCCGGCCACTCCGTTGACGAGTTTGTCCGCGCACTCGAGATGTATGTCGAGCTGTGCCCCTGGGCTGCCGGCTACGAGATCAACGTGAGCTGCCCTAATATTGCCGCCGGCGGTGCCGCCATGGGATCAACGCCCGAGGGCGCCTCTTCCGTTATGGCTGCCTGCCGCAAGGTGACCGATAAGCCGCTGTTCGTAAAGATGGCTCCGGTCAACGTTGCCGAGATTGCCAAGGCTCTCGAGGCCGCCGGCGCCGACGGCCTTTCGGTCATCAACTCCATCCAGGGCATGGCCATCGACGTTCATACCCGCAAGTCCCGCGTGGCCAAGCCCAAGGGCGGCCTTTCGGGCCCGCTGTGCCACCACATCGCCGTGCGCATGGTCTGGGAGGTTGCCCAGGCCGTCGATATCCCCATCAACGGTGTCGGCGGTGTCATGACTGGCGAGGATGCGGCTGAGTTTATCCTGGCCGGCGCCACCTGCGTGTCGGTCGGCATGGCCAACTTCGTCGATCCGTGTGCTTCGCTTAAGATCGCGCATGAGCTCGAGGCCTGGGCCGAGTCCCAGGGCGTAAAGGACATCAACGAGCTGGTGGGTGCTTTCGAATGCTAGAGAATGATGCCCGCGACCGTGTTATCGTCGCCCTCGACTGCGACCGTGAGCGCGCGCTCGAGCTCGCCCACGAGCTTTCGGGCCATGCCGCCTGGCTCAAGGTCGGCATGACGCTCTATTACGCTGAGGGTCCCCAGATCGTCAAGACCTTTAAGGACCTTGACTTTAAGGTCTTCCTCGACCTTAAGTTCCATGACATTCCGCATCAGGTGCGCGGCGCTGCCCGCTCGGCCTCGCTTGCCGGTGCCGACCTGCTTTCGGTCCACGGCCTGGGCTCGGGTGCTATGCTCGCTGCCTGCCGCGAGGGTGCCGAGGAGGCGCGTGAGGACCGCGCCAAACTCGTCGCCATCACCGTGCTCACGAGCATGAATCAGGATGCCTTGAGCGAGATCGGCGTCGAGTCGCCCGTGGCCGAGGAGGCCGCCCGCTTGGCAAAGCTTGCTCAGGCCAACGGCATCGATGGCATCGTGTGCTCACCGATGGAGGCTCACGACATGCGTGAGCTGCTGGGTCCTGATGCCCTGATCGTGACTCCGGGTGTGCGTCCGGTGGGTGCCGCCCTTGGCGACCAGTCCCGCGTGGCGACGCCTTCCCAGGCTATCGAGCGTGGCGCAAGCCACATTGTGGTGGGTCGTCCCATCACCGGTGCCGACGATCCGGTTGCCGCCTTTGACGCCATCGTCGCCGAGCTGGTCGAAAACGTCGCGTAAAAGATTCCCCTAAGTCACCACTTTTGGGTCTCATTAGCACAAAATAGCCCCTGTGCCTGCGTAAACTTTCCCATCCTTTGTGTGGAATCGCAGGTCAGGGGCTTAACTTTGGGCGCAGTATATTGCACTTTTTGCGGGTATCGTCTAACCTATGGAGCCGCGATTAGGCATTTTGTACGTTCTACGTGCTAAAATGCCAATTATTGAATCAGATATAACCCAACTATTTGGAGGTACGAATGGCACTCCCTCAGCTTACCGACGAGCAGCGCAAGCAGGCTCTTGAGAAGGCTGCTGCCGCACGTCACGCCCGCGCTGAGCTTCGCGAGCAGATCAAGAAGGGCGAGAAGTCCCTCGAGTCCGTGCTCAACTCCGATGACCCCATCGCTTCCCGCATGAAGGTTTCCACCCTCATCGAGTCTCTCCCCGGTTATGGCAAGGCCAAGGCCGCCAAGATCATGGAGGAGCTCGGTATCTCCGCTACTCGTCGCGTCCAGGGCCTCGGCGTCCGTCAGCGCGAGCAGCTCCTCGAGCAGCTGACCAAATAAGTGAGCGCTCAGGATTCCAAGCTCTTTGTGATTTCTGGACCGTCAGGCGCAGGCAAGGGTACGCTCGTCACTCGTGTGCGCGAGCGCCGCTCGAACCTGGGTCTGACGGTTTCGGCTACCACGCGAGCACCACGCAAAGGTGAGGTCGACGGCGTCAACTACTTTTTTCTGACGCGTGAGGAGTTCGACCGCCGCGTGGCAAACGGTGAGTTTGTTGAGTGGGCCGAGGTCCACGGTAACTGCTACGGCACGTTGGTGAGCGAGGTCACATCCAAGCTCGCCTCGGGCTCGTCTCTGATTTTGGAGATCGATGTCCAGGGCGCCCTGCAGGTGAAGGAGCGTTTCCCCGAGGCCGTGCTGATCTTTATCAAGCCGCCTTCGCTTGAGGTGCTCCGCGAGCGTCTAGTCGGTCGCGGTACCGAGACGCCCGAGACGATTGAGCTGCGTATGGCAAACGCCGCCGATGAGCTTGCCCTTGCCGACCGCTACGACGACGTCGTGGTGAATGACGATCTCGACCGCGCGACCGATGAGCTCGTTCGCGTTCTCGATATGCATGAAAGGATCTGAGGTCCGTGTCCGTTGTAAAGCCTTGTATTGACGATCTTCTGGAGAAGACCGATCATAACCGCTTCCTGCTCGCTTCGCTTGCCTCCAAGCGCGCCTGCGACATCAATAGCATGCTGCGTGGCCAGCACAACCGCGTGCTTGCCGTCCAGGATGTCGATGACATCACCATCGGGCTTTCCGGTGCCGATACCATCTCGATGGCTATGGACGAGATTGTCGACGGCGACATCTCTTACGACGAGGCCCGTTACGAGAAGGCGCTCGGCCACAAGGTTGCTGAAGCCTAAATGGCGGCTCGCGTCTGCCTAGTCCACTATCACGAGGTTGGACTGAAGGGCAAGAACCGCGCACATTTTGAGCATATCCTCATGGATAACATTAAGGCGGCCTTGGCCGCCTTTTCCGTGAACGCCGTGTCTCGAATTTCCGGTTATATCCTCGTGACCTTTAACGAGCATCAGGCCGACGAGGCGGCGCGTGTCATCCGCACCGTCCCCGGCGTTGCTCGTGTGTCTTTGGCGTATCACACCAACCGCGACCCGCAGGAGTACTGCGCCGCCGCCGTGAAGGCGCTGCGCGAGTTTGGTTCCTTCGATTCGTTTAAGGTGCACGCCAAGCGCTCCAATACTGACTATGAGCTCACCTCGATCGATATCAATCGTCAGGTGGGCGAGGTACTGTGTGAGGCCTTCCCCGATAAAAAGGTTCAAATGCACGACCCCGATGCAATGGTGCACGTACTGGTGGTCCAGGGCAGCGTTTATGTGTACGCGCGCTCTGAGCGCGGCGTGGGCGGTCTGCCGGTGGGTTCTGCCGGCAAGGTCGTGACGCTGCTGTCGTCGGGTATCGATTCTCCGGTGGCGACCTGGATGCTCGCGCGTCGCGGCGCGGTGTGCGTGCCGGTGCATTTCTCCGGTCGTCCGCAGACGCCCGATACGAGCGAGTATTTGGTGCAGGACATCATCCGTGCGCTTGCGCCGGGTGTCCAGATCGGTCGTCTGTACGTGGTGCCGTTTGGCGACTGCCAGCGTGAGATTTCGGTTACCTGCCCCAGCAACCTGCGCGTGATCATGTACCGTCGCATTATGTATTCGGTTGCCGAGCGCATTGCGCACATCGAGGGCGCCAAGGCCATCGTTACGGGCGAATCGCTTGGGCAGGTTGCCTCCCAAACGCTTGAGAACATCATGGCCGTCAACGAGGCCGTGAAGATCCCCGTGTTCCGTCCTCTCATCGGTTCGGACAAGCAGGAGATCATCGCGCGTGCTGAGGAGATCGGTACGTTCGATATCTCGACTGAGGCCGCTCCCGACTGCTGCACGCTGTTTATGCCGCGCCGACCCGAGACGCACGCTAAACTCGATGCCGTGCATGAGGCCTGGGAGTTGTTCGATCATGAGGAGATGATCGAGCGCCTGCTCAAGCAGACCGAGTACATCGACTTCGAGAGCAACACGTATAAGGCCCCTAAGACCTTAAAACGCAAACATTCGGAGCTTGCTCCGCGTGAGATTTACCAAGATTACGAGTAAATTTGTGCATAGACCGACGATGCGCCTGCATCGTCGGTCTTTTGCTATCTGGGCATTTTGCGGCTAAGCGTTCATTTGCTGACGTGTGCCTGAATAAATGGACAGATTTGTGCAAGGTTTTGGTCGGTTTTTGGTTTGACCGCAAAAACCGGTTTTGGGGCTTGGCTGTTGTGGAGCTCCTTTCCTGACACGATGGTGTTGGGAGGTTTTGCTATGGCGCAGCGCGAACAACACGAACGAGTCAAAAAGATGGACCGCTGGGCGGGCAAACTGCTCGGTCATAAGGCAGTGGTGATGGCGATACTGGTCGTCATTGCGATGGCGAGTGGGCTGGCGATGGCGAACCTTGGCGGCGGTGCCGGCGGTGTGTCGTTTGAGCGCACTGATGGTTCGGGCACGTTAGTGGAGCCGGGATCCGGCGATGCTTCGAGCGGAAAGACATCCGAAGGCTCTTCGCCTAAGGCGTCTGCCGCGGCAGAGGTCTATGTCGATGTTGATGGCGCCGTGGTGTCACCCGGTGTATATCGCCTCAAAGACGGGGCGCGGGTGGCTCAGGCGATTGATGCCGCCGGCGGGCTGGCGCCCGAAGCAGACGTTACGGGGCTTAATCGTGCATCCAAGGTCACTGATGGACAAAAAATTCACGTTCCAACGGTAGGGGAGCAGCAGGCGTCCATTGCGGAAGCCGGTGTTGATGGTGGGACTTCCGCATCGTCGGGCGTTAGTGGCGCAACAGGCCTAGTAAACATCAATACGGCAAGCGCAGAAGAGCTGCAGACGCTTTCGGGCATCGGCCCCTCTATGGCCCAGTCGATTATCGATGAGCGGACAAAGAACGGTGCTTTCGCCTCGGTTGACGATCTGATGCGTGTGTCGGGAATCGGCGAGAAGAAGCTTGCCAAAATCAAAGATTGCATCTGCGTATGAGCGCGACCGAGCGCGAGCACGTGATGCCTCCGCGACCCCTGATTCCGTGGACGATGGCCCTGTGTGCCGGCATGTGCGTGAGCTGCGCCTTGGTGCTCAGCATAGCCGCTGATGCGCTGCTGAGGGAGCGGGCGACGGCGGTCGGGCCGCTATGGGCCATTCCCGTTGCGGCAGCGGTTTTCGTTGTGCTGGCTCACTCTTGTGCGCGGCTTGCCCCTTTGAAGCGGTGGCTGTATGCCGCGTCCGCCGGTCTCGTGGCGGGAGCGGTCGTCTCGGCGTGGTGGGCTGTGGGTGTGCTCAGCGCCTCGAAGGCACTCGACGGTCGAGCGGCAAGCGGCCTCGAGTTTGTCGTGCAGGGCGATCCATCCATAAACGACGACGTGTATTCCTATACCTGCGGGGCACGCTCGGACGGTAAGAACTTGGCAACGGTTCGCCTATCGTGTGATCGTGAGCTCAAGGTCGGGGCGCACGTGCGTGTTATCGGTCGCGTTTCACGTTTTGAGAACGATGCGTATGGACGATCGCGTGTGCTCCGAGGCGAGGTGCGTAAGGTCAAAGCCGTTCGGATTGTGTCGGTCGATGAGGGTTCTCCGAGGCCGCTGCTTCGGCTGCGAAATGGGCTGCTTGCGTCCATCGCGCCTGCGACCGACCCGGCGCGTGCGCTCATAGCCGGTGTCGTCTGCGGTCGTTCGGCCGAGCTGCGCGCCCAGCCGGCGGGCGACTGGTTTTCGGTGACGGGAACGGCGCATCTTATCGCAGTCTCGGGCAGCCATTTGGCTATCGTGGGGTTTGTAATCGAGGGTGTATTGCAAAAGACTCGGTGCTCACGTGGTCTTCAGCGGGCGATATTGGCGATAACGCTTGTGGGCTACGCTGCCTTTACGGGCGCGTCTCCCTCGGCCGTGCGCGCGTGCTGCATGGTGTTCGTGACGCTTGTCGTAAACGGCGCGGGGCGTCGTCGGCACGGCCTTTCGGCACTCTTCGTAACCATGTCCATCTTTGTGCTACTGCGGCCGACGGTGCTGTTCGAGATGGGCTTTCAGCTTTCATGCGCCAGCGTCTTAGCCATTCTGTGTTTTTGTCCCTATGCGACCTACGCGTTGGGTGAGCTAGGTGTGCCATCGGGCGTTGCCAGCGTGCTTTCCGTCACGCTGTGCTCGCAACTGGCGACACTTCCCATTACCATTCCTGCCTTCGGTACATTCTCGCTCATTGCTCCGTTGGCAAATGCGGTCATCGGTCCGGTGGTGAGCGTTCTGCTCGCTGTGTCGATCGCGCTGGCTCCCTTTTCGCTCGTGGGACCGTTGCGGACTTGGGCGCTCGTTGTGCCCATGATTGCCGCCCGTTGCGCGCTGTTCTTCGAGCAGCTGTTTGCCGCCGTGCCGGGTGCATACGTGAGCGTGCCGCCCGATAGCATGTGGATTTACCTAGTGCCGTGTTTTCTGGCGGTTCTGCTGGTCTGGTGGCCGCGTCCCCGTGCACGTCCTATGGCGGTGGGGCTTGCATGCCTGATGCTCTTGGCTGCGATTCCGTACGTCTATTGGGATCGATTCGCTCCGCCTTCGGTGACGGTGCTCGATGTGGGCCAGGCCGATGCGATTCTTATCCGCCAAGGCGGCGCAGTAGCTCTCGTCGACTGCGGGCTCGACGAGCGTGTGGTTGCGGCGTTGGTTCGCAATAACGTGCACCATATCGATGCCGTCTTTGTGACGCATTGGGATGAGGACCACTGGGGTGGTTTGCCTGCCGTGCTCGAACAGTTTTCGGTCGGAACGATTGCCGTGGCGGCGGATGCGCTGGAGGATGCTCCTGCCGAGGTATTGAACCGACCTGGCGTGGAGTATCGGCAGGTGCGCCGTGGGGATACGGTCGACATCGGCTCATTTTGCGCTCGCGTGATGTGGCCATTCGAGTTCGTGGATGGCGAGGGAAATGAGGACTCGCTTGTCCTGCTGCTCTCTTATGTTCAGGAAGGCAAGGGCCTGCGAATACTTCTCACCGGTGATGCCGAGCTCGACCAAGAGCGGGAATTCGTGCAGGAGGTGGGGGATATCGATGTCCTTAAACTTGGGCATCACGGCTCCAAGGTTTCAGTCGATGGCGAGTTGCTGGACGTCCTGAAGCCCGAGCTTTCCCTCGCAAGCGCCGGTGAGGGGAATCGATACGGCCATCCGTCCGATGCCTGCATCGATGCCGTTAAGGAAGCGGGTGGTGTGTTCGCGTGTACCATCGAACACGGCGACATTACCGTCACACCGACTGCGAATGGCTTTGCGATGCGATGCCAGCGACCGTGACGACGTCGTTGGCGTGTGGTGGGCCCCTGGGCTAGAATGGCACGGAACGAATACGAAGGCCTGCGGGAGGGGAGCGCAATGTCCGAAACCGGTTTGCTGCCGGCATATCTGATCGTCGGTACCGACGGAGTCAAGCGCGACCACGCCGTCTCGCGTATGAAAGCGCGTCTGGAAAAATCGGGTATGGTCGAGTTCAACCTCGACGAGCGAGACATGACCAAGGACCCCGATATCGAGTCCATTATCGGATCGCTTAACACCTTTCCGATGGGCAGCGAGTTTCGTCTGGTAATCCTCGATGGCTGCTCAAAGCTCGCCAAGGCGGTCTCGGAGCCGCTCGTTGGGTATCTGGCGAGTCCCAGCCCAACAACGGTCTGCCTCATCATCGCTGACTCACTTGCCAAGAATACGCGCCTGTATAAGGCAATCGCCAAGATCGACAAGAAGGCTATCGTCGATTGCTCGGGTACCAAGCGCTGGGAACTGCCGCGCCGTGTTCAGCAGATGGCGACGCAGCGCGGTAAGTCGATTTCGACGGCGGCCGCCGAGGAGCTCGTCTCGCGTTCGGGCGAAAACACGCGCATGCTCGATAACGACTTGGCCAAGCTTGCCCAGATGGTCGAGTCGCCCCAGATTGAACTTGCCGATGTTGATCGCTGGATTGTACGTACGGCCGAGGTCCAACCCTGGGACTTCCTCAACGCCGTCTCGGCTCGCGATATGCGGCGTTCGCTCGAGCTCTTTAAGCTCCTGCCCTCCAAGAGCTACGTGTGGACTTACACATTGCTGTGCGGTCGCATTCGCGAGCTTATCGTCGCCAAGGCGCTCGACGCGCGTGGGCAGGGTCGCGAGCTGGCCGCAACGCTCAAGCTCCAGTCCTGGCAGGTCAAGAATCACCTTACCTGGGCGCGTCGTTTTTCGATGACCGAGCTCGTCGCAGCGCTCGAGGGTGCCGTTGATGTGGAGCTCGCGCTCAAGGGTTCGGCAGATTCCGAGACCGCGCTTTTGCTCTGGATTACGAACATCTTGAGAAAATCGTGATGATACCTGCCTATTTGACAAATTCGTTCTATCCCTTTGAGGGGGAGCGTGCTATAGTAGGCGCTTGCATGACCTCACCGTGTCTCAGAGGTGTCATACATTTTTTGCAAGGAACTCGAAAGGAACTCCAGAAGTGGCAAACATCAAGTCTCAGAAGAAGCGTATCCGCACCAATGAGGCAGCTCGCATGCGTAACAAGGCTGTCAAGTCCGAGCTCAAGACGCTGACCAAGCACGTCCAGTCCGCCGTCGCCGAGGGCGACGCCGAGAAGGCCCAGGCTGCCCTCAAGACCGTCACCAAGCGTCTCGACATGGCTGCCGCCAAGCATGTTATCCACAAGAACCAGGCTTCCAACCGCAAGTCCGGTCTTGCCAAGCTCGTGAACAGCATCAACGCCTAAGTTGTAAATTTCACACCACACAGATTACGCGCATAAATGGAGCCTGTTTTATGGAACAGGCTCCATTTTTTGTACCGCTCGGGTAAGATAGTCCGCATGAATACTTCAATTGACATTTCCCACATCCGCAACTTCTCGATCGTTGCGCACATCGACCATGGCAAGTCCACGATCAGTGACCGCATCCTCGAGCTCACCCATACCGTCGACGAACGCGACATGGAGTCGCAGCTGCTCGACACCATGGATATCGAGCGCGAGCGCGGTATTACGATCAAGTCCAATGCCGTCCGCGTTTCCTATGACGCCGACGATGGTGAGACGTATCAGTTCAATCTGATCGATACGCCGGGCCACGTTGACTTTACCTACGAGGTCTCGCGTTCTCTGGCCGCCTGCGAGGGCGCGGTGCTCGTCGTCGATGCCACCCAGGGTGTCGAGGCGCAGACCGTCTCCAACGCGACGCTCGCCATGAACGCCAACCTGGATATCGTGCCCGCCATCAACAAGATCGACCTGCCGTCGGCACACCCCGATGAGGTCAAGACCGAGATCGAGGATGACCTGGCGATTCCCGCCGACGATGCCGTATGCGTATCGGGCAAGACCGGCGAGGGCATCCACGATCTGCTGGAGTCCATCGTCTTTTTGATCTCACCGCCCAAGGGCGATGCAAACGCGCCGCTCAAGGCGCTCATCCTGGACTCGTATTTTGATGAGTATCGTGGCGTGGTGGCCACGGTGCGCGTCTTCGATGGTTCCATCAAAAAGGGCGATACGCTGCGTATGATGCAGGCAGAAGGTGACTTTTTGGTCGACGGCGTTGGCGTCAAGCGTCCTGCCGAGACCCCGGTTGACGCGCTGACGGTTGGCGAGGTCGGCTACGTGGTCACGGGTCTGAAGGACCCCGAGGCCGTTCGAGTGGGCGATACCCTTACGTGGGCGTCGAACCCCTGCCCCGAGCCGCTTCCCGGTTATCGCGAGGCCAAGCCCATGGTCTATACAGGCCTGTTCCCGATCGACAACAAGGACTACGAGAACCTGCGTGACGCGCTCGATAAACTGCACGTCAACGACCCGTCGTTGGTGTGGGAGCCCGAGACCTCGGTGGCGCTCGGCTTTGGCTTCCGCGTGGGCTTCCTGGGCCTGCTGCACATGGAAGTCGTCAAGGAACGCCTGGAGCGCGAGTTCAACCTGGACCTCATTGCCACGAGTCCCTCGGTTGACTATCACGTCTACAAGACCGACGGCGAAATGATCGATGTCCGCAGTCCGCAGGACCTTCCCGAGGCCACACGCATCGATCGTATCGAGGAACCCTACCTCAAGGCAAAGATCATCTGCCCGCCTGAGTACACGGGTGCCGTCATGCAGCTCGCCATCGAGCACCGCGGCGTCACAACCGACATGATCCACCTGACGAGCAAATCGGTCGAGATGCGCTTCGATATGCCGCTCGCCGAGCTCATCTTGGACTTCTTCGATCAGCTCAAGAGCCGCACCAAGGGCTATGCCTCGCTCGACTACGAGTTCAACGAGTACCGTCCCTCCGAGCTCGTGAAGCTCGATATTTTGCTTTCGGGCGACGAGGTGGACGCGCTTTCGTTTATCGTCCATAAGGACAAGGCATATGGCCTGGCCCGTGGCCTGTGCGACAAGCTCAAGGAGATCATCCCGCGTCAGCTGTTCGAGGTGCCCATCCAGGGTGCTATCGGCAACAAGATCATCGCCCGTTCCACCGTCAAGGCGCGTCGCAAGGACGTTCTTGCTAAGTGCTACGGCGGCGATATCTCGCGTAAGCGCAAGCTGCTCGAGAAGCAGAAAGAGGGCAAGAAGCGTATGAAGGCCATCGGATCGGTCGAGGTCCCGCAGGAGGCGTTTATGGCGATCCTCAAGGTGGACGAGTAGGTCCATGGCGCTTTCTGAATACAGCAAGCGGCTGCTGGGTGCCTATGCCGAGCAGCCGTTCCTTATGGCTCCCATGGCGGGCGTGACCGACCCCGCCTATCGCATCATGTGTCGCCGCCGCGGTGCCAACCTTGCCTACAGCGAGATGGTGAGCGTGGCGGGTCTTGCCTATGCCAGCAACAAGACCTGGCGCCTGGTGCTACCGGCCGACGAGGAGCAGCAGATTTGCGTGCAGCTCTTTGGCTCCAAGCCCGAGCAGTTTGCGAGCGCCGTCGTCGCCGTCGAGGAGCGCGTTGGCGATCGCCTGTCGCTCATCGATATCAATATGGCATGCCCCGCCCGCAAGGTTGTCACCAAGGGCGAGGGTTCGGCGCTCATGCGCACGCCCGACCTGGCGGAGAAGATCGTCGAGGCCACGGTTGGCGCGGCGCACGTGCCCGTGACCGTCAAGATTCGCAAGGGCTTTTATGCCGAGGACCGCAATGCCGCGACATTTGCCCAGATGCTTGAGAGTGCAGGGGCTGCCGCAGTCGCCGTGCATGGTCGTTGCGCCACGCAGCTCTACACGGGCCAGGCCGATTGGTCGGTCGTCGATGAGGTTGCCGACGCTGTCGAGATTCCCGTGATTGGTTCGGGCGATGTGTTCTCGGCCGAGGACGCTGCTGAGCATCTGCACGGCTCGGGTGCCAGCGCGGTGTTTATCGCGCGCGGCATCTACGGCAATCCGTGGGTGTTCGGCGATGCCCGAGCCCTTGCACTCGATGGCACGCCGGTACCTTCTCGCTCCTCGGTCGAGCGCCTGGAGGCTCTGCGCGAGCACCTGACGTTGACGCACGAGCTTCTGCCGCTCATGTCGCGTGCTCGCACGTACGCAAGCTGGTACTTAAAGGGCATGCCCCATGCCGCCGCCTGGCGCGCTCAGGTGGTGCGTTGCTCTACGTACGAGGAGTTTATGGCGCGGGTCGATGATATCGAGCGCGACGTGGTGGCCTGCGAGGCCGCGCTTGCCGCCGGCGAGTCGGTGCCTGCTCATCCGCTGGAGGCCTAACGGTGGCCGTTACCGCGCTGTACGTGCACGTGCCGTTTTGCGCTCAAAAGTGCCGGTACTGCGACTTTGACTCGCGCAGCTTTGCTGCGTGTGATTTGGATGCCGCGCTTGATTCCTATTTTGAGCAGTTGTATGCGCGCCTCGATTCCTTTGGCGACGCCGGGGCGCTTGCGCAGGTCCGCACGGTCTATACTGGCGGCGGCACGCCATCGCTGGCAGGGGAGCGCTTGGTGGAACTTGCCCGGCGTATCTCCATGTGGTGCAAACCCGTTGAATTTACTTGCGAAGCCAATCCTGAGTCCCTGACCGCTGAGCTCGCCTCAGCGCTTGCCGAGGCGGGTGTCACGCGCATCTCTCTGGGCGTGCAAACCCTCGACAATACCGAGCTGGCTGCTATTGGCCGCATTCACGATGCCAATCGGGCACTTGCGGCTATCGCGACGGTGAAGGACGCTGGCCTCGATGCGTCGTGCGACCTGATGTGCGGCCTTCCCGGGCAGACGGCCGCAAGCTGGCGGAGCACGCTCGATGGCGTGCTGGCGGCGGCGCCGCATCATGTATCGGTGTACCCGCTCACGCTCGAGGAGGGCACACCACTCTATCGCATGGTGTGCCGTGACGAGTCGCTTGAGCCCGATGAGGATTTCCAGGCCGCATGCATGGACGTTGCGCGCCAGCGGCTGAGTTCGGCCGGCTACCATCCGTATGAGGTGGCGAGCTACGCGCTCGATGGGCATGAATGTGCCCATAATATCGCCTACTGGACTGGTCGGGGCTACCTGGGCCTGGGTCGTTCTGCCGCGGGCATGCTCGACGACGAGGATTTCGACCGCTTGGCTGGACTGTTTCCCGGCGTGGCTCCCCGTGGTGACTTTCACCGCGTGCGTTTGGTACAACGCGACGATGCCGCGACGATGTTTGATGCCGAGTATCTGTCGCGGCGCGAGGCGGCGGCCGAGGACCTGATGCTCGCTTGTCGCATGACGCGCGGTGTTGATTCCGACCTGTTGGTTCGCGCGTCTCGTGTCATCCCTGCCGATGAACTGGCAGCGGCTTGTGATCGCGCTCTTGAGCTTGGGCTTGCCACTTGGGTGCCCGAGCACGGTGATACCCATGCGGGGCCTATCGCCTCTGTCGATGTCATCGCTGGCCGCACCTGTGCCCGTCTGGCGCCGACCCATCTGGGCTGGCTCGATGGAAATGTTCTGTTCGAGCTGTTTTGGGATCTAGCTTAGGCCGCTCGGGTAGAATTACCGGAATATATACGCTGCTGTGAGCAGGAGGTTGCCGCGCATGGCGACGATGAACGAAAAAGATTACTACGAGATTCTGGGTGTCTCCAAGGACGCCACCTCGCGTGATATTCAAAAGGCCTTCCAGCAAAAGGCCCGTAAGCTCCATCCGGACGTCAATAAAGAGCCGGATGCCGAGGAAAAGTTTAAAGAGGTTTCCGAGGCCTACGCCGTGCTTTCGGATGAGCAAAAACGTGCGCGCTACGACGCCATGCGTTCTGGCAATCCCTTTGCCGGTGCTCCTACGGCTTCGCCCTATGGTGGCGGCTACGCCGGCAGCACGGGCTATGGCAATCCCTTTGAGGGCGGCTTTCCCTTTGGTGGCGCCTGGGGCCAGCAGCGTCGCGGCCAGGCTGCCTACAATCCCGAGAACGGCGCCAACGTGGTCGTCGATATCAAACTCGACGCCAAGGAGGCCAAGGGCGGTGCCCGCAAGACCGTCCGCTACACGCGCTTCGATACCTGTAGCAACTGCGGCGGCTCGGGCTCCGTTTCGTCTGAGCATGCCCATACCTGCCCGAGCTGCGGTGGCCGCGGCCACATCGACGTTGACCTGTCCTTCCTGTTTGGTGCGGGCACGTTCCAGTCGGTCTGCCCCGAGTGCGGCGGTTCCGGTAAGGTCGTGGCCGACCCCTGCCCCGATTGCGGTGGCAGCGGGCGAACCCGTGTGACCTCCGAGCAGACGATTGAGTTTCCTGCCGGCACGCACGATGGCGACGAGGTCCGCATTGGCGGCATGGGTCATGCTGGCACCAACGGTGCCGCGGGCGGCGACCTGGTCGGCCGCGCCCATGTTGAGGCCGAGCGCTTGGAAGGCAAAGCTCGTACTGGCTTTTACTTGATGGGCATTGTGGCGCCGTTTTTGGTGCTGTCGGCCATCTCGGGCGTGTTCTCGGCCTTTGCCGTGATGTGCTTTATTCCGTTTACCATGGGCCTGTTCATGGTGCTTTCGGACGGTGTGCTTCATCGCAGCCTGCTGTGGTGGAAGCGCGGTGCGATGCAGTTTGCCAACGGTTTTGCCAACGGCTTCATGTTCGCGCTCGTGTCGGTTTGGTTCGCGAGCTGCTCGCAACGGGCCATGCTTTCGCCGTATCAAATGCAATAACATCAAACCCTTTGTTTGCGGTCGGCCCAGCTTGGGTATAGGACGCACTGTGACAATAATGAAAGTCGGAAGGATTCGGTCGTGTCGGAAAATAGGGATTACTACGAGGTGCTTGGCGTCGACAGGGATGCCGACGCGCGGACGATTAAGCGTGCGTTTTTAAAGAAGGCCCGTACCGTACATCCGGATGTTTCGGACGATCCCGAGGCCGAGGCCAAGTTCAAGGAGCTCAACGAGGCCTATTCCGTTCTTTCCGATGAGCAGAAGCGTGCTAACTACGACCGTTACGGCACCGCGGACGGCCCCGGTGGCTCTGGTTATGTCGACATCAACGATATCTTTGGTGGCATGGGCATGGACGACCTGTTCTCGTCGTTTTTTGGCGGCGGTGCCGGCGGTGGCGCCCGCAGCCGTCGTGAGCGTCGTCGCGGACGTGACATGGCCATCTCGCTTTCGGTGACGCTCGAGGAGGCGGCACTCGGCTGCAAAAAGACGATCAGCTATGATCGCCTTGCTCCTTGCGAGGACTGCAACGGTACCGGTAGGGCCGAGGGTGCACAGGAAAAGCAGTGCAGTCGCTGCCACGGTACGGGCTACGTCACGACGGTTCAGCGATCGTTTTTGGGCCAGGTTCAGTCTTCCTCGCCTTGCCCCGACTGCCATGGCGAGGGCACGGTTATCGACCATCCCTGCGAGACCTGCGACGGTCAGGGCCGCACGCCTTCGCACGAAAAGATCGACATCGATATTCCCGCCGGCGTTTCGACCGGTCGCCAGCTGCGTGTGAGCGGCTTTGGCGAGGCCGGCCTTCGCGGCGAGCCTTCTGGCGACCTGATTGTCAACGTGCGCGTTGCCGACCATGAGCGCTTTAAGCGCAACGGTGACGACCTGTACCTGGTGAGCGATATCTCGATTGCGCAGGCTGCGCTCGGCTGCGAGATCGAGGTCGAGGGCATTATGCCCGACGAGGTCGTTAAGGTGACGGTTCCCGCCGGCGCCCAGTACGGCGACACCGTGAGCGTCAATAATTACGGCATGCCGCGCATTGGCGGTGGCGGTTCGCGTGGCCGCCTGATCGTGCAACTGCGCGTGGTCGTTCCCACCAATCTTTCCAATAAGCAACGCGAGCTGCTCCGTGCTTTTGCCGACGAGATGGGCGATGACGTCGCTTCCGGTAAGAAGTCGGTGACCGACCGTATCAAGAGTGCCCTCGACGATATCCTCGATTAAGGAGCCCGCGTGCTCGCACCCCATATTTCCGTCGTCAACCTCGGCTGCCGTGTCAACCGGGTTGAGTCTGACCGTATCACTGCCGATCTTATGCGCCTGGGCTTTGCTATGGTGGAGCCCCACGATGCCGATTTGATCGTCATTAACACCTGTGCCGTTACGGGCGAGGCCGAGGCCAAGACCCGTAAGGCCGTCCGTCATGCGCTGGCCCATCCAAATGAGCCCTATGTGGTCGTGACCGGATGCGTGGTCAATTTGCATCCCGAGGAGCTGTTGGAGCTTTCGGATCGCGTGATTGCCGAGCCGTCTAAGATCGATGTCGCCGAACGTGTCTGCGATGTGCTGGGCGTTGAGTCCGATAGCGTTCCCGCCTGCAGCGATGGTGACGTGGTCGATGCGCTCGGTCGTTCGCGGCTGGGCGTGAAGATCCAGGATGGCTGCAACCACCGTTGCACCTATTGCATCGTGTGGAAGGCCCGCGGTCCCGAGCGTTCCGTGCCCGTCGAGTCCGTGCTTGAGCAAGTTCGCGAGGCCCAGGAGGCCGGCGTGCCCGAGGTGGTGCTGACCGGTGTGAACCTGGGTGCCTACGATGGCAAGAGCGCGACCGACGAGCATGTCGAAATCGATGAGCTGCTCGAGGCCATCATGGAGCGCACGACTATTGCGCATGTGCGCATTTCCTCGGTCGAACCCATGGATATCTCTGAGCGCCTGCTTAAGGTTATGGCGCGCTATCCGCAGCGTATTGCCCCGTTTTTGCACCTGCCCGTACAGTCCGGCTGTACGGCGACGCTGCATCGCATGGGTCGTCCCTATAGTGCCGAGGCCTTTGAGGACACGGTGCGCATGATTCGCGCCATCCTGCCGCAGGCGTCTCTTTCGTGCGACGTCATCGTCGGTTTTCCTGGTGAGACGGACGAGGAGTTCGAGGAGTCGCTGGCGCTGTGCCGCCGCGTGGGGTTCTCGCGTATGCACGTGTTCCGCTACAGTAAGCGTCCCGGTACCCTTGCTGCCGACATGCCCGACCAGGTGCCGCCCGAGGTTATGGCCGAGCGCAGCCGCCGTATGCGAGACGCGGCGCAGGAGCTCGCTATTGCCGATGCTCGTCGTCGCGTGGGCACTGTCGAGCGTGCCGTGCTCGAGTATGGTGACAACCTGACGCTCGGTTCGTTCCATCATGCCCGTCTTGACGATACCTGTGGACTTACAGCCCCGTGCCTGCTCGATGTTGCTATCATCGGAGTCGATGATTCCGGCTTGGTCCATGCGCGCAGGGAGGTTCATGGAAGCCTCGAAGATTAGACTTACCGTTCCCGAGGGAATTGATCCCTCGTGCGTTTTGGGCGTCGGCGACGGCGTCCTTCGTGCGCTCGAGAGCTTGGTTCGCGCCCATGTGGTCGCCCGTGGCGATAGCATCGCCGTGAGCGGTGATCCGGAAGAGGTCGAACTCGTGGCGCGTTTTTTCGAACACGCTTTTCGCGAGGCGGCCGCCGGGCGCACGCTGTCTGCCGACGATGTCTCTCGCTGCCTGGCCGTCTTGCGCGACGGTGAGCACGAGGCTACGTCGCTTCGCGATGACGTGCTGCTTTCGTATCGCGGCCGTGCCATTCGCCCCAAGACGCTCGGCCAAAAGCGCTATGTGGATGCCATCCGCACGCATACCATCACGTTTGGCCTGGGTCCTGCCGGCACCGGTAAGACCTATCTGGCCATGGCGCTCGCCGTTGCCGCGCTCAAGCGTCACGAGGTGGGCCGTCTGATCTTGACGCGTCCGGTTGTCGAGGCGGGGGAGAATCTGGGCTTTTTGCCTGGTACCCTTGAGGAAAAGATCGATCCCTACATGCGTCCGCTCTACGACGCCCTTTTTGACATGATGGATCGCGAGCGCACCGATGAGCTTATGGAGCGCGGCGTGATCGAGATCGCCCCGCTTGCCTATATGCGCGGCCGCACGCTGAGCGATGCCTTCGTGGTGCTCGACGAGGCGCAAAATACCACGCCCGAGCAGATGAAGATGTTCCTGACGCGCCTGGGCTTTAACTCCAAGTTTGTGATTACCGGCGACCTGAGTCAGCGCGACCTGGTGGGTCGTCGTGGCGGTCTTGCCGACGTTGAGCAGATTTTGGGCCGTGTCGACGATGTCGCATTTTCGCACCTCGAGCGCGCCGACGTGGTGCGCCATGCCTTGGTGGGACGTATCGTCGAGGCATACGATGCTTATGATGATGTGCGCGAGAGGCGCGTGCACGATCGAAAGGAGTCCCGTTGAGTGTATTGATCAGCAACGATGCCGAGCTCGATACGCTGCTCGATGCCCAGGAGGTGGAGCACATCTGCGAGGTTGTGCTTGCCGCCGAGGGCGTTGAGCGTGAAGTCGAGATTTCCCTTTCGTATGTCGACGAGGACGAGATGCACGAGCTCAACCACGAGTGGCGCGGTATCGACCGCACCACCGATGTGCTCTCGTTTGAGTGCGATTCGGCCTTTGACGATGACATTCCCGCCGATGAGACGCTCGAGCTCGGCGATATTATCTTGGCCCCGCAGGTTATTGCCCGTCAGGCCCCCGGTTTTGGCAATAGTCCCGCCGATGAGTGCCGACTGATGCTCGTACACGGCATGCTGCACCTGCTGGGGTATGACCATATCGAGGACGATGAGGCCGAGGTTATGGAGGCCCGCGAAGACGCCATTCTGCGCGATCTGGCGCTCGAGCGCGGCGAGGACCCTAAGCTGGTCCACGTCGGCCCCATCACCAACCACGCCCACGACTAGGAGCCGTCTATGATTCCCGGATCGAACAAGGACCATCCGTCCTTCTTAAAGTCGTTCTCCTACGCCATGGAGGGCTTCGTCACCGCCGTCAAGACCGAGCGCAACATCAAGGTTATGCTCGTGGCGGGCATGTGCACCGTCATTGCCGGCTGCATCGTGGGGCTCGACATTGCCGAGTGGGCCACGATTATCATCTGCTGTGGCCTGGTAATTCACGGCGAGCTGTGCAACACCGCCATGGAGGCCATCGTCGACCTGGCGACCCAGGAGCTCCATCCGCTGGCCAAGCGTGCGAAGGACATCGCCGCCGCCTCTGTATACGTTCTTTCCATCACCGCCGCGATTGTGGGCTTGCTGGTATTTGCCCACGCGCTCGGCTTTATTTAGAAAGGGATTTCCATGTCCGACAATATGCAGCCTACCGATGAGGTTCTGGACGAGGTCGAGGAATTCGACCCGTTTGAGGGCATGACCGATGAGGAGCTCGACGCCCTGTGCGACGAGGACGACAACCTCGCGGGCTTTGGCGACGTGGAGTCCGGTTTTCGCAGCGGCTTTGTGGCCCTGGTCGGTCGTCCCAACGCCGGCAAGTCCACGCTGCTCAACGCCTGTTACGGCAAAAAGGTCGCCATCACCTCGCCGGTGGCCCAGACGACCCGCCGCCGAATGCGCGCCGTCGTCAACCGCCCCGGCTACCAGCTGGTCTTTGTCGATACCCCGGGTATTCATAAGCCTAAGGACGGCCTGGGTTCCGAACTCAACAAGAGTGCGTTGTTCGAGCTGAACGATGTCGATGTCGTCGCGTTTTTGATTGATGCCACCAAGCCCATCGGCAGGGGAGACGCCTGGGTTGCCGAGCGTGTCAAGAACGCTCGTTCCAAGAAGGTCCTGGTGCTTACCAAGGCCGATGAGGCCGACCCCGCACAAGTCATGGAGCAGCTTAAGGCCGCCCACGAGCTCATGGAATATGACGACGAGATCGTGACGTCGTCGGTCAAGAACTTCAACGTCGATGCCTTTATCGAGACCGTTGCGCACTTTTTGCCCGAAGGCCCGCGTTGGTTCCCCGAGGACATGGGCACCGACGCTTCTGACGAGACGCTCGTTGCTGAGTTTGTGCGCGAAAAGGTTCTGCGCCGCACCCGTGATGAGATCCCGCACTCCGTTGGCGTGATCTGCGATTCGCTCGAGCAGACCAAGAAGGTGCTGCGCGTGCACGCCACCATTTACGTCGAGCGTGAGGGCCAGAAGGGCATCATCATCGGCAAGGGCGGCGAGATGATCAAGCATATCGGTATTGACGCCCGTCGCGATCTTGAGCGCATCTTTGGCACGCAGGTCTTTTTGGAGCTGGACGTGAAGGTCAAGGCCGGCTGGCGTGACGACGAGGCCCAGATTCGCCGCTTTGGCTATAACGCCGAGGACTAAGGACGCGCGGCGCGCATGGCAGGCTCCCGGACATATCGCACGAAAGTGCTCGTGCTCGATAAGACTAAGCTCAAAGAGACCGACCTGATCTTGACGATGCTTGACGAGCGGGGGCGGCAGGTTCGTGCCGTGGCAAAGGGCGCCCGCAAACCCGGCGGACGTCTGGCTGCGCGCTGCGAGCTGTTCTGTACGGTCGATATGCTGCTCGCACATGGACGGTCACTCGACGTGGTTTCTCAGGCCGAGCTTATGGAGGCGCCGCTTGGCGCTGCGCCCGATTACGAGACGACCTGCGCCGCAAGCGCGATCGCCGAGGTTGCGCGCGTGTGCTCGTTCGAGGACGCCGAGGACCCGTTTACCTTTGCCATAACGCAGCGAGCGCTTGCCCTGGTGGGCAGCGGGCTTGACACGGCACATATGGACCTACTTGTGGCGGCATATGTCTTTAAGCTACTGTCGCACGTTGGCTATCGACCCGATTTTTCGGCCTGCGTGCTGTGCGGAGACCCCATGCTGTCGTATTTTTCGCCCCAGGCGGGTGGTCTTATGTGCGGGTCGTGCGCATCGAGCGTTCCGGGTGCCGAGCTGGTGTCGACCGGTGAGGTCGCGTGGCTGCGCGCCCTCATGTCGTTGACCTTCGATGCGCTTATGGCCGAGAAAATCGACCCGCATACGGCGGCGTTCTTGCTCGGGCTTTCGCATGTTTGGGCCGCCACGCACACCGATCAGCGCCTCCGTGCGATGGAATTCATGTTGGGTCGGTGATGATGCGCAGGCGCGGGCTGCTTGTGGTAACATACCGACCTGTTGGTACCTCGACCTTGGTTGCTCGCTCCACCGGCGGCTTCCCAGTCCGAGGCGAATCGAGTCGCCCGATGGCGACGCAAAACGAAAGGTGAAACAATGACTGTTTCCAAAGAGCGCAAGGCGGAGCTGACTGCCCAGTTCGGTAACACCCCGGTCGACACCGGCAACCCCAAGGTTCAGGTCGCCATCCTGTCCGAGCGCATCAAGGAGCTGACCGAGCACATGAAGTCCCACCAGAAGGACTTCCACACCCGTCGTGGCCTGCTCATGCTCGTCGGCCGTCGTCGTCGTCTTCTCTCCTACATCAAGAAGAACGACATCGTCGAGTACCGTGAGCTCATCAAGGCTCTGGGCATCCGCGACAACATCCAGTAGGATTTGTACATGCTAAGAGCGTCCTGCGCAGCGGGGCGCTCTTTTTGTGTAAGGGCGCGAACAATCACGCTCTGAAGCGTGGCGGGGGCAGGGGGCCCGCGTCACATGAGAAGCCCGCAGGCAAGGGGCCTGTGGGGTAAAGGAGAACAATGACACTCGTATCCAAGACCTTTGAGCTGTACGGCAAGACCTACACCTTCGAGTCGGGCGAGCTTGCCAAGCAGGCCACCGGCGCCTGTCTTGTCAAGCAGGGCGACACCACGATGCTCGACACCGTGGTCGTCTCCAAGGAGCGCAAGAACTACGACTTCTTCCCGCTGACCGTCGACTTCAACGAGAAGATGTACGCCGCAGGCCGCATCCCGGGTGGTTACCTCAAGCGTGAGGGCCGTCCCAGCGAGAAGGCCACGCTCACGGCCCGCATGATCGACCGTCCGATTCGCCCGAGCTTCCCGGACGGCTTCCGTAACGAGGTGCACATCGTCGCCACCTCGCTCGTCGCCGACCAGGTCAACCCCTTCGATGTCATCAACGTCATGGGTGCATCCCTGGCCATGACGCTCGGCGGCGTGCCCTTCGAGGGCCCGCTTGCCTGCGTGCGCATCGGCCGCAACGTGGAGACCGGCGAGTTTATCGTCAACCCCACCTATGAGGAGCGCGAGAACTCCGATCTGGACCTGGAGCTGGGCGGCTCTGCCGACTTTATCTCGATGGTCGAGGCCGGCGCCGAGGAGATCTCCGAGGACGACATGCTCGCCGCTATGAAGTTTGGCCAGGAGGCCCTCGCTGCCTTCTGCCAGGCCCAAGTCGAGTTTGTCGCCGAGTGGGAGCGGGTCAACGGCCCCATCGTCAAGAAGGAGTACCCGCTCGACCAGCCCGTCGAGGAGGTCCAGGAGCGCATCTTCGCCCACTACGACGAGATGGCGGCCGCCCTCCGCGACGCCGACAAGCTCTCCCGTATCGGTAAGGTCGAGGCTCTGAAGGAGTCCATCCGCGCCGAGTTCACCGAGGAAGAGCAGGCCGCTTGGGAGCGCGAGATCCCCGTGGCGCTCAAGAAGCTCGAGAAGAAGGCCATGCGCACCATGGTCGTCGAGACCGGCGAGCGCGTCGATGGCCGTGCCGCCGATGAGATTCGCCCCATCATGGTGAAGGACAACTACCTGCCGCTCGTTCACGGCTCCGGCCTGTTCCAGCGTGGCCAGACCCAGGTGCTTTCCGTCCTGTCGCTCGGCATGCTCAACGAGGGTCAGCGTCTGGATACCATCGAGCCCACCGAGGGCAAGCGCTACATGCACCACTACAACTTCCCGCCGTTCTGCACCGGCGAGACCGGCCGCATGGGCAGCCCCAAGCGCCGCGAGATCGGCCACGGCAACCTGGCCGAGCGCGCTTTGCTTCCGGTGCTCCCCGACGAGAACGAGTTCCCCTACGCCATCCGCGTGGTCTCCGAGGTCATGGAGTCCAACGGCTCCTCTTCTATGGCTTCGACCTGCGGCTCCACGCTCGCCCTTATGGACGGCGGCGTGCCCATTAAGCGCCCGGTCTCCGGTATCGCCATGGGCCTGATCCAGGAGGAGGGCAAGACCGTGGTCCTGTCCGACATCCAGGGTCTCGAGGACTTCCTGGGCGACATGGACTTTAAGGTCACCGGCACCACCGAGGGCATCACCGCCCTGCAGATGGACAACAAGGCCACCGGCCTTACCTTCGACATCCTGGCCCGCGCCCTGCAGCAGGCCAAGGAGGGTCGCGCCTTCATCCTGCAGAAGATGCTCGATGTGATCCCCGAGCCGCGTCATACCACGCGCAGCACCGCCCCGCGCATCGTCTCCATCCAGGTTCCGACCGATAAGATCCGTGACGTCATCGGTTCCGGCGGCAAGGTCATCCGCGGCATCCAGGACGAGACCGGCGCTTCGGTCGACATCCAGGAGGACGGCACCGTCTTTGTCGGCGGCACCGGCGAGTCCGTCGACCAGGCCGTCGAGCGCATCAAGCTCATCATCAAGGTTCCCGAGCCGGGCGAGGAGTACACCGGTCGCGTGGTCTCCATTCAGCCCTTCGGTGCCTTCGTGAATCTGCTGCCCGGTAAGGACGGCCTGCTGCACATCTCCCGCGTCGCCAAGGGTCGTGTGGAGAAGGTCGAGGACGTCCTCAACGTGGGCGACGAGGTCAAGGTCGTCGTCATCGAGGTCGACGATCGTGGTAAGATCTCGCTCGATCGTCTCGATAAGCCCGAGGCCCCGGCTCGCGCCGAGGGTGCCTCCGAGGGCGACGGCGAGCACTTCCAGCGTCGTGAACGCCCGCGTCGTGAGCGCTCCGAGCGCAGCGACCGCCCGCGCCGTCCCGGCGACAACGGAGGCCGCAAGCCCCGCCGCCACCACGACGCCGAGTAACAGCAACACATAAGCAGCTCAATAAAGGGCGACTCCACCATGGAGTCGCCCTTTTGCTATTCCCGGCGGGGTCCGCGGGTAAAGTTTCCTGCTCTACAGTCCTGCTCACGACGGAGGCCACATTAAGTGGCCTCCTGTTCGTGCGGAACTCGCGATAAACTTTACCCGCGGCGCCCGCCGGGAATAGCAAAAGGTCTGGTTGCTGCGGGTTGCGATTTTGTTAGACAGTCTATTCAGTTATTTGAATTCAGATCTTTTGACAATCGCATGCGCGTCATTGCCCCAGATAAAACCGACCAAAATAAAGCTGTCCTATTTTGGCAGGTCTGGTCTCAGCGGGCCCGGCACGGGCTAAGTTTATCGCGAGTTCCGCACGCAAAGGAAAGCACTTAATGTGCTTTCCGTCTTGCGCAGGACTGTAGAGCAGGAAACTTAGCCCGTGCCGGGCCCGCTGAGACCAGACCGGCGGGATAGACCGGTTCAGATGGGGCTTTGATGCATGGGTGGTCTGTTGTTGTGCAAATGGGTATCATACTGTGGTTATTGCATCGACTCTGCGATGCATATTTGTACGTTCCCGGCGGTCGGTTTGCCAGAAGCGCCCCGTCGGTTGTTCCAGACCCGTTTCGAAGAAAGGAAACCACACTTACCTATGGCAGCTAAAAAATCATCTCCTTTGAAGATCATTCCGCTCGGCGGCCTTGACGGCATCGGCAAGAACATGACGGTCTTCGAGTGCGGCGACGACATGGTGCTCGTCGACGCCGGTCTTATGTTCCCGGATGACTCCCAGCCCGGTATCGACCTGGTGCTTCCCGACTACACCTATGTTCTGGAGAACGAGGAGAAGCTCCGCGGTATCATCGTTACTCACGGCCACGAGGACCACACCGGTTCGCTTCCGTACCTGCTGCAGGACCTCAACAACAAGGTGCCCATCTTCTCGAGCAAGCTGACGCTCGGTTTTATCGAGGGCAAGCTCTCCGAGTTCCGCATCCGCGCGCCTAAGTTCCGCGAGGTCAAGGGCGGCAGCCATGTCAACCTCGGCGGCATCTCGCTCGACTTCTTCTCGATGACGCACTCCATCCCCGGCGCTCTGGGCGTGTTCATCCGCACCAATCAGGGCACCGTTATGCACACCGGCGACTTTAAGCTCGACCAGACGCCCATCGATGGCGTCACGCCCGACTATGCCGCTATCAGCCGCTTTGCTAAGCAGGGCATCGACCTGCTGCTTTCCGACTCCACCAATGCCACGGTTCCCGGCTTTACCAAGTCCGAGGCCGAGGTTGGTCCCAACCTACTGCACGCCATCAAGAACGCCCCGGGTCGCGTGTTCGTCGCATCGTTCTCGAGCCACATCCATCGTTTGCAGCAGATCTGCGATGCCGCCCGCAAGTGCGGCCGTAAGGTTGTTGTGACCGGTCGCTCCATGCTCACGAACACCCGCGTGGCGCGCGAGCTCGGTTATCTCAACATCGATGATGCCGATATCATCGATGCCTTCGATATTGATAACCTGCCTGACGACAAGATCGTCGTCATGTGCACCGGTTCGCAGGGCGAGCCGCTGTCGGCCCTGTCCCGCATGGCCAATGGCGAGCACAAGACGCTCTCCATCCACGAGGGCGATACCGTTATCCTCTCGGCAACTCCCGTTCCTGGCAACGAGAAGGCCGTCCAGCAGGTCGTCAACAGCCTGGCCAAGCTCGGCTGCGACGTGTGGGATAAGAACCGCGCTCTCGTCCACGTCTCGGGTCACGGTAGCCAGGAGGAGCTCAAGCTCCTGATGGCCATGGCCAAGCCCACGTACTTTATGCCGGTTCACGGTGAGGCCGTGCATCTGCGCGCCCATGCCCAGCTGGCCCGCAAGATGGGCATCAAGGACGATCATATCTTTATCCTCGATAACGGCGACACGCTCGAGATGCGCGGTGGTATCGTCAAGCGCGGTACGCCCGTCGAGTCCGGTGTCGTTTACGTCGACGGCCTGCGTATCGGCGATACCGACCCCATCGTCCTGCGCGATCGCCAGAAGCTCGCCAACGACGGTATGGTCACGGCCGTTGCCATCGTCTCCCTCAAACACAAGAAGATCGAGGCCATCGAGTTCTCGGGCCGCGGCGTCTCGTTTGCCATCGACGACCAGTTCTCCGAGGATGCCTCCGCGTCCATTATGAAGACGATCGAGAAGGGTAAGTTTAGCTTTACCAGCAGCGGTTCCGATGCCATTCGCAAGGCCGTGCGCGATTCGCTCTCCAACTTCATTTGGAGCCGTACACGCACCCGTCCGATGATCATCCCGGTCGTCATGGAGGTTTAGTTTGGCGCGCGGATCTGCACAAAACGCCAAAGGCAATAAGGCCAATAACCAACCGGCATCTGCTAAGGGTGCCGGTTCCCATCTGCGTGCCAATAAGGGCCACGAGTCCGAGTTCGATGAGTTTGAGCCCTTGGTCGAGCCTTCGGCCAATCGTGATATCGCCGGTGTGGTCATCGCCGTTTTAGCGATCGCGTCCTTCATTGCCGTGATCTCTCCGGCAACAGCGCCCGTGACGGCTGCGGTTGCCGGTTTCTACCACCTGGGCTTTGGTCTGGGCGCCTACGTGCTGCCGATCGTCATCTTGCTGTTTGCCGCCACGCTCTTTTTGGGTGAGGACTCGCCGCTCAACGTGCGCTCTGTTGCGGGCGGCGCCTTGGTCTTTATCGCCGTCGTCTCCATTCTTTCGCTGATGGTGCCGGGCACGAGCGATTCGTGCGACCTTATGTTTACGCCGCAGAACCTTTCCGTGTCGGGCGGCTACATTGGCGCCTTTATCGCAAGTGCCTTGCAAAACGCCCTGGGTAAACCTATCGCCATGGTTGTCTTGCTGGGGCTTGTCGTCGTTGGTTTGGTCATTATCGGCTTTTCGGTGGGTGGCGTTTTGCGCTCCGCACGCGATCGCGCTGCCGATTTTGCCGAGCGTCGACGTGCCGATGTCAATGCGAGCCCGTGGGGCGATGAAGAGGCCCTGTCTGTTCCCGGCGTCGCTCGTCCGCACCTGAGCATTCTGCGCCAGAAGGGATCTGACGCCGCGGTGACCACGGTCATGGGTGGCGATGTGGACCCGGTTTTGGATGACGACGAGGACGATGACCCGTTTGTCGACGTATCCGAGTCGGTTGAAGCCGAGCGGGCCAAGACCACGCTGCTGCCGCGTCGCCATGTCAAGAAGGGCAAGGCTGCGCCTAAGCTCAATACGAGTGAGCCCGACCCGTCTTGGTCCGATAGCGAGATTGAGCTCACCGAGGGCGATGACGAGGACGACGAGGCTCCGATTGAGACCGCAAAGACAACTTTGCTGCCGCGTCGCCATGCAAAGCGCGGCCAGGTAACCGGCCAGCTTTCGATGGAAGACGACCCCGATAAGATCGACGAGTCCGAGCCGCCGTTTGCCGTGAATCCCGTCTCGGCCGCACCTCAGATTCCCGACTTCCTGAAGCATCCCAAGGTTGCTGGTGCGCCTGCCACGAGTGCTATCGAATCGGCTGCGGCTCGTGATGGGGGAGTGGACGACGGCGCCGCAGATAACGAGGGCGAAGAAGAGGACGGCCTCAAGCTTCCGCCGCTCGAAATCCTGCATGCCAACCCGCAGTCGGCTTCCGCCGCGTCTTCGGACAAGGAGCTGGAGCAGACCGCTGAGTCACTGCAATCCACCTTGCTTGAGTTTGGCCGCAGTGCCCGCGTGGTCGGCTGGATCGCCGGCCCCACGGTGACGACCTTTAAACTGCAGCCCGGTGAGGGCGAACGTGTGAGCAAAATCTCGAGCCTCGAGGACGATATCGCGCTTTCGCTCGCTGCCCAGTCGGTGCGTATCTTTGCCCCGATCCCCGGCACCTCGCTCGTGGGCATCGAGATTCCCAACCGCAAGCGCCAGAACGTCAATCTGGGCGACGTGCTGCCCTATGTGAAGGGCGGTCCGCTCGAGCTCGCCATCGGCCGCGATGCCGAGGGCACGCCGGTTGTCGCCGACCTCGCCAAGATGCCTCACCTGTTGATTGCCGGTACGACCGGTTCTGGTAAGTCGGTGATGATCAATTCCATCATCACGACATTGCTCATGCGCGCCCTTCCCGAGGACGTTCGCCTGATCATGGTCGACCCCAAGCGCGTCGAGCTTGCGGGCTATAACGGTCTGCCGCATCTCTATGTGCCCGTGGTGACCGAGCCCAAGCAGGCCGCGAGCGCTCTGCAATGGGCTGTGTCCGAGATGGAGCGTCGCCTGAAGGTCTTCGAGCGTCTCAACGTGCGTAAGATCTCGACCTACAACGAAAAGCAGGCTGCTGGCGAGTTTGAGCATTACGACAATCCGCCGCAAAAGATGCCCTACCTTGTCATTATCATTGACGAGCTCTCTGACCTGATGATGGTCGCCGGTAAGGATGTCGAGGCCTCGATCGTGCGTATTGCACAGCTGGGCCGTGCCGCCGGTATTCATCTTATCGTTGCCACGCAGCGCCCCAGCTCCAACGTGGTGACGGGCCTCATCAAGGCCAACATCACCAACCGCATCGCCTTTAACGTCGCCACGGGCATCGACTCGCGCGTCATCATCGACCAGATGGGCGCCGAGAAGCTCACCGGTTTGGGCGACATGTTGTTCTCCAAGGTCGACTGGGGCAAGCCCCGCCGTATCCAGGGCTGCTTTGTCTCGGATGATGAGATCAACGAGATTGTCGAGTTCGTCAAGTCGCAGAGTGAGCCAGACTACCACGAGGAGATACTGTCTGCCGTGGCGCCCGCTTCCATGTCCATGGCGGGTGGCGGCGGCATTGTCCGCACCGGAGTAGCCGAGCCGCAAGACGATGATCCGCTCATTTGGGAAGCCGCCCATATTGTGGTGGAATCGCAGCTTGGCTCCACATCTGGCCTGCAACGTCGTCTGAAGGTTGGCTATGCGCGTGCCGGGCGTATTATGGACATGCTGGAAGAAAAGGGTGTCGTCGGCCCGCCCGACGGTTCCAAGCCGCGCGAGGTCCTGTTGGACGAGGAGGGGCTTGCCGCGCTGGAATCTGTCGACGCCGAGATGGCACGTGAAGATCGTGAGTTTGGAGGATTCTGATGGCTGCACGCTTTGGTGACATGCTGCTCGAGCAGCGTCGCCGAATGGGCCTTTCCATTCAGCAGGTCGCCAACACCATCAAAATCAGGCCGCAGATCATCGAGTTTTTCGAGACCGGTAACTTTGCTTCGATGCCGCCGCGCGGCTATGCGCAGGGCATGATTTCGAGCTATGCTCGCTTTTTGGGCCTCAATCCACGCGAGGTCGTCAATGCCTACTTTGACGAGCTGATGGCATACGAGCGCGAGACGTCGCAGCAGGGCGGTCGTTTTCAGGACGCCGCCGGCTATGTCAATTCGCGTTCCTCTGTCGATAACGGGCGCTTCCTGATGGTTCAGGGCGGTCGTTCGACCCGCTATGGACAGCGTCCTCAGCAGGCCGGTTATATTACCGAGACGGGTTCGGGCGAGGAGATTCGCTCGCAGCGTGACCGGTTCCGCAGTACGCCGATGCCCGAGGACCGTGCGCTTCCCGCTGCCCGCGGCGTGGCGCGTGACCCTCGTGCCGGCTACGGCGACGGCGGCTATTCCGATCGCGGTCACCGTGGTATCTCCACCGGACGCTCTCGCAGTGGCTATGCGGACGCCGATACCACGCAGGTGACGCCGCGTCTTCGCTCTCAATCACAGCCGTATGGCCAGCGCTCTTCGGCTCCGCGTGCGGGCCAGCGTGGCTATCAAGGCCGCGGTGAACTTGCGCCCCGATCGGGTCAGCGCAGCCTTCAGGGCCAGGGTGGCTATTGCGGCCGTTCCGATAGCAATCGTGGTCGTATGCCTCAGGGAGGCGGCCGCAGCAGTTCCAGTCGTGGACGCGGCGGTTCCCGTGCTCCTCAAAACAACGGGCTCGATCCGCGTATCGTCTACGCAGGTATCGGTGCCGTGGCGTTGCTGCTGATCGTGCTCATCGTGGTACTTCTGCGCGGCTGCGCATCTTCGACGCCCGAGACCACGCCCGAGACGCCCGCTGTTACCAAGACGACGACCAAGAAGTCTTCTAAGAAGACCGAAACGGTCGACGAGGACGAAGACACCGATGAGGCGACGGATGAGGCGACTGATTCGGACGCCGCCAAGACGACGGCCAAGAAGGAAGAGAACGAGGTCACAAAGGTTAAGGTCTCCGTTGCCAAGGGAAAGACCGCGTGGATTGAGGTCAAGGTCGACGGAAAGTCGGTCTATGGCGCTCAGGCGACTGGCCCCTTTGAGCAGGAGTACACGCCCGAGTCCTCGATCGAGATCACCACGTCCAAGCCTTCCGATGTCACCGTTACCAAGAACGGCGAAAAGGTCCGTTACGATACCAAGACCTCGGGCGTGGCGCGTGTGACGATCACCGTTCCCAAGAAGGAGACGACTGATTCCGAGAATGGTGAAAGTTCTGATGGTACCGACACCACCGATGGTACCGACACCACCGACGGCACCGATGCCCAGTCCACGGATGGCTCCGATACTGCAACTGACGGCCAGACGCCCACCGATTCTACCGACTATTCGTACGATAGCTACTAAGCCGCTCGTACGCGAAAGGAAACATCATGGCTAAAGATTCCAGCTTCGACGTCGTGTCCGAGGTTAACATGCAAGAGGTCGACAACGCCTTCCAGCAGACCACGCGCGAGATTTCCCAGCGCTATGACCTGAAGGATTCCGGCGCCACGATCGAGCTTTCGAAGGGCGACAAGCTCTTTACGATCAACGCCCCGGCCGACTTTGTCTCCAAGCAGATCATCGATGTCCTGAGCTCCAAGCTCATCAAGCGCGGCATCGACCTCAAGGCTGTCTCGTGGGGTGCTCCGCAGGCGGCATCGGGCGGCACCGTGCGCGTGCTCGGTCATATCGTCGAGGGTATCGACCAGGCGACCGCCAAGAAGATCAATAAGGACATCAAGGACCAAAAGCTCAAGGTCAAGGTGACCATCGAGGCCGACAAGCTGCGTGTTTCCTCTGCTTCGAAGGACGTGTTGCAGACCGTGATCCAGTTCCTGCGCGACCAGGACTACGGCCAGCCGCTGCAGTTCACCAACTACCGCTAATATCATTCGAAAGGACCGCTCTTCAACATGGATACACCGTTGGGCTCCGTGCTCTACATCACCCTCGGGTGCGCTAAGAACGAGGTTGACACCGACCGCATGCGTTCTCTTTTGACCGCCGCGGGCTACGAGGAGGCATTCGACCCACAGGATGCCGATATCGCCATCGTCAATACATGCTCGTTCCTCGCCTCCGCAACGTCCGAGAGCATCGAGACCACGCTCGAGCTCGCCAACGAGGTTCAAGACGGCGTTCGTTCTTGTCCCATCGTCATGTGCGGCTGTGTGCCGTCGCGCTATGGCGACGACCTGCCTGACGAGCTGCCCGAGGTCGCTGCCTTTGTGAAGGCCGACGAGGAGGACGGCATCGTGGCGGTCATCGATGGCGTGCTGGGTGTCGAGCGTGAGATCGCTGCCTATATTCCGCAAGTCAAGCGCACTGTCGAGGGCGCCGTTGCTTACGTCAAGATTTCCGATGGCTGCAACCGCTTCTGCAGCTTCTGCATGATCCCGTATATCCGCGGTCGTTATCACTCGCGCAATGCCGAGAGCATTATCTCCGAGGTACGCGACCTGGTTGCCGGCGGTGTGCGCGAGATCGTGCTGATTGGCCAGGACACGGGTATTTGGGGCACCGACTTTGCCGACGAAGACGTCACCGATGGCTCGCCGCGCAATCTGGCGCAGCTGCTGCATGCCGTCGCCGAGTCCGTGCGCCCGCACAACGTCTGGGTCCGCGTGCTCTATCTGCAGCCCGAGGGCATGACCGACGAGCTTATCGATACGATTCGCGATACGCCCGAGGTGCTGCCTTATATCGATATCCCCGTGCAGCACTGCGACGCGCGCATCCTCAAGGCTATGCGCCGTTCTGGTTCGCGCCAGGAGCTCGAGGACCTGTTCCGCGATCTGCGTGAGCGTATCCCCGGCATCGTGATCCGTTCCACGGCCATGGTCGGCTTCCCGACCGAGACCGACGACGAGTTCCGCGACCTTATCGACTTTATGGACACCGTCGGCTTTGACTACACGAGCGTCTTTGCCTACTCGCAGGAGGAGGGCAGCCTGGCCGCTAAGATGGAGGGTCAGGTCGATGAGGAGGTCAAGCTCGAGCGCGCCCAGGAGGCCATGGACCTGGCCGAGTCGCTCGGTTTTGCCGCCACCGCCGCACATGTGGGCGAGCGCGCCCAGGTGATTGTCGACGGCATCGAGGAGACCGAGGACGGCGCCGAGCTGATCGGCCATGCTTGGTTCCAGGCGCCCGATTCCGATGGCGCGGTGCACTTGGACGCCAGCGAGGCGTCCGTGGGCGATATTCTGACGGTCGAGTTTACCGATAGCTTCTGCTATGAGCTTATCGGCCATGTTGTGGAGTAGGAGAGCATCGTGGCAAACGAGAGCAATAAGGAACTGACGAGTGTTTGGACGCCCGCCAACATCGTGACGTGCGTTCGCATCGTCTTTATCCCGGTGTTCATGATCGTGTCGGCGCTTTCTCACACGAGTGTTGCCGGTACAGATTGGAGCACCTTCGACGGCCCGCTCGCCGCCGCTGCCTTCATTCTGTATGTGATCCTGTCGTGCACCGATAAGGTCGACGGCTACCTGGCGCGCTCGCGCAACGAGATTACCGATTTCGGTAAGTTCTTGGACCCCATCGCCGATAAGCTGCTCGTGTTCTCGGCCTTGCTGCTGTTCTTGGACTTTGGCACCGTGACGGTTTGGTCCGTGTTCATCATCTTGTTCCGCGAGCTGTTGGTAAGCGCCCTGCGCATGGTTGCGAGTGCCGCCGGCGTGGTCGTTGCCGCCGATAAGCTTGGCAAGTACAAGACGGCGACCACGATGGTCTCCATCTGCGGTTACCTGTGCGTCTTTGCGATGGCCGGCTTGCACCTTGGCCCGCTGGCGCTGACGCTCGGCATCTACTCGGTGTCGCGCTTCCTGTACGCCGTTGCCGTTGTCCTGACCGTCATCTCGGGCGCCCAATACTTCTGGAACTGCCGCAAGATCGTCTTTTCGATCTAGGTCCTGGTGGGTATGACGGACTCTTTTGATCAGATTTCCGCACATAACGAGGAGCTGGCGCGTCATATTGTCGAGCGCGCGAGCGCTCGGGGCGTGACGGTTTCGACGGCTGAGTCGCTGACAGCAGGTATGATCGCCTCGACGATTGCCGATATCCCGGGCGCCTCGGTGGTGCTGCGTGGCGGTGCGGTGACCTACTGCGATGAGATCAAGCATCGCGTTTTGGGTGTTGATCAGGAGACGCTCGACCGCTATACCGCGGTGTCGCATCAGACCGCGCGCGAGATGGCGGCGGGTTCGCTGGAGCTGTACCAGAGCGATATTGCAGTGAGCGCAACGGGTTATGCCGGCCCCGGCGGCGGCACTGAGGACGATCCGGCTGGCACTTTCTATATTGGCTGGGCGTATCGCGCGGCTGATGGGGAAGTGCCGGTCGTGGACTCTGTGCGCTGCCACTATGAGGGCGACCGTTCGCGTGTTCGTGCCCATGCGGTCGCGGAGGCATTGGGACGCATTGCCCTTGTGCTTAACTCTATGGAATAGACGTGTTTTAAGGGGCCTTCGGGCCCCTTAATTGTGGAGATAGGGACCTTAGGCTCATTTGGCGTTTGTGCTGGTTGTAGACGTAATTTTGCCTGCCTTGTTCATATTTGGTCCTTTGTGGTCAAGCATTTGGTCAGTGTTTGGTCGGCGTTTGGTTGGGTTTTGGAAAGGTCGGCTGCATATGATTTATCTGAACGGTTGACCACGAACAGCCGTTCGTTTATTATCGATGCAGGTTGTTAAGAGGAGGGCTATTCATGGCCAAGAATTCAGGTCCCGTACGTACCGTTCATGCTCGCACGACGGGTAAAGAGCGCGATGAGATGATCGCCACCACCAAGGCCGAGATCGAGAAGAAGTTCGGTCAAGGCTCCATCATGAGGTATGGTGACGGCGGCCCCGAGCTTGAGGTTGAGGCCATCCCCACGGGCGCTCTGGCACTCGATGCCGCTCTGGGTATCGGCGGTGTGCCGCGCGGCCGTATCGTCGAGATTTACGGTCCCGAGTCCTCCGGTAAGACGACGCTTTCGCTCGAGATCCTGGCCGAGGCCCAGGCAATGGGTGGCGTGGTGGCATTTATCGATGCCGAGCACGCGCTCGATCCCACGTATGCCGCGCGCATTGGCGTGGATATCGACGAGGTACTGATTTCCCAGCCTGATACGGGTGAGCAGGCGCTCGAGATTGTTGACATGCTCGTGCGTTCCGGCGCCATCGATGCCATCGTCGTCGACTCCGTCGCCGCGCTGACCCCGCGTGCCGAGATCGAGGGAGAGATCGGCGATACCACGGTCGGATTGCAAGCTCGTCTGATGAGTCAGGCGCTCCGCAAGCTCGCCGGCTCGCTGTCCAAGTCCAACACGACATGCATCTTCATTAACCAGCTGCGAGAGAAGATCGGCGTCATGTTCGGCAACCCCGAGACCACGACGGGCGGCCGCGCCCTTAAGTTCTTCTCTTCGGTGCGTATCGACATTCGCCGCATCGACAGCATTAAGCTTAAGGATGAGGTTATCGGTAACCGCGTGCGCGCCAAGGTCGTTAAGAACAAGGTGGCAGCTCCGTTCCGTTCTGCTGAGTTCGACATTATGTACGGTACGGGCATCTCTAAGGAGGGCTCGATTCTGGACATGGCTGTCGAGTGCGGCATTTGCAAGAAGATGGGCTCCTGGTTTGCCTATGGCGAGGACAAGCTCGGCAACGGTCGCGAGGCCGCCAAGGCGTTCCTGCGCGAACACCCCGATTGCGCCGACGAGATTGAGCATAAGGTCCGCCTTGCCTGCGGGCTTGAGTTTGATGACGATGCTCCGTCCGAGGTCGAACTGACCGATCAGCCTGCGCCTGAGGAGTTTGACGAGCTTTACGCCATCGATGGTTCCGCCATGCTCGATGATGACGACGAGTAGCGGTTACGCTCATGTCGTATACGGTGACCGAGGCCACGGTCGTCTTTCCCGATAAGAAGGCGGCCTCCTCGTTCTCGAGCGGGTATGCGTCCAAAAAGCCTTGCGCACATATCGATTGTGAGCTTGAGGGCGGTTTTGAGCGGTCCATTTGGATTCCCGTGCGGGTTGCGCGCCTGTATGTCAAAAATCGCCCCGATCTTCCCTGTGATTGGGATAACTTTCGTGAAGCGGTGCAGCTCATCGAGCGTAAATGTGCACTTACCATGGTGACCGAGATGCTATCGCGCCGCGACCATGCGACGGGTGAGGTCCGTGACAAGCTGGCTCGCTACGGCTTTCGCCAGCCCGCGATCGATTTCGCCGTCGAGCGCGCCACCGAGTATCGCTTTTTAGACGAGAACCGCTTTTGCTCGTACTTTATCGAGGAACGCAAGCGGCGCGGTTGGGGACAGCGTAAAATCGAGACCGAGCTCAAGCGCCGTCATGTCGTGCTCGATGACATTCCCGGTTATCCCGAGGATTATTTTGCCGTCGAAGACGATTTGGCGCGTGCGTCGGCCCTGCTCGCCAAGCGGCGTGTTCCAGAGACGCGCGGATTCGAAAAACTGGTTCGGTTTTTGATGGGCAAGGGCTTCTCGTATCACATCGCCGCCGATGCCGTTAAGGCACGTCTTAATGCCGAACGCGAGGAATGTGCGGTTTAGGCGTATGCGTTTTGTGGCCCTGCCGTTCACCGCGTTTTAGCCGCCGTGCTGGGGCCATTTATTTGACAGTTGTTGTGGTTCAACGTACGATAAACACTGTCATTTGCTTTGTGATATGTGCTCATCTGTGATGAGTTTGTTTATATGTTTATCTGTATCCGACCCGCATAAGCTGCGCCCATATTACTCAAATGTCGCGTGCCGTTCGTAAGGACGGTTCGCTTTGTTGTGTAACGAATCCATAAAAAGGAGTGAGCATGCCTATCATCGCAGCGCTCGTTGGCATCGTTTTGGGTGCCATCGCCGCCATTGCCTACATGCGCACCGCCAAGCAGGGTAGTCTTCACGAGGCCGACGAAAAAATCCAGTCGGCACACGCACAGGCTGAGTCCCTGATCGGTGATGCTAAGCGTCAGGCCGAGACCCTCAAAAAAGAGGCTCTGCTCGAGGCTAAAGAGGAGATCATCAAGAACAAGCAGGCCGCCGAGGCCGAGGACAAGCAGCGTAAGAACGAGATTCGTACGCTCGAGAACCGCGTGATGCAGCGCGAGGAATCCCTTGATCGCCGCAACGATGCTCTCGACAAGCGCGAGCATCAGCTGTCCAGCCAGGCCGGTCAGGTCGAGAAGCGCTCCCGTGAGCTCGAGGAGCTCTGTGCAAAGCAGACCTCCGAGCTCGAGCGTATCGCCGACCTTACCCGCGAGGACGCCCACAAGGAGCTCCTCGATAAGGTTCGCGGCGAGGTCACCCACGAGGCCGCCACGATCATTCGCGAGTCCGAGCAGCAGGTTCGCGCCGAGTGCCACAAGACCGCCCAGGAGATTCTATCTCTGGCGATTCAGCGCTGCGCTGCCGACCACACTGCCGAGGTCACCGTTACCTCCGTGCACATTCCCTCTGATGACCTCAAGGGCCGTATCATCGGTCGCGAGGGTCGCAACATCCGGACCTTCGAGCAGGTTTCCGGCGTCAACCTCGTGATCGACGACACGCCCGAGACCGTCGTTCTTTCGAGCTTCGACCCGGTCCGTCGTGAGACCGCCCGTGTCGCCCTCGAGAACCTCATCGCCGACGGCCGCATTCACCCTGCCCGTATCGAGGAGATGTATCACAAGGCCGCTGACCTGGTTCAGCAGCGCGTGCGTGAGGCTGGCGAGCAGGCTGCCTTCGATACCGGCATCCACGATCTGCACCCCGAGATCGTCAAGACCCTTGGTGCCCTGCGCTACCGTACCTCGTTTGGTCAGAACGTGCTTCAGCATTCCCTCGAGGTCTCTGATCTGTGCGGCGTGATGGCTTCCGAGCTTGGCCTGGACGTTGTGACCGCCAAGCGCGCCGGCCTGCTTCATGACCTGGGCAAGGCAATCGACCACGACGTCGAGGGCCCGCATGCCGTCATCGGCGCCGAGCTTGCCCGCCGTTATGGCGAGAAGCCCGTTATCGTCCACGCTATTGAGGCTCACCATGCCGATGTCGACCCCAACACGGTGCTCGATGTCCTGGTGCAGGCCGCCGATGCTGTCTCTGCCTCTCGCCCCGGTGCCCGTCGCGAGTCTGCCGAGAACTACATCAAGCGTCTTGAGAAGCTCGAGGAGATCGCCAACTCCCATGACGGCGTCGAACGTACCTATGCCATGCAGGCCGGTCGCGAGGTCCACGTCATGGTCCAGCCGGACAAGATTTCCGATGCCCAGTCCACGGTTCTGGCTCACGATATCGCCCATCAGATCGAGGAAGAGATGGAGTATCCCGGTCAGGTGCGCGTTGTCGTGATTCGCGAGAGCCGCGCTGTCGATATCGCTAAATAACATGAGCGACGCGAACGAGCTCATCTCATTTATCGCGTCGATGTCGGGGGAGGGCAACCTTCGCGTCGAGGAGAACCTTGGCGAGGGGTATGTCCGCCTCCGCGTTTCGGAGGCCGAGCGGCGCCAGGCTAAGCACGACATTCAGCATGTCGAGGACATCGTCATCGAAATGCTCCGTAATGCTCGCGATGCCGGCGCCGACAAGGTCTATCTCGCCACGACCAAGGAAGATGGCGTCCGCACGCTTGTCTTTCTGGATAACGGTTCGGGCGTTCCGCAGGATATGCAAGAGCGAATCTTTGATGCCCGCGTTACCTCCAAGCTCGAGAGCATGAAGATGGACCGTTGGGGCGTTCACGGTCGTGGCATGGCATTGTTTTCGATTAAGCAGAACACCGACGAGGCCCGTGTGGTCACGTCCGGCGTCGATCTTGGTTCAGCCTTCAAGGTGAGCGTTGCGGCCGACCGCCTCAGTGAGCGTGCCGATCAGTCCAGCTGGCCCCAGGCCGTCAAGGATGAGGACGGACGTTATGTCTGCGCTCGCGGTCCACATAATATTATTCGCGCTGCTTGTGAGTTTGCGCTCGAGGAGTTGCGTGGTTGCGATGTCTATCTCGGTTCTCCGTCTGAGATTGCCGCGACCCTTTATGCTCAAGCGTCAAGTCGGCTCGATACGTCTCGTCTCCTGTTCATTGATGACGAGAGCGAGCTTCCGGTTGTCGATCGTTTAGGCCTTGCTTCTGATGCCGAGGACTTTATCCGTATTTGTTCGGGTTTGGGTCTTGAGATGTCCGAGCGCACGGCCCATCGCATTTTGGCAGGGCAGATTAAGCCCGTTCGCGGTGTGACCGCGCGTCTGCTGCGCGAGCGTGATTCGTCCTCGCATGCGCCGGCTCCTGTCGATCTCGCGAAGGATCGTCGCGGGCTACGTATTGCCAAGGATGACATGGCACAGTTTTCGCGCGCTGTGGAACGCGACTTTAATGACCTTGCCACCCGGTACTATCTCAACCTTTGCGGCGACCCAAAGATCCGTGTTTCGCGTGATCGAATCACCGTGACCTTTGATCTTGCCAAAGAGGAATAGTGCCTTTACCGAGTCCACTCGGTACGATACAGTTATTGCAGTTAAAACGTACTTTTAAATGCAGGAGTTTCTTCATGGATTGCCTGAAGGTATCAAGCAAATCATCGCCCGCGTCCGTTGCCGGCGCCATCGCCGGCATGGTCAAGGATGGTGTACCCGTCAACATCCAGTGTGTCGGCGCCGGTGCCGTCAACCAGGCTATTAAGGCCGTTGCTATCGCGCGCGGTTTTTTGATTCCAACCGGTTTTGATATTTCCTGCGCGCCCGTGTTCTCCGACATCCTCATTAACGGGGAGTCGCGCACGGCCATCCGCCTTTCTATCTACGTTCACCAGATCAATCGAGCTGCTATGGATAACGTCGTCATGGATGATGTTAAGCCTGTGGCATAGCTTCTGCTTGCCTTGTTTCGCTCCCCATCGTTAGGACTTATGCACATGGACCAGCGTTCCGTACGCGATATTCTTGCCGGAAAAACCTACTTTATCCGCACCTTTGGCTGCCAGATGAATCAGCACGACTCCGAGCGTGTGAGCGGTCTGCTTGATTCGTATGGCTGCCTCATGGCGCTCGATCCCGCGCATGCCGATATCGTTGTCTTCATGACGTGCTGCGTGCGCGAGGCCGCCGATACTCGCCTGTACGGTCAGTGCAATTCCTGCAAAAGCCTGCCGCCTTCGCCTTCGGGCAAGCGCGTGGTTGCCGTTGGCGGTTGCATCGCGCAGCGCGATGGCGAGGGCCTGCTCACCAACGTCGATAACGTCAATGTCATCTTTGGCACGCATTCCATTGCACATGTGGCCGAGCTCATTGCCGAGGCGTTCCTTGATGGTAAGCGTCATATCCGCACCAATGAGCATGAGGATACGGATGCCATGAGCATGCCGTGGCATCGCGAGACCCAGTATCACGCCTGGGTGCCCATCATGACAGGCTGCAATAATTTCTGCACCTATTGCATCGTGCCGTACGTGCGCGGTCGCGAAAAAAGCCGCCCCTTCGAGGAGATTGTCGACGAGGTGACCGCTTTGGTGCGCCAGGGTGTGCGTGAGATTACGCTGCTGGGCCAAAACGTTAACTCATATGGTCGCGATCTGTTTGGCAAGCCGCGTTTTGCCGATTTGCTGCGCGCGGTGGGCGATACGGGCGTCGAGCGCATCTTCTTTACCTCTTCTCATCCTAAGGATCTGCTGCCCGAGACCATCGACGCCATGGCCGAGACGCCTGCCGTTATGCCGCAGCTGCACCTGGCCGTCCAGTCAGGTTCGACGCGGATCCTCAAAGAGATGAATCGCCGTTATACACGCGAGGACTATCTGGGCCTTGTCGATCGCATTCGCAACCGCATGCCCGATATCGCGCTCTCGACCGACATTATCGTTGGCTTCCCGGGCGAGACTGAAGAAGACTTCGAGCAGACGCTCTCACTTGCCGAGACGGTCCGCTATGCTCAGGCCTATACCTTCATCTATTCCAAGCGCGCCGGTACCCCGGCCGCCGAGATTGACGATCCTACGCCGCATGAGGTTATTCTCGAGCGTTTCAACCGCCTGGTTAAGGTTATCGAGACCACGGCACACGAGTATAACCAGCGTGAGCTCCATACTGTGGTGCCGGCGCTCATTGAGGGAACGAGTAAAAAGAACGACGCGGTCCTGCTGGGTAAGAGTCCCAAGAATCAGACCGTGCATGCGCCCATCCCCGAGGGCTACAGCATCGATCAGCTTGTTGGCAAGATCGTTGATGTTGACGTTGACGTTGCCAAGACCTGGTATTTGTCCGGCTCCGTTGTGGGCGAGCCGCGCTAATGGTTTCTCCCGGGGCAGGTCTTTCCGCCGTTGCGATCGTCGGTCCGACGGCGGTTGGTAAGAGCGATGTTGCCGACCGTTTGGCAGCTCGTCTTTCGTCCGAAGTGCTGTCGTGCGATGCGATGCAAATCTATCGCGGCATGGACATCGGTACTGCAAAGATGGCGCCCGATGAGTGTACGGCGCCGCTGCGTCTCGTCGACATTGTAGAGCCGGGTGTGGCATATTCTGCTGCGCTTTATCAGGCTGACGCTCGTGTGCATGTTGAGCGTTTGCTTGGCGAGGGCCGCCTACCGGTGTTTTGCGGGGGCACAGGCTTGTATCTCAAGGCCGCCCTGGATGAGATGGATTTTCCCTCGGGAGAGCTTGAGGACGATTGTCGCGTGGGGTATCAGGAACTTGCCGAGCGCATAGGCGAGGAAGCGCTGCACGCGCTGCTTGCCGAGCGCGACCCAGAATCTGCTGCTGTTATTCATCCCCATAATGTGCGCCGTGTGATTCGTGCGCTCGAGATGCATGATGATGGTATCTCCTATGCACAGCAAAAAAGTCAGTTTAGTGTTCCGCGCGAGCATTATCATGCTCTATGGTTTGGTCTGACGCGTAATCGCGAGGTGCTCTACGAGCGCATTAACCTGCGTGTCGATCTGATGCTTGAACAGGGTCTTGTTGATGAGGTTCGCGGTCTGATGGACCAGGGGCTGGGAGATGCCCTGACTTCGATGCAGGCAATTGGCTATAAAGAGATCATTGATGCTTTCAATGGCGTGATTTCTATGGATGAGGCTCGCGAACTCATTAAGATGCGTTCGCGTCGTTATGCCAAGCGTCAACTTTCGTGGTTTAAGCGCGATGACCGTATCGTGTGGTTTGATATGGATGAATGTACGATCGACGAGGTCGTTGAGGATATCCTGCATCGTATCGAGGCTGCCTAATGGCCCGTTTCCCCCTTGTTCCCACGGCACCCGAGCCCGAGCATGCCATTTTAGTTGGTGTTGAGTGGCGCGACAATGCATGGCCACTCAATCGATCGCTCGATGAGCTGGAGCGCCTTGCCCACACGGCTGGTGCCCAGTGCGTGGCTCGCTTGTCTCAGCGTTTGGTAAAGCCGTATCCCAAATCGTTTATCGGTTCCGGTAAGGTAGAGGAGCTTTGCGGCCTGGTGCATCGCATGGATGCCGATGTCGTTATTTTTGACGACGACCTGACGCCCTCGCAGCAATCCTATTTGGAGAAAGCTGTGGGCGAGCCGGTAAAGATTATCGATCGTACAGCACTGATCCTGGATATCTTTGGCCTGCATGCTCAGACGCGTGAGGGACGCCTGCAGGTACAGCTGGCACAGCTTCAATATTTGTTGCCTCGCCTGCGTGGCATGTGGAGCCATCTCGCCAAGGAGCAGACGCGCGGCGGCATCGGCTCACGTTTTGGTCAGGGCGAAAGTCAGCTCGAGGTCGACCGTCGCCTTATTCGTAATAAGATCGCTGCGCTTCGTCGTGAGCTCAAGCAGGTTGAACAGCGTCGCGATGTTCAATCCAAGAGTCGCATTGAGTCACCGGCGTTTCGCGTCGCGTTGGCCGGTTATACCAATGCCGGTAAATCGACGTTGCTCAATCGTCTGACCGGCTCTACGGTACTTTCGCAGGACAAGCTGTTTGCTACGCTCGACCCGACGACGCGTTCGTATCGTCTGCCCGGCGGTCGTGGCATGACGATTACCGATACCGTCGGCTTTATTCAAAAGCTGCCGCATGGTCTGGTCGATGCCTTTAAATCGACGCTGTCCGAGGTTTTGGGTGCCGATCTAATTCTCAAAGTCGTAGATGCGTCTGACGAGGACTATGAGCGGCAGCTGGAGGCTGTCGACCGCGTGCTTGATGAGATCGGCGCCGGAGAGCGTTTAACGCTGACCGTATTCAATAAAATCGATCTTCTCGATAGCGTCGATCGATTGAGTTTCCGTCGTCGCTATCCGGAGGCCGTTCTGTTCTCGGCCCAAACGGGCGAGGGGCTCGACGATCTCGTCGACCGGATTGCTCGCGAGGCAGCTGCCACCGATGTGTTGCTCTCCGCTGATATCCCGTATCGCGAGGGCGCTCTCATCACGCTGGTGCATGAGCAGGGAACCCTTCTGCATGAGGAATATCTCGAGGACGGCGTTCGCATTGTGGCGAAGTTGCCGGCTCGCATTGCACCGCGGCTCGAGCGCTATCGTACGGAATAAACGATTTCTAGCACGCCTAGAATGACTGGCTGATGGAGCAGGTAGAACGGTAAGGCATGCCGACCCAGGACTGCGAGCGCCGGGATAGGATTGGCGTATGCCCATGCTGGCGCTTCGAGACTTGATGCTTGTGCTGCCTGGGCAGCAAAAAAGCCGGTAAGGTACATAAAGACAAACGGTATGAGCGGATAGTAATCTCCCGAAACAAAACCCGGGCCTGGGAATCCAAGCCATGCCAGGTAGGGGAGTGGGTAGACCGCCTTTGGAATGCCCCAGGTTAGGGCAAAAAGAACAAGGCACGCTGCGATGCCCCATGAGCCCGGTAATTTTTGGAGTAACGGACGGGTGAACGCAACCACCGCGGTGCACACCGCCATGCAATAAATGATGCCAAAGTTCACTGAATCGTCGACCGATACGAGCGTTGTTGCGATCCAGACGACCAAAGCTGCGGCAGCGTACTTAGCCGCTCGTTTGGCATTGTTGCGTGAGAGCGTGCACATCCAACCCGCGATAAACAAAAATACCCAGCTGATGCTGGCTCGCCAGACGTCTTGAAAGACAGTCTGGGTAAACCAAGGCATATCCCAGCCGTACAGGTAGGCGAGATCATAGCAAGCGTGAAAACCTGCCATAGAAATCATCGTAAACCCGCGGACGGTATCAAAGATGGTTATGCGTTTTTGCATTACGAGAACCGGCGCATCAAGCCGACGACTTTGCCCAGGATAACGGGATTCGTTGCATAGATAGGTTCCATAGTGTCGTTCTCGGGCTGCAAGCGCACACGCCCCTGCTCCTTGTAGAACGTCTTGACGGTCGCCGAACCATCAATCATGGCCACGACAATTTCGCCGTTCATGGCACTCTTTTGTTCACGGACGATGATGTAATCGCCATTGAAGATGCCGACATTGATCATTGAGCTCCCATGCACCTCAAGGATAAAGGAACCCTGATCAGTGGCGATTTCGGTCGGGATAGTAAACGTGTCTTCGATATTCTGCTCTGCCAGAATGGGAATCCCAGCCGCGACGCGACCAACGAGCGGTAGCGAGACCGTTCCGCGAGGTGCGGTGGGCTCGTCAGATTTGGAAATTGAGACAGAGGAACCATCCTCGTTAAAGAGTTCCAGGGCGCGCGGTTTGGTGGCATCGCGCTTGAGTAGCCCGCGCGCCTCCAGGGCAGAGAGATGGGCGTGCACGGTGCTGGGGGAGGAAAGGCCCACGGCAGAAGCCATCTCGCGCACGCTGGGCGGATAACCCTTCTCCTGCTGATATTCCTTGATGAAGTCGTAAATTTGCTGCTGACGCTTGGTAATTTTGCGAGCCATCAGGGCATCCTCTCTACCCATGTCAAACAAATGTTCGAATTTTGCTTGACAGGAACAACTGTTCGAAGATAATAATAACCGAACATTCGTTCTCGCGCTAGACATTTTTGTCCGCGCGGCTTGATAAAACTGTTCTCAGCAAAACACGCGAGAGGAGAACATGATGAACGTAACGAATATGGTCCAGGGAAACCTCGCCCTTAAGCTCGAGACGCCTGCAGAACCCACTTTTACGGTTGTTCAGGGTGGCCGCTCCGGCTTTCAGCCTTTGACCGTAAAGCCTGCGCGCAATCAGCAGGCTGTAGTCGCGCCGGCCCGCGTTGCCCTGAAGGTTCCGACGATTGTCGCCGTCGCCGTTGCGCTTACGCTCTTCTTTGTCCTCGCTATGTCGGTCTTTAGCGCTCGTCACGCTGCGTATGCCGAGTCCGTTTCCAACGTTACATACGAGACCATTCGCGTTCAGCCTGGCGATTCTCTTTGGTCGCTTGCCGAAGAATATCCAATCGAAGGCCTTTCCACGCAAGAGACTTCCGACATGATCCGTAGCGTCAATCATCTGGAGCATGGTTCGCTCGCCGCCGGTGCGCATCTTAAGGTTCCTGCTCGTTCGTAATCATTATCGCGCTGCGCATGGTACCCTTGTTATCGTTTAAGAGGAGGTACCATGCGCTGTCCCAAATGCGGCAAGGCACATACCCGCGTCGTTGATTCCCGTATGCAGGAGTCAAATAACACCATTAAGCGCCGTCGCGAATGTTGCTCGTGTAACTACCGCTTTACAACGTTTGAGCGATGCGAGGACCCTATCGAGGTCATTAAGTCAGATGGAACTAAGCAGCGGTTCGATCGCAATAAGCTGCTCGTCGGCTTGATGCGCGCCACCATCAAGCGTGATATCGACACTAAGAAGCTCAATGAGATTATCGATGACATCGAGGTCGAGCTGCGCTCTCGCACACTGACGGCCGTCACGTCCCATGAGTTGGGTGACATGGTGCTCAAGCGCTTGGCCAAGATTGACAAGGTGGCGTACATCCGCTTTGCCTCGGTCTACCGCGATTTCAAAGACGTCGATGAGTTTCTGCAAGAGCTCGACAAGCTAAGGTGATTCCATGCCCAACATTACCGTCAACATAAAGCGTCTCGATCCCACCGTCGAGCTTCCCAAATACGCCCATCCCACTGATGCCGGCTTGGATTTGCGCTCCAACGAGGACTGCGTCCTGAAGCCCTTCGAACGCCGTCTGGTCTCTACTGGGCTGGCCATCGCCCTGCCCGACGGCTACGCCGGCTTCGTCCAGCCCCGCAGCGGCTTGGCCATCAAGCAGGGCCTGTCTATAGTCAACACGCCGGGCCTCATTGACGCCCACTACCGAGGAGAACTCAAGGTTATCCTTATCAACCTGGATCCCACCAACGACATCCAAATCAACAAAGGCGATCGCATAGCCCAACTCGTCATCCAAGAAGTCCCCACGGTCAAACTCACAGAAGTAGAAGAACTAGACGAAACCGACCGAGGCAAAGGAGGCTTCGGCTCCAGCGGCATCGCCTAGGGCGCCCGTATCCCTCCCGCCCGGGGCTTACCTATATCATTCCATGCTCAAACATTCTCGCGTCGCTTCGCTCGCTGCGAAACTGCGCGTGGAACGATATAGGTAAGCCCCGGGCGGGCGGCTACTCGCTTGAAACAATATTTACTTTTCTAGTAAGTCGATGCGATGAAGGGACGCCTCCTTTGTCGCATCGACTTACTGTATTTATATTTTCTGGTTCCCCTTTGCAGATTCTACTGGTGGGGAATCTGGTATAGCCGCTGGTACGTTAACGCAGCTTACCTGCGGGAGGCCCCTATATATCGTCCCGCGCGCAGTTTCGCAGCGAAGCGAGAATGTTTGAGCACGGGATGATATATAGGGGCCTCCCACAGGCAAGCGGAAATTAAGACGCTAGCGGATGTGCGCGGGTTTTCCGCCCCAGTAGAAGCGGCAGAAGGCCCTTTTGCGCTTTTGGGGTTTGCCTACGAGCTCCATGGTTGCGATGGCTATGTCTTCGGCTGCGTGGGGGCGGCGTAGAACTTCGCCGTTGATGAGTAGGGCTTTGAGTGATTCGGGATGGTCGTGCAGGTGGCGCAGGGTTACGATGAGTTCTCGTGCCGTGGTGACGTGCATGCTGGCGCCCATGCCGGTGAGCATCGTGGTGTTGGCCTTTTCCTGGCCGTACGATTTGCCCAGCAGGATCATCGGCAGATGTGCGCATAGGCACTCGGTGACGGTGAGTCCGCCCGATTTGAGAATTGCCAGGTCGCAGCCGTGCATAAGCGCTGCCATATCATCGACATAGTCAAGAACCGTGACGTTCTCGAGTTTCATGGCCTCGAAGAGCGTTTTGAGACGGGTGGCGTATTCCTTATCCTTGCCCGGCAAAAAGACAAAGTGCATGTCTTCGAAACTGCGCAGGAAGGGGAGGGTGCGGTCCATCTCCGCGCGAAAGCGAACGTACGGTTGAGGCAAGCTGGCACCGGCCATTACCAGCACGACGGTCTTGTCGGTGGGGAGGTTGAACTTAGCTAGCTCTTCCTCGCGATCGTAATCCGTGTCGAATCCGGCGCGAATAGGAATGCCGGTAATGCGAATCTTAGTTTCGAGCACCTTGCGCGGACGCAGCGTTTCGGCCATAAATTCGTTGGCAACACAGAATAAATCGGTGTCCTTGTGGGGCCACCAGCCCTCGACTTCGTAGTCGGTCGGCACGCAGATGACCGGATAATCGATACCCGTAATTACGCGGGCGCCCACGGCGACATTGGCTGCTGTGATGTGCGTTGCGACCACGGCTATGGGCCTGCGGCTACGAATATATTCGTTGAAGGCGGGGAACATAATTCGCGACCATGCTGTGCCGCCACCCCAGAGCAGATGTCCCGTAAGCGTATATCGCCAGGTCAGGTCGTAAATGGGGCGCGTGGCTCCCGTAAAAGAAGCCGCGGTTTTATTGCCGTCGAATTTAATACGTCCAAAATCAAGGATATCGAGTACTTCAATCTCAACATCCTCGGGGATGCCATTGGTGCCGCGGATGAGGTCGAATGCCTGCGTAATCGCATTTGCGGCGGCCTTGTGGCCCGAGCCGACCGAGGCGTGCACGATGGTCACGAGAGGTTTTTGCTGAGCCGAGAGCGTGGTTTTCTTCGATTGGGGAGTGCTGAGCGTAAGCAGGGGAGCGTCGTCGCTCGTCTGCGTCTGATCCATCGATAACTCCCCTTCAGCTTTGTAATACGGATTTATCATTGTAGTGCATGAGTGTCACGTTTGCTTAAATTTGGGTATGAGCGCAAAGAACGTCAATGTTTCGACGAGAGGACATTCCATGACTACCGATCAGCCGATCGATGTTGCGATTATCGGCGGCGGTCCCGCGGGCTATGCTGCCGCCATTTATGCTGCGCGTGCCAACCTGACGACGACCGTGATTGAGCAGGGCATGTCGGGAGGGCAGATCGCCACAACCAATGAGGTCGAGAACTATCCGGGTATCCCGCTCCTGAGTGGCGCCGAACTCGGCGAGCGTTTTCAGCAGCATGCAGAGGGCCTGGGAGCACAGGTTACATGGAGCATGGTTACGGATATCGATTACGATGCCGATGCAGCGTTGTTTACGGTGCATCACGATATGGGCGATACGCTGGCCTCGAGCGTTATCGCTTGCATGGGTGCCACGCCGCGTCCGGCAGGTTTCGCAGGCGAGGATACGTATCGCGGTCGTGGCGTTTCATATTGCGCAACATGTGACGGCATGTTTTTCCGCGGCAAGCAGGTTTTTGTAATCGGTGGTGGCAATTCGGCATGCGAAGAGGCGCTGTTCCTGTCCGACATTGCCAGCAGTGTGACCATCGTGCTGCGCCGCGACCAGTTCCGTGCGCCCGATGGTGTTGTTCAGAAAGTACTCGCAAAGGACAATATTACAGTTAGGTACCAAACTAGTATTGTAGAGCTATCGGGCGAAGCCATGCCAACGACGATTACCTTTAAGGACAATGCATCCGGCGAGACTCATACCGAGTCATTTGAGCCCGGCTCGTTTGGCATCTTTGTCTTTACCGGAACGCAGCCCCATACCGAGCTTGTTGAGCATCTAGTCGATCTGGCGCCTGATGGCGGCATTCTGACTGATGAATCCATGGCGACCCGCATGCCAGGTCTATTTGCCGCTGGCGATATCCGTTCCAAACGTTTACGCCAGGTTGTGACCGCTGTTTCGGACGGAGCCATAGCAGCAACGAGCGCATACGCGTTTCTCCGTGGATAAGTACGATAATATATCTTATGTAAGGTTGCTATCTTTACACAAAGTGGTTGGACGATGCATCAATGTGTTGTCCAACCACTTTTACTTGCCGGCTATGTGGTATGCAAAACTAGATAACCTAGAATACAATATAGAAAATGAACGGAGGACCTTTATGAACCACGTTAAACACGTTATTCCGATGTCCGATTCGTCGGTCAGTATTAAGCCCGAGGATATTCAGCCCACGGTGCTGCCCGATGCATTTATTCAGTCCGAAATCGTGTGCAAACTCAATACGTTGAGTCTGTCGCGCTATGACCAGTTGCCCAATGTGACGCTCTACCGCGACCAGGTCATTGAGTATGTTGCGCTGTGGATGGAGCCGCTGTCCATTTGCGTTGAGCACCCTGTCATTACGCCATCGATGATCAATAACTACGTGAAGGTCGGCCTGGTGCCTGCTCCGGTCAAAAAGCAATATGGCCGCGAGCAGATTGCCCGCCTGATCGCTATCTGCCTCTTTAAGCAGGTCTTACCTATTGCTGCGGTGCAGGCACTCTTTAACATTCAGCGTTTGAGCTACGATGCCCCGACGGCCTTCGATTATGTGGTCGATCAGCTCGAGGCATCGATTCGTTCGGCGTTTTCCGTCGAGCAGACGCCGGTTCCCGATACGGCGCATCAGGTAACGCGTGAGTCGCTGCTTGTGCGCAGTGCGGTTTCGTCCTTCGTTTCGAAGGCGTACCTAATGAGCTATCTCAAGTTCAACGGGTTTAATAGCTAGCCGACGTATAAAACGGGCGGGACAAAGAGCCATCTGTCACTTTGTCCCGCCCGTATTTTTGCTTAGTTGGACTTTATTGGCCCGAAGCCACGTCCATGCCGTAGCCGATGATGAGGCCGTGCATCTCGGCGTAATAGGAATCCAGGCCGTTGCAGGGCATGATGATAGTCTTGGAGCCTGGCCAGCGCTCCACAATGCGGCTGGCAAGTGCCTGGGCGCCTGCCTCATTCTCGACATGGTCGATGACGACCTCGCCGCCCGTAAAACCCTCGGCTTCCATGGTGTCGATGATCTTGTTGAACATCTTCTTTTCGCCACGCGTGTGTCCGACGAGTTCGATTTTACCGGCCTCACTCGCCGTGCCCAAAATGCGAATATTGAGCTTGTTGGCAATGACGCCGGCTGCCTTAGGGATACGTCCGGCTTTGGCCAGGTTTTCGTAATTGCACAAACTAAAGAGGATCTTGCTCTGCTGCTCCAAGCTATCGAAGTAGGCGCAGGCGTCCTCAAAGGAGGTATCCGGGTTGCTTGCAAGATAGCGGTCGAACAGCAGGAAGATCAGGTCCATTTTGCCGCCGGCTCCGCGTGAATTGACCAGATGAATCTGTCGGTCCGGCTCTTCGGCAAGCACCATGTCACGTGCGGTGGCCGCGGCATTGTAGCTTCCCGAGACGCCCTCCGAGATGGGCATACAAATCGTCTTGTCGGCAAGCCTAAAGAGTTCGGCCCACTCACCTACGCTTGGACAGGCGCTCGAAGAAGCGCTCGACTCCGCCTGCACGGCGCAATTGAGCTCGTGAACGTCGAGCGTGAGGTCATCGACAAACTCACGCTCCCCCACTCGGATCTTAAGGGGTGCAAATGCAAAGGTGGTATGAGGTGCGGTTGGCTGCCAATCGCGAAGATTGCAGCTCGAATCAGAGATAAGTGCCCAGCTCATAGAGGGTCCTTTCTAATTGTTCCTCAACAATTATAGCCATCTTGCAAACTGAATGTACGGCTATCTAGTTTTGAATACTAGATAGCCGTACAAGATTAGAGAAAAATAGAATGGACCTCGCGACTTAAAGCCACGAGGTCCACATTCACACGCTGTGTAAGATGACTTAGTAACGCACGAAGATATAGTTGTTGTTCATACCGGCTGCGACGGAGCTGATGATAACGCCCGTGCTGTAGTCGGAAGCATGGATCATCTGGCCGTTACCGATGTAGATGCCGGTGTGATAAGAGTTAACTACGACGTCGCCGGGCTGTGGATCAGACACACGAGTCCAGCCCATAAAGTCACCAGTGGTACCTAGACGGCAGTAACGACCCGTGAGGCAGTAGCTCACAAAGCCGGAGCAGTCGAAGCTGTTCGGTCCAATACCGCCCCAGGAATAAGCGCAACCAAGCTTGCTGTAGGCACGCGAAACAACGGAGCCGCCGTCAACGGACTGGCTCGGCGCCGAAGGGGCCGGAGCCGGAGCGGGAGCGGGCTGCGGCGTAGGAGCAGGAGCGGGCGTGGGTGCAGGCGTGTCGCCGCCTCCATTGTTGGTGTTCTCGGTCGTACCGGCGGTGTCGTTGCTCACCGTGGCCTTCTCGGCGGTGCTGGCGTTGATGCCGGCCTGCAGCGCGGCATTGGCCTCGGCCTCGGCGGCAAGCTCGGCCTGCAGCTGCGAATCCAGGGAATTTACGACGTTCTGGGCTTCAGCCTGCTGGGCGTTAAGCTCGTCGACCTTCTTTTGCGTGGTGGCGACGTTCTTCTCCTGCTCGGCCTGCTTATCGGTGAGCTGCTGCTTAAGCTCCTTTACCTCTTGGATGGTCTTGGCCTGCTTGTCGGACACCTTGCCGTAGTAGAACAGGCGGTTGAGCATATCGCTCAGATCATCGACACCCGTCAAAACCTGAAGCAGGCTCAGACCGCCGGTTTTGTACTCGCCGGCGACATAGGTCGAGAGCTTGGCCTGACCATCGGCGATCTCCTGCTGCTTTTGCGTGATCTCGCCGGCAGTCTGATCGAGCGCCTGCGTCTGCGTGGCAAGCTCATCGTAAATCTGCTGGGTTTGGGTGCCGATCTGCTCGAGTTTCGTACGAGCAGCGGCAAGGTCGGATGCGGTATCGGCGTAGGCAGGAGCCGCGAGGCCCAAGCCCAAAACACAAGCGAGGGTTGCCGTAGCAGCGCAGCGTGCCATGTTTTTGTGCTTGTTTGCTGTGCGCATGTAGCTTCCTTTCCAGTAACTAAGGGTAACGGCTAGTCTACCGTCACCAGGCTAAAGAGCTCCACATCGTCATCAGACGGCGTGAGCTTCTCGCGCGGGTTGAGAAACGCAAGCTCAAGGATACACCCGTAGCCCACAAGCTTTGCGCCCATATCTCGCACAAGTTTACCTGTTGCCTCGACGGTTCCGCCCGTCGCGACCAAGTCGTCCAGAATCAACACGGTATCTTTAGAGGTAATGGCATCGGCATGGATCTCGATAGAGTCGGTGCCGTATTCGAGCTCATAGCTCTGGCTCACCGTCTTGCGGGGCAGCTTGCCCGGTTTACGTGCGGGAACAAAGCCGGCGCCCAGAGCGACGGCCACGGGAACGCCCACCATAAAGCCGCGAGCCTCGGGACCCACGACCTTGGTGATTCCCATGCCGGCAAAGTGCTCGGCGAGGGCATCGGTCATGGCTTTGAGCGCCTCGGGGTTGCCAAAGAGCGGCGTGATGTCTTTGAAGATGACTCCGGGCTCGGGATAGTCGGGGATGTCGACGATTTGAGATTCGAAGTCGTACATTGCATGACCTTTCAATGGGTTGCCGAAATATCAGCAGCGGTTATTTTCCCGCGGTGACGGTGCCGGATTGCGAAGGGGCGACGACCTTGAGCGGCTTTACGAGAGAATCCTCGTTCGAAGCCGGCGCGGTAGTTTCTTCGTTTTTGGCCTTGGTGGACTCGGAGCGAGCAATTTCCTCATCGAGTGCATCGATGTCGGCGTCCTCGACCACGGCGTTGAGCGACTCAAAAACGCGGTTCTTGAGCAGCGCGGTGTGCACGCCCTCCGTCAGGTCGTGAAGCTTCTTAAACGCACGCTCGAGCTTGGCATCGCGCTCGTCATCGGAGGTATCCATTCCGAGCATGCTCACGAGCACCTGCTCAAACATTGAGGACTCGCGGTTGGCGGAAGACACGTACTGACGCAGGTTGCGGGGCTCGATATGGAAGCGTGACAGCTCGGAGCAGTAGCGGATGATTGGAAAATCGCGACCATCGACGAGCTCACGATTCTGCGGACTCTTGATGATGCGAATGAGGTCGTTCTCGGCGAGCGAGCGGATAAACGAAATCTCGACGCCCAGCATATCGGGAATGGTCTCGATGGGATGCAGCTTTTGCTTAGTCTCCTTGGGCTCCGTCTTGAGCGGAACATCGGACAGCAAGCCCACCTCGTAAGCGAGCGTTGACAGGTCCGTGGCGTTTTCCAAGCGCTGCTTAATCACGTTGAGCGGCATGTAGCGGGTCTTCTGCAAGTGCAGGATGACCTCCAGGCGATCAACGTCCTCCTTAGAGTACTGACGGTATCCCTTAGGCGTACGATGAGGGGTAATGAGCCCCTCATCTTCTAGAAATCTAATTTTTGAGTTCGAAAGATCGGGGTATGCGCCTCGAAGTAGGTTGACGACTTGGCCGATACTCAGATAGTTGCGTTCGGCCATGCCCTACTCACCGGTTTCGATGCGCTCCGGCGTGCTCTCGTGGTAGATGAGCGTAAACGTACCGATCTGGACGGAAGAACCGTCGTGCAGCGGGGCTGCATTGACGATGGCACCGTCGACCCAGGTGCCATTGAGCGAGCCCAGGTCCTCGATGCGAGCGCCGAGACCCTCGCGGATAATGCGCGCGTGGCTGCGCGAAACGGTCATGTCATTGAGGAATATGCCGTTCGCAGGATCGCGGCCGATGGTGGTCACGTCGTCCTCGAGCTCAAAGGCGGCACCAGTTTGCGGACCCTTGACGATGGACAGAACGGGGGCGGTGATGCGCACGTTGGCCATGAGGTCGGGAACGGTGACGTCGCTTGAAGGCACCCGGAATACGCAGGTAGCGTCAGCAGTCTTATCATTCTGAGGCATATTGTTAACCATGTTGTCCATGACAACCCCTAACTTATCGCGGACGTGCCGCAAATAATGAACCGTACGTAATCATACCCCAACGAATCAGTCTTCGATTTCAGGGTTCAGAAAGTCGATGTCCTCGTCCTCGGGATGCGCGAGAGCCTGTTTAATGGCCACTCCGCCCTTAATGGAATAGATGACAGCCGTGAGCATGGAGAAGATCACGCCGCCGTACACAAAGAAGATGCCGAGGGGCACCGAGCTTCCGTTGAGGCCCGGGAAGGCCGTAAGGGTTGAAGGTAAAAGATGCAGGCCGTCAATAACGGGGAACCCGAGCAGCATGAGCGAGAAGCCGGTCATGAGCAGTGCAGTGGCAATCTTTCCGGGAAAGACGACATCGATGGGGCGACGGTGATAATGACGAACGATAAGCGTGCCGATGCCCAGATAGATGTCGCGGCCAATAATGAGCACGCAGACCCAGATGGGCAGCTCTCCGCGGACCACCAGCCCAAGTACGCCGGTGAACAGCAGCGCACGGTCGCAGATGGGGTCCATGACCTTGCCGAGCCACGAGACCGTCTTGGTCATGCGGGCGATCTGACCGTCCATCCAGTCGGTAGAGGCGGCAACGGCGTAGATAACGATGGCGATGACGCGGTTGTTATCCGTCACAAACAGGTACAGAAATACCAGAGTGAGGATCAAGCGCGTAAAGGTGATGAAATTGGAGATCGTAAAGATCTTATTCGACGGGTAATCGGAAGTGCCGATAAGCTCCTTTTTGATCTTCTTTTTGATGCCCACAGGACTCCCCCGCTGGTTAACGACAAAACTTTCGCTACTATACCCGTTCCGGCGATGTCTATCCAGCGTAAGCATAGAGAGTCCAGACATGAGGAAGGCGCTTTTGGGCGGCGGTGGATTTCACATTCGTGTACATCAGCCTCCAAACATGCCGAAAAATGTCGGTTTTGGAGGGTGATGTACACGTTTTGATTCGGTGATTACATCGATCGGGAAAGTTGTTGCCTTAAGCAAATTAATCATGATGTGCGGGTCGAGAAGGGTTGGCGCCAAAAGAACCCAACGGCCGTTATGGCTTCGTTAGAAACGCGCCCCACCATGGATGGTGAACCCGAAAGGTAAGGCGCGCGGGCACGGTGACTCGGCCCGCGCTCCCGGAAGAGAAAGGATAAACCCATGGGTTACATGCTCGAGACGCGTGGGCTCACCAAGCGCTTCGGCCGCGGCGACCAGGCGCAGGACGCCGTGGCCGACGTGAGCCTTCATATCCGCGAGGGCGAGGTGTACGGGCTGCTCGGTCCCAACGGCGCCGGCAAGTCGACAACGCTCAAGATGATCTGCGGGATGTTGCGGCCGACAGCCGGGGAGATCCTCTTTGCCGGGCACGCCTGGTGCCGCGAGGACCTCTACGCAATCGGCAGCCTCATCGAGGAGGCGCCGCTCTACCCCAACCTCACCGCGCGCGAGAACCTGCGCGTGCGCACCACGCTGCTGGGCCTTCCCGAGAGCCGCATTGATGAGGTGCTCGCCGCCGTGGACCTCGCGGACACCGGGAAGAAGCGCGCCGGGCGCTTCTCGATGGGCATGCGGCAGCGATTGGGGCTCGCGCTGGCGCTGGTCGCCCGGCCACGCCTGCTCGTGCTCGACGAGCCTACCAACGGCCTCGACCCCATCGGCATCGAGGAACTGCGCGACCAGATCCGCGGCTTCGCGGAGGCGGGTACGACGGTGATCGTCTCGAGCCACATCCTCTCCGAAGTGCAGCAGATGGCGGACACCATCGGCATCATCTGCGGGGGGCGCCTCGCCTACGAGGATGCGCTTCGGCCCGGGCAGGACCTCGAGGAACTCTTCATGAGCTTCTGCCGGGAAGGGCGACGAGCGCGCGGGGAGGTGGCGGCATGACGGGCGAGAAAGGCGGCCTGCTCGCGGGCCTGCGCGCCGAGGCCCTGAAGTCGCGCCACGCGGCACCGGTTCGCCTGGCCGTGCTCATGGCGCTGCCGATGCCGCTGCTCGGCGCGATGCCCTACCGGGGCGTGCAAATCTTTAGCGCGTGGAACTACTGGTACGCGCTCTTCTTGCCCGTGTCTCTATCGCTTGTGGTGGCGTGCGTCGCGCGGGCGGACGCTCGCACACGGATGCGGGGGCTTCTGGGCCTGGGCTTCCCGCTCGGGCGCGCCTGGTGGGCCAAGGCGCTCTGGTGCCTCGCTCTTTGCACGCTCTCGAACCTCGTGGTCTTCGGCATCTACCTCGCGGGATCGGCGTTCTCCTCGCAGGGTCTCACGGCCGCGGGCACACTCACGATGCTCCTCTGCGCGCTCGCCAACACGGTGACCGCGGCGTGGATGATCCCCGCAGGGCTCTTCCTCACGGCGCGGCTCGGCATGCTCACGGGCATCTTCTGCCCGCTCGCCGCGCAGCTCATGGGTGGGTTCGCCTGGTCGTTGGTGCCGCTGCCGCAGCTCTTTCCGCCGTCGGCGAGCATGGTCATCCCCACGAGCTTCATCCCCGTACTGCCGAGCGGCGAGCCACTCGCGGCGGACATGGCGCTCGGCGGGGCGCTCACGGCGGACGGCATGCTCACGCTGGCGGGCCTTGCGGTCTGCGCGCTTGCGTTCGCCGCGCTCACGGCGGCGGGCGCGGCCTGGTTCGCGCGCTCCGAGGAGAGGTGATGGCCATGACACAACTCTCCGACCCGACGCCGCGCATGACTCTCCCGCGGGCCCTGCTCTCCGAGGCCCTGCGCCTGGTGCGCTCCCCGCTCACGGCGGTGCACCTCGCCTGCGGCATGGCAGCCGGTCTTGCCTGCGGTGAGTACTTCTCCGTAACCCGATGGGACCCGGCGCTGGGCGCGGACGCCTACGCCCAGTTCCTCGGCGCCCTCATGCCGCTCATGTCCGCCATCGTCTGCGCGCTCGCCGTGGACGAGGAGCGCGCTGCCGGGCGCCTCGCCAACCTCACGGCGGTCCCCTCGCGCGGGCGCGCCGTCGCGGCGAAGTTGCTCGCCCTTGCGGCGCTCGGCGCGGGCGCGCTGGCCGTGGCGCTCGGCGTGTTCGGGGCCGTGCTCGCCGTTGCCGGGCGCCTGCCGCTCGGGCCCGCTCCGCTTGCGGGCGCCTGGGCGGGCATCGTGCTGGGCAGCCTGCCCCTCTACGCGCTGGGGCTCGGCGTGGCCCTGCGTCTCGGCCGCAACGCCGCCATCGGCGCCGGCGCGGCGGGTATGCTCCTCGCGTTCTTCTCAGTGGGCGGACTTGCGCACGGCCTCATGACCGGCGAGCTCACCGGTGCCCTGGCGACGCCTCTGAGCTGGGTGCCGCTCGCCTGGCCCGCGCGCCTGGGGTCGCTCGGGGTGGAGGCCTTCATCGACGCCGCACGCGCGGCGGGCCCTCTCCTCACGACTGCGCTCGCTGGCCTCGTGCTCGCCCTGACAGCCGACGCCGTCCTTCTTGCCTGGTTCTGCCGCTTCGAGGACGGGAGGGCAGATGCGTAGGAGGCCGCTCGCCGCCGTGCTCGTCCTCCTCTCCGCAGCGCTCGTTCTGGGCGGGAATGCCCTTCTCGACGCCGGCTGGGGGTCGGCGCTGCGCTCGATCGCCGACCGCGTGCTGCCCAACCCTGAGATCGCCATGTGGGCGCCCGCGCCCGAGCCCGGCAGCCACGCGAGCTCCTACGCCGACGCCACTGGGGCGGGGGCAAACTACGTCTACCTGGTGGACGCGGCGGACGACAGAGGCAATGTCCGAGAGCTCCAGCTCATCTTCTTCGGGCGGGAGTCGGACGGCGAGGGCTGGCTCGAGATCGAGGCGCGCGGCGGCTCGGGCGTGCGCTACCACGCGTGCGATGCGGCCGAGGCGCCCGCGGCTGCGTGCAGGGTTCTGGACCGCTGAGTGCGGCGCTAGTACAATTCCGACGGGAGTTTCAGGAGGTCTAACATGGCGAGGATACTGGCAGTGGATGATGAACGGGCGATCCTCGACGCGCTCGCGCGCGTCCTCGGCCGCGACGGCCATGAGGTCGTCAGGGCGGCGGATCCGACGGCGGTCCCGGGGATGGACCTCTCGCGCTTCGACCTCGTGCTCTGCGACGTCATGATGCCGGGGCTCGACGGCTTCGACCTCGTGCGGCAGATCCGCCCGGACTTCGACGGGCCCATCGTCTTCCTGACCGCGCGCGTGGCCGAGGAGGATGCCGTGGCCGCCTACGGCCTGGGCGCCGACGACTACGTCCGCAAGCCCTTCGGGGCCGCGGAACTGCGCGCCAAGGTCGCGGCCCATCTACGCCGTGAGCGCCGGCCGCGCTCGCACGCCCTCTCCTTCGGGGAGGTGCGGATCGACCTCGGGGCGCGCGACCTCGCCGTGGGCGGCGAGACCGTGCCGCTCACGCCCACCGAGTACGCCATCTGCGAGTACCTCGCGCGCCACCCCGGGCAGGTCATGAGCCGCGCGCAGATCCGCGAGGCGGTGCTCGGCTGGGAGAGCGACGCCGACGACGCGGCCATATCCATGCAGGTCAGTCGCGCCCGGAGGAAACTCTCCGAGGCCGGCGCCGATCCGATCGCGACCGTCTGGGGGATGGGGTACAAGTGGCAGCTCTAAGGACCGGGGCGCGAGGTCGCGGGGGCATGCCGCTCACCTTCGTCATCGCGCGCTACTTCGCCTACGCGTTCGCGGCGGTCGCCACGGCGTGGCTCGCCTCGTTCATGGTGCTCTCCGTGGCGATCAGCGCGGGCTTCGTCTACGAGTCAAGCTGGGGGCCGGCCAATGCGCGCGAGGTCGCGGAGGGCCTGGCACGCGACGGCGTCTGCGGGCAGCAGGACGTGCCGACGGCGTACCGCTACCTCATCCTGAACAAGGACGGAAACGTGATGATGACAGACCTCGAGGGCACGCGGCTCGAGGATGCGACGGAAATGGCCAGTACGGCACTCGCCGCGGATCCGGGCACAGTGGAGATCGAGGGCGGGGGCTCGGGCCTCACCTACGCTGCGTTCCCGCTCAAGGGCGGCGGGGCCTGCGCACTCGTCAGCGAGTACCTGCCGCAGTGGGTCTCGCGCGATCTCGCCAGCCTGCTTCCCAACCCGCAGAACCTCATGCTCGTCGGCGCCACGGCGGGAAGCGCGCTCGCGCTCGCGCTTGTGGCGCGCCGCGCGAGCCGCGTGATCTCGCGCAAGATGGCGCCGCTCGCGGAAGCGGCGGGTCGCGTCGGCGCGGGGGAGCTCGACTTCGCGGTCGGCAGCACCAACGTGCGTGAGGTGAACGACGTCCTCGCCGCGATGGACGCCATGCGGGCCTCCCTCGCCGAGTCGCTCGAGTCCCGCTGGGCCGCGGAGCGGGGGCAGCGCGAGCAGATGGCGTCGCTCGCCCACGACCTCAAGACGCCGCTCACCGTGCTGCGCGCCAACGCCGACTTCGTGGCGGAGGAGCTGGAAGACGAGGAAGACGCCGACCTCTCGGCCGCCGCGCGCGACATAGCCGGCGGTGTCGAAAGGCTCGACGGCTACGTGCGACTGCTCATCGAGGCCTCGCGCGGGTCCGGCGGGGCGGAGAGGGCCCCCATGCGGCCGGCCGAGCTCTGCGAGCAGGTTCTCGCCGAGGCCGCCCAGATCGCCCGGGCGCGAGGCGTGACGCTCAACGCGGCCACGGGCCCTGCTGTCGCGGGCGCGCCCGAGGCCCCACTCGACCGAACCGCCCTGGCGCGAGCCGCCGCGAACCTTGTGGTCAACGCCGCCGAGCACGCGCGCTCGCGCGTGACTGTCTCCTGCGACGTCGCGGGCGGGCGCCTCGTCATCGAGGTCGCCGACGACGGACCGGGTTTTTCTCCCGCCGCCCTCGAACGCGGCTGCGAGCGCCTCTTCACAGACGACTCCTCCCGCTCCTCGCGCGACGGAGGCCGCCACTACGGGCTCGGCCTCCACGTCGCCTTCGAGGCCGCGAGCGCCCACGGGGGCTCCGTCTCGCTCGCCAACAGCCCCTCGGGCGGCGCGGCGGCCACCATCGCGGTCCCCCTGTGCGGGATCTGACGACTTCCTCGATGTCTACCACGACTGCGATATGTCGCTCGCCGAGGCCGCGACGAGATGGTGTTGCGGCTGCCCCGTTTTTGGTGCTTCTAGCTCAAATTTGATCTGATGTAAGGCCCGTGCAATCCTGCATGGGCCATTTCTTTTGGCAATTGCTCGACCGATTCGTGGCTTGAAACACAAATTATCGAGTTGAGGAGACATGGGGCCATACAGCGGCTCTCAGAGCGCCTGCCGTACTCCCCCGTAATTACCTCTGCGGCGTCCTCATATAGAGCCCATCCCGCTTGGTGTTTCGTTGCAACGGCCCACTTGTCCACCGATCAAGTGAACTACTGGAATAAATACAGCGACACGCTTGTTCGTTACAGTCGCTATATCTATGTAAATCGCCGCGATAAATACAGCCCTTACTCGACTGTATACCAGCTACGCGTATGTAGATTCATATCGCGTTAATAAATCGTCTCAAGCGTATGCAAAACGCGCAAGTAGCCGCAAAAGGCGATTGTCGTGCAGGTAGATTTTTGGCACCCTGTTGCTTAATCAAAATTAAGCAATTGCTTAAAACAAAAAAGGTCAGGCACTAAGTGCCTGACCTGCAAACTTCTGGTCGGGACGACTGGATTCGAACCAGCGACCCCTTGACCCCCAGTCAAGTGCGCTACCAAGCTGCGCCACGTCCCGAAGCTTTTGTTTGTTGCTCTGCTCTCGCTCGCAACAGGGAGTATATTAACCCGAAACTTTGGCCTTGCGCAAGAACTTTTTTAATTATTTTTGAGCAAGTCTAAAATTGTATCTGCGAGCTGGTGTTTTGTAAGCACAGGAAGTTCTTGCGTCCCTGCTGTGCTTACAATCCAGGCCTTATTGGTATCAGTTCCAAAGCCCGAATCGGCACGTGAGACATCGTTGGCGATGATCGCATCGCAGCCCTTGCGGGCCAATTTACGCTCAGCGTACTCAACGACATTATCGGTCTCGGCTGCAAAGCCGATCACGCACCGCTCTCCCTTTTGGCGCGAGAGCTCAGCCAAAATATCAACGGTCTCGACGAGCTCGATGCGATCCAGGCGTTCGTTGGCCTTTTTGAGCTTGTGATCCGCAGGAGCTGCGGGCGTGTAGTCGGCGACGGCGGCCGCGCAAATGGCCGCGTCGGCCGTCCGGAAGGCGTTTAACGCCGCCTGCAGCATCTCTGCGGCGGTCTGCACGCGCACACACTTTACACCGCGAGGAACATCGAGCGATGTCGGTCCCAGCACGAGCGTGACCTCGGCACCGCGGCGAGCGGCCTCCCCTGCCAGGTCGACGCCCATCTTGCCTGACGACCGATTGCCGATAAAGCGCACCGGATCGATCGGCTCATGCGTAGGACCGGCGGTGATCACGATGCGCTTGCCTGCAAGGTCCTGGGGTGCGGGGTTGAATACCTCGCAGATGGCTTCGACGATGTCCTCGGGCTCGCTCATGCGCCCCGTGTCCACGTCGCCGCAGGCAAGGTAGCCGCTGCCCGGACCCACCACATGTACGCCACGGTCGCGCAACGTGGCCATGTTGGCCTGCGTCGCCGGCGCTTTCCACATGCCATTGTTCATGGCTGGCGCGATCACAATGGGTCGCGGCGTGGCAAGCAACGTGGTGGAGATGAGGTCATCGGCAATGCCGTTAGCCATCTTGGCGATGATGTTGGCCGTCGCGGGCGCCACGACCACCAGATCGGGCTCCTGGGCCAGAGAAATGTGGTGGATGGGGTCGGAGGGGTCGTCGAACATGCCCACCGCAACCGGCTCGTTGGTGAGCGCGCGGAAGGTGAGCGGCCCCACAAACTCGGTGGCATGCTCGCTCATAACGACCTTGACGCGCGCGCCGCGCTTTTGCAGCAGGCGCACGATATTGCACGACTTATAGGCGGCGATCCCGCCGGAAATGCCCAGCAGGATCGTTTTTCCCTCAAGTTGCATTGAATTGTTGGGCGCCGCCATCGTTTACGCTTCCTTGCTCGTGAGCACCAGCAGGCGGTGGCAGTATGGGCAGTGCGTAATTGACCTACCGTCGTGGTTGAGGTCGCTCATGGACGAAGCCTGCAGCGCGGTGTGGCAGACCGTAGGGATGTTGCCGTTGATGGTCTCGACGGCCAGGCCGCGGAACTGCTTGAGCAGACGCTCATAATCGGTGAGCACGTCGGTCGGCAGCGTAGCGGCAAGGGCGGTGCGCTCCTTGGTGGCGGCATCGATCTGGGCCTGCAGGTCGGCGGCCTTGGCGCGGGCGGCCTTGGTATCGGCCTTCACGCCCTCCTCGAATTTGGCGATGATGGCCTGCGCGCGAGCCTCGCGGTCGAGCGCCTCCTTATGGGCGATGACGACGTCCTTGCGGGTGTGCTCGATCTTGTCCAGGCGCTTGGCCAGGGTGGCGAGCTCGTTCTCCAGGTCCTGAACCTCGCGGTAGTCGGAACCATCGACGTGACGCTTCTTGGCAGCCTCGATGGCGTTGTTGGTCTGAATCTCGGTGGTGTTGAGATCGTCGAGCTCAATGTCCAGATCCTTGCGCTGAGCGTAGAGCTTGGTCATCTCGGACTTGAGCTTCACATAGGTCTTGCGTTTGGAAGCGAGCTCCTTGAGCTCCGGCATATTGGCAAGTTCGCTCTTGTTGCGGGCGAGCTCCAAATCGATCTGTTGCAGCTTGAGTAGCGTAGCGCCGGCGCTCATAAGTTCTCTCCTTTTGTCACAGTCCACCATTGGCAAGGGTTCAGTATTTTAATCGTATGACGGGGGTCGACCCCGGCGTCAACTGCAGAGTTCATCAAGATATCCACGAACGGCTCTTCGGAGCGGTCGTGGCCGAGTAGTATCACGCCCAGGCCACGCAAGGCAAGGTCCTGCGCCACGTGGTAGCCAGCTTCTCCAGTCACAATAACATCTGCGCCTGCGGCGATGGCAAGCTCACCAAAATCGCCGAGGGAGCCGCCCAGAATGGCAACGGTGCGGCACGGGTGCTCGGCTTCGCCCCATACGCGCGGGTCACTGCCATAGGTCGTGGCGGCACGATTGGCGAGATCGCACAGGTTGCAGGCGTCATGGAGGGTCGCAAGTGCGCCCAGACCGGTGAGCTCAGGCTCGTCCACATGCTCCAGCGAGCTCATGGGCTCTGCGCCCAGCAAATCGCTCAGGCGAACGCGCGCTTCGTGCGAGCGGTCCAGGTTGGTGTGAAGCGAGATGATGCTCACGCCGCAACGAGCCGCTTCGTACAGCGCAGCGCTGCACTGGGGACGTGCGGAATCGGCCGGACAAAAGGCCTCGGGCGCCTTGATATAGATGGGATGATGAGTCAGCAGCACGTTGGCGCCCGCCTCGAGAGCGCGGTGCACGTTGGCCTCGATCGCGTCGAGTGCGCAGGCAACACCGGTGATCTTTGCAGCGGGATCTCCCACAGATAGCCCAACATGATCCCAGCCCTCGGCGTCCGCCTTGGGGTAGCGCGCCAGCAGCGCACGTTCAAGCTCGGAGACAATCATGCGGCACCTACGATCGAGAGCAGCGCACTTGCAAAGTCGTCCAGATCGCTCGGATCCACGCGGTCATCGAAGGAAATGCGCAGTGCGCCCAGTGCCTGCTCGCGACCAATGCCCATGGCGCTGAGCACGTGGCTCGGGTCCATGTTGCCGCTTGAGCAAGCCGATCCGGCCGAAACCTCAAAGCCGGCGGCATCGAGCTTGATGATGAGCTCCTCGGAGTCCATGCCGTCGACGTAGATTGAAACCATACCTGGCAGACGATCGGCCTGCGCGTAGTCGCCCATCGTGGCGTGAATGCGAGGATGGGCCGTAAGCGTGGCGTAGAGCTTATCGGACAAGGTCTGCAGTTCCGCGCGCTCCTGGGCCACGTGGGGCACCAGCGTACTGGCGGCAGCGGCAAAAGCCAACTGCGTGCGCAGATCCTGCGTACCGGCGCGACGGCCGGCCTCCTGTCCACCGCCAAAGATGCGGGGGCGCAGCGGCGTGCGGGTCTTTACGTAGAGCGCGCCGGATGCCACGGGGCCGCCAATCTTGTGGGCGGCAACGGACATGGCGTCGACGCCCAGCTCGGCGGCATCGAGCGGAATGTGCAGATAGCCCTGGATGGCATCGGTATGGAACAGGGCGCCCACGGTATGCGCGGCGGCGGCAAGCTCGCGGATGGGCTGCACCACACCGGTCTCGTTGTTGGCGACCATAATGCTCACGAGCGCTACGTCGTCGCCCAACAGCTCGACAAGCGCGGCAGGCTCAATGTAGCCCGCGCGGTAGGGCTGCACCAGGTCGACGGTAAAGCCGGCGGCACGCAGCAGCGGCAGGTTGTCCAGAATCGAATCGTGCTCGATGGCCGAAACGATGACACGATCGCGCTTGCGATCGCGCTGACGAGCGCCCTCGGCAAGACCGAGCAGCGCCAGCTGGTTAGCCTCGGTGCCGCCGTTGGTAAGGATGATCTCGGACGGGCGAACGCGTACGCCAAAGCTACGGGCGATCTCGCGACGGGCGACTTCCAGGCGTGCGGCGGCCTTGCGGCCGAGCGAGTGCAGCGAGTTGGGGTTGACGCCGGCAAGCTCGCTGTCGTCATACTCGCGCTGCGCAAGGAGCGCCTCGGCGCGCATGGGCGTCGAGGCGGCATAGTCAAGATTCACGGGTATGCGGTTTTGACCTGCGGTCATAAGGGTTTATGCCTCCTGTGCGGCCTCGTTGCCCAGCTTCTGCAGCAGCGCAACCTCGGCGGCGGGATCTTCGGACTTAAATACGGCGGAGCCGGCTACGAGCACGTTGGCGCCGGCCTTGACGACCTCGGCGATGTTCTTGGAAGAGATACCGCCATCGACCTCGATCAGGGGCGAAACGCCGTGGTGCTCACACATGGCCGTAAGCTCGTGCAGTTTGGCAATAGTACCAGGGATAAAGCTCTGGCCGCCAAAGCCGGGGTTCACGCTCATGAGCAGCACCATGTCGACAACGTCGATGATGCTCTCGAGTACGCACACGGGGGTAGCGGGGTTGAGCACTACGCCGGCCTTGACGCCGCGCTGCTGCAGATGGGTAAGCGTGCGGTGCAGGTGCGTGGAGGCCTCGTAATGCACGGTGATCATATCGGCACCGGCGTCGGCGTACCAATCGACCGTCTCGTCGGGGTTCGACACCATGAGGTGCGCGTCGACCGGTACGTCGGTGGAGCGCTTGACGGCCTTGAGGATATCGACGCCAAAGGTGAGGTTGCCGGTAAAATGACCGTCCATAACGTCAAAGTGCACGTAGTCGGCGCCGGCGATCTTGTCGAGCTCGCCCTTGAGGTTGGCCATGTCGGCCGAGAGGACGGACGGAGCGATTTTGATGGAACCCATGGTAGAAGCCTTTCTGCGCTAGTCGGTGAGTCCGTAGAACTCTTGGGAGGGTACGCGATCGGTAAGGATCTCGAGCGCCCTATCCAAAGTAACACCGTTGTAGAGCGTTTGCTCCACGGCAAAGGTGAGCGGAATGTCTACGCCCAGTGAACGGGCGAGCTCGCTGACGCTGCGGGCCGCGACGGCACCCTCGACCACCATATGCGTGCGTGCCTGGTACTCTTCGAGCGACACGCCATGAGCGAATTCGTAGCCAAAGGTGCGGTTGCGCGAATGCTCGGAGGTGCAGGTGGCAATGAGGTCGCCCATGCCGGCAAGCCCCATGCAGGTCATGGCCTGGCCGCCGCGGGCGTGCACTAGGCGGCTGATCTCGGCTAGGCCGCGCGTCATGATGAGGGCGAGCGTGTTGTCGCCCGCGCCCGAACCGGCGGAGATGCCGCACACGATGGCGATGACGTTTTTCATAGCGCCGCAGACCTCGACGCCCGTCATGTCCTGCGACAGGTAGATGCGGAAGGCCGTGGACAGCAGCAGCTCCTTAAAGGTCTCCCCTACCCGCGTATCTTCGCTGGCGATGACGGCGGCCGAAAGTCCGCCGCGGCAGATCTCCTCGGCATGGTTGGGGCCCGACAGGGCCGCCACACGCCGCTCGTTGCCGATTTCGCTGGCAATGACCTCACTCATGAGCAGGCCGGACTCGGGCTCAATGCCCTTGGTAAGGCAGAGCACCGGGGTGTCGGCGGCGATGAAGGGCGCTGCCTGATGACATACGCTTCGCAGGTGTGTGGAGGGCACGGCAAAGATGATGGCGTCGGCGTCGTCGAGCGCCTGCGCCAGGTCCGTGGTGGCGACGACGTTGCCGGGCAGCTCGTAGTCCACCAGATACCTAGGGTTGCAGTGCTCGCCATTGATGCCGGCGGCCGTCTGCTCACTATGGGCCCACATGGTCACGCGCTCGGCTCGCGCGGCGGCAAGGCCAGCGACGGCGGTTCCCCAGGAGCCGGAGCCAATCAGCGCAACATTCATGACTCTCTCCTACTTATCGTCGGGCTCGGTGACGCGCTTGGTAAACGAAAGCTTGGACTCCTTACCGGTCATGAGCTTTTTGATGTTCGCGCGATGGGCCCACACCACGGTGATGCCGATCATCGCCATGCAAAACTTGAGGCCCAGGCTGCTGTACGGAAAGACCGCGCAGGCAGCGATGGGAAGACCGATGGCGGCGGCAAGTGAACCCACCGACACGTACTTGGTGATGGCAACGGCCACGATAAACATGCCCAGCAGCGACAGGCCAATGGGCCAGTACCAGGCAAGAATCACGCCCAGGCCCACGGCGATACCCTTACCGCCATGGAAGTTGAGGTAGGGCGAGAAGATGTGTCCCCACACCGCTGCCAGGCAGATGACACCGAGCATCCAGTCGCCGGCGGCACCGGGAGCCATGATGCTCACGGGGAAGCCATAGCCCAGATCGGCGATGAGCGGACGCGCGATAAGGACGCAGATAGCGCCCTTAAGGCAGTCGAGCAGCAGCGTGAGCGCGGCCACCTTGGGGCCGGCCACGCGCAGGGCGTTGGTAGTGCCGATGTTGCCGGAGCCCGCCTTGCGAATGTCCGTGTGGTTGAACACGCGACCCAGGATCAGGCCAAACGGAATCGCTCCGATAAAGAACGAGACCACGGCGCAGATGGCGGTCAGCAGGATCGGATTAAGCATCCTTTTGCTCCTTCTTCCTAAAGAAGAGTCGGATGGGCGTGCCGGCAAAGTCGAAGGTCGAGCGCATGCGGTTCTCAACGTAGCGCTGGTAGGTGTCGTTTACCAGGTCGCTGTGGTTGACGAAGAACGTGAATGTCGGCGGGTTGACGCCCGTCTGGGTCACGTAGTGCATGCGCAGGCGGCGCTTGCCGTCCACCACGGTGTGGCCAAACTCGCGCAGGTCGGTGAGGAACGTGTTGAGGCGCGAGGTGGAGATCTTTTGCGAGCGCGTCTTTTCGGCGGCGTCGACCATGGCCCAGATCTTCTCGACACTGCGGCCGGTCAGGGCCGAGATGCGCAGGTACTGGGCCCAGGGAGCCATGACGCCCAGACGGCGGTCGACGGTCTCCATGCAGGCCTCGCGCTTGCGGTCATCGTCGAGTAGGTCCCACTTGTTGAGCAGCACCACGATGGCGCAGCCGCGCTCGATGGCCAAGCCCATGACCTTCTGGTCCTGCTCGGTGACGCCCACGGAGGCGTCGACGACGAGCAGCGCCACGTCGGCGCGGTCGATGGCGCGAAGGCCGCGGACCATGGAGTAGTACTCGATGTTCTCGTATACGGTGCTCTTCTTGCGAATGCCCGCGGTGTCGACCATACGGTAGTGCTTGCCATCGCGCTCTACGACGGTGTCGATGGCGTCGCGCGTGGTGCCCGCAATGTTGGACACGATGGAGCGGTCGGCGCCCAGAATGCGGTTGAACAGCGACGACTTACCGGCATTGGGGCGGCCGATGATGGCCACGTTCAGCGCATCGGGGAACTCGTCGGCGACCTCGTCCTCCTCCTCGGGGAGCAGGGCCACGATGTCGTCGAGCAGGTCGCCCGTGCCGTGGCCGTGCAGGGCCGAGAGCGGCGTGGGCTCGCCGATACCGAGCGAATAGAACTCCCAGATGTTGTCGTTTTCGCGATCGGGGTTGTCGAGCTTGTTCACCAGCAGAAAGACCGGCTTGACGGAGCGCTTGAGCATGCGGGCGACCGACTCGTCCTCCTCGGTGACGCCGGTGCGGCCATCGACCACAAACAGGATGACGGCGGCTTCCTCGGCGGCGGCAAGGGCCTGGTCACGGATGGACGTGGCAAAGACGTCGTCGCTCTTGAGCGGTTCGATGCCGCCCGTGTCGACGATGGTGAACTCGCGGCCGTTCCAATCGGCCGTGTGGTACGAGCGGTCGCGCGTGACGCCGCGGGACTCGTGGACGATGGCGTCCGAGGTCTGGGCCAGGCGGTTAACGAGCGTGGACTTGCCCACGTTGGGGCGTCCGACGACGGCGACGATAGGTTTCATCTGCTCTCCTTTAATGGGTAGGGTCAGCGGAATTAGTAGAGTCGGCAGGCACAATGCCAAGGATGTGCTCCAGGGTATCGAGCAGCTCATGCGGCATGGTCGACACCACATGAACCTCGGCGCCGCGACTGGTAAGGCTTGCGAGTAAATCGTCACGATGATACTCGTCAAGCGTCATGCCGTCAGCGTTGAACATGAGCTTAGGCACAAAGAGCATAACCCCCGACAGATCTTGGGGCAGCTGCTCCAGAATGTCACACGCGACGATGAGGCCGGTCACGTCCACGTTGCCGCCAAAGTAGCGGTTCTTGATGGCTGTGACGGTGCCGCCGAGACCATGCGGCGACTCCAAAAAGCGTGCCACGGTGTCTCGCGCGCTGGCGCCCGAGAGGCACATCAGGTGCTGGCCACGGGCGGCGATGGCCTCGCGGACGCGGGCCAGTCGCTCGGCATCGGTAGTCAGCACGTCGTCGGTCTCGTCCAGATACGAGCGGATCATGCCGATGCCGTCGTAGTACTGCGGATAGCCGTCGTAAAAGTCTGCCTCGGGAGGATCGATGCCGGCGTCCAGATAGAACTCGTCGCTCATCTGGAAGGTGTGGCGGCCAAAGCGTTCGTAGGCACGATCCTGGTAGGGACGGATCATGGCAATGGTCTCGCGCGCCAGTTCGGGCTTGTCGCTGTATGACCAGCTAAAGCGGTTTTGGTGTTTGGTAAAACCAAGCGGCACAATGCCCAGGCTTGTGATTTGCTCGTGCTCCTCGCAAAAGCGCAGGGTCTTTTCCAGCTCCTCGCCGTCGTTCATGCCGGGGCACAACACGATCTGCGCGTGAATCTCGATGCCGGCGGCCATGATGGTCTCGAGTACGTCCATGCCGCGCTGGGCGTTACGGCCCATCATACGACGGCGGACGTCGGGGCTCACAGCGTGGACCGACACGTTCATGGGACTCATGTTGCGCTGGATGACGTTTTGCACGTCCTCGTCGGTGAGGTTCGTAAGCGTGACAAAGTTGCCTTGCAAAAAGCTTAGGCGATAGTCGTCGTCGCGAATATAGAGCGTGGAGCGGCCGCCCTTGGGGAGCATGGTCATAAAGCAGAACACGCAGGCGTTGACGCAGGTACGCATGCCGTCGAAGATGGGGCCATCGAACTCCAAACCCCAATCCTCGCCGGGAAAGCGGTCGAGCTCGACGGGGGTGACGGTGCCGTCGCGCGGGTCGAAAACCTCGAGGTCGACGGTATCATCGTCGGCCTCCCAGAGCCAAACGATCATGTCGGTGAGCGCCTCACCGTTGACCGTGAGCACGCGCATGCCCGGCTCGATACCCACATCCCACGCGGGCGATTCGGGACGCACGTTCTTTACGAGCGCGCCCTCACCCGGCTCGGGGTCGCGGCTGCGCCCGTAATCGGCCACCTCGGCGGCGTATGCGGGTACGGTCTGGTCCATGGTTAGCGGCAAAGCTCCTTGATGCGCTCGACGGCGCGCTCGATGTGTTCTTGCGGGGTGGAGGCTCCGGCGGTGATGCCGATGTGGTGAGCGTCGGTAAACCACGCGGCTTGGAGCTCAGAAGCTTCCTCGATGTGATACGTGCGCTCGCAGGCGTCTGCGCAAATCTGCGCCAGGCGGCGGGTGTTGCCCGAGTTCTTGCCGCCCACGATGACCATGCAGTCGCAGCGGTTGGCAAGTGTGGCTGCTGCCTGTTGACGCTCACTCGTGGCGGCGCAGATGGTGTTGATCACGCGCAGCTCCTGCACGCGCGGGGTGATAGCAGCCACGACCTCGGCCAAGTTCTGCGCAGTCTGGGTGGTCTGCACAACCAAGCCCACTTTACCCTTGAGCGACAGCGCGTCCGCATCGGCAGCGCAGCTCACGACCTGCGCGTCATCGCCGGCATGGCCCAGGATGCCCTCGACTTCGGGGTGACCCGGCTCGCCCACGACGATCACGCGGTAGCCCTCGCGCACCAGGCGCTCGGCCGCCACATGGACCTTCTTCACGTACGGGCAGGTGGCGTCGACCACAGTAAGGTCACGCTCGCGAGCGGCATCGATCACCTGCGGCACCACGCCGTGAGCGCGGATGATCACGGTGCCCGATGCGGCATCGTCAAGGGTCTCAGCCAGACCGACGCCTGCCTCGGCGAGCTCGCGCACCACGATGGGGTTATGGATGAGCGGACCCAGCGTGTGGACCTGAGCGCTCTCCCCTGCCTGCGGCGCGGCGGCCAATGCCATGTCGAGCGCGCGCTGCACGCCGTAGCAGGTGCCGGCGTGAGCTGCAATCTCGATGGTGGGCGCGGTGGCTTGGTCGGACGCAGTCGCGGCGGTGTTCGTCACGTTCTCGCTCATGGCTAGAACCTGCCCGGATGCTCGGCGCACAGCTCGTCGCGCATGGCGTATACGCGGCTCATAGCCTCGGACTCAAACCAGGCCAGGCGCTCCGTGCGCCTAAGCCCGGCCGGCGCGTCCGAAAGCGAGACGGCCTTGCCGGCGCGGATCCAGCACTTCTTGGGACGCATGAGTTTTTTGCCCGCAGGCGTGATGTCGGACCAGCCGCAGATGGCGAGCGGGTTGACGGGCGCCTTGCCCATCTGGGCGATGAGCGCAAAACCGCCGTGGACCTCGGGCTTGATCTCGCGCGAGCGGATGCGCGTGCCCTCGGGGAAGATCAGGACGTCCTCGCCGCGCTGCAGCGCATGCTGGGCGGCGCGTAGGCACTTCATATCGGCAGTACCGCGCTCCACGGGGATGCCGCCAACGCGGCTAAAGGCCCAGCGCACAATCTTGCTCTTGGCAAATTCGGACTTAAAGATGGGACGAATGCGGCGGCCCCCAAAGAACAACGCCGTCTCCACGGCCAAGAGCTCAGCCATCGAGGTGTGGTTGCAGATGACCACGCTGCCGCGGCCTTCCTGACGCTCAAACAGCAGGTCAGCGTCCTCGACCTTCCAACGCCACATGAGCTTGGAGAAGGCCCAAAGGATGGCCATGACCACGACGACGGTGCCGCGGATGAGTGCTGGGAACTCTGCGTAGGGAGCGTTGTAATAATCCTCGGGCGTCTGCTTAAACAGGCGCATGGGCTACCTCCTTTGGTTGATGAGGTCCTCGATAATGCGGACGACCTCGTCGATGGTGTAGGCGGTGGAGTCAACGTGCACGGCGTCCTCGGCGGGCACGAGCGGCGCGACCTCGCGGCTGCTGTCGAGCTTATCGCGCTGCTTGAGGGCATCGAGGGTCTCGTCGACCTCGGCCTCGAGCTGCTCTTCGGTGAGCGGCTGGGCGTCGTTTTGGTGGCGCTGCAGCACACGGCGACGGGCACGCTCGCGCGGGTCGGCGGTCAGGAACACCTTGACCTGCGCGTCGGGGAACACGACGGTTCCGATGTCGCGACCCTCGGCGACGATGTCGCGGTCCTCAGCGGCACGACGCTGGTGGATGAGCATAGCGGCGCGCACCCCCGGGTAGGCCGAGACCTTGGAGACGTTGGCGTCCACCTGCGGGGTGCGGATGGCAGCCGAGGCGTCCTGGCCGTCGATGGTCAGGCGCGTGTCCTCGCCGGTGCCGTTGGTGAAGCGAATCTCGATCTGCTCGGCGAGGGCGTCGATGGCCGCCTCGTCATCCAGATCGATGCCGCGGTCGAGCGCGGCGAAGGTGACGGCGCGATACATGGCGCCCGTGTCGAGCTTGTTAAAGCCCAGCTGGCGGGCGATCTCCTTGGCGATAGTGGACTTGCCGGAACCGGCGGGGCCGTCGATGGCGACGATCATGCAATGCTTCCTTTCGGTGGTTGACGTGCTGGTATGGGACGCGGGCGCTGTTTTGTTTGGCGGACTGGCTAGCCGGTGTAGCGCTCGCGGTAGGTGTTGCGCTTGGGTGCGGAACCGTGGCTGCCGTGGTGACGCGTGCGGCTCGCTGTGTTGGTCGCCGGCGCGGCGCCCCGCTTGGAGCTGGCCTGCTTGGGCGGGATGCCGCCGGCCTTGAGAATCTGCACCTCGCGGTCGGTGAGCTCGCGCCACGAGCCCTTAGCCACGTCCTTGAGCTCCAGACCGGCAAAGTTACAGCGGTGCAGGCGGATCACGGGGTGGTGGATCTTGCTCAGCATGCGCTTGACCTGGTTCTTGCGGCCCTCGCGGATGATGACCTCAACGGCAGTGGTGCCGGGCTTGATGCCTTGCGGGGCTACGGCCTCGGCCTCGCGCGCGTTAATGACGCGGCAGATCGCCGGCTGGCATAGGCCATCGTCGAGCTCGATGCCGCGGCGCAGCGGCGTGAGGTCGTGGTCGGACAGCTGACCGTCGACGAGCGCCTGGTAGGTCTTGTAGACGTGCTTGCTGGGGTGCAGCAGGTCTTGCGACAGGTCGCCGTCGGTGGTAAAGAGCAAAAGGCCCGTGGTGTCGCGGTCTAGGCGACCCACCGGAAAGAGCCCCGGGAATCGGTCGCGCGGGACCAGGTCGGCCACACAAGGGCGCTCCTGCGGATCGCTCATGGTAGTGAGGTAGCCGGTCGGCTTGTAGAGCATCAGGTACACGGCGCCCTGATTGAGCTTGACGGGCATGCCGTCGACCTCGATATGGTCGCGGTCCACATCGACCTTGGTGCCCAACTCGGTCGCGACCTGGCCGTTGACGGTTACGCGGCCGGCGGTCATCAGGTCCTCCGAGCCACGGCGGCTCGCCACGCCCGCGCGAGCCAAAAAGCGCTGCAGGCGCATGGTGTGCGGGTAGACGGGCTGGGTGTCGCCTACGGGCGCTGCGGTATACGTGGCGCTTGCGACGCGCGCCTCCCCTGCTTCGTTAGTCCTCGTCATGCATGTCCTCCGAGGTAACACCTGTGGGCAGAAGCTCCTCGCCATCGGTGTCTTCAACATCGGTATCGATCAGTTCGCGCTCTTCGTCCAGGTCCTCGGCCTGCTCCTCGAGCGTGGACTGAATGCTGCGGCCGCTCAGGCGCTCGCGGATAAACTGGCGCGACTGCTCGTCGGGGGCAAACTGCTCCAGATCGGGCAGGTCGCGGGTGGAGCGCAGGCCGAACTTTTCCAAGAAGGCGTTGGTCGTGCCGTAGATGATGGCCTGACCGCGGTCGGGGTCGCGGCCGAGCTCGCGCACCAGGCCCTTGTCCACGAGCGACGCGATGACGCCATCGGAGTTGACGCCGCGGATGCCCTTGACCACCTCGCGCGTGACGGGCTGGTGGTAGGCGATGACGGCCAGGGTCTCGAGCGCCGCCTGCGACAGCTTTTGCGTGTCCCAGCTCAGGACATAGGCCTCAACCACGTCGTGGTAGGCGGGGTGCGTAAACAGGCGCCAGCCACCGGCGACCTCGCGAAGCTGAAAGCCGCGGTTGGCCTCCTCGTACTCAACCTTGAGCTCGGCCAACAGCGACGCGCACTCGCCCGGGGCGATATCCAGCGCACCTGCCAGCGCGGGTGCGCTCACGGGGTCGCTCGACACCAGCAGCAGCGCCTCGAGGGCGCCTTTGAGGCTGTTTGCCTCTAGCGTAGAAAGGGTTGACATGGTTGCCGCTCCTATTCGGTGAGCTCGGGGCCCTCGCCGGGCACGTATGCCTCGGCGCCCTCGACGCGGTTGATTTGAATGGTTCCGAAGATCTCGTCCTGGCTCAGCGTGAGCGAGCCGCGCTTGGTGAGCTCGAGCATGGCCAGGAAGGTAACGACGAGCTGCTCGGTGGTGGCGTCGCCGTCCAGCAGCTCGCGGAAGGTGCAGCTTTGGTGCGCCATGGTAAAGCGGTCGACCGAGGCCACCGTCAGGTCGAGCGGCACGCGATGCGGTGCCACGTGCTCGGCCTCCAACAGGAAGGTCTGGCGCTTGCCGTCCAGGTCGGCGCAGATGACGGCGAGGCCGCGCAGGGTAATGCCGGCAAGGTAGTCGGGCATAAGGCCCAGAAACTCGGGGTCGGGGCCGGCCACGCGCGGATGCATGCGGCTTTCGGCCTGCATGCGGGCGCCAAGGGCCGCCGCCGCACCCTTAAACTGCTTGTAGGCGATCAGGCGCTGAATCAGGACCTCGCGCAGGGCATCGCCGTCGAGCGCGCTGAGTTCCTCGAGGTCTTCGTCGTCCTCGTCATCGTCGTCTGTCTTGCGCGGGGCCTCCTGCGGCACCAGCGAGGCGGCCTTAATGTCCAAAAGGGTTGCCGCGACCAGCAAAAAGTCGCTCGCCACGTCTAGGTCCAGCGCCTCGATGCGCTCGGCCTCGGCAAGGTATTGCTCGGCCACCTCGCTGATCGAGATGGCACCGATATCAACTTTTTGGCGGGTTACCAGCTGCAGCAGCAGGTCGAACGGTCCGCTGTAGACCTGCGTCGACACGCGATACGACATTTTCGACCTCCTTTGACGGCGCCTTCGCGGCGCGGTTTGGGTGCATGTTGCGACCGTTTTGCACGATCGACCTGTAAGTTTACCCTAGATGCCGGCGATTGCGAAGTCGAGCAGCCGCTCAGCCAGCGGATACACGGTAACGTCGAAATAGCGGCCGATCACGTCGATGCCGGTCCACATGGGCAGCAAGTACAGCACGATGATAAGGATGGGCATGGCGTATTGCTGCAGGCGGTAGTAGTTGGCGAGCGCCTTTCCCTTGAGGAATGGGACGATAATCGACGAGCCGTCGAGCGGCGGGATCGGGATGAGATTAAAGAACGCGAGCGACAGGTTGACCACGATAAACGTGGCGCCAAAGTTCATGATTTGGGACGCCACGGCAAAGGACATGCTGGTGTAGAGATTGCCGTATGTCGCGTGCATGAGGGCGGCCGCGAGACACGCGAGTGCGATGTTCGATGCAGGGCCGGCTGCGCTCACCAGGACCTCGTCGCGCTTGGGGTGCTTGAGGTTGTTGAGGTAGACGGGCACCGGCTTGGCAAAGGCGAACACCGGACCGCCGGCCGCGAGCATCAGCAGCGGTAGGAGAATGGTGCCAAACGGGTCGATATGGTTGAGCGGGTTCAGCGAGACGCGGCCGCGCGAGCGGGCCGTCTTGTCGCCGAGTGCCCAGGCCGCGGCGGCGTGCGCGCTCTCGTGGATAACGATGCCGACGATGACGGCGATGGCGCTGGCGAGCAGGTTCATGAGGTAGCTGCTGGACATGGCGCTCCCCTAGCGGACGCGGCGCGAGGCGCGCGTAAGCAGGTAGTCGGCCACAAACAGGATGATGGCGACGATAGCGTAATCCAGACGGAACACGCCGCCGAAGGGCGACGTGATGACGCCGTAGCCAGCGATGGCACTCGGCAGTGCGCGCGAAAGCTCAACGACAAAGCCCACGATCTGTAACTTGGCGGTGAGGCCGCTAAAGCACAGCAGCACGGTCATCGCGCTCATAAAGATGCCGCAGATGCGACAGGCGATGGCGATGATGCTCATCGCCACGGCAGCGGCTTTACGAGAGTTCACGTGCGGTCTCCTCTTCGATCTGGGTGGAAAGCTCGAGCCATTCGTCCTCGAGCTTGGGCAGCTCTTGCTTAAGGCCGTTATATTCCCCCAGTGCGGCGTTGAACTTGTCCTGATCGGCATAAAGCTCTTCGCTCGCCATCAATTCCATAAGCTCGTCATAGCGGGCGCGCTTTTTGTCCAGCTCTGCCTCGATCTTCTTGAGCTGGTTGCGCACGCCCTTGAGCTTTTTGTTGAGCGCGGCGCGGGCCTGGGCCTCGGCGCGCTTTTGCTCCTTGGTCTTTTTGCCCTCGGCCGGCTTGGGGGCCGCGGCGGGACTGCTGGTCTGGGCGTCGTTGGCTTTGGTTGTCTTGCTCGCCGCCGGCGCGCTCTCCCCTGCCGCCTCAGCGGCGGCGCGGGCTGCGAGGTCCTCGCGCTTGTAGAGGTAGTAGTCGTAGTCGCCGTCGTAGACCGTGACCTTGCCATCGCGGATGTCGATCACGCGGTTGGCCACGGCGCGCACCAGGTGCTCGTCGTGACTGATCAGCATGATGGTGCCGGGGAAGTTTTGCAGGGCGTTCTCGAGCATGTCCACCGAGTCGATGTCCAGATGGTTGGTGGGCTCGTCCAGGCACAGGAGCGCCTCGGGCGCTACGAGCATCTTGGCGAGCGCCAGACGCGCCTTTTCACCGCCGGAGAGGACGCGGACCTGCTTTTCGATTGCATCGTTGTCGCTAAACAGGAAGGCGCCCAGCAGGCTGCGCTGTTGGGGCACGGTCCACTTGGGCGTGACGGTGTCGACCTCTTGCAGGACGGTGTTGGACTCGGTCATGCCTTCGAGCGCGTGCTGGGCATAGTAGGCGACGCCCACGTTGGTGCCCAGGTCGCGGGTGCCGGTAGTGGGCGGCTCCAGGCCGGCGAGGATCTTCATGAGGGTGGACTTGCCGGCGCCGTTGGGGCCGACAAGCGCCACGTGCTCGCCGCGGTAGAGTTTGAGGTCGATGTCGCTGTAGATGTGCTTGTCGCCGTAGGACTTGGAGACGCCCTCCAGGCTCACGACCATATCGCCGGAGCGCGGCGGGTCGGGGAACTTAAAGTCGATGTGCTTGTGGCCCTCGGGCAGGATGACGAGCTCCTTTTTGATTTGCTCGATCTTGCGGATGCGCTCCTGCGCCTGGGCGGCCTTGGTGGGCTTGTAGCGGAACTTGTCGACGAAGACCTGCATGTGGGCGATGTCGCGCTCCTGCGCGGCGCGCTTGGCGCGCATCTGCTCCAGGTTGTCCTCACGCTGCTTGAGGTAGCTGCTGTAGTTGCCGGTGTAGGTGGTCACGCGGCGGTTTTCGAGCGCGGCGACGTGGTCGACGCAGGCGTCCATGAAGGCGCGGTCGTGGCTGACGATGAGCACGGCGCCGTCGTAGTTGGCGATAAAGCCGCGCAGCCACTGGACGCTTTCGAGGTCCAAGTGGTTGGTGGGCTCGTCCAGGAGCAGCAGGTCGGGATGGCGCAAGAAGAGCTTGGCCAGCGCGATGCGCATCTGCCAACCGCCCGAGAACTCATGGCACGGGCGCTCGAAGTCGGTGACCTTAAACCCGAGGCCGGACAGGATCTTGCGGGCGTTGCTCTCGAGCTCGTAGCCGCCCAGGTGCTCAAAGCGGTCCTGGACCTGGCCGTACTCGTTAAGGAGCGCGTCGACGTTCTTGCCCTGCTCGGAGAGCTCGGTGATCTGGGCCTGCAGCTCGTTGGCGCGCTCGCCCATGCGGCGGATTTCCTTGGCGGCGGCCATGACCTCGGCGAGGATGGTGGTGTCCTTGTTCTCCAGGTTAGTTTCCTGCTCTAGGTAGCCCACCTGGCAGTCCTTGGCGTACTGGACCTGGCCGGCGTCGGGGCTGTCGATGCCCATGATGATCTTGAGCATGGTGGTTTTGCCGGCGCCGTTGGGTCCCACGAGCGCAAAGCGCTCGCCGGGGTTGATCTGGAAGGACGCGCCGCTAAAGAGGACGCGCGCGCCGAAGCTTTTTTCGATCTTGTCGACCAGGAGGATCATGGTGCCGCCTTTGACCTTGTGTGCCTATATGAAAAAAGGCCCCAACTTGCGTTGGAGCCTCATTCAATGCTCGGGTGGAGACGAGGGGGATCGAACCCCTGACCTCTTGACTGCCAGTCAAGCGCTCTCCCAGCTGAGCTACGCCCCCGTGCGAAGAACTACTATACGGGAACTCCCCCGCCGATGCAAGGACATTTTTGGAAAAACTTTCTGGGGTGCGCGCGGGCACGCATCCGGGGACCTCGATGCCCCGGCACCGCCCGAACCGGCCCGCGGGCGGCGGCATGGCCGCCGCCCGCTCATCCGAGGCCCATCCTGGCCCAGTCCGCCCGTCCCGTGGGCGGCACGCCGCGAAACCGCGCCATCTACTACGTCCGGGCGCCCGCCCCCGCGGAGGCCCGCCACGAAACCCGCCCATCTACTACCTTTGGGCGGCACCGCCCGACCACACCGCCGATGGCGAAACGAAAACCGCAGGTAGACGGCCTGCGGTTTTCGCGAAACGAGAGGCGTGGTCGAGGGGTCGGGTCAAAAAGTAGTAGATGCCCCGCTTTCGTGGCGGAGGCATTTTGAATGGCTCTGTTAGACCACATTTGACACGATCGGCTGTTCGTCGAACCGGGAAATAA
>CANRSF010000001.1 GCA_947642445.1 uncultured Collinsella sp. | reverse complement strand
ATGATGGGTCTCATCGGCATGGGCAACAACCCCATGGTCGGTGCCACCGTCGCCTGCGCTGTCGCCGTCGAGGAGGCCCTCAAGGCCTAATCGCGCCCGCGCGATGCTCATATAGTTGAGCTTTGGAGCCGCTACCTTTCGAGGTAGCGGCTCTTTTTGTTTGCGCTGCTGCAGGGTGGCTAACGCCAATATATCAGTTGGGGCGATATACGAGATGTGATGAAATGGAGCATCAGAACGCCCATGACGCCCACCTGCCATATGTGCCCTTTACCGATTTGCCGAGTCTTTGCGGCCCCATTGCCGATCACCCGTGCGACAATGCGCCGGACGAGAAAGGAATCCGATGGGATCGACTGATGTACTGGTAATTGGATCTGGCATTGCGGGACTTTGCGCCGCCATCGAAGCGGCACGCACGGGTCCAACCGTCACTGTGGCAAGCGCCGGCAAGACTATGAGTGGATCGAGCTTCTTCCCCGGAACCTGGGGCCTGGGGCTTATCGGACCCGTTAACGAAGACGACGAACAAGACCTCATCGACACCATCCAGACCGTTGGTGGCGGCGTCGCCGACCCCGAGCTTGTCCAGACGTTTGTCCGCGGCATTCCCCAGGCAATTACATGGCTCGAACGGGATCTGGGTGTTGAACTTCAACGCCCACAAAATGCCGAGAGCGCCCAGCAAAAGCAGTTTATCCCCTGCTTTGACCACAAGACGCGCATGTGGCGCGGCCTCACCCGCAAACCCCTTGAGGACGCTCTGACGACCCGAATCGAGTCACTCGGCATTCGCCTGCTCCCCCGCTATGAGCTTATCGACCTTGTTGAGGACACGAACGGTAGAATAACCGGAACCGTGCTCTACGACCTCACCGAAAATCGAATCGTGCCCTTTGCTGCCAAGGCCACGATCATCGCAACCGGTGGCACAGGCGGCCTGTTCGAGCGCAGCCTCACTTCCGCCGACGTGCTCAGCTCATCACAGGCTATCGCGCTGGCGCACGGTGCGTCCCTTACTAATATAGAGTTCATGCAGATGATGCCCGGCTTTATAGAGCCCAAGCGAAACCTTGTTTTTAACGAGAAGACCTGGCGCTACGTCAAGTTCGACCAGCCGGTCGATATCGCCGACGATAAGCTCGACAATCTGCTCGAGCAACGCTCCGGATATGGTCCCTTCACTTCGCGTCTGGATTCTCGCGCTATCGACCTAGCCATCGACCAAGCGGGAGCCGAAGGCCTGGCACTCCACTACGACTTCCCCCGCGAGGACGTCCCCGAGTTTGTGCAGACCTTTGCCACCTGGCTACAAGACGAGCACGGCATCGCGCCGGCCGACGAGATGCGCGTGGCGATGTATGCCCACGCCGCCAACGGCGGTATCAAAATCGACAAGACCGCGTACACGGGCGTTGAGGGCCTCTACGCCTGCGGTGAGGCAACAGGCGGCATGCACGGCGCCGACCGCATCGGCGGCTTGTCGAGTGCCAATGGCATCGTATTCGGGCGCATCGCGGGCGCATCGGCAGCTCGAGCAGCGCTGGACGCTCCCGAGGCGGCCGCTCCGATGGATATCGCCCTCCCTCAGTATGGCATTGCCACAACAGATGCCGAACGCCTGACACACAGCCTTAAGCACACGATGAGCACCTATTGCATGATCAACAGGACCGAAGCAGGTCTATCCAAGGCCCTGCAACAGCTTGAAAGCCTGAAAGACGAGGCAACGGCGCTGAGCAAGCCGCATGCCAATGACAGCGAGATCGCAGCCCTCGCCCGCCTGCAATCGCAGAATCAGCTGGCAACGGAGATGGTCAAAGCCATGCGCAAGCGGACCGAAAGCCTGGGTTCGCACTATCGATCGAATTAAACTGGACACCTATCTAGAGCAGAGCACAACTAATCGATATCTATGGGCCCCGTGACCTCGAAGTGGCACGGGGCCCATTCGTGTCCGCACGGCAGCGTATCCTTATTCTGAGTACAGAGCGGGCAAAGCGCGCATAGACAATAGATCAGCGAGGAGGAGATATGGACAGTAGAGATATCGAGAAGTGGCGTGTCGAACTTGATAGCTGCGCCAATGTGGAAGAGGGCGTTGAGTATTGGCTCGCACGCGATTTAATGGAACCCATGGGATACACTCGATGGGAGAACTTCGCCGAAGTTGTTAAGAGGGCAAAAGTCTCGTGCGAAACAAATAAAACTCCAGTTGATTCCCATTTTCGTGACACCACGAAAATGATAACTGCCGGTGTCGCCGCTCGCGCGTTTAAAGACTACAAGCTTACGCGCTATGCATGCTATTTAATCGCCCAAAACGGAGATTCAAACAAGCCAGAGATCGCGCTCGCCCAGGCATACTTTGCCGTGCAGACGCGCCGGTTTTACTGATCCCCAGGGTAGACTCGATCTGTGAAAGCGGCCGTGCCCTTTCGGGTTCGACCCCATGTACTGTTAACAAAAAACGGCCAACCGAAGTTGACCGTCTTAACAATCTTTGGTGGGCCGTCAGGGGGTCAGCCTGCTGCGCAGGCGGCCGCTGCGGCGCTTCGCGCCTTGCGCGCTGCGCTGGCAAATGCTCGCGCATTTCCTCAGCTCCGCGCCCTTACGGGTTCGACCCCATGTACTGTTAACAAAAAAAAGACGGCTAACTTTCGTTGACCGTCTAAACATGCTTTGGTGGGCCGTCAGGGGGTCGAACCCTGGACCTTGGGATTAAGAGTCCCCTGCTCTACCAACTGAGCTAACGACCCAAAGCTAAAGTCCGTGGTGGCGGACTTTAGAGGAGATATCGTGTGGTGGGCCGTCAGGGGGTCGAACCCTGGACCTTGGGATTAAGAGTCCCCTGCTCTACCAACTGAGCTAACGACCCGATATCAACACGAAGCAAGAACTGGGGTGGGTAAAGGGACTCGAACCCTCGACCTACGGGACCACAACCCGTCGCTCTAGCCAACTGAGCTACACCCACCGTGTCCTGTGCGCTTCGCGCTCGACTATTATTGCAAGGAACGCCACGTGATGCAAGCCCCAATTTTCAAGAATTTTGAAAAGAGTTTTTCGAGCCCGTTTCGAGCAAATCCCACCGGTTCCATAGGAGTAAACTTGCTCCACCCAATGCTCGAAAGGATAGGCATGAAAGAACTCTCCAACCGCACGGCGGCGTTTACCGATTCGGTCATCCGCCGCATGACGCGCATCTCCAACAAGTATGGTGCCGTCAACCTGTCGCAGGGCTTCCCCGATTTCGATCCCCCGGCGCAGCTGCTCGATAGCCTCAGCACCATTGCCACCGACCCCAAGCCGCTTTACCACCAGTACTCCATCACCTGGGGCTCCCAGGCCATGCGCGAGGCGCTTGCCGCCAAGCAGGAGCACTTTATGGGCATGCCGATCAACCCCAACGAGAACATCGTGGTCACCTGCGGCTCCACCGAGGCCATGATGGCCGCCATGATGACGGTCACGAACCCCGGCGACAAGGTCGTCATCTTCTCGCCATTCTACGAGAACTACGGCGCCGACACGATCCTTTCGGGTGCGGAGCCTATCTACGTGCCGCTCAACCCGCCCACCTTTGACTTTGACCGTGAGGTCCTGGAGGCGGCCTTCCGCGACAACGATCCCAAGGCGATCGTTCTATGCAACCCGTCCAACCCCTGCGGCAAGGTCTTTACCCGCGAGGAGCTCACCCTTATCGCCGACCTGTGCAAACAGTACGACGCCTACTGCATCACCGACGAGGTCTACGAGCACATCGTCTACGCGCCCCACGAGCACGTGTACATGGCCACGCTGCCCGGCATGTTTGAGCGCACCATCAGCTGCAGCTCGCTATCCAAGACCTACTCCATCACCGGCTGGCGCCTGGGCTACACCATCGCTCCTGCCGAAATCACCGAGCGCATCAAAAAGGTTCACGACTTCCTCACCGTGGGCGCCGCCGCTCCCCTGCAAGAGGCCGTCGTCACCGCCCTCAACTTCGACGACAGCTATTACCAGGAGGTCCTCGACCTCTACACCGCCAAGCGCGACCTATTCTGTCAGGGACTCGACAGCATCGGACTCACGCACAACGTGCCGCAGGGCGCCTACTACGTGATGATGGATATCTCGGAGTTTGGCTATAACAGCGACCTCGACTTCTGCGAGGATTTGGCCTCCAAGGTGGGCGTGGGCGCCGTGCCCGGCTCGAGCTTCTTCCGCGAGCCCGTCAACCATCTGATTCGTTTCCACTTTGCCAAACGAGACGAGACGCTTAACGCGGCACTGGAGAACCTCAAGTCTCTGTGTGATAAAATCGAACCGCGCGGGTAAGGACGGTCAGTAACTAAAGGCACTAAAGAAACCTCGTGAACCCGTTGGGCCACGAGGTTTTCTTTTTGGTTTCTTTTTATAGCGACCTCATTTATTTTTTTGAGCGCTATACTTTAGTCACGGAGCAACTCGTCCCAGAGAGGAATACTATGGCAGAGCAGCTTATCGGAGCGCTCGAGGCCGGCGGCACCAAGATGGTCTGCGCCACGGGCTATGCAGACGGTATGGTCCTGGAGTGCGAGCAGATCGCGACCACGACCCCGCAGGAGACCGTCGAGGCCGTCAACGCATGGTTTGCGAACAAGGGCATCGCCGCGCTGGGCATCGGCGCCTTTGGCCCCACCGCAGTCAACCCCGCCTCGCCCCAATACGGCAAGATCCTGGAGACGCCCAAAACGGCATGGCGCTACTTTGACCTGCTGGGCACCATCCAAAACGAGCTCAATATTCCCTGCGGCTACGACACCGACGTCAACGTCGCCTGCCTGGGCGAGGTCACCTTTGGTTGCGCCCAGGGCCTCACGGACGTGGTGTATCTGACCATCGGTACCGGCGTGGGCGCTGGCGTGCTCTCGGGCGGTAAGCTCGTGCACGGCATGATGCATCCCGAGGCCGGTCACATCCTGGTCACGCGCGACCCGCGCGACACCATTGGCGAGCACAGCGCCTGCCCCTTCCACGACAACTGCCTCGAGGGCCTCATCGCCGGCCCCGGCGTTAAAAGGCGCTGGGATGGCAAGAGCGCCGGAGACATGGCCGATGACCCGGAGGCCATGGATCTGCTCGCCGGCTATCTGGCGCAGGCGCTCATGACCTACATCCTGTGCTATGCGCCGCAGAAGATCGTCATCGGCGGCGGCGTGGCCGACCACACCCCCATCGTGCCGCTCGCGCGCAAGAAGTGCGCCGAGATGCTCAACGGCTATATCGTCACGCCCGAGGTCAACGACATCGATACCTACATCGTCAACAACAGCCTCGAGGGCAAGCAGGGCATCATGGGCTGCCTGGCCCTAGGCGCACAGGCGCTTCAGTAACAGACGCACCCACAGGGCGTGGCGCACCCGGCAAATCCGACCTATGGAACGACGCCGCCACACCTCATATAAGCCCTCCAATAAAAAAGGCCGCCTAGGACCAAACAATGCGTCCTTAGGCGGCCTTTTTGGCGCACATCAGCGACCGTAAGAGATATCGGAGCACAACGCCCGTTGCCGCTCCACAGCAGTCGATCATCACATCGGTGATCATGCCGGCGCGTCCCGGCACAAAGAGCTGAATCGTCTCGTCGATCGAGGGAATCAGCAGCAGGAACACTGCCGTGGGCAGCAGCACGTCAAAGGTGCGTCGGCCCTCAAAATCAAAGGCGTGCGTTGCCAGGATGCCGAGCACCAAATACTCGGTAAAATGCGCGCACTTACGAACAACAAAGTTGGTCACCCATTCATATGGAAGTCCCACGCCGTGCAGGAAACCGCGGATAGCTTCCATGACCGTTAGGCTCAGTGAGCCCGACCCCGAGCCGGGAACCAGCGAATTGCCCCAGATCAAGAGCGCCATCAGGCAGGTTACGACCGCCCATTTTCGATTGATCTTAACCATGCAGAAGTAATGCCTCCGCACGGAGCGGCGCGAAGCTGGCGGTACCGCCCTCGATAACGCTCAGATAAGCACGGCCCGTACGCTTGGCGGTAGAGGACTGAAGACGCTCGATCTCTTCCTCGAGGATCTGATTGACGCGCTCGTGACGACGATTTTCCATAATGCCGGCGGCAATAGCCTCGGCCCGCTCGATGCTCTCACGCGAGATACGGGCAGTATCCTCGGGGAACACAGCGCTGTGACGGCCGACATAGGCGGGGGCAGCAGGCTGAGGGGCAGCGACGGGAGCGGGGGCTGAAACAGGAGCAGGCTCGTCAATCTCATCCAGAATCGCGGTGGCGGCGGCCCACATACCCTCGTGGCCCGAGTAATCGGCCATGGGGACATCAACCTCGAGCGAGGCGTCCGGAAGGTCGCCGGTGTCGATGCGATCTTGGGCATCAATCGATGCGGTGATGGCTGCAGGCTCATCGAGGTCATCGAGATCGATGCCCGCGGCACCGGAGATGATAGGCATGCTGGCGAGGTTTGCATTGTACGGCGCAGCCTCAGCCGCCTGCTGCTGGGCAGGAGCGCCCCAAAGCGAGCTTTCGGCGGCACGGCGGGCGGCAACAGCCTCCTCGTCCGCGGTCATGGCTTCATCAACGTACGAATTATCGGCAGAAGCGTTCACGTCCGCCGAGGTGGCGCTGCAGGCGTTATTGGCTGCCGCGTTGGCAACGAGTGCCACAAAAGCCGCCGTGCTGCCCGCAGGGGCGGCCTGGGAGCCAGACACGGCGCGTGCCGCGGCGGCGATGTCGTCGCGATTGAAGGAGCCGGTCTGCCCGCCGTTGGTGAGCTCGTCGATGGCGACTTGATAGACGTCGCGCGAGCGCGCAGGGTCGCAGCTCACCGGCGAATCGTCGTCGAGCATACTGTCGATCATGGACCAAGCCTCGGCCTCGTCCATGGCATCTGCGGCTCGAGCGATGGTAGGGACACCATCATCGGCATGACGGCGCTGGAACGCACCAGTCAGGCCGGAAAGGAATGCCGAGGTAGACTGCTCCGACTGAGCCTGAGAAGCAGAAGCGGCAGCATATGGAGTCGCATCCTGCTGCTGAGCTGGAATCGAGGCGGTCTTGAACTCGCTTTGATGCTGATTGAGATTGGCGGCACCGCCCATGGCATCGGGCTGGAACAGACGCTCTTCACGCTGCGCACGGTACTCGGAGATACCCAGCGAGGCGGCATAGATGCCCACGCCCGCCACCGCACCGACGGCAAAGGGAACAGCGCCCGCGACAACCGTCTCGTTGACCGACGAGAACGGCAGCGTCGCGGCATACATCACCACGGGGGCGGCAAGGCCGATCCCGCAGGAAAGTCCGGCAAGGACTGCTCGTTGTGTTGCATCAGAAGAAGCCATGAGCTCTCCCCATCTTCCAGCACCCAAATCGCATCATTCAGTTGGCTGCGCGAGAGAAGATGAAGCGGGGCTATGCCCCAAAGCAACGGTATATGGTTCGTTTCATCTGCGTTTTCCGTCGCGAAGCTTAAAAGCTATTATGCGAAACCGCCCTGCCGATTGCAAGCGACAATGTCGGATTGAAACGGGAAACCTGCTGCTCGTCGGTCTTACGGTCAAAAATAAGCGCGGAGCGGCGCTATAGAAAAGGGCCGAGGCTCAAAGCCCCGACCCTTTATCGCATTGATGACTATCGCTGCGCGTAGATGACAACCTAGAACGTCTGCTCGTAGTCGCTGTGTTTTTTGGCCGAACGCACCAGGAACTCCTGGTTGGTGTTGGTGCCCTTAAGACCCTTGATAAACGATGCGGCCGCACGCTCGGTGTTGTTCATGCCTGCAAGAATGCGACGTAGACCAAAGACAAACGGACGCATCTGCTCGTCGACCAACAGATCCTCGTTACGCGTACCGGAGGCAACGGGGTCGATAGCCGGGAAGATGCGGCGGTCGGCCAGGTCGCGGTCGAGCTTAAGCTCCATGTTGCCGGTGCCCTTGAACTCCTCAAAGATGACCTCGTCCATCTTGGAACCGGTGTCGATGAGGGCAGAGGCCAGGATGGTGAGCGAGCCACCGTTCTCGATATTGCGGGCTGCGCCCAGGAAGCGCTTGGGCGGATACAGGGCCGCCGAATCGACGCCGCCCGAAAGGATGCGGCCCGAGGCGGGCGCCGCCAAGTTGTAAGCGCGGGCGAGGCGCGTGATGGAGTCGAGCACCACCACGACGTCGCCACCCAGCTCAACAATGCGCTTGGCGCGCTCGATGACGAGCTCAGCCACGCGGGTGTGGTTGTCGGCAGGCATATCGAAGGTCGACGCCACAACCTCACCCTTGATGGAACGCTGCATATCGGTGACCTCTTCGGGGCGCTCGTCGACGAGCAGGCAGATGAGGTGCACCTCGGGGTTGTTAATCGAGATAGACTGACAGATCTTCTTGAGGATCGTGGTCTTGCCGGCCTTGGGCGGGGACACGATCAGGCCACGCTGACCCTTGCCGATCGGTGACACGATGTCGATGGCGCGACCGGTAATAGAGTCCTTGCCGTGCTCCATGCGCAGCGGCTCGTTGGGATAGACCGGGGTGAGGTCGCCGAACTTGGGACGGTTGCGAATCTGCTCGGGGTCCAGACCGTTGACGGTCGTGATTTTGGCGAGGCCGGCGCGCTTGTCGCCGCCGCGCGAAGGACGCAGCGAGCCCTCGATGACATCGCCCGTACGCAGACGCGCGGAGCGGATGAGGTAGGCGGGCACGAAGGCGTCGTCGTTGGACTTCATGTAGCCATGGGCGTGGATGATGCCGGAGCTGTCCGGGCGAATCTGCAGAATGCCCTTGATGTCGCGGAAGCCCTCGGCCTTCGCAGCGGTGACGTAGATTTCCTCGACGAGCTCGGCCTTCTTCTTGCCGGTCGTCTCGATCTCGAACTCCTTGGCCTTCTCGCGAAGTTCGGCGACCTTCATGGCCGCGAGTTCCTCGCGCGAAAGTGTGGGCTCGGTCGGAGCGGCATTGCGCTCCTTGTTGCGCTGCTTGCGATCGCGCTGACGGTTGCGGCGGTCGTTGTTGCGGTCGTCCTTGCGCTCGTTGCGCTCGTCGTTGCGCTTGTGTTGGCGACGGTTGGGGCGAGCGCCGTCTTCGCCCTCGGCGGGGGCGGCACCATCGGTTGCGGCGGTGTCAACATTGGCCGCAGCGGCGTCATTGGCCTCGGCGCCGGAATCGACCTGCGCTTCGACATCAGTCTGCTGCTCGGACGCCTTGGCCTTAGCGGACTTCTTACGACCGCGCTTGGGCTTCTCGGACGCAGACTGTTCGACGTCCTGGGGCTCGGCGGCATCAATCGATGCATCGGCGGTCGTCTCGGCGGAATCCTCGGACGCACCCTTCTTGGCAGCCTTAGCCTTGGACGTGCGCTTAGCAGCAGTGCGACGGCTGCGACCGGGACGGACGTCGGCGGGCTCGGCATCGGCAGAAACGGCCTTGGAAGTCGTAGCATCCTGGACGGGTGCATCGGCAGCAGTTGAGGACTTGGCGGTCGCCGCGGCATCCCGAGCGGCGGCGGCTGCGGCTGCGGCCTTCTCGGCCTCGACAAAGGCCTTGGGCTTGCGACCGCGACGGTGCGGGCGCAAAGCCGGATCGACAACGGGAACTTCGCTGGCCTCGACAGGCGCAGCGGGCTCAACAGGCGATGTGCCCTCCCCTGCCGCGGAACGGACCGAAGCCTCAGTGAGCTCGGGGGTTACCTGTTCAGCAACCTGCTCGGCCTTAGCAGCCGTGCGACGGCGTGTGCGCGGTACCGGCTTCTCGGTCGGCTGGTCGGCGACAGGAGTCTCGGTGGCGGCAGGCGTCTCGAGCACAGACGGAGCTGCAAGCTCGGTCAGAGCCGCGGCCTCGCGCTCGGCAGCACGACGGCGGGCGCGCACCACCTGAGCCTCGCTAATCTGCGCCAACGCACGTGCCTGCGCGACCTCATCGGAAATCGGCGCCGAGGAGTCAGCTGCAACGGTGAGCTTGGCGCGCGTCGTGCGCGTGGTACGGCGCTTTGGCTTGGTGACCTCCTCGCCGTCAGCGGCAGGCTTGGCCGTGCGGCGCATGCGCTTGGGCTTTGCCGGAGCAGCCTCCTCACCAGTTGCAGGCACGGCCTTCTCAGCCGCTACAGGCATAGGCGTCGAAGCAGCCTTAGGCGTCTCAGGAGCCGAGGCTTGCGCGGGCGCCGCGACCTGGTCCGACGCAACCGGTACAGCGGGAGCGGCCTGCGTCGTCGTTATTTCGTTTTCTTGCTGTTGATCAGACACAGTGTTTGCTCAACTTTCTTTTCAAGCCCTGTGATCACATGCTCCCTGCATAAACCTTCAGGGCGGCTAAACAGTCTAGTTCCGTTCAAAACGACGGACATCATTGATCTGTATCGAGATGATTGCGTCAACTACACAGCGTTAGTGTAACACAACCGCCGCCACCTGCAACTTAGTCATTGGGGGAACGTTCTTAAACGATTAGTCAAAAGGGACACTCTTTGTTTGCCACCCACAAATCTGACTGCCTCCGCCAAAACTATGGCGGTTTACTACGATGAATCGCTCAACCGCGACCACTCCGAAACTTGTTGAACTAAAACCGCAGGTAGATACCTTGCACTTTTTAGCAAAAAGCCGGCGTGGTTAGAATTCCTCAATTCATCGTAGTAAACCGGCATAGTTTCGTATTTCTAGCAGCTCCAAATTCGTCAATACGTCGGCGTTTGCGAAAAAAGCCCGACCTCCGTGGGAGATCGGGCTTATAGGGCTCAGTTAAACCAAACCTACACGGTCAAATGACCCGCAGGTTACATCTGCTCGGGCGCGGAAACGCCAACGAGGGTGAGCACCAGGGCGAGCGTCACGCGGACGGCATCGCAAGCGGCCAGACGGGCACGCGAAAGTTCGGGGTCGACGGGACGGCCCTCGCTCGGCAGCACCTGGCAGGCAGCGTAGAAGCTGTGGAAGTCACCGGCGAGCTCCTCGGCAAAGTGCGTCAGACGGAACGGGGCGCGATCGCGAGCGCAGCTGGCGATCAGGTCGGTAAGCTCATTGAGCTTGCGCGAAAGGGCGAGCTCGGTCGGGTCGGTCAGCAGCGAGTAATCGACGTTCTCACCGATGGCCTTGGCGGCAACGGCCTTCATGCCCATCTCGTCGGCCTGCTCAGGCGTTACGTCAGCGGCACGGCGCAGGATGGAGCAGACGCGAGCGTGAGCGTACTGCACGTAATAGACCGGGTTGGAGTTGTCGCGCTTCTTAACGGCCTCAATGTCGAAGTCGACCATCTGGTTGGAGCTCTTGGAGATGAGCGTGTAGCGAGCGGCATCGGAGCCGACCTCGTCGACGAGCTCCTGCAGGGTCACCATGGTGCCCTTGCGCTTGGACATACGGACGGGCTTGCCGTTACGCAGCAGGTTGACGAGCTGGCCCAGTAGAACCTCGAACTTGCCGGGGTAACCCAGAGCGTCGCAGACGCAGCGGACGCGCTCGATGTAACCGTGGTGGTCGGCGCCCCAGATGTCGATGACGTGATCGACGCGCTGGAACTTATCCCAGTGATAGGCGACGTCGGAGGCGAAGTAGGTGTACTCGCCGTCGGACTTGATCAGGACGCGGTCCTTGTCGTCGCCCAGATCGGTGGAGCGGAACCACAGGGCGCCGTCCTTGGTGTAGAGGTAGCCCATCTTGTCGAGCTTCTCAAAAGCGCGGTCGACGGCGGAGGTGCCGGCGGTCTCGCCCTCGGTGTCCTTCACGTACAGCGAGCGCTCGGAGTACCAACGGTCGAAGTCGCAGTTGACGGCGTGGCAGAGGTCGCGCATGTTATCGACCATCTTTACATAGCCGCGCTCGCGGAAGCTCTCCATGCGCTCCTGCGGATCGGCGTCGACCCACTTGTCGCCGTCGGTGCGCCAGAACTCGGCGGCCTCGTCGATGATGTAGTCGCCGCCGTAAGAGTCCTTGCCCAAGGTCTCGGCAAAGTTGTCCTGATACGGATGGGTCTCGGGGTGCTCGTCGTTCTCGTCGGCAACAAAGGCGTCGCGGTCGGCGATCAGCAGCTTGTGAGCCTCGTCGATACCAACGCCCTGCTTGGCGATGATGTCGGCAAGCTGCATATAGCGCGTGCTGATGGAGTTGCCGAAGGTGTTCATCTGAGAGCCGTGGTCATTGATGTAGAACTCACGCTGGATGTCGTAACCGGCGTGGTCCATGACGCGGCAAAGGGAGTCGCCCAGAGCGGCCCAGCGGCCGTGGCCGATGTGCATGGGGCCGACGGGGTTGGCGGAAACGAACTCGACCTGGGTCTTCAGGCCACCACCGACGTTGGACTTAGCGAAGTCCATGCCCTTCTCGCGAGCCTCGCCAAAGATGGCATTCTTGACGGCAACGGAGAGGTAGAAGTTGATGAAGCCGGGGCCTGCGATCTCGACCTTCTCGATCGCGGGGTCCTCGGGCATATGGGCAACGATGGCCTCGGCGATCTTGCGCGGGGCGCAGTGGGCCAGCTTGGCGGACTTCAGGGCCATGGTAGAGGTCCACTCGCCATGAGAAGTGTCAGCCGGTCGCTCGATAGCGCAATCGTCAAGTTCAAATGCGGAAAGGTCGCCGGCCTCCTGGGCCGCAGCAAGCGCAGCGCGTACCAGCTCTTCAATCTTCTCGGGCATAGATCCTCCTTGTGTTAAAGCCCCCGAGCTCTTGGTCACTCGTAGGGCAAAAGCCAGAGTTTGTAGCACTCTATCACAAGCGACGGGCACTGTCGCAGGGTAAAGCTAATAGATATTGCATATGCACAAAAATGACTACAGCTTGCATGGAGTCACTCAAAGATGCCGGTCTGCCTGCAGATTATGCAGGCGTTGAAAATGCATAAAGGTGTGAATGAGCTGCGTCTGTTATCGAATACTCTTACCTATCAGAATTGTGTGCTTTTCCTGCATAAAGTAAGGGTTTGCGCACGTCAGCGTGTTATTCTAGACATACGTAAATTCGTATAAGTTGGAGGTAGCATGTTCTCAATCGGTCAACACGTCATTCATCCGGGTCAGGGAGTCTGCACCGTCGTCGGTTTTAGGGACGACACGCCGCAGCCCATGTTGCTGCTCGAGACCAAGCAGGGACATGCGCAGACGATTCTCATGTACCCCGTGGCGCAGGCCGACCGCCTACATGCCGCCATCTCTCAGCAGGATGCCGAGCACCTGCTGAGCCACTACGACGAGCTGGAGTGCGACACCTTTACCGAGCGCAACAGTTCGCTCGAGGAAACGCACTTTAAGCAGCAGCTCAAGCTGGGCGCGCCCGAGACGGTCCGTGTGGCCAAGACGATGATGCACCGCATCCGCCAGGCCGAGGAAGCTGATAAAAAGCCCAGCTCCTACTACATGCGCGTACTCAAGGAAGCTAAGCGCCGCTCCATCGAGGAGTTCGCCGTGGCCCTGGGCGTCACCGAAGAGGCCGCCGAAGCCCGCCTAGCCCAAGCCGCCCTCAACTAACCCACCCGCGCCAAAACCACCACAAAGGGGACAGGCACCTTTGTGGTGGTTTTCCTGTTCTAGTCGTTCTAGTAGCATTCATTCTTAGCGATACCTACGAGCACAAGGAGTCTTTTATGGCAGAGCTACTTTCCGCCGGAATCACCCGCGACCGCGCGTTCGAACTGCTCAACGAGCACAACAAGGATCCGTTCCACATCACCCATGGCGAAACCGTCGAGGGCACCATGCGCTACTTTGCGCGCGAGTTCGACCCCGAAAACGAGGAGTTTTGGGGCATCGTCGGTCTGCTGCACGACCTGGATTGGGAGGAGCATGAGGACGACCCCATGAACCACACCATCTATGCGGCCGAGATCCTTGAAGGCGAAGGTGCCTCTCCTGAGCTCATCCGTGCCATTCAGTCGCACACGTCCGATTTCAACACCTCGCTGCCCAAGCCCGAGCTGCAGATGGAGAAGATTCTGTTTGCCTGCGACGAGCTTACCGGCCTGATCGGAGCTGCCGTCATCATGCGCCCGAGCAAGAGCGTCATGGACTTTACGACCAAGTCGCTCAAGAAGAAGTTCAAGGACAAGCGCTTTGCCGCCGGCTGCTCGCGCGACGTGATTTCGCAGGGCGCCGAGATGCTGGGCTGGGAACTCCCCGAGCTCTTTGACCGCGCCATCGCGGCCATGCAGTCCTTCGCTCCCGATCGCGACACCTTCCAGGCCTAACCGCCCACGCCACCTAAAACCGCCACAAAGGGGACAGGCACCTTTGTGGCGGTTTTTCTTGCGCGGTCGTTAGGGGCGGACCTGGCCGGTGCCGCGGAGCTTGTATTTGTAGGTGGTGAGGGCCTCGGCGGCAAAGGGGCCGCGGGCGTGGAGCTTTTGGGTCGAGATGCCGATCTCGGCGCCCAGGCCAAACTCGCCGCCGTCGGTAAAGCGCGTGCTGGCGTTGGCGTATACGGCCGAGGCATCGACCTCATCCAAGAAGCGCTCACAAGCGTCCGCATCCTCGGCGATGATGGCCTCGGAATGCATGGTGCCGTAGCGGTTGATATGCGCGATGGCCTCGTCCTCGTTCGCCACGACCTTTACGCTCATCTCGAGCGCCAGATACTCGCGGCCCCAGTCCTCCTCGGTGGCGGCAACGTAAGCATCGTCCTCGACAAGACCGGCAGCAGCGCACGCGGCGCACGTGGCCTCGTCGCTGTGAATGAGCACGCCGTGGTCGTGCAGCACGGCAACGACCGCAGGCAAAAACGCATCGGCCACAGCACGGTCGACCAGCAGCGACTCGGCGGCATTGCACACGCCCACGCGCTGGGTCTTGGCATTAACGATAATGTTGAGCGCTTTATCGAAGTCGGCGGATTCGTGCACGTAGATATGACAGTTGCCCGTGCCCGTCTCGATCACCGGCACAAGCGACTCGCGCACGCAGCGCTGGATCAGGCCTGCACCGCCGCGCGGAATGAGTACGTCGACAATACCGCGGAGCTTCATGAGCTCGCCAGTGGCCTCGCGGTCGGTGGACTCGATCATCGAGATAGCCTCGCGCGGGAAGCCCTTGGTCTCGAGCGCATCGGCCAGCAGCTCAGAAATCATGGCACACGAGTGATAGGCCAGCGAGCCGCCGCGCAGAATGCAGGCGTTGCCGGTGCGGATGCAGATGCCCGCGGCGTCGGCCGTCACGTTGGGGCGCGCCTCGTACACCATGGCGACCAGGCCCAACGGCACGCTCACGCGGGTGAGGTCCACGCCGCTTGCGAGCACGCGGTGGTCGAGCACGCGGCCGACAGGATCGGGCAGCTCGGCGAGCTTCTCCAGGCCGGCGGCCATACCCTCAACGCGCTCGGGCGTCAGCAGCAGACGGTCGAGGAGCCCCGCCGAGGTCCCCGCATCGCGCGCGGCGGACATATCGAGCTCGTTGGCGGCAACGATGGAGTCGACACCGTTGCGCAGTGCTGCGACCATGGCGCGCACGGCCTCCTGGCGCTGCTCGTCGCTCGCCGTGGCAAGCGAGGCCGACGCTGCCTTAGCGGCAACGGCAAGATCGTGGACATACGTGGCTATATCGACCGACATGGGCGGCCCTTTCTCCTAGAAGTTTGCAACCATGGTAGCCGATTTGCGCATGGCCTCGCCCGCGGCGGTAGAATTGGTCAACCCGAAACACCGCAACGAACGGAAGACTCACATGGCCCTCATCACTTCGTACCACGTCCCCGGCCTGTATGTCGAGGACCACAGCATCGACGTCCCCCTCGACTGGCGCGGCCTGGAGCCGATGCTCCTGGCCGTCGGCAGCACCATGCGCCGCGGCGCCATGCCGGCGCCCATCGCAGGTGCGCCCGAGAGCATCAAGCTCTTCTACCGTGTGGTTTGCGCGCCCGACCGCATCAACGACGATCTGCCACTGCTCCTGTTTTTGCAGGGCGGCCCCGGCGGCGAGAGCCCGCGTCCGCTGTCACCCACAAGCGACGGCTGGATCGAGGAGGCCGTCAAGCACTTCCGCGTCGTCCTGCCCGACCAGCGCGGCACCGGACGCAGCAGCTGTGTAGACGGGCGCACGATTGCCGCACTGGGCGAGCGTGCCGAGGCGGCCGGCGCCGATGCGGACCGCTCGCAGGCGGACTTCCTCAAGCGCCACCTCGCCAGCTCCATCGTGCGCGATTTTGAGTACCTGCGCCTGGTGGGCTTTGGCGGCAGGCCCTGGGTCACGCTCGGGCAGAGCTACGGCGGCTTTTTGACGCTGAGCTACCTGTCGCTCTTCCCCGAGGGCGTGGCGGCAAGCTTTACCTGCGGCGGCATCCCCCACGTACCGGCGAGCGCAAGCGAGGTCTACGCGCACACCTTCCCGCGCATGGCTGCCAAGACGCAGCAGTATTACAACCGCTACCCCGCCGACGTCGAGCGCGTGGCGGCCCTGGCAGATGCCCTCGAGGAGCAAAAGCCCGTGCTACCCGACGGCTCGCCGATGACGGTCGAACGCCTGCAGCTCATGGGCAGCGACTTTGGCATGAAGCCGAGCTTTGAGCGCATGCATTGGATTATCGATCATGCTTTTGTTGACGGCGACGGCACGCTGGCCTGCGGCGCCTCGGTATCCGACAGCTTTTTGATGCGCGCCTTCGAGCGCACCAACACGCGCACGAATCCGCTGTACTGGACGCTTCAGGAGTTCATCTACGCCGACGGCGACACCATGCCCATTCGCTGGGCCGCGGCAGAAGAGAAGGCCCATCGTGCCGAGTTCGACACGCTCACGCGACCGCTCATGTTTACCGGCGAGGCCATGTTCCCGTGGATGTTTGAGCAGATGCCCGAACTTAAGCCCTTCAAGCCGGCGATGGATCTGCTTATGGAAGACACAAGCTGGGACAAGATCTACGACCCGCAGCGCCTGGCGTGCAACGAGGTGCCCCTGCAGGCCGCGGTGTACTTCGATGACATGTACGTGGACTCGGGCATGCAGCTCGATACGCTCAGCCGCGTGGGCAACTCGCATGCCTGGGTGACCAACGAGTTCGAGCACGACGGCTTGCACGGCAGCGTGGTGTTCAAGCACCTCTTCGACGAAGTCCTCAACCGCGGAGACCTGCGCCAGATCTTCTAGCAAAGGAGTGTCCCCGTCTGCCGGCACAATAGGAACGTCCCCAAGTGCCGGCAACGACAATGCCGCTGGTAGAGGACAGAAAGCGAAAACGCCCCTAAGCGAGCAAGGTGACGTGAAAGAGGAGGGCATTGACCTTTTGGTCATGCCCGACGATTGAACGTCAGATTGCCGCTTAGGGGCGTTTGCAGCGTCAATTGGTTAGGCGAACACTATCAAGTTGTCCCTATGGATCGCGGGCTTCTCGGCCAGGTCTGCGAGCAGGCGGTTGCTGGCAATCTGATCCTGGCGGCGGCCGGCTGCAAGCTCCAGCACGTCCGAATCGGCCTCGGCGATACCACGGGCGACAACCATGCCGCTCGGGTCGCACACGTCGAGCACATCGCCCTCGGCAAACTGGCCATCGACCTCGCGAATACCCACCGCGAGCAGCGACGATCCGCGGCTGACCAGCGCCTTCGCGGCGCCATCATCGACCGTCACCGAGCCATGCGCCTTGTCACCCAGTGCGATCCACAACTTGCGCGGCGCAATGTCCAGGCGCTCCGCCGGCGGATCGAACAGCGTACCCACGCTCTCGCCGCGGGCCAGACGCACGAGCGCATCGGGCTCCTCGCCCGAGCAAATCACGCTTTGAATGCCCGCCGTCATGAGAATGCGGCTCGCGCGAATCTTGGTGATCATGCCGCCCGTGCCCACCGATGTGGAAGAATCGCCCGCCGAGGCGATAATCTTGGCATCGATCTTATGCACAACCGGGACGAACTCGGCCGTGGGGTCCTCGTGCGGATTGGCGGTGTAGAGGCCATCGATGTCCGAGAGCGTCACGCACAGATCGGCGGAAACCAGACAGCTCACAAGCGCCGCCAGCGTGTCGTTGTCGCCAAACTTGATCTCGTCGACGGTAACGGTATCGTTCTCGTTGACAACAGGCACCACGCCAAGCTCCACCAGGCGCAGCAGGGCGTCGCGTGCGTGCAGGTAGGACGTGCGGCGGGCCGTATCGTGGCGCGTGAGTAGCACGAGCGAGGTGAGCAGATCCCGTGCATGGAACTCCTCGTCGTAGGCCGACGAGATGATGCACTGACCAGCCGAGGCGCACGCCTGCAGGCTCGGCAGGTCGCCGACCGGCTTGTGGTCGAAGCCCAGCACGGGATAGCCACAGGCGATAGCGCCCGAGCTCACCACGACCAGGCGCCAGCCAAGCTCGCGCAGCGCTGCGGCCTGATCGGCAAGCCCGCCGATAAAGGCGCGGTTGACCTTGCCGTCGGCGCCCACCACCGTAGACGAACCGATCTTTACCACCATCGTTTTATAAGAAGTCGTCATACGTCAAACCAATCGAATGTTCAGCGAACGGGCGAACGGGCCGAGCGAGAAAATGATCCGTTTTCCTCCGTCCCCTTCGGATCATTTTGCCCAGGGGAAGGCCGAAGCCGCAGCCATGTTCTTGCGCACGAGCTCGTCGCGCACCTGAGCCAGGCCCTGCTCCATGCCCACCACATAGGTCTGCGGGTACAGGAAGCGCTTGAAAGCTGCGTCCAGATGGTCAAGTGCCCAGGCGCAACGCTCGCGCGCGTCCTGGATGCTCTCACGCGGAGCCACCGCACTGCCATCGCGCACGATCGGCACCAGCAGCTCGCGATACTCAAGTTCGGACACGTCGGTCACCAGAGCGGCATCATTCACGGCCACGAGGGTATTGCCGCGCGCGGCGCCCTCCCCCGCCAGATGGTCCTCGTCGTAGATCATGTCGCAGACCGGGCCGCCAAAGCCGTCGTAATAACGGCGCACGCGTTGCACACCCGGGATCGTGCGCTTGTAGGGCTGCTCGGAGAGCTTGACCACCGGCGTCCACGGGTCCGTCTCACTCGCACGGCGGGCGGCGAGCTTGTACACGCCGCCCAGCGCCGGCTGGTCGTAGCAGGTCGCGAGCTTGGTGCCCACGCCAAAGCTATCGATAGGCGCGCCCTGGTCGAGCAGCGACTGAATCGTGTACTCATCCAAATCGTTAGAAACCGAGATCCCCACATAGGGCAGGCCCTCGGCATCAAAACGGCCGCGCACATACTTGGAGAGCTTGGCGAGGTCGCCGGAGTCGATGCGAATGGCCGACAGGCGCTCGCCCACCGCTTCCATCTCCTTGGCAACCGTAATGGCATGCTCGCAACCCTCGCGTACGTCGTAGGTGTCGATGAGCAGCGTGCAATTCTTGGGGCTCGACTTGGCAAAGGCGCGGAAGGCCTCGAGCTCGGAGTCGAAGCTCATGACCCAGCTGTGCGCATGCGTGCCAAAGACGGGAATACCGTAGCGGCGGCCGGCGAGCACATTGGACGTAGAGGAGCAGCCGGCAACGTAGCTCGCGCGCGCGACGGCCAGCCCGCCATCGGGACCCTGGGCGCGGCGCAGGCCAAACTCGGCAACGGGACGGCCGTCCGCCGCCAGCACCACGCGCGCCGTCTTGGTGGCGACAAGCGTCTGGAAGCCGACGATGTTGAGCAGCGCCGTTTCGAGCAGCTGGCACTCCAGCGCGGGACCGGTGACGCGAACCATGGGTTCGCGCGGAAAGACGAGCTCGCCCTCGGGGACGGCGTCGATGTTTACATGTGCACGAAAATCGCGCAGGTAGTCGAGGAATGCAGGCTTGAACATCGCACCGCCGGCCGGGGCCTGGAGTGAGGCGAGGTAGTCGATATCCTCGGGCGTAAAGCGCAGGTTCTCGACCAGCTCGGGCAGCTCGGCGGTGCCGCACATGACGGCATAGGCGCTGCCAAAGGGATGGTCGCGGTAAAACGCGGTAAAACAACCCTGCTCATTGGCCTTGCCGCTCTCCCACAGGCCCTGGGCCATAGTGAGCTCGTACAGATCGGTGAGCATTGCAATGTCGGTGGGATGCGAGATGTCGGTCAAAGCCATGGGGCGACCTTTCGGATGCGTTGTGCAGAGGTTGAGGGTTGGAAAAGGGCAGAGTGTTCGGGCATGGCACCCAGCGCGAATGGGCTAGAGCAGGCCCATGCTGGTCAGGATCGTGTAGCCCATAAAGATGACAAACGCGATGAGGGCAAGGACAATGATGATTTTTTGAGCCGGCGCCATGCCAGGGATCTCGTTCTCGCCCGTAGGCTCCTTGGAGGTAACCATGCGCTGGGCAAAGGTCATCTCGTCACGGCTCGGCTTGGGCTCGACGGACTTGGAACGAGCGACCTTTTTAGGCTGAGGTTTAGGTGCGGTGGGCGCGGGCTTCGCGGCGGCGGGCTTGGGCGCGGGGGCGACGTTCGCGGCGGCCTCCTCGGCCTTCTCGCGCTCGGCACGCAGGGCGGCCAGCTCCTCACGCTCGCGGCGTGCCTCTTCCTGGGCCTCGCGACGAGCTTTCTCGGCGCGGAGCTCTTCCAACTCGGCGCGTTCCTCGGCAGACAGTGGTTGGGACTCAAGCTTGGCCATGGTACAGCCCTTTCTTTTAAAAAAAGCCGCCGACACAATGTCAGCGGCTTATCAAATCCAAGGGTGGAGACGAAGGGAGTCGAACCCTCGGCCTCTGCCATGCGACGGCAGCGCTCTCCCAACTGAGCTACGTCCCCAGGACAAGTTGATATTTTACCTACGGCTCGCCAACTGTCAACGCCCAATACCCAGTCTTTTTGGGACGCGGCTGTTTTAGCTACCCCGACAGACAACGCGAACGGTTTGGTCGAACAGCGGCAGGGGTAGCTAAAACAGCCCCGTCCCAAAAAGGCTACTCAAAGAGCCTCGTCCCAGATTAGCTGGTTTGAGCACTAGTAAGAACACCGGTGGTATCGAACGCCGGGGTAAAGCTCTCGTCTACCGCGCCGCCTTCTTGCCAAAACATCGTCGTAAAGCCCAGGTCGTCGGCATGGTCGAGCACCTGCTCGTACTCCTCGCGCGTCACGGCGCGCGCCAGGTCGCCGCCTTGTTCGCGCATGAGGGCATTGGGCGTGTACTGGTTCATGACCGAGATCGGCACGTCGCCCACCGTCTGCCACACCAGGTCCAACACGCGGCACGAATCGTCCGCATGCCCCGGCAGCACCAGATGACGCACGATTATGCCGCGCCTCATGAGCCCGTCCTCGTCTACCAGCTCTCCCCCGCGGCGCTCAATCTCGCGCGCCATCTGGGCCAGACCCGACACGGCCACGCGCGGGTAGTCCTTAATATGAGAAAGCGACTGAGCAAGCCCGGCATCGGCATATTTAAAGTCCGTAAGCCACACGTCGACCAGGTCGCCCAGCGCCGCCACGGCACTCGCGCGCTCGTAACCACTCGTGTTGTAGACAATTGGGATGACCAACCCGCGCGTCCGTGCCGCGGCAATCGCGGCAGGCAACAGGTGCGCATAGTGCGTCGCCGTCACCAGATTGATGTTATTGGCACCTTGGTCCTGCAGCTCCAGCATAATCTCGACCAGGCGCTCGGGCGAAATCTCAAGCCCAAAATTGCCCGTCGAGATCTCGTGGTTCTGGCAATAGATACATTTGAGCGAGCAGCCGCTAAAGAAGATCGTGCCCGAACCGGCCTCGCCCGAGATAGGCGGCTCCTCCCACATATGAAGCGCCGCGCGGGCCACCTTGAGCGTGTCATCGGCACCGCATACGCCGTGCGCACCCTCGTCGCGCACCGCACCGCAACGGCGCGGACACAAATGGCAGGCGGGCGAAAAAAGTTCGGTCAACGGCGTCGGCATAAAAACATGCTCCAAAACAACGATTCAGCAGCTCAAACGTAAAGGGACCAACCGCACAGACGGCTCGAGCCCAAGGCGCCGTAATCGTCCGACACGATTTTTGTAATGTCAAGACTGGAATCGATAAAGTGCCGCTTTATGATGTAGGTATTCCGCCCCCCGCGGAGCAACTGGGTGAACCGTCGCGTTTATTTAGGGAGCCCACACAGTCGTACCTAGTACAGGTATCCTTCGTTGTTAAGGACGCTGGAACAGTCGATGAGGGCACCCACCTGTTTTAGGTGGGTTCATTTTCGTAACGTGGGGGGTGGTTTTTATTTGCCGAAAACCACCATTACAGCCCATATGGATCCCCGCCGGTATCCCGACAAGCCATCGACAACATCCCAATATCTGGTAAGCGCGTGATTATCGCTGCGCGCAATTCCATGCACCCCCCTTGGTCGAGTATCATGGTTCGGCTATGCCCTTTGCGCTTAGCAACCTTTGACCTTTTCCTTCGACGCTTGGCGGTTTTTAGATTCATGGCTTCATCCCCGAGCTACATACCGTATCTATGCGTGGCAGCGGCGGCCTTTATCACGACCTTCCTCACGGTGCCCCTGGTCAAGCGCTTGGCAATTAAGCTCGACGCCGTCGACTATCCTTCTAAGCGCCGCATCAACACCAAGCCCATCCCGCGTTTGGGCGGAATGGCGGTGTTTTTGGGCCTGGTCGTTGCCTGTATTGTGCAAATCCTAGGCACCTGGTACCTGGGTTGGCCGCCCGTTTTGGTGCCCCACCCCCGTCTGCACATCAGCTACCCCATACTTGCGCTTTCTTTTACCGTCATCTTTGCGACCGGCGCTATCGACGACGTCTTCCAGCTCGAGCCCAAGCAAAAGCTAGCCGGACAGGTCCTCGCCGCGCTTATCGCCTGTATCGGCGGCCTGCGGATCGGCGTCATCGTCAACCCGTTTGCCCCCGGCGAGATCATGCTCGGATGGCTCGCCTACCCCATCACCGTGATCTATCTGGTGGCATTCACCAACATCATTAACCTCATCGACGGCCTCGACGGCTTGGCCACGGGCATCTGCGGCATCGCGTCGTTCACCATGTTTTCGATGGCCGTTCTCTCGGGCCGCATCGACGCCGCCGCGCTCTCCATTGCGCTCTTTGGCGCTTGCCTGGCCTTTTTGCGCTACAACTTCAACCCCGCAAGCATCTTCTTGGGCGACTCGGGGTCGTTGCTTCTGGGCTTTGCACTGGGCTCCATCTCGCTGCTCAACGTGAGCCGCACCGCCGCGCTCACCTCGCTTATCATCCCGCTCATCGTTGCCGGCGTGCCCATCATCGACACGTTTAGCGCCATCGTGCGCCGCAAGCGCGCCCACATTAGCATCGGGCAGGCCGACAAGGGCCACATCCACCACCGCCTGATCCAAGAGGGCTACAACCAAAAGCAGGCAGTGCTCCTCATCTACGCCTGGTGCATCATGCTTTCGGCCGGCGCCGCCGCGATTAACCAGGTCGAGGTGCCCATGCGCGTGCTCATCTTTACCGTACTCGCCATTGGCTCGGCGGCCTTTGCCAAGCACCTGCACCTGTTTGAGCCCGTGCTGCGCCACCATTACAACAAGCGCACGCACGAGGACGAGCTCGTCACCCCCGACGATCCCGCCTTTAAGCAGGAGGAGCAGGCGGCAGAAGAACGCAGGGAGGAGCGCCACCACAGGCGCTAGGGCAAGCTGCCGAGGATGCGCCCAGGCGCCGCCGGCCAAACGCGCAGCCACGCCGCGCCCATCGCACATGCCGCCGCTCTCCCGCCCCTCGCGTACTTACGCCCCGACCCTCCAATAAACGCGTTATCATCTTGACCCATGAACATACGTTAGGAGCAATCATGCCAAACGAGAACAGCTACGAAGTCGCGCTGCAAAAGAGCAACGCCATTCGCGAGGGCCTGGCAAAAACGCCCGAGAAGTTCACCATGCTTACCGGCGACCGCCCCACCGGCCGCCTGCACCTGGGTCACTACTTCGGCACCCTCAAGGGCCGTGTGGAGCTGCAGAACATGGGTGCCAAGACCAACGTACTCATCGCCGACTACCAGGTCATCACCGACCGCGACACGACCGAGCACATCCAGGACAACGTGTACAACATGGTCATGGACTACCTTGCCTGCGGCATCGACCCCGACAAGACCATGATCTACGCGCACTCCGCCGTGCCCGCCGCCAACCAGCTCATGCTGCCGTTCCTGTCGCTGGTCTCCGAGGCCGAGCTGGCGCGCAACCCCACGGTCAAGGCCGAGATGGAGGCCTCGGGCCACGAGCTCACCGGCCTTCTGCTCACCTACCCGGTGCACCAGGCCTGCGACATCCTGTTCTGCAAGGGCAATGTGGTGCCCGTCGGTCGCGACCAGCTGCCGCACATCGAGCTCACCCGCACCATCGCCCGCCGCTTTAACAACCGTTACGGCAAGGTGTTCCCCGAGGTCGACGCGCTGCTGTCCGAGACCCCGCTGCTGCCCGGCCTGGACGGGCGCAAGATGAGCAAGAGCTACGGCAACGCCATCAACATCTCGATGACCGCCGAGGAGACGGCCAAGCGCATCAAGAAGAGCCAGACCGACTCCGAGCGCATGATCACATTCGATCCCGAGAACCGCCCCGGCGTGTCCGGTCTGCTTTCGACGGCCGCCATCTGCACTGGCCGTTCCGAGGTCGAGATTGCCGAAGAGATTGGCATGGGCGGCTCCGGCCAGCTCAAGAAGTACGTGACCGAGGCCGTCAACGAGTACTTCGCGCCGATCCGCGAGCGTCGTCAGCGCTACGAAAACGACCTGGACTATGTGAAGGACGTGCTGCACGAGGGCAACCGTCGCGCCAACGAGATTGCCGAGCAGACCCTGGCCGAGGTTCAGGACGCCATGGGCATGGTGTACTAGATCGATCTGCTGGCTAGAACTTTCGATTGCTATAGGGCGGGCGCTAGTGCGTCCGCCTTTTTTGGTGCCCGACCGGTTCGGCTCTGCCCATTGCACTCCCGCGAAAAACAGGAACAGGCCCGCTGGCAGTTAGTTGCCAGCGGGCCTGTTCCCGAAGTACACCGTTGAATCGCACAGAGGGGAGGAATGCGAATCAAACTCAACAGGGCAGGCTTTTTCATCGCCTATTGCCTGCTCCGTTGCTGAATACAATATAGTTCACCGTGGTTTACTTTGTAGCGTCAATATGTTCCCCCATAGCTTCTCCATAAGTTAGCTCAGGTAAACTAGAACCACCACAAAGGGGACAGGCACCTTTGTGGTGGTTTTGGCGCGAGCAAGCCGTTAAAGCCCGGCCGGCCAACGACAGGCGCCCAGGTCGACGTGCATGGGATCGGTAAACGTCACGCCCTCCCCCATTAAGAGCTCACTCTGAGCATTGGGGCCGCCAAAAGCAAAACCATCGCATATGCGGCCATCGGCAAACACCACGCGGTGACAGGGAATCTCGCCGGGGCGCGGATTGCCGTGCAGGGCATACCCCACGTACCGCGCACTTCGTGGACGTCCAGCAAGCAGCGCCACCTGACCATACGTGGCGACCATCCCCTCGGGAATCTGCTCGACCACCTCGTACACCCGCTCAAAAAAGCCCTCAGACGCCATTGCTCGCTCCCTTCCACCCGGAATAGCATAAACCACCACAAAGGTTCCTGTCCCCTTTGTGGTGGTTTTGGCAGGTGGGCTAGTTAACGGGCTGGAAGAAGGCTACGGCTACGGCGCCGGGGCCTACATGGGTGCCGATGGTGGCGCCGATGGTGTGAACGGGCAGTTCGCCCTCGGTGTGTCCAGCCCACAGTGCCGCGCTGTCCTCGATATACTTCTTGAGCACCGCATCCGAAAGGCCCGTATAGCCGAGCGCCAGCGGCATGGAAAAGTCGATGCCTCCTGCCTTTTCGACCTTCTGGTTGAGCAGGTTACGTCCGTTCTTGGAACCGCGCGCCTTGCCCAGCTGCACGATCAGACCGTCCTCGGCAGCCACCACGGGCTTTACGTTGAGCAGCGTGCCCACGGCGCCGGCAGCAGCAGACAGGCGACCGCCGCGCACCAGGTACTCCAACGTCTCGAGCAGGCCGATGACGACCACGCGGTCGCGCACGGCCTCGACAGCCGCCGCAACCTGAGCCGCGCCCTGGCCCTCGTCCACCAGGCGCAGCGCATACTCGACCAGCACGCGCTCGCCCAAGGTCACGTTATTGCTGTCCACGACGAACATGTCGCCGCCCGGCGCCTCGGCAAGTGCGGTGCGGGCACTCTGGTTGGTGCCCGAGAGCTTGGCGCCCACGGTAATAATCACGGCCTCATCGCCGGCCTCACGCGCTTCGGCAATCGCCTGCGAAAAGGCGTACGGGTTGACCTGACCGGTCTTGGGCAGCTCATCGCGCTCCACAAGCATCTCGTAAAAGCGCTGGTGATCGATGTCGACGCCATCCATATACACATCGGTGCCAAAGGTGACGGACAGCGGCAGAACACGCAGAGCGGGGTGCTCCGCCGGCGACATATCGCTTGCGGAATCGGTAATAATGCGGACGGACATAACGAATCCTTTCTTGCGCAGGTCTCGCGCAGGGAATTTTGACAGCAATGTCCCGGCACGGCGTACGCGCTCAAACGGGACGATGCAGTTCTTGGCTGAAAGCTAGCGCCAGCGCGGCTCTAGATCTCGCGCAGGGTGTTGAGGATCGTGCGCAGCGATGCATACATCTGCTCGCGCTGCTCCACGCCCATGGCCTTGCCGGTGGTATCGAGCACCTCGCGAATGATGCGATCGGCCTCGCTCATGCTCTCGCCGCCCAGGGCAGTCAGGCGCACCGGAGCACGATACTTGACGGCCGCATCACCCGAGTCGTCAACCTCGACGTAGCCGCCCTCCTCCAGATGTGCCAGTGTGCGCGAAACGGCGGCACGGGTAACGCCGGCCATGCGGGCGAGGTCGGCGCCAGTCAGGCCGTCCTTGCTGCGCTCAAGATAGTACAGGCACATAACGTCGGAGCCCTTGAGGCCCAGCCTTGCGCCTTCGGACGTCTTGATACGCTGAATCTCCTTGTAGAGGCCGCTGATCAGTCCGACAAAGTCCTCAAAACGTGTCTCGTCGTTCTGCTGCATGGTGACGACCGCCTTTCGCTTACATGATGCTAACGGGTAAACATCTTAGCCGCACAAGGCAACACCCGTACCCAAATATCCCATTTGTTAACCCATCAACATAAAAACCACCACAAAGGGGACAGGCACCTTTGTGGTGGTTTGGGGCATCGAGTTTGATCCGCAGACTTCGCTACAGCCCCACGCAAGGATTGTCGCGGGTCACAAGCGTTTTAACGACAACCGTCGCTCCCAGATAGCGCTCGAGCAGCTCGGCTAAGCGATCGATCGCGGCCTGGCAATCCCCCATCCGCTCGGGCTCCACGCACTCAATCGCCAGGAAAGCATCGGCCGAATCATCGGACAACGCCGTTCGAACGCCATCGCGCCAGTTCCAGCAGCGGCATACGGCGCCCGCATCATCGATGTAGGCGAGCTCGCCGGGCAGCGTCGGGTCATCCGTTTCCTCGCCAAGTGGCAGGAACGCATCGCCGCCGTCAGTCACCTTCAAGCAAAGATCCCCCTCAATCGCATGCAGGTCCTCGCCGCCAACGGGCAGCGCGTAGGTCAGCGACACCGTGTTGTAGATGTCCACCGCGGGCGTAATGTGGCCCACCGGTTTGCCCTTGAGCACGCGCTTGAGCAGGTTCTCAATTGAGCAACGCGCGCCCTTTTTGGTCTTGAACAGCCGATAAGCCTCGCGCCATGCCTTGACCGGTGCGTTCTCGCTGATAGTATCGCTGGTCAGATGACGCTCCGCGTCGATATTGGCGCGGTCGAGCAACGCCGCAATCGCGTCCACGTCCTCTTGAGGAATCTGAGCCGCGGGCTTCATGCCCTTTACGACCACAACACCGACAGCCGCCTGCGGAAATAGCTCCCAAAACGAATCCTCGGCAATAAAGCTCTTCATGCGCTCTCCCTTCATAGCATGCGCCCGAGCCCGGGTGCCTAAACAAAAAGCGCCCTTACGACGGCCACCTTCAAAGTCCTACGGTGCCGCCACAAGAGCGCTTACGCTGCCCCCATCCGGAGAAGGGAGCGATATGTCAGGTGTATTGTAACCCGAGTCATCCGCGCGAGTAAAACCACCACAAAGGTGCCTGTCCCCTTTATGGTGGTTTTGGGTCTGAGGCGACGCTAGTGGCGAAGTCCCAGCAGGCCGTGGCCGCGATGACGGGCGTCGGCGTGCACCTGAGCATGCGGACCGGCGGCCTTGACGGATTCGGGCAGGTGCGAGTACTTCTTCTCGAAGTTCTCCTCGAACATCACGGCCAAGTTGTGCGCGGCCTCGTCGTAGCGAGCGGTACTCTGCCAATACTGGCGCGGCACCAGGATGCCGTCGGGTACGCCGTGGCACGTGGTGGGAATGTCGACGTTAAAGATGTCGTCGTGCACGAACTCGCTGTCCTCGATGGTACCGTCGAGGGCGCGGGCCACCAGGGCGCGCGTGTAGGCAAGCTCGATGCGATGACCCACGCCGTAGCCGCCGCCGATCCAGCCGGTGTTGACCAGGTACACACGCGTGCGGCCGTCGGCGATGCGCTCACCGAGCATCTTGGCATAGACCATGGGGTCGAGCGGCATAAACGGCTCGCCAAACAGCGAAGAGAACGTGGGTGTGGGCTCGGTGACGCCGACCTCGGTGCCGGGAATCTTGGCCGTAAAGCCCGTCACAAAGTGATACATGGCGGCGTCGGCCGTCAGGCGCGAGATGGGCGGCAGCACGCCAAAGGCGTCGCAGGTCAAAAACAGCACGACGCTCGGGGTGGTGCCCATGCCCTTGGTCCACGCGTTGGGGATATGCTCGACGGGGTAGGCCACGCGCGTATTGTGCGTGATCGAGACGTCGTCGTAGTTAGGCTTGCGATTCTCATCGAGTACCACGTTTTCACAGATGGCGCCAAAGCGAACGGCGTTGAAGATCTCGGGCTCGTGGAACGCGTCCAGGCCCTCGCACTTGGCGTAGCAGCCGCCCTCGACGTTAAAGATGCCCATGTCGGACCAACCGTGTTCGTCGTCGCCGATCAGCAGGCGCGTGGGGTTGGCCGAAAGCGTGGTCTTGCCGGTGCCGGACAGACCAAAGAACACGGCGGTCTCATGCGTGACGGGGTCCATACTGGCCGAGCAATGCATGGGCAGAACGTCGTCCTCGACGGGCAGCAGGTAGTTCATGACGCTGAAGATCGACTTTTTGATCTCACCGGAGTAGCCGGTGCCGGCGACCAGAATCACGCGCTCCTGGAAGTTGATGACCACGGCGGCGCTGGAGTTGAGGCCCTTGATGGCAGGGTCGCACTGATAGCCGGGTGCGGCGAGCACGCAGAAGTCCGGCTCGCCGGTGCGTGCGATTTCACGGGCAAGCGGGCGGGCGAGCATCTGCTTAATAAAGAGCGCCTGGCTGGCACGCTCACAGGCGACGAGCAGTCGGCGCGTGTGGTTGCGGTCGGCGCCCGCCATGCCGCGGGTAACGAACACATCGCGCTCGTTGAGGTAGTCGACGATACCAGCCTTGATGGTCTCGTAGCTCTCGGCAGAAAGCGGGCGGTTGACGGCGCCCCAGGCGATCTTGTCGTGGACATCGGGGGTGTCAACGATAAAGCGGTCGTTGGGCGAACGTCCGGTACGCTCCCCCGTCTCGATCACGAGTGCGCCGTTGGAGGCCATACGGCCCTCTTCGCGGCGAATCGCATGCTCGACGAGCTCGGCTGCCGGCAGGTCGACCAGCAGGCGGGGTTGGTTCTCGGCGGGATCTTCGACCAGCGTAATGCCAAAGTTGGATAGAACTTCTGCAGGGGTAACACCAGGCATGGGGCCTCCTTTAAAAACGCGACACGTGGACGCGGCGCGCACTTTACTCACGTAAAGCCCGTTGTACCCGATATGCAAAAACGTTTTTGCGGCAAGGGCGAAGCGCCCGCCCAACGGTCAAAAATCGCACGCAAGCGGCCTAGTCTGGGGACGTTCTTAAACGACTAGTCGTTGGGGACACTCTTGAACAGGCAACAGCCAAGGAGTGTCCCCGGGTGCCGGCACTTAGGGACGTTCCCAAAGTGCCGGCATAAAAGGAGCGTCCCTAAGTGCCTACTACAGCGGGAGGCCTTGGCCGAGCATGGCGATGGCGCTCATGAGGATCAGCATTCCGGCTGCGTAAGGCAAGATGGCACCTAGGAGCTCAGCATCTTTGCCGCGCACGTGAACGGCGGCAAGACCAATGGCGAGGGTCTGCGGCGAGATCATCTTGCCGGCGGCAACACCCAGGGCGTTCAGCGCGACCATCCAGTAGTCGCTCACGCCCAGAGCGGTGGCAGCCTGGCTCTGAATGGGACCAAACAGCATGCCCGAAGACGTGCCCGAACCGGTCACGAACGCACCGACCGCGCCGATCCACGGGGCCAGAATCGGGTACAACCCACCGGCGACCGCAATGCAAAACGCGCTGATCGACGAGATCATGCCGGCGTAGCCCATCACCTTGGCGCAGCCCAGCACCGAAAGCATCGTGATCACCGTCGGCATCATCTGCTTCACAGTCGCGGCCAGCACCTCGCCCATCATGCGCGGCGACGCACCCTGAATGGCACCACCGACAAACGCCGCCAGGAAAATCCAGACGCCCGGCGTGTTGACCCACGAAAACGTGAGCGTACCGGGGTTCTCGCCGCAATACACCTGCACGTGGCTCGCAAACGGCGCGAGCGCAGCATGCACGGCGGGCACCAGGTTAGACGTGCCCAGCAACAACACAAAGATCAGGATGAAGCACGACCATGCCGAAAGTGCCGACTTAACGGTGAGCTGCTCGCCGGCCTCGATATTCATGTGGAAGCGCGCGTCCAGGTGACCGGACTTCTCGGCACGCATGGCAAGTGCCGCGGTCAGCGCGAGCGACACGATGGAACCGACGACGACGGCAAGCTCGGGGCCCACGAACATAGCGACGACCAGAGCCGCACCGGCAAAAGACGCGCCAGAGAGCAGCGCGATGCCCGCCACGCCGTGCAGACGCTCGCCCACGCTCGCAACGTTGCCTTGATCATCGCTGACACGGCCCGCAACCAGCACGATAAGCAGCGGCATCGCCACAAAGAAGGGCGCGAGCTGCACCAGCTGAACGGTCGCCAAGTGCAGGGAATCCAGGCCCACCAAGTCGGCAACGGACACCGTGGGAATGCCAATGGAGCCGTAGGGCGTGGGCACGCCGTTGGCCAGCAGGCAGATGAGCACGGCGGGTACGGCCTCAAAACCCAGGCCCGCAAGCATGCCGGCAGGAATGGCAACGGCGGTGCCAAAACCGGCCATGCCCTCCATAAAGCCACCGAAGCACCAAGCCACGAGCAGCGCCAGCAGACGGCGGTCGCTGCTGATGGAGGTGATCATGCCGCCAATCACGTCCATGGCGCCCGTGCGCACACACAGGTTATACGTAAACACCGCGGCGATAATCACCAACACAATGGGCCACAGGGCCATCAAAAAGCCCTCGAGCGAGGCCGAGGCAATCTGCATCACCGGCAGGCGCCACCATGCGAAGGCGAGCACGCACGAAAGGACGAACGAGCCCATAGCGGCCTTCCAAGCCGGCCATTTAAAGCACAGCAGCATCACGACAAGCCAGATGATCGGCACAAGAGCCAGCAAAAACGCAGCGATATCCATGGGTAAAAACTCCTTGGTACCGCGCAAGCGGTATCGGGGGGTCACAAAACTTCAACAGGATACAGCACGTTAACCGACAAATTACAGCCGCACGCCGAAATTATTGAACAACCTGTTCAAAAACACGAATGGACACCACCGCGACTATACTAGAGCGCAGTAAGAGAAAGGAACCGCCTTGAGAATCACGCCCCTCGATAGCATCCGCCGCGCCATCGCCCGCCGCAATGGCGTCGCCGACCCCGCCATAGCGAGCAGCGGCACCGCAAAGGCCCAGGGCGGACGCATCGAGAACGGCCTGTTCCCCGCATCGCACACTGCCGAAGAGCTCGCGCGAATCCAAGAACTAAGCCAACGTAACGCCGGCGGTCCCGACAGCAGCCAGGCCACACGCCGTCGTCGCGAGCGCGATCGCCAACCCGGCCCCATCCACCGCATGGTTAACGCATGGTGGAACCGCCTGCTCGGCGCTGTCTACGGCGGCGGCTTCTCCACGCAAGAAGCCGAGTACGAAGATCACGCCACCCGTCGCGACTACCTTTGGAATACCCTGGGTACCGCCGTATGGGGTATGGCGTTTCCGCTGCTCACCATTGTGTCGACGCAACTCGTAGGCGCCGAGGAGGCTGGCAAGTTCTCCATCGCCTTTGTCACCGGCACGCTCATCATGATCGCGTGCAACTACGGCGTGCGCAACTTTCAGGTCTCGGACATCGACGAAAAAACCTCCTTCGCCTCCTACCAGCTCAACCGCTGGCTCTGCGGAGCGCTCGCCCTAGGCTGCGGCCTCATGTACAGCAGCGCCCGCGGCTACGATGCGCAGATGGCCACGATCGGCCTGGGCGTCTACCTGTATAAGGTGATCGACGGCATCGCCGACGTGTACGAGGGCCGCCTGCAGCAGGCCGACAAGCTCTATTTGGCCGGCATGAGCCAAACGCTACGCTCCGTCGGCGTCATCGCGGTCTTTAGCGTGGCACTGTTCCTCACGCGCAGCATGCCCATCGCCGCCATGGCCATGGGCATCGCCGCGATTGCCTCGCTCGCGCTGGTCACCGCCCCGCTCGCCCTGCTCGAAACCGAAAAATCGCGCCGCATGAGTCTGCGCGAGGTCGGCCACCTGTTTGTCCAGTGCGCCCCGCTCTTTGGTGCACTGTTCCTGTTCAACCTTATTGAGAGCATGCCCAAGTTTGTGATGGAAGGCACGCTGGCATACAAATATCAGCTGTACTTTAATGCCCTGTTCTTTCCAGCGCAGGCCATTTTGTTGAGCATCGGATTTGTCTATAAACCGCAGCTTCTGCGTCTGTCGAGCATTTGGACGAATCCGCGCAAGCGTCGCCGCTTTGACCTGATTATTGTTGCCGTTATGGCACTGATCGTGGTCATCACCAGCGTGTGCGCCGCATTTATGGCAGGTCCCGGTATTCCCCTCATGAGCTTCATGTACGGCCTCAATTTTGAGCGCTACCGCACGCTGGCACTGCTGATGGTTGTCGCCGGCGGCGTCACCGCGGCCATCGACTTTATCTACGCCATCATCACGGTGCTGCGCCATGCCGGCGACGTCACCAAAATCTACCTGATCTGCTTCGCCGTAAGCGTAGTGCTGCCGGTGATCCTGATCAACCTGCTGGGTCTGATGGGCGCCGTGGTGAGCTACCTAGCCATCATGGCCCTACTCCTGGTGCTGCTGATTATCGAATACGCCCACATCCGCCAACGCATCGAGCGCGACCGCAACCCGTACGGCGCCTAATTGGCGCAATGGGGGGGGTCTCGTTGCGGACGATTTGTGACACGCAAAACTAAGTGAGTAGACTTTTGCCGAATCCCTGACCACACCGGCAAAACACAAGTCAGTGACCTGCGGTTTTGTTGAGGCAAATTTGCCGGCTGCTCGGCATTTCCAAAAAAGTCTACTCACTTAGCCAGCGGGCAGCCAAAAAAGAACCGTCGCAACGTCGTTTGACTCCGTTGCGATGGTTTTTCGAGCATTTTCGCACTGCCGAGGACGCAGACGCTCCTCATTTCTAGCGCTTACCGAGCAAGAAGGCGCTATTCTCCGAAAGTAGTCAAAAAAGCTCCGTCCCAAATTAGCTACCCTTTGCACCGATTATTCGCCTGGGTTGATGTTCGCATAGAACTCGGCGCCGTCATCAAGGCGCAGGATACCGACGCGGCCGAACTCGGAGCCGGTGGCGGCGGCGCAGTCGATATCGATGCGATCGGGCACGCCGGCGGTATCCTCGCCACCCAGGCGCACAATCTGCCCGCGGCCCGACTCCTCATCGAGCCCCGCCAGGCCGCCAACCTCGCAATAGCGCCCAAGCGACACCGTGGGCGTGTGGCCGCTCACCACGACCGGACCCTTGCCCTCGGCAGAAAGCAGCCCGGTCGGCGCATCCCAATAGCCGTGACGAATCCACAGCAGGTCATCGGCCGACTGCACCGCGAGCATCTGCTGCAGCAGCTCGCGATCGGCACCCACCGCTCCAACGCCATCGGCACAATCGACGCCATGCTCAAGCAAAAACGCGCGCGCCGCCTTCATCTCGATTCCAGCATGTACCAGCAGATACGGGCGCTCCTCGGTCTCGGCCACCGCGTAGAGCGGCAGCGCGGCCATCCATCGCACGAGCTCCTCGTATGCGTCAAATTCCATGTCGTTGAGCTGCTCGCGCGTCGTCCAGCCACCGTTGATATCCCAGGTCTCGGCATCGAGCGGATCCTGGCCAATGATGGCATCGAGCATGATCTGCTCGTGATTGCCCTTGAGCACACGGGCGTTGGGCAGCGAGCGCACGAGCTTAATAACGCCGACCGGATCGGGCCCGCGATCGATCATGTCGCCCAGCACGTACAGCGTGTCGTCGGACGTCAACGAGATCTTAGACAGGGCCTCGTCAAGCGCACGCACGTGCCCGTGAGCATCAGATGTCACATAGATCGCCATGGTACGCCTCTCCTTGCATTGCGGCCAAAGCCCGGCGCCGCAACTAAAACTTCAAGTTGAACTTAAACGTTACCCATTGTACTCCGTAGCAATAAAGCTGGGAAGGGTTGCATACCGTCAACAGTCGCCAGCGCACGCCTGCCAACCCGCACCGCTCACGCCACGCCGTCTGGCCCAGCGCCCCGACCAGCGCCGCCCGCGTCGCAGCCTCGTGTCGAAAATGCGCACGCCCGCAATCCAAGCCCATAACCCACCATCTTTGGGTACAAATAACCGCAGACAACTGACCGCGCCACGCCAACCACCCAGGAGCGGACACCATCCATGAACCAGATCCTTCTTTTTATCGGCCTCGTCATCATTTTGTGCCTGACCATCAAACCCGTCGGCAAAAAGCTCCCCTTCCCCACCCTGCTTATCTTTATCGCGCTCGGCATGCTGTTGGGCGTCAACGGCCCGGCGCATATCGACTTTAGCGACTACGCACTCACCGAAACCGTCTGCAGCACGGCGCTATTGTTCATCATGTTCTACGGCGGCTTTAACACCAACATAGACCGCGCCAAGCCCGTCGCCGCGCCGGCGGTGCTGCTGAGCACGCTCGGCGTCGTCATCACCGCAGGCATCACCGGCGTGTTCGCCCACTTTGTGCTGGGCTTCGACTGGATCGGCGGCCTGCTGCTGGGATCGGTCGTGGCGTCCACCGACGCGGCCAGCGTCTTTAGCGTTCTGCGCGAGCACAGCCTTTCGCTGAGGGGCGGCACCGACTCGCTGCTCGAGGTCGAATCGGGCTCCAACGACCCCGTCGCCTACATGCTCACCGCCGTGCTCGCGACCCTCGCGGCGGGCGGCAATATCGACATTCCCGTGCTGCTGACCAAGCAGATCATCCTGGGCGTGGGGTTGGGCCTTGCCATCGGCTGGACATCCAGCCGTCTGATTGAGCGCGCACACGCAACGGCCGAAGGCGCGCAGACCATCTTCTTGTTCGCCGTGGCCATCGTCGCCTACGCGCTGCCGAGCTACCTGGGCGGCAACGGCTTTTTGGCCGTATACCTGGCCGGCATTGTGCTGGGCGCAAGCGACATCACCGGTAAGGTCGAGATGGCGCACTTCTTCGACACCCTCACCGAGATGGCAGAGATGACCATCTTCTTCTTGCTCGGCCTGCTCGTAACGCCCGCACGCCTGCCGCAGATGCTGCTGCCGGGCCTGGCGCTCATGGCGTTCATGCTCTTCGTGAGCCGCCCCATCGCCGTCGGCGTGCTCCTAGCGCCCTTTAAGACGAATCCCAGCCAGGTCGCGCTCGTAAGCTGGGCGGGCCTGCGCGGAGCAGCTTCGGTCGTCTTTAGTCTCTTTGCCGTGGTGGCCGGCGTTCCCGGCGGACACGACCTATTTGACCTGGTGTTTGTGATTGCCGCGTCGAGCATCGTGGTGCAGGGCTCGCTGCTGCCGGCGGTGGCGAAGAAGCTCGATATGATCGATGCGACCGGCGACGTGCGCCGCACCTTTAACGACTACCGCGACGAGGACGGCATGTCGTTTGTAAAGCTCAAGGTGGGCGCTGGCCATCCGTTTGCCGGACGCTCGCTCGCGGACATTGGCAGCGCGACGGACATGCTCGTGGTCCTGGTGCTGCGCGACGGGGCGCATCCGGTACTGCCCAATGGCGACACCGTGATCCAGGAAGGCGATCTGCTGGTGATGGCCGCCCCAACGTTCGAAGAGCGTGCCGAGGTTACGCTGCGCGAGGTCACCGTGACTCCCCACGGCCGCTTAGCTGGACAGCGTCTGCGCGACGTGCCGCAGGGCAAGCACCCGTTTATCGTCGTGATGCTCAAGCGCGACGGCCAAACGATCATTCCCGATGGCAACACCCTAATATACGCCGGCGACGAAGCCGTCATCGCCACGCTGGCATCGTAGTGGCTAGGGGTAGCCGTCCCGAATTGGCCATATTTGAGCATAAATCGCCCCAGCTAGGATCTCGTTGCGGACAATTAGCGTCTCTCAAAACTAAGTGAGTAGACTTTTGCCGAATCGCCGACCACGTCACCAAAGCATAAGTCTGTGACCTGCGGGTTTGTTGAAGCAAATTTGTCGGGTGCTCAGGATTTCCAATAAAGCCTACTCACTTAGCCAGCGTGCAGTCAAAATAGAACGGTCGCGAGATCATTAGACTCCATTGCGACGGTTTATCGTTCATCTTCGCGCAGCCGCGGGTGCAGACGCCCCGTCTCAAATTAGCTACCCTAGTCATCGTCGACGGCAAAGTCGCGGAGATCGAGGCCTTCGCGCTCGGCTCGTGCTAGCAGCTCTTGGGGCGACTCGTCCTCGATATCTACCACGTCGAGCATGGCGGCCGGAAAGCCCACGCCGGCTGCACTCCCCGCACGGTCGAGCAGGCTCTCGCGCAGCTGGTCAACATCAACATCGATCTTCATGGTGAAACTCCCTACCGGATCAGGCCCCTACTCAGCAGCGCCGAGCGCATTCACAGCGGCAACAAAAGCCGCAACCTGCTTGTCATCCATCTGCGTGGCCAAACGCCCCACGGGCTCGTCGTAGGCAAACTGTACTTTATCGATAAAGCAATCCCAGGCACGCTCATCCACACGCACAGCGGCCTCGCAATACTGGCTGAGCTTTTTGAGTCCATACCAAAACGCATCCACATGGCGCGCAGGATCCTCGTCCAGCACACCATCGTAGCGCCGTCCGTTAAACTCGCGCATGCGCGCCACGGCAACCTCGAGTGAGTCGCCGCCGTCGGCCGAAGCCTCGTCCACAAGCTCGGGAATCGCAACTTCGCGCCGAACATTGTGCCTGGTAGCACCGTCGTACTCGCCCACCAACACGTCTTCGTCAAACCGATCATCGTAGTCGAAATAACTACTGCCGCGGCAAATCCCATGCGGCGAACCGGCACCAAAGGCACAGAACAACCCGCCGTCGGCAACAACGCGCCTATAGGTCTCAAACGACTTCTTAACCTGAGCGAGCAACTCGAAAAGCCCTCCGGCATCGCACCCCGTCTCACACGTAATGCAAACAGGCCCCGGCAACGACACCGGCTCCACCGTGCTCCCCGCAACGCGGGCGGCACGCTCGGCCCGATACGCTTGGGCCGCCAAGCGCGCTCGCTGCGCAGCACCGCGCACATTAGTAAGCTCACGCTCCAGCGCCACGTCGCCGGCAACATCGCCAGCAAACCCGCCAGCATTCCGCGGCCCGGTCGCACTCAGCTCGGACTCAAACGTCGCCGTAATCATGCCGGCAAGGTCCGTTGTATCGGCGGCACAACGCAGCTGCTCCAACTGCGTGCACAGCAGATCGGCATCCAGGGGCACGGCATCCACAACGTGCACGTTACTCAGACGCGCCGCGCCCTGCAGCACCAAAGCCCCCGCAGCATCGTACGCCGCACGAACCCTGTCCGCCGTATTGGCACGCAGCTTTACCTCGATAAACGCAAGCGTCTGCTCCAAGCGGGCCAACAGCTCGGCCTTGTCCTCCATACGCAAAAAGGCAGCGTAGCGCCGCTCCATCTGCAACGGGCCCACAACGCCCATCTGCTTGCGAGCCCGCGCAAGCGACTCGGCTTCAACGCGGCGCACATGCCCGTCAACGGCCTGCACGGCAGACTCACGCGCAGCACGCTCGGCAGACTCGACGCCCTCGATCACGGCCAGCAGCTCGCGGGAGCGCGCCTTGCGCAATAACTCCCCGCGGTCGTACTGCTCAAGCGCCGCCTGACGCTTGGCTACCGACTCAAAGCCAAACAGCTCGTCGAGCAACTCGCCAACAGAACGCTCTTCCGCCATGGCAAGGCCTCCTCACGCGTGACGTGCCAACATGCCCGCGGGCCCACGCGCACAAGACAAACGCCTCGCGCACGCAAGCCCCCACGCTCGCATCCCTATAGATCCAACGCCTTCTTCGCGGCATCGACCGGATCGCCATCCATGTAGAACACCGGGCTCAACCCCGATATAATCTCGGACGAAACGCTCTGCAGGCCCGCGATGGCGCTCAGCGGCAAAATCACGCGCTTGGCACCGGCGTTTTTAGCCACGCGCATAATGTCCTCGAGCCCGCGGATCTCATCCATAGAGCCCGACATGCGCAGGATTCCCGGAACCGCCAGCGCGGACATCGCCGGGCGGTTGCACGCCGCGGAGCACAGGCCCACAAACTCGGCAAGCGAGACTTCCTCGGACAGGCCCTTGCTCTGCAGGTCGTTATAGAACAGCAGGTAGTCCTTTGAGCCAATGTGCATGCCCGGCGCCACACGGTTCGCCAGGTTCACAAAGTTGTCAAACGCGGCTTCCAGCGTATCGCGCACCGGCTTATTAAAGGCAACGCCCTCGTGCTTAAACTTGCACTCGCCGGCAACGGCCTTGTTCTCCAGCTTGTACACGGCAACCTCGCCGCCCTGCGACCTGCCCACACCAAACACGTGGCCGGACAACAGCGGCCCGTCGGGAATCAGCGTATCCTCGGACTGCTCGGGCACGCGCACCACGTGCACGTCCTGCGGATTGTCGGCATCCATATAGCCCAGGTTGACGTCGATAAACTCGACGCCCGCCATAATCTTGAGCTGTTCCTTTACACGGCGGCGGCCCTCGATGGCGTAGTCCAGCAGCCAGCGAACGTCGTCCTTGTCCATAGCGTCGTCGGGGAACAGCAGCTTGGCCAGGCCGCTAAAGGACTTGCGCACGGCGATCTCGTCACGCTTGTTAAAGTCGCTGTTAAAGCGGAAGTAGCGGTCGATATGATGCGTAAAGTCCTTGCGACGCATCTCCTTGCAAAACTCCGACAGGCAGTCGGTGATTAAGCCGTAATGCCCGGTCAGCAGGCTCGAGCGCATCTTGGGAATCTCCCAGCCCGGCAGGTAATAGTGGATACGGTCGAAAAAGGCCGAATCGTTGTTGAACTCCGGTGGGAACGGATCAAACAAGTGCGTGGTCTTAAGGACGTTTTGCACGGTGTCGTTGATGTTGCCCTCAAAGACCATGGAGGCATCGGCGTTAATCTGGTCGCGGCCGCGCGCGTAGCTGCCACTCGCCATATAGTCCTTCATGATCTGTACGGCGTTGGTGTCCTTAAAGCGCATGCCGGCGACCTCGTCGAACGTCACGCAATCCCAATGGCCCACCAAGCCCACGCGATCGGCGCGCATGGAGTTCATACGGCCGAACAGGTTGGCTGTGGTGGTCTGCCCGCCCGAAAGCAAGATGGCGTAGGGCGAAACCTCTTTGTAGATATGGCTCTTGCCGGTACCGCGGGGACCAAGCTCGCACAGATTGTAGTTGCGCTCGATGAGCGGCACCATACGCTCGATAAAGTGCAGGCGTTCTTTCTCGGAAAGCTCGCTGGGCTCATAGCCAGCGGAGCGCAGCAGCATGTTGAGCCACTCGTCGCGCGAGAAATACTGGCGCTCTTCGACCATGGCATCCAGGTCCAGGTTGGGCATCTGGATGGGCGTGAGCGACGCCACGCTGAACGGAGAGTCCTCGGGCCCACGCTTCTTACGCTTGGCCTTGGCGCGGCGCGGCGCATCGTCGCCAAAGACCTCCATGCCAAACTCGTCTTCCTCATCCAAGGGGTGACGATACTCGATGCTCATGATGCACCAAATACCACCCTGCAGAATCTTGGAATAGTCGCGCACGTACTCGGCCGGCATCACAAACGGTTCGATGGTCAGATTGGCAAACGACGCCACGTAGATGTCTTTGTACTCGTCGAGCTTGGCCGTCACCTTATCGATGATGGTAAAGCGACCCAGCTCGCGGATCTTGGACTTAATGCGCTCGGACTCGTCGGGACGCACGTAGTTATCGGTGAGGATCTTGCGGATGCGCCCCAGGCCCTCCGCCACGGCATCCTCGTCGTCGGTTGAGCAGTACATGCCCAGCAGGTACTCCAGCACAAAGGTAGGCACGTTGGCGCCACGCTTCATAAGGGCCGTAAGGTCCTTGCGCACGATCTTGCCGCCAAAGTGCTCGAGCAGCTTGCCGTCCAGTACATCCATGTCGTAGCCGTCGTCCTCGGGAGTCTCGGCCACGGCTTGGGCATAGCCATCGGTTGAGGACTCGTCCTCGGCGGGCGCCTCGGCCTCGGCGGGCGCAGCGGTCTCCGTCGGCTCCGGGACAAGCGCGGAAGCCACGGCCTCCGCAGCAGCCTCAGCCTCCGAGGCAGGCTCGACAGTCTCAGCCTCCGGGGCAGGCACGGCTTCCCCTACAGGCACAGCAGCCTGCACGGGCGCATTCACATCAATCGAGGGAACTTCCCACAGATCGTCGTCATGGCTATCAAACATAGGGCACACTCCTAAAAACCAAAGTCAGCAACAGGGGCAAACGAAACAGCGATGGTGTACGTCTCGCGCCAAACGATCTTGCCCGTTTCGCGCTCGCGGCAGACCAAATAGTACGGACCCTTGGCCGAGAATCCATCCGCTGCATGCAACGCAAACTTGGCATGCACCACGCGCTCCTGCGAGTTAACAGAAGTCTTGTTGGCATGCGCCTTGACCGTATCGCTCACCTCGTTACCACTTGCATCGGTAAACACCAGCTCGTACTCGCACGGCAAGACCTTACCTTGGGCAGGTTCTTCCTGGATCAAGTTGACCGAGAAGAGCGAGTTGGTCACTCGGCGTCCCTCACTTAGCACGCGCAGCGTCGCCGCGCGCGTGTCGACAAAGTCCTTGGAACCCGAGCGCGCACGCCAAAAACCGATAACGGGCACGCAGAGCTCCTGCAGGCTCATGCCGCCGTGGACGTAGTTGTTAGTGCCGCCGGGACGCTTGAAGTGCACGTTCTCGCGCGGGGCAAATCCCTCAAAACCGGCACCCAAACGTCCCATGCCAACATTAACAAACACCCCGCATGCCTCTTCCGAAAGCTTGGCCACGGCCTCGTTGGGCACCACCAGATGACGCTTGCCGTGCATGACGGGAGCGTCAGGGAAGGGAAGGTCTGGCTTGCCGAGCATCTGACACTCGTTGAGCTCCCGACGCGTGTAGATAAAGCCGTGATCCGCCGTTATAACAACACGCGCGCCCGGGGCGTCGGTGCACACGCGGCGCGCCAACGCGGCAAGTTCCTCCACGGTGTCCGCGCAGGCATCGAAAACGTCATCCTGCGTAGCTGCCTTCTCGCCCGTGGCATCGATCTTGTTGTGGTAGAGATAAACGAGCTTGGAATCTTTGAGCAGCGCTTTGCGCTCGGTTCCCGCCATGTTGAGGTATGCGCTCGAGCGCAAAGCGCGGGCCGTGGGCTCAATGTGGGTAAGTACGGCCTCGCGCTGCGGAGTCGTCGCAGTTGGCATGCCGTCAACCAGCACAAACGAACCATCCGCTGCAAGCTCAAGCGCCTGATGCGGCAGCAGCGCGGGCATGCCCACCTCGGTAATGGAGGGAAAGACCGCCTGCATGCTAGAGACCTTGACGTTGCCGCCGCGCTCGCGCTCGAGCAGAGCCGCAACGTCGCAGGCCACCTCATAGCGCAGTGCGTCGCTCACGATAACGACCGTCGTCTTGGCAGAGCCCACAAAGGTGGGCAGCACATGCCAGTAGAACTCATCCTGCCGTGCAGGACCATCGATGTAACCGCAATCGGCCCACTCCCCTTGCGCAGCGACCGCCCAGCAGGCATTGGCATCGGCCAAGAACCAGTTACTGTAGAGATTCTCCGCCCAGTCCGCCACAGCGCGGGCAGGCTCCTCGAGCACATCGCACTCGACGGAGCGCGCCCGCAGATACGCGGTGCACATATGACGATAGGCGGCATCCATGGCATACCAATCGGACGTGTAGGCATCCCACACCTGCTGGGGCTGCGCCAGATGGAACCCGCCCGCGTGTGCCTGCCTAAACGCGCACATATCGGCCACGGCGGCAAGCAAGTCAAAGTAGCTCTCGACACGGCGGTACCAGCTTAGGTCGCAGCGACGCGCCGCAAAGGCGCGCGCATCCGCAACACGGTCCGCGCCCTGAGCAAACGAGCAGAACAGCTGCGAGAGTACGGCCTCATTGACGCACGGGAACACATCAAGCGAGGTCAGCACATCGATCGACAGGGCCTCAAACCGTGCAAAGAGCCCGCGGGCATCCTCCACCAAACGGCAGATCTCAAATAAATCCTCGCTCGATACCTGGGCATCGGCGGCCTGGTCCCACGTACGCACCGCCTCAAGACAATAGGGGCCGTAGGCGGGAGCCACATAGCTTTCGAGTCCCTTGAGCGCCCCCTCGGGAAGCGCGGTGGATGCCGCCGTAAGGAGCACATGGGATGCAAGCATAAGCAGTGAGTCGCGCTCGTACAGCGGCCCATCAAACCCATAGCAGCGCAGCATAAAGGCAGAGAGGACGTCGCGCAAGCTGTACTTATCCACCAGCGCAGCCAGCGCTTCGGGGCCCTCGTGCAGCAGCGTGGTCATACAGCCGCGCAGCACAAACGCGGGGCGCGCGTCGCCAACCTCTTTACCGCCAAAAATCACCGTAAGGATACCGAGTTCGATATCTGATGCGCCCGAAGCATGCGGAACACACGCGGCAAACTTAACGCAGCGGGTCTTGGCATCAAAGAACGTCTTGTGCTCGCGCAGACTCTCGCGCACGGCGTCGATATTCTCGATTCCCAGCTGATCGGCCAAAAGCGAAAGATAGTCAGCCTGGAACTGATCGGCATACAGCTCAACATCGGCAAGCCAATCGCCCTCAAGCCTGCCGCGCGGGCAACGACGATACAGCAAGATATCGTTCGCAAGGTCATCGCGGTTGATGAGCTTCTTAACGGCAAACATGTGGCCCTCGCAGGCCTCAACAAAGCGCACTGGGCGCTCAAAGTCACCGTGAGCGGGCATAACGCCGTCATCGGCCCCCGCGCCGTCGAAACCCTCGGCGGCCAACCGCTCAAACTCATGGGCAAACTCGCCGTCCGCATCGTGCCAAACCACCACACGGCGCGGCACGCATGCAGGCAACGGTTGCAAAAACCGCAGTTTGAGCTGTTCTTCTACATCGATCTTAGGCATGAATATCCTTACCGTATCTGCAATTACTTAATCTTCGCCAGCACATCCTGAAACTTGGCGTAGTTGACCTTGACGCCGTCATCCAGGTCGATCTTAATCATCTGGTCTGCCAAGTGGTGCAGCTTCTCCTCGTAGCCAATGGTCTCTTTGAGCTGGTCATTGAGTTTTTTGACGCGCTTATCCAAACGCACGCGCTCGCCGCGCTCGGCACCGGCAAGGGCGTCGTTGGCATAGCCGATCTGGGAACGATAGCGCTCCTGCTGCTCATGCACATAGTCGGTGCGGATGCGAGCCAACAGGTCGGGCTGGTAGCGATGCATGTAAACAAGGCACTTGAAGCCATTCTTCTTGCCGCTGTCGAGCAGCCAGTAGATGGGACGATTCTTATAGGTCTGGCAGTGGTCCTTAAAGAAGTCCTTCAAAAAGTAGGTGCGGATTACCTCGCGCGAGGTGCCCTTGCCGCCGAGCGCCTCGGCAATAAAGGCCAGGTTCTGCTCGAGCGTCTCCTCGCCGTACACAGTGCGCACAAAGTCGATAAAGTAGCGCACGATGTCGTCGTCAAAGTACTCGTCGTCGGTGATGGGCAGTACGTTGTCGGCGTCGGGCATAAAGGTCACATGATCGGGATCGGGCATCTTGGCCAGGTAGTCGTCAACCGTGGCGCCCTGATCGGCCAGGACCAGCCCGTCCGCATCCAGCGAATAGCGGCCAAACATGCAGCCCACGGCGTAGCTTATGAGCGAGGTGATCTCGTCGCGCTTGGTGCGCACGTATTTGTTGCCCTTATAGCTCTCGGGAATCTCATCGGCGGTATCAAAGATGCGCGCCACCGAAACGTACTTATCCTCGACCTCGATGGGCACCTCCCCCTCCATGTTGTAGATTTTGGCGAAGATGCGGTTGAGTTCTTCCTCGTTAGCGCGAAGCTGCTCAAAGCGAGCATTGACCTCGGCCTTGCGAGCCTCGTATTTATCAGAAAGTAAGATTGACATTAGTTACCTCTTAATGAATGTATAAGACGTTGTCAACAACAGGAAATTGAAGAAACACGGCTATGCCCCATTCGGCTCTTCTCCAGCGCAAACGGTTTCATCGATGCCGACGGAGCTTTCTTCCGGCGGTTGTGTTTCCTGTTTTTCCCAAGCACTCACTTGCTCATCAATTGTTTGAACCAAGTCCATTGAGCATTCCATCCAAATCCGAACTTGAGCAGATTTAATAGGTCTTGTTCGGCTCTTTCCACTTGATTCGTCCTGCATTAAATCAACTTCGTGAACAACCTTGTGCCTTCGCTGAATTAGCGCATCTATTTCAGCTTGTCGCTTATAAGCACCGAGCGACAAGCCTATCTTTTTAAGGCGACTATCAATATCTTTATAGCTGTTGAAACTCATTCGCGAAAAATGCTCACGCACAGATTCGGAAATTACTTCATCGACGGTTTTGCCAGAAAAGGAAGCAAATCTATCAAAGCTGTACTTGGATGTTCTTCCATCACTGCCAGCTAGCGAGACTTCGCTCAAGGCTTTCGAATCAGCCTTTATGGGATACCAATGAATGAGTATATTACGAAAATAATCCTCTTCCGCCGAATGAAGCAAAACGAGCGCAGCGCGCAAGATATCCGTCGGTCTTTTTTCCTTCGACGTTCTAGCAGATCCTTCTATTTGCAGGCTGTCATACAGTGCCAAAAGACTAGAGACCCTGTTAACACCTTCGTCGAATTGATTCTTCTCTACGGTCATAAAAACACCTAAATCAGTGGATGGCGCTTGAAATCCCAAGAGGTTTCAAACGAGTCCCAGTCGATTTTGGAAATGTCTACGTTGCTGTCGACCAGACTATTAATTGCCGGTTGAAGCTCAGCGGAAATAAGCATGGGAAGAGCTTTGATGTCTCTCACTTGCATGTTAAGAGTGGGGTTAAGCATGCTGAGGACATCGGCAGCGATGGAACAATTGAGGAAGCCCAGCGCCCAGTTCTTGTTTTGGCCCAGATTGCAAATACATGGGCCGGCCATGTCAAATCCGCCCGTCGGTGGAAATAGCCTGAAACTCGGCTTGCCTGATGTCAGCATTGTGTAGCAAATGCCTTCACTGTACCAATATTTCGACGCCAACAAATTGGAGGTCGGATTACTCCGGTAAAACTCAATTGCGTCCTTCTTGATCGAAACCAGCCAATGAAGATTGCCAAACCATCGACGAAAGTCACCGCCCTTTGAATAAGTGGCCCACGAGCCCTTGCGCCCAACCGAATGTGCATCAACCTCCCAAAACAAGCGCAAATACAAATTGTTATCACCTGTTTTGTTTTGAGACCCTGTGTAGTCCGAAAAATCGCCAATGGAGCTACCCAGCGAGAAAGCAGAAAGTAACCCCTCGCTGGCCCAGTAGGCTATGGGGGTGCCGGGGATTTGCTTGAAGGTGTCGGCGTCGCGGCGGTAGAACCAGCCGCAGTCGGGGTTTCGGATCGCCTCGAGGGCCTTCGGGGCCTGGACAGCAGCACCAACGAAGTCCGAAAGGCGCACATAGCCGCCCTTGTAGCCCTTGACGAACGAATTGTGGAACGTGTAGGTACAGATGGGCACGGTCGCGCCAGCGAAGCCCGAGTACTCAAGCTGGATGAGAGAGGTCAGCGTTCTGTTGTCGATAATCTCGTTGCGGAGCTTCTCATAGCTTCCGATGAACATCCAGACGAAAGGCGACATGACTCCGCACTCGCCGTGGTCCTTGGCGAGACTGAACATGCGAACGACAAAGCTGGAGAACAGGTCACTCTTCACGTCGGGATAATTCCTCTTGACCCACTTACTCATGAACGAGTTAAAGCTGCTACTGCCCATATACGGAGGATTCGCCACAGTGCAGGTAAAACGACGGGACAGCTTCTCGCAGATGGCGGCGGCGCTTTCGAGCTTAGTTTTGGTCGTAGCGGCAAAAAGGTCGTCGGAACAGCTCGCCGCGGCAGTCTTGAGCTCGTCGATCTCGTCCTCTGAAGGATTGAGCAGCGAACCGATCTCGCCCAAATGGCTCAGTTCCTCGGCGAGCTTCTTGTTACCCGGCAGCTCGTCCTCCCCTAGCGGGATGCTCGAGAGCACGGTAACGTCGGCACGAACGCCACGCCTAAAGAAGCGACGGTCGTGCTCGCGGGCGCACATGGCAAGCGCCAGCTCCGCGATCTGTGCCGCGCGGGAATCGATCTCCATGCCAGCGAGGTTTTTGGTCAGGATGAGCTCCGGGATCTCGCGCTCGCGGTAGCCGCGCTCCTCGTACATATGGAAGAGCAGATCAAACGCATAAACCAGGATATGGCCCGAGCCGCACGCTGGGTCGCAGAGGGTTATATCCTCGGGGCTCGAGATGTGGATGAAGTCCTCGTGCTCAGCATCGGGCGCGATGTAATACTCCATGCGCTCGCGTAGCGAACTCCCCGGATTGCTGAGCATCCACAGACGGCCGAGCGAGTTCTCGACCATATAGCGCACGATCCACTCGGGGGTGAAGAGCTGCGTGGCGGGCGCGATGTCCGCCGCCGCTGCCTTGCGCTTGGACTTGAAGAACTCGTCTTTGACGTCAGCGTTGTAGTACTGATACATCCAGCCCAGAACGGTCACGCCCTTGCGCCAGTCCTCGTCAGCGAGAATGGTGTTGAGTTTGCCCACCACGCCGTCGGACATCATGAGGCCCTGGGGCAACAGCAGCTCCATGGCTCCGCCCACGCGCTCAAAGACACCCGGCAGGCAATCGGCAAGCTCCTCGCACTGAGCAACAAACAGATAGCGCCACAGCGGTTCATCCAAGCCCGCCATCTTGAGCTCGGCTATGCGATCGGTATCGGCCGTCGCTATCTCTACGTCCAGTGCGTTCTCCACGGCCTCGCTGCCATGGCTGCCGTCCGCACGACTTAGCATGCGCATGCGGCTGGGAAGCCATCCGCGTGCATCCATGAAGCGAATGGCCACGATGCGGTTGAACCAGGTGTAGGCCGCACGGTCGCGCAGCGCCTCGTGACCCACCTCTGCCTGCATGCGCAGCAGTTCGTCGCGTTGCTCAATCTCAGCCGGACTTAGGGGCAGGCCGCTAACGGTCTCGGACCCAACGGGCGCGGGTGCAGGTTCGGTGATGCCGTAGCGCACCATCTGCGCCTCCACGCCTTTGATGAGCTCCGTACGGGCCCAGGTGCAGAAGCTCTTAAGAGCAGAATCGTTCATGGTTGATGAGCCTTTCTAAACGCCATAAGCCACCGGTGCGCGCTTTGGCACCGGTGGCTCCGCGGGTTAGTTGATACGGATCTCGTCGTTTGCAGCGAGCGCCTGCATAAGGCGGGAGCGCAAGTCGTCCACGTAGCGCTCCACATCCTCTGCGGACAAGAGACGACTCGGCTTGGCCAGATCGGCGCGGCGCACAGTCTTGATCTTGCGCTGGGGCTTGGGCGCGGGCACGGGAGCAGACGATGCGGCGCCCTTGTTGGAGACCTTCTTGACCACCTCACCCGTACTCATGACCTCGGTGGTGCGGCGCTCGTTGTCCATACGCACGCGGGCCTCATCCACAGCGTCGTACATCTCGTTGGCCGCCGCACTGAGCCAGTCGCCCCAGTTAGTTGCAACAACGCTCAGTTCGTTGAGACTTTGAGCGCTGTGGGCACGGTTTTTGAACGACTCGTATTTGGTGCCGGCGTCTGCTATGGCATCCTTGGCCTGATTGACAAAGCCCTTTTGACTCTCGGCCTGCGCCCGCAGGTCTTGCAGATCGCTCTCGATGCGACACAAAAACTCATTGCGGCGGATGCCCAGCAGCTTTTTCATGTCATCCTCGACGGGATCCATAAGCGGCTGCAGGTCTTTAATACGGCCGTAGGGCTTGGGATCTTTGAGGATCTCACGCACCTTTGCCACGTTCTCCACCGCGCTGGGAATGTCATCGGAGGCATACTCGATACCCTCGGTGCGGTTCAAGAAATCCCTGGCGTGGTCAAACGCTGTTCGTTGATTGGACTCGACGAACTCAACCACCTTGTCAAAGTCTTCCTTAGCATCGAGCAAGCGCTCCTCATGCTTGGTGAACGTGGTCAAGAACGCCTCGGCCTCGTTCTGGTCCTTAAGGACGTCGGCCACCTCCGAGCGCATCTTCTCGCACTCGTCCTCACCGGGATACGGGTAGGCCGGCTTGATGCCCGTGTAGTAGTCGCGTGCTATGGCGAGGCACGCCTCGCGCAAGCCCTCAAGGCGCTCTTTGAGCTCGGCCACGAGCTTATCCTCGTTGGAGGGCACGGTCTTGAGATCAAACAGGTCACACATGAGTTCGCCCGCGGCGCGTAGCAACCGGTCGCTCATGCGCATGCGCAAGCGCACCTGGGCCTTATCGGCATCCTTGCGCAGGAGCGCCACCATGCGGCTGTCGTTAGCTTGAACCGTCTGACCGCCAAACAGCACCTGCGCGCGCTGCTCCACCACAAGCTGCGCCACCACATTTGCGATGTCGACCTCGCGCCAGCCAAAGGGCCTTTGCTGGTACTGGCGCTGGATATCGCCCATAGCGGTATCTAGGTGGCGCTGGTGCTGCACTTTGAGGTAGTCCTCGACCTCCTTGAGCGCACGCGTGTTACCCGCGTCCATGCCAGCGAGCCCCACTTGAACGTCGCCCGCCAGAGTGGAGCGAATATCGGAATCGCTCGTGACCGGCGCACCGATATAGTCGGCCTTATCAAAGACCACATCGCACAGCTGCGCCAGCACTTGCTCAAAAACCTGAACGGGTTTGGCCGCGCGGACCTCAACCATGCGGCCGTTGACCGCGCAACGTGCATGGAGCACGGCCTCGCTCAAAAGGGTATCGGCCTCTTTCTCGTTATAGGCCGCCTCGCGCATCTTGGACTCGACGATCTGGCGCGTACTCGGCTGAAGCTCCTGGAGATTTCGCGTCTTGGCGTACTTGCGGATCTTGGCGGCGTTGACGAGTGGAGCCCAATAATCCACCTCGTCGCTCAAGGCCACGATGGCCTTATCCACGGATTTCAATGCCAACTCGGCATCGTCCGAACGGCCCAGATCGCTGGCCATGGTCACCACGGAAAGTGCCATGCCGCCCATGTTGGATCCATGAATCGAGCCATCCACGTAGCGGTCAAAGGGGAAGTCGTTGGCCCCGCGGTTGAGTTTGCGCGCAGTGTAGATGCTTTCGAACAGGCGCTTCTTGATGTATTCAATCACCTTCGCGTTGTCGATCGGGGTGCGTGCGATCTCCTGCGCTATTTCCTGCTCCTCGTCGGTGAGGAAGCTATAGGTATCGCCCTGGCGTGCCACGTAGTTCTCGCGCTCCAAGCGGGCGAGAGATTCCTTGACGCGGTCCTTAAGGGCGCGCTTGTCCACGTCCAGGCTATCAATCATAAGGATGGAGATGTTCTCGACCGTGGCCTTGACGTAGCCGATGTAGCGGATCAAGTACAGGAGCTTAAGCACCCGGACATCGTAGCTCTCAAGACCCTCTGCGTTTTCAGCCGCGCGCTCCGCACAGACGACGACTTGAATGATGCCGTGCTCCAAATCCTTGGAGATTGTGTCGAAGAAGCGCCAGAACGGCACGAGTGCACCAGTCTGGTCATGCTGGATGGCCTGAGCGCTCTCCTGAAACGCGCTCAGCATGGAGCGCTCGCCCGTGGACATGTGCTTGGCCTTAACACCATGCTTGCGTACCTCGGTCATCACGTCGGGCAGGAGCTTAAACTGGTAGCCCACAAACGGGTAGCTGGCCACAAAATCCTTGGAGTTGGCGTAGCCGGCAAGGTCGGAGCGCGAGCCGCCCTCAAAGGTAAAGTTGTTTTTGAGGACGGCGGCGTCTTGCTCGTAGACCTGTGCAAGCATATCGGCCGCCGGCGCGGTCTTCTCGAGCACACGGCGTTGGATGACCTCGTCCACGCTGGAGCTGGAGAGCGAAAGGCGGGTATTGAAACGGCCCTGGATCTTTGAAAAGTCGTTGCCCACGGGCAGGCTCAGGTTGTCGATGGCCTCCTGGCTCGTAACCATTACCCACACGCGGCCACCGCAGGCGGCACCCAGCTCCTCGACGATGGTCTGAAGGCTCAGCATAAGGCTTGGGTCCTGGTCGTTTGTAATAAACTGACCCACCTCGTCGACCATAAAGAGCAAACGGAAGTTGCCACCGTGGGCCGCTGCCTGAGCGTCCACGTAATCCTTGACCTTTTTGGCAAAGACATCGGGGGCCAAAACCTCGTCCTCAGAACCCTCGAGCCAGTTCCATGCGGCCTTTTCGCTCATGCCGAGCACGCTCTGCAGCACCTCGACGACGTCGTCCTCAAAGTAGCTGTAGGTGTCGCGGGCCTGGAGCCAGGACTCGCCGTTGACGCGCTCAAAGGCCTCGCGGAACTCCTGGGTCTTGCCCAGGGAATCGATGTAGTCCTCGAGCTTTGCAAGCTTGAGGTCCTCGCCGTAGAAGCCGCGCGCCTCGTAGAACATGCGCTCAAAGCCGCGAAGCAGCGCCGTGGGAGCCGTATCGCCCTGCTTCCACTGACCCGCCTTGCTATCGATGTTAAAGAGGATGGCCTGCGTGGGCACCGAGCAGGCGCGCTCCATGGCAGCCGCGACCATGGGGTCGACGATCTTGCCGTCAAAGTAGCGGATGGCGCTCTTGCCGCCGATCTGGCGATTCTCGAGCAGGTAGCTCAGCATCTTGAGGAAGTGCGATTTACCGGAACCGAAGAAACCACTGATCCACACGCCGATCTTGTCGGTGCGCGCATCGATGGCATCGCCGTAGGCCTTGAAGAACGTGGCAAAGTGCCTCTGCAACTCGCGCGTCACCACGTACTCGTCAAGCTCCTGGCGGATGGACCCATCTTTTGAATCCTGGACCTTGACCACGCCGTTGATGGAGCGGTTGATGTCTTTTGCAAAGAGGTCGCGAATGATCGTGTTGTCCATGGGTGCTCCTTTGGGTTTGGGAACGTTATGGCAAAGGGTTGTTACCGGCGGCAGGGACTTGCCTGCGGGGAGCCGTGCTTACGAGATATCGATGGCGCGGTAGTAGTTGTCGGCCGGCAGACGGTTAAAGAGCTGGAAAGAAGAGCCGTTGAAACTGCCCGGATAGGCGGCGACCACAGGCACCTCATCAAAATCCGCAAGCATGCAATGGAGAAGCGTGTGCATGCGAAAGAATGGGAAGACCTCGCCCGCGCCGGTGAGGAGAACGACGTCTCCAGGCGCGTGCGGCTCGGTCTGCTCAAGGATGTACGCGGCGACTATCTCGGGCGAGGCGAACTTGGCCACGTCCTCGAGCACGCGCTGGGTACCGCGGCGCTCCTCTTGGCGTGGGATGGCCTTAAGGACACGGCGCTTTTCGAGAATTGCCAGCACGGCGTCGTAGAGGTTCACGACCTTGAGCGTGCACGGAAGCTTGTCGGCCTCGGCATCGCGTGAAAGGGTGTCAAATAATGCACGCGCCTCAAACTCCAGCGCGGGGTCATAGCAAAAGGTGTGGAAGCCGATCTCATTGCCTATGCCCTTGTTAGCCAAAAAGTCCTCGCTGCACAGGCATTCGCGCAGAAGCTGCGCGCGGCGCTCAAATTCCTGACAGGCGTGCTGAGAGCGGACATGCGCCGCCACGACGCTCTTACGGGAATGGATGCCGATATTGGTGGTGAAATCGGTCGCCGGGGTGATAGCAGGTTCGGCGGCGCTGTTGACGGGAGCCACGCTACATCACCACCCTGCCGGTAAGGGCCGCGATAAGCGACTGCTCGCCCAGCAGAACCAAGGCTCGCTCGACATCGGAATCGAGGAAGAGTGGTGACAGACGCTCGGACTCCGGGCCCTGGCCCTCGCCGATAAGGCCGGCATGGCGGAGCGTCTGGCGGAGCGAGCCCTTAATGCGCTTGACCGTGGCCTCAGTCCAGCGGGCCGCGTCCGGATACTCCGTGGTAAAGCGTGTCATAAAGGCATTGAGGTCAACCGCCGTAAAGGCATAATCGAAGTTTTGTAGGCGCTCCCCTACCTCGACGAGCACGAGCTCGCGCACGATATCGTAGCGGCAGATCATGCTGTAGAAGATGGCCTGGTCCGCCTGCGTGGGAGTGCCGGATGCCATGAGCCTGGTTAGGGATGACACAGCCTCGACGGCGATATTGGAGTCGATGCCACGCACGGCGCATGCGGCGTCCGTGGGCACCATGGCGTCGAGGCGTCGAAGGCACACGGTTGCGCGGTTGGCGACCATGCGCTCCGTGGGATATTGAAAGAGGTTCTCGCTCTTTACGCGTACAATGACCTGCTCGTCGCTTGCGCCCTGCATACGAAGGGCAGCGACGATGCGCATCTCATGCGGGAGGAATTGCTCGCGGGTGAGCACCCCCCCCCGAACGCTTTTTGTGGTTATATCCACAGTACACGCTCCAAGGGTGTCAAAGGCTGTCACAAGTGCGCCGCAACCCGGCAGGCAGGTGCGGCGCACATGACAATAATCATACCTGTTGGTAAAAAAGTTACCACGCCCAGAGTGTCAAATGTTGAGCAACAAAATTAAATCCGGTTAACGGTCATTTTCGCAGCTCAGAAGCTTTGACGAGGTCGCCCCAAATCACACTTGCCAGACAACCGCGCTTACGAATGCAGGCACGCACACGCCCAACGCCATCCTCCGCTATATTCAACATAGAGTTATACACATGCTTCTATGTAAGGAGCTTCATATGTCTGTCGTAAAGTCTATTTCTGATCAGACGCGCGCACTAACTACCATTCAGGAACGCGAAGATCACATTCAACGTGCCATCGCTCGTGGCTACGACGACCTCACCAACGGTCGCGTACGCCCCTGGAAACAAGCAAAGGCCGAGGCGGATCGGATACGAGCCTCGAGATAATCCCTCCCCCATGTAACCATCCTGTAAATCATAGCGGCGCACTCGGGTTTTGCTGTGATTCGGTCGCGCCTGACGCTCCACTGTGCTAAAGTATCCCGAACGTTCAAACGACTACGAGGGGAACTAGAAGATGGCACGTGTGCACAACTTCTCAGCTGGCCCGGCCGCGCTGCCTACAAGCGTGCTCGCCGAGATCGCCGACGAGATGATGGACTACCGCGGTTGCGGCATGTCCGTGCTCGAGATGAGCCATCGATCTAGCATGTACCAGCAGATTATCAACGACGCCGAGGCAACCCTGCGCCGTCTGCTGAGCATCCCCGACAACTACCGCGTCCTGTTTTTGCAGGGCGGCGCCACGCTGCAGTTTGCGGGCATCCCCATGAACCTCATGCGCCGCGGCCGCGCCGGCTACGTCGTGACCGGCAACTTTGCCAACAAGGCGTACAAGGAGGCCGCCAAGTACGGTGAGGCCGTGCTGCTCGCGAGCTCCGAGGACACCAACTTCGACCGCATTCCCTACATGGCCGACGTCAACGCACGCATTGCCGCCGAGGCCGCGGGCGAAGGCCTCGACTACGTCTACATCTGCCAGAACAACACCATCTTTGGCACCATGTACCACGAGCTGCCCGCTTGCGGCGATGTGCCGCTGGTCGCCGATGTCTCGAGCTGTTTTCTGTCGCAGCCGCTCGACGTTGAGCGCTACGGGCTCATCTACGCCGGCGCGCAGAAAAACGCCGGTGCCGCGGGCGTGACCGTGGTCATCGTTCGCGACGACCTCATCGCCGAAGGCCCCGCCTTTGCGCAGACGCCGCAGTACCTGGACCTCAAGACCCAGGCCGCCAAGGGCTCCATGCTCAACACGCCTAACACCTTTGGCATCTACGTATGCGGCAAGGTATTCCGCTGGGTCGAGGAGACCGGCGGACTTACCGCCATGGCCGAGCGCAACTGGGCCAAGGCCAACCTGCTCTACGACCTGCTCGAGCACAGCGAGCTGTTCCATGGCACCACGCAGGCCGGCAGCCGCTCCATCGCCAACGTCACCTTCCGCACCGGCGACGCCGAACTCGACACGGCCTTTGTCACAGGCGCGGCCGAGCACCAGATTCAAAACGTCAAGGGCCATCGTCTGGTGGGCGGCATGCGCGCCAGCGTCTACAACGCCGTCACCATGGAAGACGTTCAGGCGCTGGCCACGTACATGAAGGACTTCGAAGCGCAGCATAGTTTGAGCCCGCGATCTAACTAGCCCGCAACCCGCGGGCCGACCAGCCACTTCAAACCACTTGTTTCAAACAAACCTGCTAAGGAGTTTTCCATGCGCAAGATCAAGACCATCGACGACATCACCAAAGACGGCGAAGTCGAGTTTGGCGAGGGCTACGAGTTTGTGAGCACCGCCGAGGAGGCCGACGCCATCCTGATGCGTTCCACCGACCTGCACGGCTACGAGCTGCCCGAGGGCATCCGCGCCATCGCCCGCTGCGGCGCCGGCGTCAACAACATCCCCGTCGAGGAGTACGCCAAGAAGGGCGTCGTCGTCTTTAACTCCCCCGGCGCCAACAGCAACGCCGTCAAGGAGCTCGTCCTGGGCATGCTGGTGCTTTCGAGCCGCGGCGTCGTGCAGTCGATGAACTGGGTGCGCAACAACGCCGACGACCCCGAGATTCAGGTCGATGCCGAAAAGGCCAAGAAGGCCTTTGTGGGCCGCGAGCTCAAGGGCAAGCGCATCGGCGTCATCGGCCTGGGCAACGTGGGCTCCAAGGTCGCCAACGCCTGCGTCGACCTGGGTATGGACGTCTACGGCTACGATCCGTTCATTTCCGTCGAGCACGCGTGGGTGCTGAGCCGCGAGGTGCAGCGCGTGGGCACGCTCGAGGATCTGTGCCGCGGCTGCGACTACCTCACCGTGCACGTGCCCAGCAAGGCAGACACCATCGGCATGATCAGCACCGAGCAGATCGACCTGCTGGCGCCCGACGCCGTGCTCATCAACTACGCGCGCGAAACCATCATTGACGAGGACGCCGTCGACGCTGCCCTGCGCGAGGGCAAGCTCAGCTGGTTTAGCTGCGACTTTGCCACGCCCAAGACCGTCAAGATGCCCAACACGTTTATCACCACGCATTCGGGCGCCGGCACCGGCGAGGCCGAGGCCAACTGCGCCGACATGGCCATCAGCGAGCTCAAGGATTACCTGGAAAACGGCAACATCGCGCACAGCGTCAACTACCCCGCCTGCAGCATGGGCAAGGCGCGCGCCGCAAGCCGCATTGCCTGCCTGCATGCCAACGTGCCCAACATGATCGGCCAGATCACGGCCATTCTCGCCAAGGACAACGCCAACGTGCAGCGCATGACCAACGAGTCCGCTGGCGAGAACGCCTACACCATGTTCGACACCGATGAGCACCTGGACGGCAGCACGATCGAGGCGCTCAAGCAGATTCCGTCGATGTATCGCGTGCGCGTGATTAAATAGCGCCGGCGCCAATCCTGCCAGACAGACCACGAAGCCCATTCGGCCCCCGTTTTCACGAAACGGGGGCCGATTTTGTTGCTCCGGACGACTTTAAAATGATACCCAGAACAAGTTTTTTCAGATAATCGATAGTGAGGCTCCAGTCGCTAAGCACACCCGCTTTGATAAACAGCTTTATCAGGGACTTTATTAGGTAAAAATCGGTCTCTATGTGCCGAATGTAAGTTGACTGTCCATTTTCCGAAACAACTTATTCTAGGTAGCATTTTTAAGGCCCTTCCAAGGCAAAATATAAGTATTTTGCGACCAAAACTCTAGTCCGCGCGACCATTTTCCGCCCGCGCGGCTACATTCCCGCCCAATCGATAAAAATCTCCTCACGAAGCCGCCGTTCGAGCTCCTGCTGTCGCGGCGTCTTGTCTTTCAGCGGCACATCGAGATAGGACATGATGAGCTCCATCACCACGCGGAAGGCATCGAAGTCGGCCAGCTGACCATAGGTCATCAGAACGACGGGATATCCCATGGCTTGCAAGGCCGTCGTTCGATCGGAGTCCGAAATCTTGGATTCAATGGATCCGTGAATGGCTTTACCCTGGCATTCAACCAGACACTCTCGGCTGCCGTCCTTATTTGCCAGCAGGATATCGGCATAGCGCCTATCAAGCCCCGAAATCAGGCGGGCGCTGCGCGTCATACGAATCTCAACGTTATTGGTAAGGCTCAGCCCTTCGCCGCCGCGCAACCTCGTAAGGCCAAACAGCATCGAAGCCTGGACCTCGAGCGGCGATGCTGCCACCCCCGTAATGCATTTCGCGGCTCGTATGAACGTTTTAGCGCCGCGGAGCCCCCGGACCTTATCGACGAACTCTGTAAGCTCAGAGAGCTCGATCAAGGGAGGTCGTTTCCACAAGTCCGTTGGATTCCCCGAGACATCCTTTACGTTTTCCCAGCCCGACCGTGCGTCACTCCATCGGCTCCCATATGCCTGCTCAAGTGCCGACTTTACCTGAGGCGCAATCTTGCACACGGCAAAGGTGCCGCACATCTCATACATGCACATGATTAGACGCTCGTTTGAGACCGAGGAAGCCAGAGTCAGCAGGGTAAAGAGTGGGGACGCAACATCGAGGCCAAACTCCGTCTGCCGCACGGAATCAAACGGCCTCTCCCCGTTCCAAACATGCCTGACAATGCGATCGCCCTTACGTCCGCAGCTGCCCTGCGCCAACACGTGTAACGGGGTGCCCAGGAAATGCGTGACGAGCGGATGCTCACATAGGTGCTCCCTGCGCGGATCGTCCGCAGAATCGGGCAGGTCCGGCATTATTGCCAAGACCTGTGGAGGTATCCGGTGATACCGAAAGGCAGATATGTCGCACAGCATGTCGTCCATGAAGGGTACGTACCCGCTGCGTCGCTTGTGAACCCGCTCGGACGGCAAACGCGCTGGCTCGGCCTGCGAACGGTAAATACTGCCACGCGCACGCCGCGGATCTCTCAAGAGGCTTACAATCGGTTTGGAAAGCAGACTGATTGTGAGGTTGCATATGGTTGATGAGGACTTTGCCTGGCGGCTTGCGCAGGACCTTGTGAAGATTGACAGCTCAGACCCGGGCGCGTATGAGGATGAAATTGAGCGCTTCATTAAGAGGCTCATTGAGCAGCAGCTGGCACAACTTGATAGTTCTGCGCTCGATGCCGTGCAGATTGAGGAGCTCGAAGTGCTGCCCGGGCGCCGCAACCTTAAAGTCACCGTGCCGGGCCAAAGCGACGAGCCGCGGCTGGTCTATATCTGCCACATGGATACCGTCACCTTGGGCGATGGCTGGGACGCAGACATCGCACCGCTTGGGGCGGTTGTGCGCGACGATAAACTCTATGGCCGCGGTGCCTGCGATATGAAGGGTGGCCTGGCCTGCGCCATTGCCGCACTGGTCCATACGCTCGAGCGCGTGGCGGCGGATGGCGCGCTGCCACGCCGCGGCTTTTCGCTCATCTGCTCGGTCGACGAGGAAGACTTTATGCGCGGCTCCGAGGCGGCCATCAATGCCGGCTGGGTCGGCTCGCGCGAATGGGTGCTGGACACCGAGCCCACCGACGGACAGATCCAGGTGTCGCACAAGGGGCGTACGTGGTTCGAGATCGAGATGGCCGGCGTCACGGCTCATGCAAGCCAGCCTTGGAAGGGCGCCGACGCCGTCGCCGCCATGGCCGAGGTCGTGTGCTCGCTTCGTCGCACGTTTGCGACGCTACCTTTACATGAGGAGCTGGGGCCATCGACCATCACGTTTGGACAGATCGAGGGTGGCTACCGTCCCTATGTCGTGCCCGACCACGCTAAGGTCTGGGTCGATATGCGCCTGACCCCGCCGACTGATACGGCCGCCGCGACGCGCATGGTAGAGCAGGCCATTGTCGCTGCCGAAGCCGCGGTCCCCGGCTGCCATGGAAGCTATACCGCGACAGGCGACCGCCCCGCCATCGAGCGCGATCCAGCCTCTCCCCTTCTAGCTGCACTCAAGCGCGCAGCAGACGATGTGACAGGCGCGGACACGACCGTCGGCTTCTTTACCGGCTACACCGATACCGCCGTCATTGCCGGCAAGACAGGCAACCGCAATTGCATGAGCTACGGTCCCGGGTCGCTCGCGCTCGCACACAAGCCCAACGAATATGTGCCCCATGCCGATATCGTTCGTTGTCAGCAGGTGCTAATCGCGCTCGCCGATAACGTGCTCTGGGACGCGAATGGCCAAGTTGGGGCATAATAAGCCGCGAACAAACCGACTCGTGCGTTAGGACCGCCCATGAAAGCACTTCCGTTTCCCTGCATCCGCCCGGCTCAGGACCGCGTACTCGAGGCGCTGCCTGCAATGGGCAGCATCCTGAGCGGCAACGATGCTCTGCGCGGAGCCCTTGCCGATGGCCTGATGCTCAAGGACCCGGGTGCGGCGTATTACGTGTACGAATGCTCGGGCGAGCCGGGACGCGTGACGGGTGTCGTGGCGATCTGCCCGACGAGTGTACTTGCGGACGGCAAGGGCGATGCCAGCGCCGACGTGGCCGCCGCCGCGCGCGCGATCGCCGAGCTCAAGGTGCAGCCGCGCCCCGTGTCGCTCGCCTACGAGGCCTCGCCCGTCATGGATATCATCCTGGGCGCCGCCAAAGAGGGCGCGTCGCTCTACGCCGTCACCGACCCCGCGGGCATTACGCACCGCGCGTGGGAGGTCAAGCGCGAGGACGCCGTCGGGGCCATCAGCGCTATGCTCGACCAAGCACCGGAGCCGGCACTGACCGACGACCCCGCCTACGCCGCCGCTCTGACCGGGGCGTCGCAGCTGCTGGCCGATGAGGCCCGTGCCGCCGGAACGTACACCGGCAAGGAGCCGTTCAACTTTACCGTTGCCGTGCTCTTCCCCGCCGCGCAGGTCAGCGGCGCCGCGCCGCAAGTTCCGACAGGTCTGCTCACGCACCAGGTCGCGCGGTTCTAGCAAGACCAGACCGCCCAGCACAAAAATCGGCAGCTCAACAAACAGGGGGCGGAGATGCAGCAGGTACATGCATCTCCGCCCCTTTTGCATCGAGAAGTAAGTCGGCGACCCGCACCGCCACGCCCAAACTACCCGCGCTGCGGACCCGCGGCAGCCACGAGCGGCTCAAGCCCCAGCTCGCGCGCGTAGTCTTCCTGCGTAAAGATCTCAACCAGTTCAAACGTATCGGTCGTATCGTCAAACACGAAATGCAGCACCGAGCAGTTGCCCGGCACGCGCTCGCGCTCGTCGGCCTCCGTGCCCTTCACGTGATCCAAAAACTCCTTGATGGCCGACCCGTGGCTCACCGCGAGCACGCACGAATGGTCCGGGCGTCGCATAAGATCGGTCAGCGTCGTCACCATGCGCTCGCGCACCTGCATCTGGCCCTCACCGCCAAACTGGCGATAGAAATCGCGCCACGGGCGCTCGGGCATAAGCATCACGCGCTCGGCCTCAAAGTCGCCAAAGAACCACTCGCGCAGACCGTCCAGGCGCTCGTACGTCATGCCCGACCACAGGTTGGCGATGGTCTGTTCGGTGCGGTGCAGCGTAGAGGTGTAGGCGTGGTCGGGCTCAATGCCGCGCGCACGCAAGAACATGCCGGCACGCGCCGTCTGATCGCAGCCCAGCTGTGTGAGCGGCGAGTCACTCCACCCCTGAATGATACGCTTAAGGTTGAATATCGTCTGTCCATGACGGACCAGATACAGATCTTTATTCATAGGGGTCCTTTCGTTCGTTACCAACCCAAGAGCGAAAACGCCCCATCGCAATAGCCAAAATGAAGCACGGCACCGTTGTCGGGCAGCTCTCCCCCGCCAGTCACATACTCAAGAAACTCCTGGCAGGCTGAGCCGTGGGAAACCGCCAGCACGCAGTCGTGCTGCGGCCTGGCCATGATGCGGGACAGCGCCGCGACCATGCGCGACTGAAGCTGCACTTCCGACTCGCCGCCAAAGGCCACCGGATAATCGCCCCAGGGCTGCGGCGGCATCTCGCGATTTGATGTGCCCTCCAGCGAGCCAAAATGCCACTCACGCAGGTCATCGACCAGCTCAATGGAACGGCCCTCGCCAACGATAAGCTCGGCCGTATGCCGCGCCCGGCCCAACGGCGAGGAATACACATGATCAAAGGCCACGCCACGCGCCGCAAACGCCGTACGCGCCGTCAGCGCCTGCTCGCGCCCGCGCGCCGTAAGCGGCGAATCGTGCCAGCCCTGCAAAATGCTCTGCACATTGAGCTCAGTCTGCCCATGCCGCACCAAATACAGATCTGCCACACACCCTCCCCTCGTACCACCACAAAGGGGACAGGAGCCTTTGTGGTGATTTTGCCGCCGGATTGCACCGCAACGACGCACAACTACAGCAGCACGTCGGCAAGCGGACGCTTGGGTACGTGGTGTACCCGCGCCTCGTCGCGCCAATAATTGATGGAGCCGTCGGGGTTGGAATCGATCGCATCGATCACCTGTGTCTCGGCCGGAATGCCAAACGCCATGATCAGCTTGAGCTCATACTTGTCGTTATCGAGCCCCATGGCATCGATCGCGTGGGGCGTAAAGGCCTTGAACATGCAGGCTGCCACCTCGGGCGTGGCGCTGCGGGCGGCGAGCATCATCGTCTGCGCGGTAATGCCCGTGTCGACATCGGTAATGGGAGCGGCGGGCTTGCCCGGAACGGCGCGCTCAGCAAGAATCGCGATGTAGCCGGTCGGGCGCTCGCCCTCATCGGGACCCGGCCAATCCTTGAGCGCACCGGCCCATGCAAGCTCGTCAAATACACGCGCGCAGTCCTCTGCACCGCTCACCACGTGAAAGCGCAGACGCTGAGCATTGGCGCCGCAGGGAGCCAGGTGCGCCAGTTCCGCCAGCTCGAGCAAAAACTCGCGCGGCACGCGCATAGACTCGTCAAAGCGACGGCACGTACGGGCACGACGGACCAGCGCATCAAACGCTTCCAGACCGAGCTTTTCGCAACCTTGCTTTGCCATCGATTCGACACTCGACGGTGCCTCGGGAACTGCTTCGTTCATAGGGACCCCCAATACAAGCCAATTGTCCTTAGGAAAATCTAACCTAAAACGTAGGCAATTACACTCAACGGCATAATGTTCCACAGCTGTTGAATATCCTACATCCAAACGGGAACAAAGGTAACAATTCGGGAAGATGAGGCTCCCATTCGCCCTTCCCGCCCCACGCGACGGTGCCCTTGGGCGATACTGGTTGCAGGAGCTGCGGCTTAGCCGCACGGAAAGGAGACATCATGGGCATCTTTAAGACCGATGACAAGCAATCGAGCGCGTTTGGATTTGACGAGAAAAGCATGGCAGGCAAGGCCGTCAAGGCCGTGCGCTGGATTTACGCCATCACGGGCGTCTTGGCGCTCGTCGCCGGCATCGCACTGCTGTTTGCGCCCGCCAAGTCCCTCGTCTTCCTAACGACCGTCTTGGGCATCTACTTTGTGATCACGGCCGCGATCAGGCTGTTTACCGCTGTTTTCGAGCCGCTGCTGCCCACCGGCTGGCGCGTTACGAGCATCATCTCCAACCTGCTCATCATTCTGGGCGGCGTCATAATCCTGCGCAACCAGGCCTTCTCGACCGCGACGCTCACCACGCTCGTGGTGGTCGTCGCCGGCTTTGGCTGGATCGTCGAGGGCGTCATGTCGATTCTGGAATCCGAGCTTTCCGCCAACCGCGCCCTCGCCATCCTGAGCGGCGCGCTCTCCATCATCGCGGGCATGTTCGTGTTTATCTATCCGCTGTGGTCGGCCAAGATGCTCGTCATCTTTAGCGGTGCCGCGCTGCTGGTGTTTGGCGTGACGCTCATTGTTCGCGCCATTCAGTTTGGCAAACTGGTGCGCTAGATGCCAAAGACGCTCTTTATTGATGCCGACGCCTGCCCGGTCACGCGCGAGTCGATTGACTGCGCGCGGCGGGCGGGCGTCGCCGTTGTTATCGCCGGCAACAGCACGCAAAACCTGGAACGGCACATTCGCCGCGACGACCCGCGCGATGCCGAGCACGCGCGACGCGGCTTTTGGATCACGACGCTCGACGTGAGCGTGGGCGCCGACAGCGCCGACTTTGCCATTGTCGAACGCCTGCAGGCGGGCGACGTGGTCGTGACGCAGGACATTGGCTTGGCGAGCATGGTGCTCGGGCGCGATGCCGCCGCTATCGGTGTGCGCGGGCGCGTCTACGACAAAGCAACCATCGACATGCAGCTGTTTATTCGCCACGAGGAAAAGAAGGTACGCCGCGCCGGCGGACGCACTCGCGGTCCGGCAGCATTTACCAGCGAAGACCGCGCCCGCTTTAAACGCAACCTCACCGAGTTGCTGCACTAACCAAGGTAGGTTTTTGGGACATGCCTAATAATCTACCTTTTTGTTTTGCCGATTGACGCGCATCCAACGCCCAGGTCATGGCGGTGGAATTTATGGCATGTCCTAGTTTTACGGCATGCCCCAAACATCCACTTAGAACCCAAAGGCGGAAAGGATAAGGCCCCAGCCAGCGCCGATGACGTACATCATGATCAGGAACACGGCATTTTCGCGGGCGCTGCGGTTGGTGCGGAACAGCACCAGATAACCCACGCCGGCGGAAATGAGCGTGCCGGCGAGCATCGGCGCCAGTTGCAGCGCGCCTTCCAGATACAGCTGTGTAATGACCACGCTCGCCGAGCAATTGGGAATCAGCCCGACAAGCGCCGAACCCAGGACAGCGAGTGTCTCGTTGCCGCGCAGGAACTGCTCGATCGCGGACTCGCCGAACGTCTCGAGCACGGCGACCAGAATCAGCGTCACCAGAAAAATGAATACCGAGACCTGCACGGTGTGCGAGATCGCACTGCGGATGATCGACAGGACAGGCGTCCCTTCGTGGGAGTGAGAGTGACCGTGACCATCATGGTGTTCATGTTCGCCCTCATGACCGTGATCGTGGCCATGTCCGTGTTCGTGCTCGTCTTCGTCTTCATCACATCCGCAATGGTCGCGCTCGCACAGCTCGTGGATGTGGTCGGCGCTCACGCCCGCCTCGGCCACCTCGTCGATGATGTCACCGCCGCTGTGGTCGTCGTGCGCGCAGTTCACGTGGGCCGGATTGGCCGCGGTTCCCAGCACGGTACGGCGAATCGCCGCGTGCGCGCGGGCGTTACGGCGCAGGCCGCGAATGGCAGCGTCCACGATAAAACCCGTGACCAGTGCGATAAGCGCTTTCGAAGCCAAAAGCATCGCCATAGTCTGCACGGGAACCTGCTCGGCAAGCAACAGCGGCAGCATCTCGTCGGAGGTCGAAAGGAACACCGCCACCAACGTGCCCAAGGTCACGACACGGCCGGCGTACAGCGTGGCCGCCATGGCCGAAAAGCCGCACTGCGGCACCATGCCCAGCAGCGAGCCAACCACGGGACCCGCAGCGCCGGCGCGCTTGATAGCGCCGTTGACGCGGTCGCCCGCAACGTGCTCAAGTGTCTCGAGAGCAAGATACGTCACCAACAAAAACGGCACCAGCGACAGCGTGTCCTTGCCGGCGTCGAGCAGAATATCAATCAGTAAATCCATGACGGATGGAACCTTTCGTGTCTTTCGGCAGCATTGTAAAAGTCCTAGCGGTCAACTAGGGTATTGTAGTTGTCCCGGGCGCGGTGCCAATAGTTGCCTATGGTAAACTATCATCTCGCCATAACTCAGTAACCTCGAGCCGCACAACGCGGCTCGTCCAAGGAGTAGCATATGAACGTATCGCAAGCACTCGAATACGAGCGCCAGCCGTTTATCCCCATGTTTATCTACGGCGACCACGGCGCCATGGAGTCCGAGCGCCAGAAGGGCGAGGAGGCCCTCAAGGTGCTCGAGACCGAGTACTTTACTGCCGAGGGCGACCCCGGCTTCGACTTTGCCACCGTGCGCGACCTGGCCGACCGCAACCGCGACCTGTGCGACCAGATTGGCGAGGCACGCCTGCGCAACGTGACGCCCGCGACGCTCTCGCGCGGCCTGTCCGACGCCGACACCTGCGCCGCCATCGGCAAGATGCAAAAGCGCACCGCCGCGTCCGTTATGCGCGAGATCCGCGGCGACCGCGACGCACTCGGCGTGGCCTATGCCCGCAAGCCCATCCAGGGCACCGTGCTCGGTATCGACATCGAGACCACCGGTCGCGCGCCCGAGCGCGGCTATATCATCAACGTCGGCTGGGAGATCATGGAACTCACCAGCGACGCCATCCCGCACGACGCCGAGGCGCACTACTGTGGCCTGCCCGACATCTACCGCGGCGAGGATGTGCCGCTGTCGAATATCCACCACATTACCTGGGACGACATCGACGGCAAAACGCCCTTCCGCGAGAACAAGGAGCTGCAAAAGCAGCTGCTCAAGCTTATGAAGAAGTACCCGTACATGGCACACAACGCCGCCTTTGAGGACAGCTGGTTCAAGATCCACCTGGACGGCTACGCCGAGGCACGCCGCGCCGGCAAGATCATCGTCATCGACTCGCGCCAGATCTGCCGCAGCCTGGACGCCGACGTGCGCTCGCTCCCCCGCGAGTCCGCCCCAGCCGCGCTCGAGAACTGGGCGCGCCGCCGTGGAACCCTCGCCGCCGACGCCAACGAGCAGCACCTGGGTCTGGATGACACCGACCTCATGCTCCGCACGGTACAGGCCGAGTTCAACCTCAAGAACCTATTCGCGAAATAGCAACGCCTGCGACAAACACTGCTTGCTCACGAGCGGCCTCGCAGCGGGAAACACCGCAGCGGGGCCGCCCTACGCTCCACAGATAGATCTGCCATCACAAATTCTGAACCCTCATTTTGAACGATTTCGGCCAATTCCCGACACGTAATTCGTTGTCGGATGGTGATGCATTGATATCAAATGTGCAGCAATTGAGTTTTTATATGCTATAGCTAAGCTGCGAGAACATTGATTTTAGGCGTGCCAGCCCATAATCGCGTCAAGCTTTTGGACAGCATTTGGTTAGGCCCCTAAAACGGCTTTCCCACTCAGCGCCATCAACACGGCATTAGCTGACACGATATATACCATGAGTATCGTATTGTCACATACCACTGCAAAAGCGGTCTACCAGGCCGCGCATTCGGCTTCTGCGAAAGACACCGAGCCCTGTAACCCTGCCGCGATTTACGGATCATGTCCCACCGGAACGCTCCTTGACGCAGCCGCAGAATGGCTCACCAAACACGATGTTTCCCTTGACGCAAATGATTGCCTCGAAGTAATGGTGTTTGATCGCAGGAATGCGCGCTATGCAATGAACTGTCAATGCCACGTTTCGTCAAAACGATTCTCGAGCTCACGCTTTATAGAGCTCAAAGATGGCATCTTCATTGTTGGCGTTGAGCTTTGCGCACTTCAGGCCGCCACCTATCTCCCTTTTCGCGAACTGGTGGAGTACTACTTTGAATTGTGCGGCGCTTACTCCCTTGGAACCGACTCTTCCACCTCGTATAACGAGCGTTTCGCGCTCACCTCGACCGAAAGGTTAAAACAGTTCTTTAATTCCATTACCAGATGCGACGGTCTGGCCCTTGCCCGAAAGGCGATCCAATGTGTGCGCGACGGATGCCGGTCTCCTATGGAAACGGCCTTTGTCATGATGCTAACGCTGCCTAAAAGCGAAGGAGGGCTTGGTATTAAGGGAATTGAGACCGATTACGAGGTGCAGGTCACCGCTGCCGCAAAGAATCTCACGAGACGCAAAAAGTTCTTTATGGATGCGTATCTAAAGAAATCTCGCACAGACATTGAATACAACGGGTTTTATCATGACGCGGAAGAAGACCGCGCCATCGATGAGGAGCGCAAGAATGCGCTTGCGTCCATGGGATACGGAATCATCACCGTCAGTCGTTATTCCTTTATGCATGCCAGCGCTTTCGTTAGGGTCATGGAGGCGATCCAACGGAAAGAGGGCATACGTCCCTCGCGTCTGCCAAAAGACTTTCAAATCATGCAAGAGAACCTGAGACAGTTTGTGCTCAGAAGGTTTATAGAAGAGAAAAAGCGAATTCAGAAGCAGCTTCGCCAGGATTCCGAAGATCGTCAACGAATCGACCTCGAAAAAGCAACACTCGAAGGCATCACGCTGGATGACCCGACAATAAATGAAGTTCCGGCAATCGATGACATGCAGACTGTCGAATCCGACAGCCCATCATTTGCCCAAATAAGCAGCCTCGCGCCCGAGGGCAGAATCTTCGGGGCCGGAAGCTAGACCGGCTAACAAGGTGGGTACCCTAGCGATGTGCAAAATTGCGAGTATTCAGCAGGGTCGGCCCTCCAGCACCCACAAGTTAATCCAAATGAAAAACAAAAACGCTATCGAACGGGAACGTTAGGCAACATTTGAGGAAGACCTTGTCTGTTTACCGCCCTTGGATAACTCTTGAGCGGCTTTATTTGGCCTGGAATAGATTAACGGACCCCCTATAGTTGCAGAATACTCCAATTTTTGCACGGCGCGGGGGCACCCACCCCGGCATCGGCTATCAAAACCGCTCAGTCCGGAATCTCGTCCACTATTCCCCATCATTTTATGCGACGAATTACCTGTACGTCATTGACATATGAACATGTGCTCATATAATCGGAAGTAAGTTATATGAGCGCATGTTCATATGAAAGGATATTGCAATGAGCATCCGCGTTGATGAAACGAAACCCGACATCGAGGCCACCGAGCCCGTGATTCCCACCAGCTGCTCGCCCGAGGACCTTCCCGACGAGGAGCTGTTGTACGACCTGGCCGACCTGTTCAAGGTCTTCAGCGACACCACACGCATCAAGATTCTCTATGCCCTCATGGGTCGCGAGCTCTGCGTGGCTGACATCGCCGAAGCGACCGCGACCTCGCAGTCTGCGGTGTCGCACCAGCTGCGCACGCTTAAGCAGTCGCACCTGGTCAAGTTCCGCCGCGACGGCCGCAACATTCTCTACTCGCTCGCCGACGATCATGTCTACACCATGCTCAACCAGGGCATGAGCCATATCTGCGAATAGCAATCAACCACGGTATCAGCGCGGCCGGCACCCAGACCGCTAACACAGGGAAAGGAACCCACCATGAAAAAGCAGTTTAAGCTCGACGAGATCGATTGCGCCAACTGCGCGCGTGAACTTCAGGACGAGCTGGCTAAGCTCGATGGCGTCAAGTCCGTTTCGGTCAACTTTATGACCCAGAAGCTGACGCTCGAGGCCGACGACGCCGAGTTCGACGAGGTCCTGGACCGCGTCGTTGAGTTCACCGCCGATGCCGAGCCGGACTGCGAGATCATTCTCTAACCCGCGCATACGTTGACCTGTAAGGCCGCGCTTGCCGCGGCCTTTGCTCGCGAAATTATATGAGCAAGTGTTCATACACTCAAATGGGAGGTTTGAATCATGGCGGCCGCCGATTCCAAAAAGAAAAAGAAGAAGCGCAAGAAGAAAGAGTCCCTTGAGCACAAGCGCAACCGCATCCTGGTAGCACTGGGCATTTTTGCCGTTGTTTATGCCCTCGACGAGCTCGGCGCCCTCGCTATCGCATTTGGGGAGCCCGGCAACATCTACGCCAGCTTTGTGCTGTTCCTCGTGCCGTTTTTGATTGCCGGCTACGACGTACTGCAAAAGGCATTCAATAACATCCGCCGCGGCAAGGCCTTCGACGAGAGCTTCCTCATGGCCGTCGCGACCATCGGCGCGTTTGCCATGGTGCTCTTCCCCGACACCGACCCGCACATGGCCGAAGGCGCCGCTGTCATGCTGTTCTACCAGGTCGGCGAGTTGTTCCAGGCATACGCCGTGGGCAAGAGCCGCAAGTCGATCAGTGCCATGATGGACATCGCGCCCGACTACGCTAACGTCGAGCAAGCCGACGGCACACTCGAACAGGTCTTTCCCGATGACATCGCCGTCGGCACCGTGATCGTGGTCAAGCCCGGCGAGCGCGTGCCTATCGACGGCGTCATCGTCGAGGGCGAAACCCAGCTCGACACCGCCGCACTCACGGGCGAGTCGGTCCCCCGCCCGGCCAAGACCGGCGACGATATCATCAGCGGTTGCATCAACATGACGGGCCTCATCCACGTGCGCACCACCAAGCCCTTTGGCGAGTCAACCGTCGCGCGTGTTCTGGAGCTCGTGGAGAATGCCAGCGAAAAGAAGGCGCGCACCGAGAACTTCATCACGCGCTTTGCCCGCGTCTACACCCCCGCCGTCACTGGCGCTGCCGCGGTGCTCGCGCTTGGCGGCGGCCTGGTGACTGGCGCTTGGTCCGATTGGATCCTGCGCGGCCTGACCTTCCTGGTCGTCAGCTGCCCGTGCGCCCTCGTGATCAGCGTACCGTTGAGTTTCTTTGGCGGCATCGGCGGCGCGTCCAAGCTGGGCGTTCTCATCAAGGGTTCCAACTACCTCGAGACGCTCGCCGATGTGGACACCGTCGTCTTTGACAAGACGGGCACCCTCACCAACGGCACGTTCTCGGTGGTCGCGGTGCACCCCGAGGCTGGCTATACCGAGCAGTCGCTGCTCGAAGTCGCGGCCCTTGCGGAGTCGTTCTCCGACCATCCCATCGCGCAGTCGGTGCGCGCCGCCTTCCAGGGCGAACTCGACCCCAAGCGCGTTAGCGACTCCGCCAACGACGCGGGCCACGGCGTGACGGCAACCATCGACGGTAAGCACGTCGCCGTTGGCAATGCAAAGATGCTCGCCGCGGCCGGAGCAAAAGCGCCCAATTGCGAGGTCGCCGGAACGATTCTGCATGTGCTCGTTGACGGCGTGTACGCCGGTCACATCGTGATTGCAGACACCGTTAAGGCCGATGCCGGGCAGACTGTCCGCGACCTGCACGCCGCCGGTATCAACCGCACCGTCATGCTCACGGGCGACCGCGAGGAGGTTGCGGCGTCTGTAGCCAAGCAACTCGGTCTCGACGAGTTCCACGCGCAGCTCCTGCCGGGCGACAAGGTCGAACGTGTTGAAGCGCTGCTCGCGGCCGAAAGCGGCAAGGGAAAGCTCGCCTTTGTCGGCGACGGTATCAACGACGCACCCGTGCTCACCCGCGCAGACGTTGGCATTGCCATGGGTGCCATGGGTTCCGACGCCGCAATCGAGGCGGCAGACGTCGTGCTGATGGACGACAAGCCGTCCAACATCTCCCGCGCGATCCGCGTGGCGCGCAAGACCATGTCGATTGTTTGGCAGAACATAATCTTTGCGCTGGGCATTAAGCTGCTGATCCTTGTGCTGGCAGCGCTGGGTATCGCCAATATGTGGCTTGCCGTCTTTGGCGACGTAGGCGTGGCGATCATCGCCATCCTGAACGCCATGCGCGCGATGGGTGTCAAGAACCTGTAGCGCCTGTGGTCCCTCCGGCCGGGACCGGGCTTGGTTTTGAAAACGTCCTCGACCAATGAAGCGCCCCCGTTCTGCTCCTTCGGAGCTACGAACGGGGGCGCTTCTGGTCTGCGGAGTGTTTTCAAAACCAAGCCCGGTCCCGGCCTGCGGTAACGTTGCTGGCGGTTCTTGGGCATCGCTTGCTGGCGGGGTTCCTTGTCTGAGTTGGACTTGGTTGGCGGGGCTACTGGTCCCGGTCGTTGTCCCGTCCCAGCATCGCCCTCAGCTTCTCGAAGCTCTCCTCGCTCAGGCAGTGCTCCATGTGGCAGCCCTCTTGCGACGCGACCTTGGGCGTTACGCCTGCATCCTCTAGCAGCCCTACAAAAAAGCAGTGGCGCTCCCACATTTGACGGGCAACCTCAAGACCGCGTTCCGTCAGATGCACGTCGCGTTTGCCCATCTCCACGTAGCCGGTGCTCTCCAAGGCCGCCATGGCTTTAGAGACGCTTGCTTTGGTTACGCCCAAGTATTCGGCAACGTCGATCGAGCGCACGGTGCCCTGACGTTCCGACAGAACGTAGATCGATTCGAGATAGTCTTCTCCGGATTCACGTAGGGCCATGGGCCGCCTTTCGCGATGGCTTCTAGTTAGCCTTTGGATACTTTTGCTTGATTTACTTTACCGCAAAAGTTGCCCATGTCTTACTACTTTGCCTAAAAGTTAGCCGTGTTTCACAAAACATGCGGGACGAAAACAAAATGGGGACGCCCCGCAAGGAGTGTCCCCAGCTGCCGGCAGAAAAGGAACGTCCCCAGATGCCGAATCCGCAGCTACAGCAGGCCAAAGTGTTTGGCGGCGTTGTAGATGCCGTCGTCGTCCACGGCGGTCGTCACGTAGGTCGCCGCGGCCTTCACGGTATCCTGCGCGTTGCCCATGGCCACGCTCGTGCCCACGGCGGCAAACATCGACAGGTCGTTCTCGCCGTCGCCAAAGGCAATCGCCTCGCTCGCGTCGATGCCCAGGCGCTCCAGCGTCGCCGCCACACCCAGGTCCTTGCCGCCGTTTGCCGGAATAATGTCGCAGAACAGATCGCACCAGCGCGTAGTGAGCGAATGCGACACCGCATCGGTCACGATATGCTCGTCGGCCGGGTCCACAAAGGCGCAGAACTGGTAAACCGGCGCGTCAAAAGCGTGCTCAAACGGTTCCTCGTGGTAGACGATTCCCGCGTTGCTACCGGCCGTCACCACGCGCTCGGACAGGCGGTTCACAAACGAGTTCTCGCCCTGCATGCACAGCGAGTCGTAGCGCCCCTCGGCCACCTGGTCCACGATCACCGCGACGTCGTCCGGATCGATCGGGCAGCTGCGGTAAACCCCCTCGGCATCAAAGCAGTGCTGGCCCGAAAGCGTAATGTACGCATCCCAACCAAGATCGAATAGCCAATCGGGCATCTGATAGGTCGGGCGACCCGTGGCGATCACGCACGCGATCCCCTGCTCGCGAAAGCTGTCGAGCACCTGCTGCGCCGACGCCGGAATCCGATGGGTCTTAAAGCTCAGCAGCGTACCGTCGATATCGAAAAACGCGGCCTTGATCATCCTCGCCTACTCCTCGCCCTCGAGCCTCTCGCTCGCCTCGAGCCACGCCATCTCCAACTCGTCCATGGCGGCGTGGGCCTCGTCGATCTTTGCCTGCTGCTCGCCCAGCGCCGTGTAGTTGGTGGGGTCGACCTGAGCCATCGCGGCCTCGGCCTCCTCCACGCGGGCGCGCTGCGTCTCCATTTTGCGCTCGAGCGAGCTCACCTCGCGGCGAAGCTTCTGGCGTTCGGCGTTGGAAAGGCCATTGGGCTGGCCGCTCGACTTGGGCTTTTCGGCCGCAGCCGCCGCGGCACCGGTGTCAAACGTGCCGGTCTTGGCGCTCGGTGCACCCACGGGCTCGCCCTCGGCGGTGGCGTTGCACAGGCGCAGGTACTGGTCGACGCCGCCAGGCATATGCGTCAGATGGCCATCGAGCAGCGCCCACTGCTGGTCAGTCACGCGCTCCATCAAAAAGCGGTCGTGCGTCACCAGAATCAGCGTGCCGGGCCAGCCGTCGAGCAGGTCCTCGACAATCGCCAGCATATCGGTATCCAGGTCGTTGCCGGGCTCGTCCAAGATGAGCACGTTGGGTTCGTCCAGGATCGTCAGCAACAGCGACAGGCGGCGGCGCTGGCCGCCCGAAAGATCGCCGATGCGGCTCCAGAGCTGCTGCGTCGAAAAGCCCAGACGCTCGCAAAGCTTCTCGGGCGAAGTCTCCTTGCCGTCTATGACGTAGTACTTCTTATAGTTGCTGAGCACCTCGCGAATCGTGTCGCCCATGTAGGGCTCGAGTTCCTCGAGCTGCTGCGACAGCACGCCAAAGCGCACCGTCTGGCCAATCTTCACGCGACCGCGCAGGGGCGCGATCTTGCCCTGAATCACGTCGAGCAACGTGGACTTGCCGGCGCCGTTCTCGCCCAAAAGACCATAGCGATCGCCCGCACCAATGAGCCAGGTCACATCGGTGAGCACCTGTTTGGACGTGCCATCGGCATCCGCATAGCCGGCGTCCACGTCGACCACATCGATAACCTGCTTGCCCAGGCGGCTCACGGCCAGGCGCTTGAGCTCCAGCTCGTCACGTACGGGCGGCACGTCGGCGATCAGCTCGCGAGCAGCCTCAACGCGAAACTTGGGCTTGGTGGAACGAGCCTGGGCGCCGCGGCTCAGCCACGCGAGCTCCTTGCGCGCCATGTTGCGACGGCGCTCCTCGGTGACGGCGGCCATGCGGTCGCGCTCTACGCGTTGAAGGATATATGCGGAGTAACCGCCCTCGAAGGGATCGACCTGGCCGTCGTGGACCTCCCACATGCTGGTGCAGACCTCGTCCAAGAACCAGCGGTCGTGCGTGACCACGAGCATCGCGCCCTGACCGCGCTGCCAGCGGGCCTTAAGATGGCGTGCAAGCCAGTTGATGGTGCGCATGTCCAGGTGGTTGGTGGGCTCATCGAGCATGAGCACGTCGTAGTCACCGATCAGCAGGCGCGCGAGGTCCACACGACGGCGCTGGCCGCCCGAAAGCTCGCCCACCATGCCCTCCCAGGGCACATCGCTAATAAGGCCAGCGAGGATCTGACGTGTACGCGGGCTCGAGGCCCACTCGTACTCAGGCGTGTCACCGACGACAGCATGATGCACGGTGTCGGTATCGACCAGGTTGTCCTTTTGGCCGAGCAGGCCGATCGTGGTGCCGCGGCGATGCGTCACGCGGCCGTCGTCGGGCTCCAGCGTGCCGGCGAGTACACTCAGCAGCGTCGACTTGCCGTCGCCGTTTTTGCCGACAATACCAATACGGTCGCCCTCGCCCACGCCGAGCGTTACGCTATTAAAAATATGCTTGGTGGGAAACTCTAGGCTGACGGAATCGCATCCCAAAAGAATCGCCATATGCCCTGCTCCTTCGTAGAAATTCAACGTTGTCCATGATAGCAGCGAGCCCCGCCCCAAACCACCACGAAGGTGCCTGTCCCCTTTGTGGTGGTCGTTTCGGTCGCAGAGCAAAAAGGCGGGCCATCTCGCAAAAGAGATGACCCGCCTCTCCAATCAGTCCCGCGACAACCGTGGCCGCCGCGGGCCTCAAGCATGTCCCGGACTAGGAGAACATACCGGTGAGGTAATCATTCAGCCGCTTATCCTTGGGCCGTTGGAAAATCTCGTCGGTCTCGTCGTACTCGACCATATCGCCCATGTAGAAGAACGCCGTGCGGTTGGACACGCGCGACGCCTGCTCCATGTTGTGCGTCACGATGACGATGGCACGGTCGGCAACGATCGACGACATCAGGTCCTCGATCGCCAACGTCGAGATGGGGTCGAGCGCCGAGCAGGGCTCGTCGAACAGGATCACGTCGGGGTTGAGCGCCAGCGTGCGCGCAATGCACAGACGCTGCTGCTGACCGCCCGAAAGCGCGTAGGCGCTCTTGTCGAGCTTGTCTTTGACCTCGTCCCACAGCGCGGCACCGCGCAGACTTTCCTCGACCATGCGGTCGAGCTCGTCACGGTCGGTGATGCCGTGGCGCTTGGGCGCAAAGGTGATGTTGTCGCGAATGGACTTGCGGAAGGGGTTGGGCTGCTGGAACACCATGCCGATGGAGCGACGCAGCTCGTACGTGTTCTCGGTCTTGGTGTTCACGTTGCGCCCGCGGTAGTTGATCTCGCCCTCCACGCGACAGCGGCGAATCTCGCGATTCATCAGGTTGAGGCTACGCAAGAAGGTCGACTTGCCGCAGCCCGAAGGCCCGATGAGCGCCGTGATCTCACCCTTGTGGAAGTCGAGCGACGTATTGTGCAGCGCATGGTGGTCGCCATAGTACACGTTGACGTCCTTGGCGGAGAGCACGACCTCGTCGCTCACGGCCTTGCCGCTCACGCGCACGCGCCTCTCGCTCTCCCCCACGCTCGACAGAAAGTCCTGGGTCTCGGACGTGGCCGCCTCGGTTGCGGGCGTTGCATTCATCTCGCTCATTCGGCCGTCATCTTCCTTGCCAGTTGCTTGCCCACGATACGGGCGATTACGTTAAACAGCAGCACGCAGATCATCAGCAGTGCCGCGGTGCCCCAGACGATCTGCTGGGCCTCGGGGCTGCCCTCGCCATAGATCTTGTAGATGTGCACGGCCAGCGACTCGCCGGGACGGAACACGTTCCAGGCGCAGGTGGGGCTCGACAGGTTAAAGCTCAAGAAGTTCAGACGAACCGGCGAGCTCATGCCCGAGGTAAAGAGCAGCGCCGCGGCCTCGCCAAACACGCGGCCGGCCGAAAGCACGATGCCGGTCACGATGGCGGGCATGGCCTCGGGAATCAGGATGTGCAGTGTGGCCTCCCAGCGAGTGAGGCCCATGGCCAGGCACGCATCGCGCTGGGCCTGCGGCACGTCCTCGAGCGCCTGCTGAATCACGCGCACCAGGATGGGGATGTTGAACATGGTGAGCGCGACGGCGCCGGAGATGATGGAGTACTTCCAGCCCAGCTGCACCGAGAACACCAGAAAGCCGAACATGCCGACGACGATGGAAGGCAACGAGGACAAGGTCTCGATAGCGGTGGAGGCGATGTCGCGGATAGGGCCGTTCGGCGCGTACTCAACCAGGAAGACCGCTCCGCCCAGGCTGATGGGCACCGAGATGACTAGAGTGATCAGCAGCAGGTAGAACGAGTCGAACAGCTGGTAGAGCACGCCGCCCTGGGTTCCGTTGGCGCGCGCAGGCTGCGTGAGGAAGCCCGGCTGGAACAGCGTCGAGATGCCCTCGAACAGGATGTAGGCCACCATGGAGACGACGATGAGCATGACGATGGCGACGATCGCCGTCAGCACGCCCGTGGCGATGCGGTCCTGCCTTTGGACACGCCCGAGTCTCGCCTCGTCGATATGGATGCGCGTGCTAGCCACGAGCCTTCGCCCCCTTGCGGCCAATGAGATGGATGATCAGGATAAAGATGAGGCTCATGCCCATCAGCAGAAGACCGAGCGCCCACAGGACGTCGTCCTGGGCCGAGCCCTCGGCATAGACCGCCATGGACGTGGTGAGCGTGGTGGTGATGGTGGAGGCCGGCGACAGCAGCGACGTCGGCATGGCCTCGATACCGCCGATAACCATGCGCACGGCGAGCGTCTCGCCAAAGGCGCGGGTCATGCCAAGGATGACCGCGGTCATGAGCGAGGACATGGCGCTCTTGAGCACCACGTGCCAGATGGTCTGCCAGCGGGTGTAGCCCAGCGCGAGCGAACCCTGACGGTAGCTGTCGGGCACGGCACGCAGGCCATCGACCGAAAGCGTGGTCATGGTCGGCAGGATCATGACGGCCAGCACGATGGCGCCGGGCAAGATGCCCAGGCCTGTGCTCACGTGGAGAACGCTCTTCATAAGGCCGACGACCACGTGAAAACCGATCAGGCCAAAGACGACCGAGGGAATGCCGGTCAAAAGCTCAATAAGCGGCTGAAAGACCTTGGAGCCAAACTTAGGCTGGATCTCGACCGCAAAGATGGCAGAGCCGATGGCGATGGGCAGCGCGATGAGCGTGGAGAGCACCATGACCGCAAACGAGGTGACGATCAGGGGCAGGGCGCCGGTGTAGGGCAGGCCGTTTTCGGCTGTGTTGGCCAGATCCCACTTGGTGCCGGCGAAGAACTCTACGATCGAGACGCCGTCCTTGAGAAAAGCCGAGAGGCCCTTTTGGGCGACCATAAAGATGAGCGCGGCAACGACAAGCGTCACGAGCGCTACGCACGCGCCCGTGACGCCCAGGCCCACGTTCTCAAGGTCGCGCTTTGGCAGCTGTTTTGCCATTGCAAACCTTTCCGGGGCGATTACTTATTTAGCGGATACCTTGCCGCTGGCGTCCTTGACGACCTTCATGGCAGAGACTGGGATAAAGCCCTGCTCCTCGACGAGCTTGCCCTGGACGTCGTCGGAAAGCATGAACTCCAGGAAGGCCGTGGTGGCCTCGTCGGCGTCCTTGGAGCAGTACATGTGCTCGGTCGCCCAGATCTTAAAGGAGTCGTCGGTAACGTTTGCGCTCTTGGGCTCGACGCCCTCGACCTTGATGGCGTTGAACTTGGAGTCGTCGAAGTGCGAGAAGTCGAGGTAGGAGATGGCGTTGTCGGTGCTGGCCATCTGGGTCTGGACGTCGCCGGACTTGTCGAGCTCGGCGTCGCCCTTAAAGTCGTTGGCCTCGTCGCCAAAGACGGCAGCCTCAAAGGTGGCGCGGGTACCGGAGCCGGCCTTGCGGTTGAGGACGACGATGGTGGCGTCGTCGCCACCGACCTCCTTCCAGTTGGTGATCTGGCCGGAGAAGATGCCCTTGAGCTGCTCGAGGGACAGGTCGTCGACCGTAACGTTCTTGGAGACGACGGGGCCCATGCCCACGACGGCGACCTCGTGGTCGACGAGGTTCTTGACCTGATCGGCCTCGAGCTTGGTCTCGGCGAAGACGTCAGAGTTACCGATGGTGACGGTGCCGGCGGCGACAGCGGTCAGGCCCTTACCCGAACCGTTACCCGAACCGGAGACGGAGACGTCCGGATTGGCATCCATGAACTTCTCGGCAGCGGCCTCGACGAGAGCCTGGAACGAGGAGGCACCGTCGTAGGTCACCTCACCGGAGACGGACTCGGCGGCAGCGGCGCTACCCTTGTCGGCGGCGTCGGAAGCGCCTGCGCCGCCGCAACCAACGAGGCCGAGGCCCACGATGCTGGCGAGACCACCAGCGAGGCCGAGGAACTGACGACGAGAATAAGCCTGATCGAGCATGATCTTCCTTTCATACAAGCGACTCGCGGGCACCCTGCCCGCTTTGCTGTTTGGAAAGATACGGTCTCGATCGGGCAGCGCCCGCGTCAGCTGCGCTTTATTACGGGCATCTGATAGACCCTTACCGCAAGCGCGGCAGGGCTTTACAAACGAATAACAATCCCGCCGACAAGCATGACCCGCCTTTTACACCAAATGATCCGTTTTCCTCCGTCCCCAAGGGATCATTTTCAGAAAGAGGACGGCATAGACCTTCTGGTCATGCCGTCCTCTTCGAAAGACAGGTTGTCACCCTGGCGTTCGCGTAACCTTAAAGCTCCAGCTCGTTCAAGCGCAGGATTGCGACGATATAAATCTTGAGCGCCTGCTTGAGCTGCTCTTCGTTGGCGCACTCGTTGGGGCCGTGCATCTGGCCGCCCCATGGGGGCAGCTCCAGGCCGGTCTCCTCGGGGCCAAACGAGACGGCGCGGGCAAAGTTGCGTGCGTACGTGCCACCGCCCATGGCGAAGGGCTCGACATGCTTGCCCGTAAACTCGTTATAGGTATCGATAAGCGCCTTCACAGCCGGATCGTCGGCAGAGACCGAGAACGGCACCTTTGCGCGATCCACGCGATACGTCACGCCAAAGCGGCCCACAAGTGGCTCGAGCTGCTCGCGGATGGTATCGGCGCTCGTGCTGTCGGGGAAACGCACGTCAATGACCTGCTCAATGTGGCCATCCACCACGCGGATGACGCCGGGGTTGCACGTGAGCGGGCCAAACGCCGCGTTCGTCGCATCGATACCCAGGCCGCGGCCATAGGCATCCGCATGCACAAAGGCCAGGAACTTGACGAACTCGTGCTCGGCAGGCGTCAGCAGGCGCTCGTCACGGGCACCAAACGCATCCTCGGCCTCGCGCAGATACGCCACGATGAGGCCGACGGCATTGATCGTTCCCTCGGGCATCGAGGCATGACCGCCAATGCCGTGGGCAAAAATCTGCGCATGCCCGTTATCGAGCGCCGTGATCTCCAGGCGGCCGGCATTCTCAACGGGCGCCGGCAGTTCATCGGCGGCAATCGCAAGCTCGCAGATAGACTGCGACGGAATGGCGTTGCTCGCCTCGGCACCGCTCCAGGACACAATGCGCCCGCCGTCGATCTTGGAACTCACAAACGTCGCCCCAAACTGGCCCTTCTCGGCATTACAGACCGGGAACTCGGCATCGGGTGTAAACAAAAAGTCGGGGTCTGCGTGGTTCTCCAGATAATGGTGAACGTCGGACATGCCCACCTCCTCATCGCAGCCCAGCAGCGCGCGGAAGGTGTAGCGCGGGGTAATACCGTGCTTGAGCAGATAGGCGCCGGCGTAGAGCGACAGCACGGCAGGACCCTTGTCGTCGATAACGCCGCGGCCGAGCAGCCAGCCCTCGCGACGCTCCATCGCAAACGGGTCGGTGTTCCAGCCGGGGCCTGCGGGCACCACGTCCACATGGCAAATGGTCGCGAGCTGCTTGTCGCCGCGGCCAGGGATATCGGCAATGCCCACATAACCCTCGTCGTCGCTCGTCTGGTAGCCGAGCTTTTGCGCAATGCCGAGCGCGCAATCGAGCGCGTCACGGACTGGACGGCCAAACGGCGCGCCGGGCTCCGCATTGGCAGAAACCGCCACGGACGGATAGCTCACCAGACGCTCGATATCGGCGACGACATCTTCCCAAACCTCGTCGACATACTCGGCAACGCTCTGCTCCACCTGATTCATGGACGACCTCCTTACCAATGAGCGGCGAGCGTGCCCGCCCCTCACATCACATACTTATATAGCGAAAAGTTTAGCAAGCTCGGCCACCGAGTGCACCACCGCATCGGCGCCCGCGGCCTCATGCTCACCCGGCGCCGCCGCGCCCGAATAGATGCCGATGCACGGCACGCCCATTGCGTGCGCGCCCTCCACATCGTTAAAGCGATCGCCGATCATCACGGCATCGTCCGCCGTCGCACCGAGCGCCGCCAGGGCATCGCGGACCGAATCGGCCTTGGTCTCGCGTCCCTGCGGCGGATTCATGCCAACCACTGCCTTAAACTGAGAAAGCCCCAGCTCGCCCACCATGTCGATGCACTTTGCCTCCATGCGCGACGTCGCCACGGCCAAGCGATGCCCCTGGGCGGCCAACCCATCCAGCAGCTCGGAAATTCCATCGAACACAGGGTACTCTTCCGGTCCCAGCTCATCAAAAAAGGCACGGTACTCGTCGGCCACCACAAGCGACTCCTCGCGCGAGAAGCCATAAAAGTCGTGAAAGCTCTTCCACAGGGGCGGCCCAATCATGCGGCGCAGATCACCCATCTGCGCCTCCGAAAACCCGCGCACAGCCAGCGTCTTGCGCGTCGAGGTCATCACCGCCCGGCCTGTATCGGCCACCGTGCCATCGAAATCAAACAGCACAACCGACCGCTTGCATATCTCCAGCTGCTCCACTGGCACCCTCTCTTCCCCAGTTGACGATTTCCACACCGACACTTCAAACTGTTGACTATTCAACAATTGAACCTAGTAATGTGGAACGACTCTACTATACTTGTCGCACTTTGCTCTCAGAAGGCGGCGCGCAAGCGCCCCAACGAAAGGTGCAATTATGTCTTTTGCCATCATAACCGACTCCACGTCGGACATCTCCCCCGCTCGTGCTCAAGAGCTCGGCATTTACGTGATTCCGCTGCATGTGATTATCGAGGGCGAGGACCTGCTCGACCAGGTGCAGATTACCGCCGAGGAATACATCGCCCGCATGGCTGGTTCCGAGCAGTTGCCGCACACATCGCAGCCGAGCGCCGGCGAGTTCAAGGCGCTCTTTGACCGCGTGCGCGCCGACGGCCATGATAGCGCCATCTTTATCTCGCTATGCAGCGAGTGGTCTGCCTGCTATGCCAACGCCAGCCTGACGGCCGAGACCCACGAGCTCGACGTGCGCTGCATCGATTCGCGCACCGGTTCGGGCGCCGAGGGTCTGCTGGTGGAGTACGCGCTCGCCATGCGCGAGGACGGCCGCAGCCTGGACGAGACCGAGGCGCAGATCCGCGCGACGCTGCCCGATGCACACCTGCTACTGATTCCCCGCACACTCGAGAACCTCGTTAAGAACGGCCGCGCGCCCAAACTCGCCGGCCAGCTCACGCAGATGTTCAACATTCGCCTGGCCGTTTCGCCGGAGTGGAAGTCAGGCGAAATCAAGGCCATCAAGAAGGGCCGCGGTGCCAAGCGCATCGTTGCGAACACCATGGCTGACTGCCTCGAATTTTTGACCGAGCACCCGGGCTCCAGCGTGCGCGTGCTCACGACCGGTGCTGCCGAGGAGCAGGAGCTCGTTAACCAAGCGCTCGCAGGCCAGAACTACGTAGACGCCGGCACCGGCCCCATCGGCTGCACCATCGCCACCCACGTAGGCGTCGACGCCATCGCCATCAGCTACTGTCCCCGCTACCAACCTGCCAATTAGGGACAGGTTTATTTTGGCAGGTTTTATCTGGGCAAACGTTAAACGGTAACAAAGGCTTGCCTGGCAAGATCGGACATGCCAAAGCCGTCGAACAACCGAAGTACACCCAGCCACAACAAAGCCATCACGCCGACGCGCCGCAACTCAAGGCGCGCCGGCGTCTTTTTAGGAGTCGCGGCGGAAAAGGGGCCGTTTTAGCCAAAAGGCCGCGAAACGCTTCCCATTACGCCGCAACTTCATTGCCGCCCAACCAGCTAATCGAGAAATTGGCGGCGATCGATGCTTTGTCCAACCCCCTTGCGATACCCTCTGGGCAAAAAATGGCAAATATGAGTACTGTTACCAGTTTAGTAACAGCGAAATCTGGCTGAATTTGCCATCTTCCGCCAATTCCGAGCGTCATAAAGTCCCGAATCGCCATGTTTAGAGGGTTGATTCTATCCAATCCGAATCGATTGGTCTTAAATACTTTCCAGATGATATGTTACTGCTCAAACCACAGTACTCATATTTGCCATTTTTTGCCCACAGGGTCTATTCGAGGATAGTTTCCTGCGCCTCCAGCCCACCTCATGGCCGCCAAAACCCATTCAGCAACAGCTACCGCACATTTTGACATCAGCCAAACACCACTCACGGAGCTGTACTCCGCTATCACCGAACCAAAATCAGAGTCGAGTCCCTTAAAAATCAAAATAACGTACCCTCATTTCAATGAACTCCGACAAGAACGGCATTTACATGAGCACCGTCACGCATCAATACGCCCTCATCGGGGGTACGCTATTCCAATTCAAGAAAACCGTCGCCCATGTATCGGAGCCGCACAGCCAAATCGTCATCTGCGGCAACGGTCCAGACATCCGTTACGCAACACTGGAAGAATGGGAGAAAGCTGGCGAATCTTTCGATAGACGGGCACAGGTCGAAGGAATCGTCACCAGTGCGAGCCCAGCGCGCGACAAACTGGAACTCTTTCGCAATCTCTTTACTGGCCGCAAAGATGTTTACGCTCATGGGTACCGCAGAAAAGACGGGGGCATCGGCTATACACCCGCCTGCGCAAATGAATGGAAGGCAAGCATTTGCCCCAAAGTAAATCGTCAGAAAACCAAATGCGCGGAATGCGGCAACCGCATCTTCCCCAAGCTGAGCGATGCCGCGATCATCGCCCATTTCAAAGGCAACGACGACAGGCTCCGAGACGTCATAGGTCAATACGTTCTCGATAGTGACAGTAACACAAAAGTCCTGGTCATCGACTTTGACGGAGCCGATTGGAAAGAAGCGACAAACGCCATTCGGCTTGTCGCAAAAAACCATGGGATCGATGCTGCAGTCGAGCGATCGAGATCAGGTAACGGCGCACATGTCTGGTTTTTCTTCCTAGAGCTCACCAGCGCAAAGATCGCACGAGAATTTGGAAGCAGCCTTATCACCGAAGCGGCGGCGCTCAACAAGACAATCACCTTTGAAGCTTTTGACCGGATGCTGCCCGCGCAGTCCACCATTCCTGAGGGCGGCTTCGGAAATCTCATAGCACTGCCTTTTCAAGGAAAAGCGCAGCGAAAAGGGAACAGTGTATTTGTTGACGAGCAATTTGAGCCCTTTCCCGATCAATGGCTTTACCTTTCACAAATTCAGCTGGTTCCACATGCAACGGTGCAAAATCTAATCGAAAGCATCGACAATAAACCGCATGGAATATCAGCTGCAGTGGCGGGAAACACCGCCGCGCCACATTCTCAGAGGCCGCGAAAGCGGCTTCCGCTCACGCTGCAGGACTTCCCGTCATCGCTACCCGTCACGCAAGCCGATATGCTCTACATAACCGAAAGATCTCTGAGCCCGGCCGCCCAGATGGAGGTTCGCAGGCTTGCAACATTTGCCAACCCGGAATTCTTCCGTGCCCAATCAATGCACCAATCAGTATTTGGCAAACCGCGGTACATAGACCTCAGTGAACTTAGAGATGGCTGCGTTGCGATTCCCAGAGGCTGTAAAGCTCAACTCGAGCGGCTGCTTCAAGAAGCCGGCGCTTCTGCTCACTATTCAGACAAGCGCATGTCGGGCAATCCAATTGTGATGACATTTAAAGGGGCTCTTCGCCCTGAACAGCAAATTGCCGCCGAACAGATGCTCAACTATGAAGACGGGATCATGTCCGCGCCGACGGGTTTCGGGAAAACCGTCATTGGGGCCTATCTTATTGCTGCCATCGGTCTTCCAACGCTTGTCATCGTTCCCAAGACTGCGCTCATTGCCCAATGGAAATCCCAGCTCGAACGGTTTATCGACATTACGGATAACAGAAAGCCAGTTCGAACCCCAAAAGGACGAATCAGTAAAAGGCAGCCTCCGCTCATTGGCCAAATCGGAGGAGGCAAAACCACCATAAGCCATCTCATCGACATTGCTTCATTCCAGTCTCTGTCCAGCAAGGACCCCCAGACCGGAGAACCAATAGCCAAGGAGTTCGTTCGTGATTACGGCCTCATCATCTGTGATGAATGTCACCATGCAGCCGCACCACAGCTTGAGCTCGTCCTCAAATCCGCTCCAGCCAAATATGTATACGGCCTTTCCGCGACGCCCGAACGCTCGGACGGACTCACGCGAGCACTCTCAATGCTCTGCGGCCCGCTTCGCCATGTCATTGATCCAAAAACGCAAGCAATCCAACAGGGAATTCAGCGCGTTGTTAGGCCGCGTTTTACCGGAGTTCGACTACCCGCCTACGAACCAGGGGCGTCCTTTAATCAAGTTCTCGATCTCCTGTGTGCGCACACAGCGAGAAACGAAGCAATTGTCGACGATGCCCTCGAGACCGCGTCAAACGGTCGACATCCGCTTGTGCTATCCAAAAGGAAAAAACATGCCGAAGAGCTATGTAGGCTGCTTCAAAGCCGCGGACACGAACCTATACTCTTAACCGGAGAAATCGACGCCAAAGAAAGAAAGGCAATACTGAACAGCCTTCCCGGCTTCGAGCATGAGCATCGAATTATCATCGCAACCGAAGGCCTTCTGGGCGAGGGTTTCGACCTGTCTTACCTTGACACTCTGCTCATTGCCACACCGATATCTTGGGACGGCAGCATAACGCAGCAGGCAGGCAGGCTACATAGAAGTCACGAGGGCAAGCAGCGGGTTGAGATATTCGACTATGTTGATTTGTCGATACCCATGCTCGCGCACATGTACCAGAAGAGACTCAAGACCTACGCCAAGCTGGGGTATGAAGTCTTTGCAGCAAATGACAACAAACGGGCCGATCAAAACATCCTCGTTAGGCCGGCAAGGGCCGTGGAGGCCTTAGCGGATGACATCGAGCGCGCAACGAAAAGCATTTTTATTGCCGCGCCCTACGCATCCGCTGCATGCCTCGCAAAGCTCGCTGCCGTACTCACAGGCGCCGCCGCCCGTGGGATTGCCCTTGAGATTTCAATTGCCTCGACTCCGCACAATGACGTGAAAGCGATTTTTACCGAGATGAACGTCGACTATTCCATCAAAGCCGAAGGGCGCCTGCGCGCGTCAGTAATTGACGAGGAAACCGTCTGGTACGGAACTATCCCGTTACTGGCCTTTCCTAAGAAAGAGGACTGCAGCATCCGTTTCAAAAGCAGCGAAGTTGCAGCCGAGCTTTTAAGCGAAATCCAGCGAAGAGGAGAACTGGAGGTCGCAGCCACGAACGGGACGTCTCCAACAGTTACGGTGGAATAGGGGCTGTTTTAGCCAATCGGCCGCGAATCAATCCCTATTTCCCCGCGAAACATAAGCGAGCAATCAGCCCTGCGGGCCCTGAAATAACTCCTCATGCGAGCCCATTCTCACCAGTCGGATCACAGGATTAGTCTTATGCGGCAAGTACAGAACGACCACATCGACCAAGCCATCGGATAGATGGAAATCGATGTGGCCGTTGTAATTGCCGCCCGGGTTTGAAAGCTCATGGGCGCCATATTCCGCGGGAAGCGAGCCGCGAGCTGCAAGCTCTGCGACTGCTGCCTTAAACTCGGTTTTTAGCTGCGGATGGATGCGCATCGTCCGTTTGTAATCCGCCTTAAACTGAGCCTCGACTTTAATCTCAAACATCGCTAGTCCTCATCGAGGAATGATATAAGCTCATCAGCGTTATTGAATGACGGGCTGTCGTCTGGCAGAATCCCCAACTCATGAGCCTCGGCAATCACCATGGCGCGCCTCGTCGCCTCGTTGGGAACTTCGGGCCGACCCACAATCTCAAACGGAATCTTTCGCTGATTTACCAGCTGCCGAACAGCAAGGTTCAGATACGAATTGAGACTCAGACCAACCGTATCCAAGAACTCAGTCGCCTGTTCCTTGAGCCCCTCTTCGATGCGAACCGTCGTAGGCTTAACCGTTGCAGTAGACATACGCGACCTCCTCGCTCTCGTCTTTTGCATCAGTATACCCAATTTAGAAGTCAGACTGATGTTAAATAGCATCAGCCTGCCTTCTCATCACTACAACGACAGGCACGCTCGCCCTACATCAGCCCGCTCAGGGCGATATCGACGGCCTCGTTGAGGTCGTCGGTAATGTGCACCAGCTCCGGATCGAGCGGGCTGATCATACCGGTGTCCATCACCGGGCCATTAAGCCAGTCGAACAGGCCCCGCCAGTACTCGGTGCCCACCAAAACGAGCGGCATGCGCTTAACCTTGTGCGTCTGCACCAGCGTGAGCACCTCGAACATCTCGTCGAGCGTACCAAAACCACCGGGAAACACGATGGCGCCCGAGCTGTATTTGACGAACATGGTCTTGCGCACAAAGAAGTAACGGAAGTCCATACCGAGGTTCACGTATTTGTTGAGCCCGTGCTCGTGCGGAAGCTCGATACCCAAGCCGACCGACTTGCCGTTCGCGCTCGCCGCTCCCCTGTTGGCCGCCTCCATGACGCCGGGACCACCGCCGGTGATAACCGCCACGCCGCGCTGGGCGATTTTACGACCGACCGTACGCGCCGCCTTGTAGAGCGGATCGGTCTTGGGCGTGCGGGCACTGCCGAAGATGGTCACCGCAGGACCAAGCTCGGCAAGCGCGCCAAAGCCATCGACAAACTCGGCCTGAATGCGCAGCACGCGCCAGGGGTCGGCATGCAACCAGTCGGTCGAGTCCTCGGGCGCCAGCAGGTTGGCGTAGGTGTTGTCCTTAGGAATCATGGGGCCGCGCATGACCACGGGGCCGCGTCGGTACGTCTCGTCGTAGGCCGGCTCGCCCTCGACGTTCTCATTCTTAATCAAGGGTACTCCTATCGAGAAAAAGAAAAGCGAGCGGGGTCGACGCCATGCGTCAAACACCCGCCCGAACATCAACTATTCGGTATGGTACCCACGATGCATCATGCGCTTGCAAGGCATCGGTCAGCGGTCGCGGCTCTTAGTAATCCACCGCCGCAGGGCTGTTCATCCAGTCGCTCACGAACGCACCGTAGCGGCCCTCGATAATGGCCTGACGGGCACGCTGCATAAGGTTGAGCAGGTAGTAGATGTTGTGCATCGACAGCAGAATGCCGCCGAGCATCTCCTTCTGCGTGACCATGTGACGGATGAGCGCACGGCTGTAACCGCCCGTGCACACCGGGCAGGTGCAGGTGGGATCGATGGGACCGTCGTCGTGCGCAAAGCGAGCGTTGCGGAAGTTGAGGCGACCCTCGCTGGAGAATGCCGTGCCCATACGGCCGGTGCGCGTCGGCAGCACGCAGTCAAACATGTCGATGCCCACGCCAACGCCGCGCACGAGCGTGGTCGGGTTGCCGACACCCATCAGGTAGCGCGGCTTATGCTTGGGCATGTACTCGCTCACGAGCGGCGCCAGGGTCTCGAACATGGTCTCGTGATCCTCGCCCACCGAATAGCCACCGATACCATAGCCCGGGAAGTCGCCGCACTCCTCCAGATGGCGCAGCGAACGCAGGCGCAGATCCAGGTGCATGCCGCCCTGAACGATGCCAAAGAGCGCCTGGTCATCGCGGGTATGCGCCTTATAGCAGCGCTCGGCCCACATGCTCGACAGCTCAACGGCGCGCTCAACGTAGGCGCGCGTGGCGGGATAGCCCGGGCACTGGTCGAGCTGCATGCAGATATCGGAGCCGAGTTTCATGGCGATTTCCATGTTGTCCTCGGGCGTCCAAAACACGTGGCGGCCGTCGTAATCGTTGACGATAAAGCGCACGCCCTCATCGGTGAGCTTGACGGCATCGTTGTGGCTGAAGACCTGGAAACCGCCCGAGTCGGTGAGGATGGGGCCGTGCCAGTTCATGAACTTGTGCAGGCCGCCCAGCTCGGCGATGGTATCCTCGCCGGGACGCATGGACAGATGATAGGTATTGGCGAGCACGATCTGGGCGCCGAGCTTCTTGACAGTCTCGGTAGGAATGCCCTTGACGTTTGCCTTGGTGCCCACGGGCATAAAGATCGGCGTCTCGATGTCGCCGTGCGGGGTGTGCAGCACGCCGGCGCGCGCGTGCGTCGTCGGATCCTCGGCAATCAGGTCGAATTTAAAAAGGTTCTGGTCCATAAACTGGAACTCCTTGGTTGCGGTTCATACGCAAACCATTATACGGGCAACCCGCAAGAAGCACCGACTCGACAGAAACTGGTGCGAGGAGGATACGGCAGGGACACGGCAAATGAGCGTGGATTTTTGGACGCTTACCGGATGAGCGTGGATAATCTCCCACTTTTGCCCAAAGCACAGCCCAAAAACGGGAGATTATCCACTTTCATTCTGCGGGCACTCATTTAAGTACGTCCCCGATGAGTGGAGCTATTTACCAGCCACGGCAACGCCGATATTTTGGCAACGTCAGCGAGCGGGTCGCATTTGAGACAAGGTGCCGTGAAATGAAAGGGCGCTGACCTTCTGGTCGCGCCCTTGAAATTGAACGGCAGATTGTCCAAATGCGGCCCGCACAGCGTCGGCCGGTCCGCCGTTCGGTAGAACGGCGGAACCCCTAAGGACGCTGGCCCATGCCACCCTCGAGGGTGACGGTCTCGCCGTTCATATACTTAAAGTCGGGACCGCAGAGCTGAACGACAACGCGGCCGATTTCCTTCTCGACGTCGCCGTAGTGACCCGCCGGCGGCATGTGGACGTTGGCCTTGAACGCCTCGGGATAGGCATCCTGGAAGTTCTCGAGCGCGGCGGTCCAAGCAAGCGGGCAAACGATATTGACGTTGATGCCGTCCTTGCCCCACTCGTTGGCAGCGACGCGGGTCAGACCGCGGATGCCCTCCTTGGCAGCGGCGTAGCTGCACTGGCCATAGTTGCCAAACAGGCCGGCGCCCGAAGCAAAGTTGACCACGGAGCCCTTGGTCTCCTTCAGGTGCGGGTAGGCCTTCTGCATGTACAGGTAGGTGGCATACAGACCGGAGTAAATGGCGAGGTTGAACTGGTCCATGGTGTGATCGGCAATGGTCACGCCCGAGGCGCTGGCCTGAGCATTGTTGACGACGGCGTCGATGCGGCCGAACTCCTCAATAGCCTTGTCGATGACGTTCTGGACGACGGCCTCGTTGTCCTGACCAGCCGAGACATCGGCCTGAACAGGCAGAACCTTGACACCGTACTCGGCCTCGAGAGACTCCTTGGCGGCCTCGAGCTTGGCGACGTTGCGGCCAGTGATGACAAGGTTCGCGCCCTCCTTGGCAAATGCGATATCGATGCCGTAGCCGATGGAGCCAGCGGAGCCGTCCTTAAGCGTGGCCTTGCCGCCGCCGGTAACGATCACGGTCTTACCAGTGAAAAGTCCCATATAAAGTCCTTTCAAATCGCGACGGGCCTGCCCGTCGACTGCGCGCATCCAACTTCACGCGCCAAAAGCTGAAATGCAACTTTAGCGGGTTCAAGTGAAAAATAAAGCCCATGGCAGGCGAACGGCGCAACGTCTTTCGGCGAAGGGAATGTCAAGTACAAACTGGATAAAGTGGCCGAGTTTTTGCTATCGACGCGAGCCATCGAACACGTTTTGAAACTTTGCTGCAGTGCGCGGGATGTCGGCGCGAGACTTTATCATAGGGTGACAAACAACGATGAGGAGCACATGCCTATGACAGACGAGCTGGACCCCCAGACTCAACAGCATATTGATGATTCCGCAGACGTCACTGCAGATGCCGACGCTGTGACCTGCGATGATATTGACCTCGACGACCCCATCTTGGACGAAAGCGCTACGGCGGAAACCCCCGGCGCCGAAGATGCCGGCGAGCAAAACGACGATGCGCCCGCTCAGGACGACGGCCCCGTACAGGATGCCGCTTCGCAAGCTGCGGGCCCTATCGAGGTTTCTTCGGAAGAAGAGCTCGACGCCGTCATGGACTCCATGATGGATGCCGTCAAAGCGATGAAAGACGCCGTGGCCGACGCTGACGTTGACGCCGAGGAAGAGGAGGCCGCCGAGGCAGCCTCGACCTTCGTACCCGGCGAGACTCCGGTTGCCGACCAGGGCAGCGCCATGCCCTCGTTTCTGCAGCTCGAGCATCCCACGATTGGCGCTGATGCGGTCGACCCGCACGCAGCAGGCTTTTCTGTGGTCGAGGGCGGCACCGGCAATATCGCCGCGCCGCAGGCTACCGATGCGGACGCTGCCGACACCGCTCGCCCGACCGCCCCGCACTCCCCTGCCGCGAACCGCGATCTGGGGACCGCTGTCTCGAACACCGCGAACGCCGTGGGCACCTTTATCGCCCAGGGCGCCTCGGCCATGCGCGAGATGAACGCCGCGAAAAAGGCACTTGCCGATGCCCGTGCCCACTTGGCCGAACTTGAGCAGCGCATTGCCGATCAGGCCGAGGAACTCGAGACGCGCCAGGATATCGCAGGCCGCTACGACCAGATCGTCGCCGACCAGCGCCAGGCGATTGCCACGGCCCAAAAGACTGCAGCGGCCGCCGAGATTGATCGTGATGCCCACGCCTCCAAAGCGACAGAGCTCAAGGGTCAGCTCGAACAAATGAAGACAGAGGATGACGCGACTGAGCTCCGTCTGAAGGCCGCGCTCGACGCCGTGGAGGCCCGCGAGGCGAGCTCACGCGAGACCGGCAACCGCCTCGTTCGACGTCTTGAGGATTCCAAGCGCATCCGCGACAAGGTGAAGGCAGAGCGAGACGCCGGCATTGCCGCCGCACAACAAACCGTCGACGCCACGCGCGCCCAGCTCGAGACGCTGCGTCATGAGTATGCCGAGCTGCAACGCAATCCCTCGGCAAATCCCGCCAACTATACGGTGCGCACCAGCGAGCTCTCGATGCAGATTTCCGACACGGCAGATGCCCTGCGTAAAGCCGAAGAAGATGTCCCGCGCATCACCGCCGACCTTGAGCACTCGCTTGCCGCAGCCGAGCAGGCCGTCGAGCAGGCTCAAGCCCCTATCGCCGACGCAAAACGCGCGCACCAAGCCGTGACGACCGAAGCCGATGCCGCGCGCGACGAGCTGCAGACGGCGAAGACAGCCGCCGCGACTCGTCAGCGCGAACTGCGCGAGAAGATCACTGCCGAGGACAAGGCACGCCGCGACCAGGAGCAGAGCATCGCCAACGCCCAAGCAGATGCCGCACATGCGCAGTCGATCATCGGACAGGCGACCGAAGTGCACGACCACCCAGAGATCACTGAGTCGCTTGCAGGATCCTTGGCCCGAGACAAAGCCGAACACGCCGAGACCGAGCGAGAAGTCGCCCAGCTCGAGGCCACCGAGGACGCGGTGCGCGAACGTACCCGCGACTCACGCATCAAATTCACCGGCGCCATCGTCTGCATCGTCGCCGCAATCCTGGCGATCATCCTAGTCTGGCTGTTCGCAAGCAAGTAGTCATTGGGGACGTTCTTAAACGACTAGTCAAACAAGAACGTCCCCAACGACTAGCCCAATGACGAGAGTGGATAATCTCCCACTTTGAGCCCCCAAGCAGGCCAAAAACGGGAGATTATCCACTCTCATTCTGCAGGCACTCATTTAAGTACGTCCCCAATGAGTACCTGCCGATGCTTTGGCAAAGTCAGCGAAAACGCCCCTAAGCGAGCAAGGTGACGTGAAAGAGGGGGGCATTGACCTTCTGGTCATGCCCGACGATTGAACATCAGATTGCCGCTTAGGGGGGTTTGCAGCGTCGGCCGGTTACGGCGTTTGTAAAACGCCGTAACCTACAAAATGAGCATCGCGTCGCCAAAGCTGAAGAAGCGGTAGCGCTCTTCGATAGCAGCGGCGTAGGCATCCATGATCTGGTCGCGGGTGGCAAGCGCGCTTACGAGCATCATGAGCGTGGAGCGCGGCACGTGGAAGTTCGTGATCAGCGCGTCGACCACGTGATAGGTCGAGCCGGGCATGAGGTAAAGCTGCGTCGTGGCGTTCTCGCGCGCCACGATGTCGCCGCGGCCGAGCGTGTCGGCACCGTCCTCGCGGCCTTCAAAATAGCGCGCCGTCACAGCCGGATCGGACACCGGCGCGTCCGCGTCAAACGCACTCTCGAGCGAGCGCACCGCGGTGGTGCCGACGGCGATCACACGATGACCCTCGGCCTTCGCCTTATGCACGGCGTCGACAACCTCCTGCGACACGTGGTAGCGCTCGGTGTGCATGACGTGCTGCGTAGGGTCGTCCTCCTCCACCAAGCGGAAGGTATCGATGCCCACCTCGAGCTCGACGGCGGCAAACTTCGCGCCCTTGGCCTCGATAGCGGCCATGAGCTCGGGAGTAAAGTGCAGACCCGCCGTAGGAGCGGCAGCCGAGTGCTCCTCCTTCATGGCGTAGACGGTCTGGTACTTCTCGGGGTCGCCCTCGTAATCGGTAATGTAGGGCGGCAGCGGCACGTGGCCGGCCGCATGGATGGCCTCGTCGAGCGTGCGCGGGTCGCCGGCGGCATTGCAACCGACCGGCTCAAAGCGCACCAGACGGCCACCACGGCTATCGGTGACAAAGTCGATGACCTCGGCCGTCAGCACCACGGGAGCCCCCTCGGGCGCATGGGCGCCACCGGCGCGATACTCAATCTGGGCACCGGGCTTCAGGCGCTTGCCCGGCTTGACCAAGCACTCCCAAACATGGCCCAGCGGGTCAACATCCTCGCGGCGCTTGAGCAGCAGCGTCTCGACCACGCCACCCGAGCCGGCTTTGCGACCGATCAGGCGGGCCGGCATCACACGCGTCTTGTTGATGACGAGCACGTCGCCCGGCTCGATATAGTCGATGATGTCGCGGAAGATGCGGTGCTCAACGGTGCCGCCATGCTCCAGCGGCGTTCCCGCCTGGGAGCCCTTGCGATCCACCACCAGCAGGCGGCAGGAGTCGCGCGGCTCGGCGGGAGCCTGGGCGATCAGTTCCTCGGGAAGGTTGTAGTCAAAATCATCGGTACGCATAGACACGTCGGATTCTCCTTATATAGCTAAAGTCCGCCCTACATCCTAGCAGGCTGACGTCCCAAATGAACTACTTTTTGGCAGCCTTGCGCTCGTCGCGAATGCGAGCGCGGTCCATGGCCGCCTCGACGGCAGAAAAGCGGCAGCCGCAGTAGTTCTGTCGATACATGCCCAGTTCGCGCGAACGGCGCGTAGCCTCGGGATAATACGGGCGAAAATCGCGGATCACCGGGGTAAGCCCACGTGCCGCCGCCAGGCGCTCGAGTACGTCATTGCAGGTGTCGAACAGCTGGTACGGCGAGACGGCGAGCGTCGTACCCACATATTCAAACCCGCGCTCCTGGGCAACGCGGCATGCCTCGGCCAAGCGCAAGGCATAGCACGAGCGACAGCGACGGGGCCGATCGGCACCCAGCGGGGCCACGCCGGCCTCCCAGCGCTCGCGGTCCTCCCCCGCCTCGATGAGCTCGATGTCGCCATCGGCACACCACCGGCGCAGCTCGTCCAGACGCCGCCGCCATTCATCGCGCGGTTGAATATTGGGATTGGTCCAGCAAATCGTGGGCTCAAACCCCTCCTCGCGCAGCAGGCGAACCGGCTCAAGCGAGCATGGTGCACAGCACGCATGCAGCAACAACGACTTCATCGACATCCCCGTCCCAGAAAACTCACCCCGACATCATGGCAGCTAAAATAGCCCCGTCCCAAAAAGACTACTTTGCGAAAAAGCGCACGCCAAAGGACGTATCCTCGCAGGCGACGATACGGCGGTCGCGCAGAATGGTCCGCACGTAATACCAATCACCCACACAGCCCGACAAGTGCAGACCAGCCGCCAGGTAGCACAGCAGCGGATAGTCCGAGAACGCAAACCCCAGGGCAAATGCTGTCGTCACAACAACCGTCGGCGCCAGGCAAACCGCCATGTACCGCCGGCGCGAATACACAACGCCCTCGGCGCAGGCATAGATCATCGCCGTCTCGCGATTCGCCCCAAAGGTCACCTGCGCGCCCGCAGGCGCCAGCAGCTTAAAAAACACCGCATGCACCAGCTCGTGCACGGCAAACGATGCCATTGAGACCGCAGCCAAGCCGACTATCCAGCCCACGACAGCCATCCAGCCGCCCGCCTCAGCCGCGTCCAAGTCCGCAGGCCCGCCCAGCAGCATAAACACCGGCACCAGACACACGGCAAACACCGCGATCACGGCCATCCCCCACACAAAGCAGGCGTGCAGAAAATCCTCGTCCTCAAACGCATGTATGTTGGAAATCTCATTCATAGCATCTTAGGATAGCGCCCCTGCCACGCACCCGCCCGCATGTGCGATAATGTCGAACGATATGCACGAATTGACCACCGCGCCGCCGAGCCCCGCGCCCGGCCGCGCCCTCTCCATATGCGAAGGAGTCCCATGGCATCCAAATACTCCATGAACGACCGTCCCAGCTGGCCGCGCCGCGCCATCGTTACCGCCGGCGAGCCCTATGGCAACAAGGGCCTTCACTTTGGCCACGTTGGCGGCGTCTTTGTCCCGGCCGACTTCTTCGCCCGCTTCCTGCGCGACCGTCTGGGCCGCGAGAACGTCATCTTCACCTCGGGCACCGACTGCTACGGCTCGCCCATCATGGAGAGCTACCGCAAGCTCAAGGAGAGCGAGGGCTACGACAAGTCCATTAGCGAGTATGTCGAGTCCAACCACTCCCGCCAGGCCGCGACCCTCAACAACTACAACATCAGCTGCGACATCTACGGCGGCTCGGGCCTTGAGCCGGCTGCGCAGATTCACAACGAGGTGACCGCGGAGATTATCAAGCGCCTGCACGAGCAGGGCACCATCTCCAAGCGCTCCACGCTGCAGTTCTACGACGCCAAGGCCGGCACGTTCCTCAACGGCCGTCAGGTGATCGGCCGCTGCCCCATCCAGGGCTGCAAATCCGAGAAGGCCTATGCCGACGAGTGCGACCTGGGCCACCAGTTTGAGCCCGAGGAGCTCATCGCGCCCAAGAGCCAGCTCACCGGCGAAGTGCCCGAGCTGCGCCCGGTCGACAACCTCTACTTCGACCTGCCGGCCTACCTCGACTTTATGAAGACCTATACCGCCAAGCTCGCCCAGAACCCGCAGGTTCGCTCCGTGGTCTCCAAGACTATGGAGGAGTGGCTGCTGCCGGCTCAGCTCTACATCCAGAACAAGTTCCGCGAGGCCTTCGACGCCGTCGAGGACCAGCTGCCCGAGCACACCGTGCTGGAGCCCGAGGGCAACAAGAGCAGCTTTACCGTCACCTTCCCCAGCTGGAAGGAGCGCGACGACGCCCACGCGGTGCTCGCCAACGGCGGCGTGCGCTTCCGCAGCGGCAAGGCGCTCGTGCCCTTCCGCATCACCGGCAACATCGACTGGGGCGTTCCGGTGCCCGAGGTCGACGGCGTGACCGACGTCACCTGCTGGTGCTGGCCCGAGAGCCTGTGGGCGCCCATCAGCTATACGCGTACCGTGCTCGCGCGCGATGCCAAGGCCGCCGGCGTGACCGAGGGCGTCGCCGCCCAGGATGCCGCCCTCATGGGCGAGCCCGCTGCCGACTCCACGCAGGTGCCCGCGCCCACCTACCAACACAGCTCACTCGACTGGCGCGACTGGTGGTGCTCTGACGACGCACAGATCTACCAGTTCATCGGCCAGGACAACATCTACTTCTACTGCATCGCGCAGACCGCCATGTGGGAGGCCCTGGGCTGGGACCTCACGCAGAGCACCGTCAGCGCCTGCTACCACCTGCTCTACATGGGCAAAAAGGCCAGCTCGTCCTCGCAGACGCCTCCCCCGCCGGCAGACGACCTGCTCAACCACTACACCTGCGAGCAGATGCGCGCGCACTGGCTGTCGCTCGGCCTGTCCGAAAAGCCGGTGAGCTTTAGCCCCAAGGCATACGACACCCGCGTGACCGGCAAAGACAAGGACGGCAACGAGGTGCGCGCCTGCGACGACAAGCGCGTCATCGATCCGGCCCTTAAGGAGAGCGCCCTTTTGACCGGCGTGTTCAACCGCCTGGCCCGCAGCTGCTTCTACGGCGTCGCCGTCAAGGAGGGCGACGAGAGCCCCTACCGCAACGGCTGCATCCCCGCCGGCGCAGCTTCTGACACCGTGGTCGAGGCCGCCGAGCAGGCCGCCCTTGCCTTTGAGCAGGCCATGTACAAGTTCGAGACGCACCGCGCGCTCGCCGTGTGCGACGACTACCTGCGTGCCGCCAACAAGCGCTGGAGCGATGCCTCCAAGGCCGCCAACAAGCTCGAGGGCGAGCCGGCCAATGCCGCAATGACGCAGGCCCTCGTCGACGCCTTTACCGAGCTGCGCGTGGCGACCGTGCTCATGCACGGCATCGTCCCTGCCGGCTGCGAGCTCATCTGCGAGTACTTCGACGTCGATCCGGTCGCCTTCTTTAGCTGGGATAACATCTTCGCCTCCACGGATGAGTTTGTGGAGAGCTTGGGCGAGAAGCCCGGCGAGCACCGCGTAAAGCCGCTGCCCCCGCGCTTCGACTTCTTCAGCAAGCACGAGAGCCAGTACTAGGCAACCGCAACGCGCCCGGGAATGATTATTCTGGGACGGGGATTAAAAAATCATTCCCGGGCGCCGCAAAGTAGTCTTTTTGGGACGGGGATTAAATGATTTTTTAATCCCCGTCCCAGAATAATCATTTAGGTGGAAGGAGAGACGGATGTCCAAGCCGCGTCGTCGTAAGCAGAAAAAGCAGGTTAAGCCCGAGCTCAAGCTCAGGCAGTTTGCCGCCACCGAGCTTTCCGACCAGCTTGCCGCCCAACACTCCGCCGCCGACCTGCCGCGCTTTATGGTCGACACGGTCGCCGGCGCCTATGCGCCCGCCGATGCCGAGCTCATGATCGAGGGTTTCGGCGCCGCGGCCACACGCCCGGTCACGCTGCGCGCCAACACGCTCAAGGCAACCGCCGAGGACATCGCTGCGGCGCTCGATGCCGCCGGCATCGCCCACAACCCCGTCACCTGGTACCCAGACGCCTTCATCCTGCCCGAGGCCCAGGTTTCCGATCTGTGGGATCTCGACATCTACCGCGACGGCAAGATCTACCTGCAGAGCCTGTCGTCCATGATGCCGCCGCTGGTCCTGGGCACTCAGGCAGGCGAGGACATCCTGGACATGTGCGCAGCCCCTGGCGGCAAGACGACGCAGATCGCCGCCCTCACGCAGGGGCAGGCGCACCTTACCGCCTGCGAGATGAGCATTCCCCGCGCCGAGAAACTCGAAGCCAACCTGCACCGCCAAGGTGCCAAAAACGTGCCCGTCATGCGCACCGACGCACGCGAGCTCGACGAGTTCTTCCGCTTTGACCGCATCCTGCTCGACGCTCCCTGCACCGGCACGGGCACCGTCATCAGCGGCAACGAGAAAAGCCTGCGGGGCCTGACCGAGCAACTGCTCGTCAAATGCGCCCGCTCGCAGCGTGCGCTTCTGGACCGCGCCATGGGAGCCCTCAAACCGGGCGGCACGCTCGTCTATTCGACTTGTTCGATCTTGCCGCAGGAAAACGAGGACGCCCTGCAAGAGGCCCTCGACAAGCATATGGACTGCGAGCTCATCCCCCTCGACGGCACGCCAAGCGAAAGCGAAGCGCGTCGCGCCCAGGATGCCGGTGAAGAGCCGCGCATCGAGTCCAACGCTCTCACCGAGGCAATCGCCGCGGGTCAGGTATCGGCCATCGCCAACGGCCTGCCCGGCACGCTCACCATTCCGCCCAGCCGCGAATTTGAGGGCTTCTACATTGCCCTGATCCGAAAACGCAGCTAGCGCACGGATCCAAAACTCAACAAGCTATCTCCGTGCGCGTTTGCCCTGCTGGTCGCGATGCTGTTTAAGCATCGCGCGCTCCTTGCGTTCGGCCCTTTTGCCTTTAATGGCCGTAACCACAAAGTAGATGACCGCGGCGGCTACGATTGCGCCCACGCATAGGCCAATCGAGCCCAACATTGCCGAAAATTCCATACCGCGTCACCTCTCTTTTAAACGGGACTTTCAAGATAGCACCTCGATCCCCGCCACCACAGCTCCTTCACGTTCGCCGCCCTTCGGTCTAACGGAGGACGCGGCGGGGAAAAATCAACTCGTCAAACGATTTAGCATTCGCAATTCCGGCTGCATCGCGCCGGCCGTCATCACATAGAATCGAGCTTCCATGGATACCCTCAACGATCTAAATGAGCGCGTCGACGCCTTCGTCGGCACCAGCTCCTTCGACACGCCTGCCGCAGCAAACGACCAAGCTCCCATCGATGTGCCCGCCGAGGTTCACGAAGACATCGTCGCCTCGGTCGATTTCTCCGAGGTCGAGCTCGCAGACGAGTTCACCGAGCCCCAGGTAGCCGTGACCCCCAACGGACTGCTCCCCATGGAGCCGCTGCCCATCGACGGGCGCCTGCGCAAGGCGGCCCTTCGCATGCCTGACGAGATTGAGGAGGCCAGCGGCTTCACGCTCTTCGGCCGTCGTATCAAATCGCTCATCTACACCACCGACGTCGCGGTCATCCGCAACTCCAACGCCGATGCCGTCTATGCCGTTTACCCCTTCACGCCGCAGCCCGCCATTACGCAGGCGCTGCTGACCGTCGCCGAGTGCCCGGTCTTCGTAGGCGTGGGCGGTGGCACCACCACCGGCAAGCGCTCCGTTCAGATGGCAGCCGTCTCCGAGATGCAGGGCGCGGCGGGCTGTGTGGTCAACTCCCCCGCCACCGCCGAGATGGTCGAGCACATCACCAACATCGCCGACATCCCCGTCATCGCCACGGTCGTACGTTGCGACGACGATGCTCACGCAAAGGTGCGCGCGGGCGCCAAGATTCTTAACATCGCGGCCGGCAAGAACACGCCACAGGTCCTGCGCGAGCTGCGCGAGCACTATCCCAACCTGCCGCTCATCGCACCGGGCGGCAAGACGCCCGAGAGCATTCGTGAAACCATCGCCGCCGGTGCCAACGCCATCATTTGGACGCCGCCTTCGGCCCAGCAGCTGCAGACCGACATGATGCAGCGCTACCGCAAGATGAAGGAAGACGCCACGCCCGTCATCTCGCACGACGATGTGCCCATTATCGACCAGGTTGCCGCCGCCGAGGTCAGTCAGGTCGAGAACATGAATCCCGACGTGCCGATTCCCGACGAAGTCATCGAGCGCGTTGCTTCGATCCACGATCATATCGAGGAGCGTCGCGCCAACCGTGGACTCAAGCCCTCGCTGCACGGCTTCTTCTTCCGCGGAAAGAAACGCTAGCAAAACATCTTGGCCCGCCCCACAAACGTGAGGCGGGCCGTTTTCGTTTGAGCAATCATGCAGCGATGTGATGGGGCAAACTAATCCACGCGCTTGTCGCCCATAAAGAAGAGCGCCACCGTACCAGGTCCGGTGTGCGAACCGATCAGAGCACCGATATTGTTGATCTCAATCTTGCCTTTGAGCTGCGGAACCTGTTCCTCAATCAGCGCCGCAACTGCCTCGGCATCCTCGCGGCACGCCGAGTGTGACATGATGCACTTACCCGAATAATCCGCACCGTCCTGCACGTGTGCCATCATGGTCTTAGCCATCTCGGAAATCGCGCGCTTCTTAGTGCGAATCTTCTCACGTGGCGACAGCCCACCTTCGCAATCGACCGTCATAAGCGGGCAAATCTTGAGCGCCGTGCCGATAATCGCGCTCGCAGCCGAAATGCGACCGCCGCGCAGGTAGCTCGACAGATCGGTCGAGAAGAACCAGTGGTGCAGGTTGAGCTTGTGCTCCTCGATCCAAGCAGCCGTCTCGTCGAGTGAAGCCCCGCTATCGCGCACATCGGCGGCATATTCCAGCAACAGGCCAAAGCCCGAAGACGCCCCCAGCGAATCGATGACGCGCACCTTGCCGCCCTGGGGATAGCGATCTGCGAGCATCTGCGCCGCAACGCAGGCCGATCCATACGTGCCCGAAATACCCGACGACAACGTCAGGTGCAGCACGTCTTTACCCTCGGCAACAAACGGCTCCAAAAACTCCTCGTACTCGCCCACGCTCACCTGAGACGTCTTGGGCATGGCGCCTGCGGCAATCTGGGCAAAAAACTCGTCCGGCGTAATCGACTGATACAGATCGTCCATATAGACAACATCGTCGATCTCGTAATGAAAATACGCGACGGGAATATTGCGCGATTCAAAGAACTCCCGAGTTCGGTCGGCGGCAGATTCACAGGTCAGGACAAAATCACTCATATGAAGCTCCTTACGTATTGCTATGAAAATTATCGCACAGCAAACTTAAATACGGTACAAATGTCCACTATTTACCAAATAGAGCCAAAAGTAGTGAACATCTTTACCGTTATCATCTCTATCGATCCCGGAGGCATGTGTCTGTAAAAACGACCCTACGTCTCCACCCAACCGCCATATCTACCTCAACTAAATCGATTTACCAAACCGTTCGGCCAACAATTCGACCTCCCACCCCCAATCGAAACAAAAGCGGCGCATACTGATAAACGTTTGACGCTGTTTATCAGTTTTACCAACCCCATCGGAAGGTGTTTCATGGTCGCATTCGATCGCAATCCGCAAGACTTCAAGTATCTGCGTCTGCTGTCGAAACAATTTCCCACCGAGCAATCCGCGTTTACCGAGATCATCAATCTCTCGGCCATTCTCAACCTGCCCAAAGGCACCGAGCATTTTATGAGCGACGTGCATGGCGAGTACGAAGCCTTTATGCACATCCTCAACAACTGCTCGGGCGTCGTGCGCGAACATGTCGACGAGATTTTTGGCGACACGCTTTCCTTTGACGAAAAGGGCGAGCTGTGCACGCTCATCTACTACCCGCGCGAGAAGATCGACCTGGTCCGCAGCCGGCGCGAAGACTCGCCCACCTGGTACAAGACCATGCTCGACCAGCTCATCATGGTCGCCCGCTCGCTTTCGAGCCGCTATACGCGCTCCAAGGTGCGCAAGGCCATCCCGCGCGATTACGCCTACATCATCGACGAGCTGCTGCACACGCATCCGGACGAGAACAACTATCGCGTGCGCTATCACGAGCGCATCGTGGAGTCCATTCTGGAGACCGCCAGCGCCGACGACTTTATCGAGTCGCTCGCCTCGCTCATCAAGCGCCTGGCCGTCGACCACCTGCACCTGGTGGGCGACATCTTCGACCGCGGCGGCGGCGCGGCCAAGATTATGGACCGCCTGCTCACCTACCATTCGCTCGACATCCAGTGGGGCAACCACGACCTGCTGTGGATGGGCGCTGCGGCCGGTGAGCCCGCCTGCATCGCCACGGTGCTGCGCAACAACCTACGCTACGACAACTACGAGATCCTGGAGAACGACTACGGCATCTCGCTGCGTGAGCTTGTCGCCTTTGCCGATGCCACCTACACCGCCGGTGAGTCCATCACCCCGCTGATCAAGGCCGTCAACGTGCTGCTCTTTAAGCTCGAGGGCCAGATTATCCAGCGCCACCCCGAGTTCGATATGACCGACCGCCTGTTACTCGACAAGATCGACCACGACACCGGCACGGTCACGCTCGCCGACGGCAGCGTGTGGCCGCTCACGACCAACGACTTCCCCACCGTCGACCCGACGGACCCCTATACGCTCACGCCCGAGGAGCAGCACATCATCGACAAGCTCGTGTCCGAGTTTATCACCGCCGATCACCTGCATCGCCATATCGATTTCCTCTATTCCCACGGCTCGATATACAAGGTCGCCAACGGCAACCTGCTGTTCCATGGCTGCGTGCCACTCAACGAAGACGGCACCTTTAGCAGCATGAAATGCCTGGGCACCTGGCACGCTGGCCGCGATTATCTCGATTTTTGCGACCACATCGCCCGCCGCGCCTGGCGCGTGGGCGACCGCGACGCTCTCGACTGGATGTGGTACCTGTGGATTGGCTTTAACTCACCCGCCAGCGGACGCCTGGTGCGCACCTTTGAGCGCGCCTATATCGCCGATAAGAGCACCTGGGTCGAGCCGATGGACCCGTACTTTACGCTTACCAAGTCGCCCTCGGTCTGCGACGACATCATGCGCGAGTTTGGTGTCGCGCCCATGGCATGTTCACCGACCGGCCACATCATCAACGGCCACACGCCCGTTAAAACCACCAAGGGCGAGCAGCCCATCCGCGCCGAGGGCAAGCTGCTGGTCATCGATGGCGGCTTCTGCCGCGCTTACCATCCCAAGACGGGTATCGCCGGCTATACGCTCATCTCGAGCTCGCGCGGCTGCCGCCTCAAGTCGCACCGGGCCTTTACGACGGTTGCCGAGGCACTCACACGCAACGTGGACATCGAGAGCGAGACCAATCGTTTTGACCAAGCAGACCGTCGCCGCATGGTGAGCGACACCGATTCCGGTGTCAAGATCCGCAGCCAGATCCAGGACCTGCGCCAGCTGCTCGATGCATATAGAAACGGTGCTATCGAGGAGCGCGCCTAGCTCCACCCGTGGGGATTGGCTAAACTTGCTGAGTTTGTCATCCCCGCGGCGCTTCGGCGCCAGCTTAAGGCAGGTACCATGCAAAAGCTCCTTGCGCAGATCATGAAATTTGGCGTCGTCGGTGTCATTGCCACGGTCATCGACTTTGGCATTATGAATCTGCTCCACTACGGTCTGGGCCTCAACATCCTAATCGCCAACACCAGCGGCTTTATCATCTCACTCATCTTTAACTACCTCGCCAGCATGAAGTACGTGTTTGCGCACAAGGAGGGCATGAGCCGCCGCCGCGAGTTCATTATCTTTGTCGTGCTGTCCGTGATCGGCCTGGTACTCAACGACGCTATCGTGTTGACACTCAACGCCGGTCTGGGACTCGAGGCCAATATCGCCAAGATCTGCGCCACCGCGCTTGTCATGGTCTACAACTTTGTGACCCGAAAGATCTTCCTGGAAGGCGACGAGACCAAGTAACTCGCAACCTTACAGCTTTACGATGCCCACGGATGACGCACGTCGAGCGCTGTGTCGTTCGTGGGCTTTGCTCGTTTACGGGCAAATTTTCAACGTTTGCGGATTAGCTCTTGAAAATTTGGCGAGTTCGTATAGTTCTTGGCAAGGACCTTACGTTTCCCTTGCAAAAGCTCTAAAGTATCCTCTGCTCGATTCATCAACGCATTGGATGTGATTACGTGCGCAAGGCACTGGCACAACCTCATACCAAGCAGTTCCTCAAGTTCGCTGTCGTGGGTCTTATCTCCTTTGGCATCGACTGGGGTATGCTCATTGCGCTCGTCGAGCTGTTTCACCTCGACTTTTTGATGAGCACCACGGTCTCGTTTACCACGTCCGTCGTGGTCAACTACTGGCTCAGCATGAAGTACGTGTTCGACCATCGCGAGGGCATGAGCCGCAAGCGCGAGTTCACGATCTTCACCATCCTGTCGGTGATCGGCCTGGGCCTCAACGACCTGTACATGTTTGTGGGCGTCACGTTTTTGAGCATCGGCTACCAGGCCATGAAGGCCATCGCCACGTTCCTCGTCACCTGGTACAACTACTTCAGCCGCCGCTTCTTCCTCGAGGGCGCACGGTCGTAGACGGCCCAACATAATCTCGCTTCGCAGCCGGTTGGAATTCACGTTCCAACCGGCTTTTTGTTTACAGAGTCTGCCGCGGAAGGCGTACGAGGCGGGCTACAGTGCATGAATGGGACGCAGTTTCCCCATGAGCGCCTTTCCGGAAAGTGCATCCCAGATTGCAGCCTCAGAATGGGATACAGCTTCCGCAACGCCGTCCTAGCGGAAACTGTGTCCCGGAATTCGCCTTCAGAGTGGGATGCAATTTCCGGTTGAGCCTCGATTGGGAAACAACGCCCCATTCGCATAAAGACGGGCGGCTCGGATGTTGGTCCGAACCGCCCGTTTGGCGCGTTGTGTCGAGGCCTCTAGCCCGTTACGTAATACCAAACGACGGTGTCGCCATTGGAGAGAACGTAGTTGCTGCAGGCCGTATTGGGCGTTACGCCGTTGACGGAGTACATCCAGCCGCTCGTGCCGCCGTGCTCCTTCTCGGCCAAACCGCCAATGGCGGCGACATACGTGCCATACGACGAGCCGTGAGCATTCACGGAAAGGCCCAGAGCGCACAGGGCATCGTAGGCCGTAGCACCCTTATTGAAGGTGAACGTACCGCCAGACGAGACAGGATTGCCCACGGCACTCGAAGTTACCGAGACCGTCACTGTGACATAGCCATGCTGCTGCGAGCCGCCCTGGCTGTCCGCAGAGGCGCCACCGCCGTTAGAAGTGGACCCACCGCCGGTCGTCGATCCCCCGCCCGAAGATGAGCCGTAAGAAGCGCTCGAACCGCCAGTGGACTCAGAATTCTGCGAACCCGATTTACTCCCGGACTTCTTGCCGTCCTTGCCTTCGGACTTCTTCTCCTTCGAGTCCTTGTCCGACTTCTTGTCCGAAGACTCGGAATCGTCCTTGGAGTCGGATTTGGTCGAATCCTTGGACCCAGAGCTCGCACCATCCGAAGATTTTGAGCCCTTGGCTCCAGTCTTACCCGAAGCGGTAGCCGAGCCGGAAACCGACGCCTCCTTGGCAACGACACTCTCTCCCGTCACGGTCTCGACAATCCAATCGATGGACCAGGCACCGCTGACGGAAGGGCGAACAAAGCCCAGCGAGACGACAATCAGCGCAATGCAGACGGCCGTCAGAGCGCCAAGCAGCGTCTTGCGCCGAAGGGCGGACGCCGCCGAAGCGGCGCCCTTTTGCACAGTGTCGTCGAGCTGGATGAACGACGAGTCGGGCTGCTTGGACTCAGCGTCCTGAGGCTTATTGGACACGACCCTCACCTACCGACGCTTGGTGAATACGAACACACCGATGACGGCGAGACCGATCACGCCAGCCGCAACGCCGACGATGGCAAGCGGATTGAAGCCAGACTGCTGCGCGGGAGCCTCAGCGGACTTCTTGGCAGTGGTCGCTGCAGACGAGCCAGTGTCGGACTTCTTGTCCTTCTTGTCGGACTTATCGGAATTCTTCTTGGAATCCTTATCGTCCTTGTTCTCGGTCGTAGTCGTGGTAGACACCGGCTTCTGACCCGGAGCAACAGCACCGCCAGCCTGCTGGTCGTTTGTACCGTTACCCGAGCCGCCATTGGAGCCAGAGCCACCGTTACCGTCAGGGGCAACGGCGTTCTTGATCCACTTGGCATATAGCGTCATATCAGCCGTCACCGCAACGCTAAAGTCATACGCCTCCGTACAAGCCTCGTCGGTATACCAACCAGCGAAGGTATAGCCCTCACGCGTCGGATCGGCAGGCTTGGCGACAGTCGAGCCCGAAGCGGGGGTCTGACCATTGACCGATGAGCCGCCCTGAGCATCAAACTTGACACGATGTGCCTGAGATTTCACACAGAAGAGATGGCCCGAATCGTTGGTGTAATACAGATTGCCGAACTGATCGCAGACAACCGAAGCCATGCAATAGTTGGCATATCCAGAACCGGGAACGAACACCTCGGTTGCCTCGGCATCGCCCAGCTTGTACATGTACACGCCACCGCCGGTAGTGTAGTTAGGCCAATTGCCCTTGGCGCCGTTCAAGGTGAAATATACGTACGTCTCGCCATCATGCGTTGAGACGAGCGGCGTGCCCTTGGACTCAAAGCCAAGCTCTTCGCCATCGGCCTTCGTAATCTGCTTCACACTCATATCGGAGAGGTCAATGATCGAAAGCAGGCCCTTAGCCGTAGCCTTGGCCTTGGCCTTAGCCTTAGCCTTCCAATTGTTCACGGTTGTCCCGCCAATAAAAGCATACTTACCACTGAAAACGGGCGTCGAAGTCGAATAAGCGGCAAACTGAACTTTCGCGGCCTCAGTAATGGAACCATCGGAACCAATGGTCAGCTTGTGCAACGTACCATCGTCGCGCGTAACAGCATATATATAGCCGTCATGAACGGTAAGCGCCGAACGGATGTTGCCACCAGACAGCTTAATCGAACCAACAAGCTTTGACAGATCGGCAGAATATACGCGCACCTGGCCATAGTCGCCGCCAACGACATAGTAGCCATTTACCATCAGGCCGCCAGACCAGTAGTAACCTCCGTCAGCGACGGAGGCGCTACCGGCGATGGCGCCCGTGTGAATATTGATGCGCCTGACCGTACCGTTTTGCACGTCATTGCCATTGCCAGACCAATAATCAAGGGTGTTGATATAGACGTAGTCGCCGTCAACGGTCAACGAAGACAGGTTCTGCTTCGTAAACGCATCGGAATACCAAAGCGTCTCAAACGTTTTCGCCGAAACAGCCTGCAGATAGCCGCCGGAAAGCGGAATCACGATGATGCCCTGCGCAATAACGGGACGGCAGGTGCTATCCATGGAAGAGCCAAGCTCAAGGGACCGCACGACGGAGCCCGTCTCGGGGTCAACCTCGTTGAGGACCGCATTCCACGTCTTTCCACCCCATACCGAAGCGCCCGTGACTAGGTACACCTTTCCGTTCGCGACAATGGGGTCAGACGCAGAGGCGCTTGCGCCTGCCTTCTGCTGCTCTTCGGTCAGAAGGTTAAGTGCCCATGAGGGCGTATCGGTCTTTGTCGTAGGCGTCAGGGCATCCGTTGCGGATCCCGAGCCACCGTTCGCAAAGCCATTCCATGCCGTATCGACATCGGGATGCTCCGTTCCGGGATTGGTAGCAGGAGCCGTCGAGGGCTTTTGCGTGCCGTCACCCTTAACATAACGGAACTCGACGCAATCGCCGTTCTTGAGGTAGTAGCTCGGAGCACCGACGCTCGCGTAGCCGTTGTTCACAAAGAACGACCAGTAGCTGTACGGCGCGGCGCTCGTTGTGCTCAGCACGCGGCCATCGGGCATCGTCGCACTCGTAAGACCCCATGCATTTGCTTCGAGGTTCGTACAACCGGCAGCCGTCATAAGCTGCTCGAGCACCGACTCGGCCGTCGTGTCTTCGTCGGCGGGAAGCGTAAGCTCGGTCAAGGGCACCACCGATTGCTCGGTGTAGTTGCCGCCGGCGTCACTTGCGGAAACGCCCGTGACCTTGGCCGTCACCGCAATGGTCTTGCCCTCGTTCGGGTTGTCGAGCCCCGTCGTTCCCTTGACGTTTACCGTCGCAGAAACATCCAAGCCGGCAAGTACCGCGTAGTCCGAATTGTCGGGATAGCGCTCGGCATAACGGGCAAAACGCTCACTCTTCAGACGGCCGCTAATCGTGACTTTCGTGTTGTATTCGGGCTGAGTGAGGATAAGGTTCTCATGCGCGATAACACTCGGTTTGCTCGACTTGAGCAAACGATAGGTGTTCTCCGTGCCACCGGGAAGCTCACTAAACACGAAACCGTAATGGCCCGCAGCCTCTTCGTCGGAATAGCACCAGTTAACGCCGAGTCCTTGACCATACACCTTAAGCGGTGCATGCAGGCTTCCCGTTACATTGGAGGCATCCTGGCCGTCAAGAATACCCTGAGAGAATGTTGACTTTGCAAGGCTCAAGTGGAACAGCTCGGCATCGAGCTCGTCCTTATTCTGCGGGGCAATCGCAAAGTCGAGGGTCTTGCTTGCCGTGACCTCGGCGTTGGACTTATCGGTCACCGTAAGGGTGACCTTGGTCTTCGCCGCCTCGGTGCCAGGCAGCGGCTGATAGACCGTGCCCTTGTAACCGTTAAACGTGATGTCATCGGTGCTGGCGGAGTACTCGACCTTGTAATACTTGCCGTCGATATTGAGCGTGCTCGTGCGCGGCATCTGCAGATCGGCGGTCAGGCCATCCTTATTGGCGACCGCGTCGGTGCCGGAGTACTTGATGTTGTCGTAGGTAAAGGCCGCATCGACCTTCTCCTGGAGCGCCTTCTTGTCGGCGGCGACCTTCTCGGGATCACCCTTGACCGTCACGGTGAAGTCGTGCGAGCCCTTAACGTCAGACGGGCCACCGCTCACAAACGAAACCGTCGCGGTCAGCGTTACGGTGCGATCGCTCGAAACGCGCGTCACCTTGCCGGTGTAGTCGTCCCAGCCATAACCGGACGGCCAAATGACATCGCCGTCGGAACTCTTCCAGCTAACCTCGAACTTGTTCTTGGAGCCCGCGCGATACGGAAGCGTGAGGTTGGACGTGACGGACTCAGCCGAATCGCCCGCTGCGTAACCGATGGCAACCTGCTCGGCCGCATCGTCGAGCATCTGCTGAACGCGAGCCTCGTCCCAAGCAACCTGCACCGACTTGTTGGGCTGGTAATACTCGGTCTTGCCATCGCGCGACAGTTCAAACGCCACATCGGCGCTACGCAGGCCGTCGATGTTGTAACCGGTGTAGTCGTTGGGGTCAATGAAGAAGAACGTCACATCGCCGTTGGTCTTATCCTGGGCGTCGGAAATGCCAACCGTGGCCTTGTCATCCTCTGCCCTAAAGAGCACGCCACCCTTGGAGACCTTAACGTCAACGTCGGTAAATCCCAAATCGGCAAGCTGCGCCTTCAGGGCATCGTTAACGTTGCCGCCCTTGGCGCTGTAATCAACAGCGATCTGCTTATTGGCATCGTTGAGCTTTTGGACTGCAGCCTCAAGCGAGCCCGCGGCGATAACCTTGTTGGCGGAGACGAGCTCGACCGTCGAGCCACCGCTCGTGGCGACAGCCTTCAGATACTTGCCCGCGGCAGAAGCCGAAACCGTCGCCTCGGCGCCCGACATATCGGACAGCAGCGTCCAGTCGGCCGCCGGAGCCTTCGCGTCGTCCGCCGCATACCAGGCAACAGTCGCCTGACCGGTGACGTCGATACCGTTGGTGGTCGAACCGTCGGCGCGCTTAGCCTGCGCCGTCGCCTTGACGCTATCGCCCGAGACGAGATGGGTCGATTCGCTATTGATCTGCGGCGTAGTGGTCACGCGCAACAGGTTATACTCCCCCGCCGCGGTGACGCTATCGGACGAAACCCATTCAACCGTGTTGTCGAGAGCGCTCGCCGTAACTTTGATGCGCTTGCCGACAAGCGCATCCGTAAGAGTCAGGCTGCCATCGGTCGTATCGATACCGTCGGTGAGCTCGGTCCAATCGGCATCGCCCTCGCCCTTGGCATACCACGCCATGGTGAGCTCGGCATCGTCGGGCACGTCCGTGGTCGAGCCCGACCAGCTGCCCGGAACCTGCACGCTCGGCGTGATCTTTGAGCCCACGCTGAGCGTAACGTTCTTATCGGCAAGCTCGATGCCCGCCAGCTTGTACTGACCCTTGAGCGTCACGGGGCCGAGCGGAGCTACGGACTGCGTGCCGCCGTAGGAGCTCTTCTTCTGCGTGCTGGAAACGGTGTTTTCGCTCGTCACCTTCACGCGCAGATACTTGCCGGCATAGGCGGCATCAACGGTATAGGTGGCCTTGGTAGCACCGGGGATATCGGTATAGGCGGAGTCGTAGCTCGAGCTGCTATTTGCATACTGCCACTGGTAGGTCACATTATCGGTGCGGTCGATATAGTGATAGTTGGAGCCGTCCTTTTTGCGCACCTTGGTCTTGAGCGTATCGCCTACGTGCACGCCATTGGTAGCGGGAGAACCCTCGAACTGCACGTCATAGAGCTCCACTTGGCCCGCGACGGAAACGGGACCCACCGCATAGTACGGCTTCTGCTCGCCATAGCCGCCGTTGGCCTTGGCCACGACGTAGCAGCCCTTAAGGGCGGCGGTCACCGTCAGGGTGTTACCGGTCTCACCCTTGATAGGCGTGTCGCACTTGCTTGCGGTGTTCGAGGTGCCCTTATACCACTGCCACGTGACATGCGAATCGGTGGTAACGTCGGTGGAACCCGCCTTGGCGGTCGCCGTAATCGTGGAACCAACCTCGACTTTGCCCGAAGTCGGGCTCATAGTCACGCTCGTGACATTAATTGAACCGGTGGCAGCAACGAGAGCGCCCGTCGAGTTGGTCAAGCTCGAAGAGCCGATCTTCGAGGACACCTTGCACTTGAGGTACTTGCCACCTAAAGCGTCGGTAAGCTCGAGGGTCTCACCCGTGGCACCCGCAATGTCGGTATACGTGCCACTCTTGGTGTCAGAGCTCTGCCACTGATAGTTGAGCTTGCTCGCGTCGACGAACGCGCCGTACGCGCCGCCCTTCTCCTTGGCGCGGGCCTTAGCGGTGTCCCCCACCGCAAAGACGCTCGTATCGTCCTTGGTATTGATGATGGACACGGCCGAAATCTCGACCGCACCGGCCTGTTTGACCTTGCTGGAAGTGGTCTTGTTCACCGTGTTGACGCCGGCGTTGGCCTCGACCCTGATGTACTTGCCCTCAAGGTCGTCGCCCACCAAGAGCGAAGCGCCCGTCTCGCCCTCGATCTTGGTAAAGCCCGAGTACTGCGAGGTGGATGCGGACCACGTGTAGGTAACCTTGGCGTCGGCGGGGGCTTGCTGATAATAGCTTATGTACGGAGTCGCCGTCAGGGTGTCGCCTATGCTCGGCGTGTCGCTACTCAGCTTGACGCTGTTAAGCTCCATCTGGCCGGCGCCCAGCACGGGGCCAGGAATGTAGTTGGCATTGATGCCCGAGCCGGAAGAAACTGACGGGCCGTAGTAGTCCTTGCCATCAACCGTTACCTTGCAGATGAAGTATTTACCTTCCATCGCGGCGGTGACGGTGAGCGACTGCTCGTGTCCTACGACCTCGGTGTAGTCGGCGACATTGCTGCTGGCCCTGGTCGTGCCGGCGAGCCAGGTGTAGGTCCAGGTGCCTGGATTGGCAACAGACTCAGTCGAAGTGCCGTACCAGTCATCCTCGACCTCGTCGTACATGTTTGCCCAGAGCGTATCGCCCGCGCTGAGCGCGCCAGACTTCGTGGAATACGAGTTGTCCTTATCCTTGACGTCCTGAATGAAGACCTTGGCCTCGCTCGAAAGCGCTGTGGCGGACGCGGCGGCAACGGCGTTCTTCTGCTCCGAAGCAGCAGGCGTCGCAGCAGAGTTCTCGGACTCAGTCGCGTTGCCTGCGGCGGTGTCGGCACCATTCGCGGCACTCGCAGTTGCGCCCTGATCTGCGCCGGCGTCATCGGCAGCGGCGCTCGCCGCCGCACTGTTCGCGCCGGTGTCGGCAGCGGTGCCATCGTCGGCCGCCGCGCCCTCGCCGCCCGTCGCAGCCTGCGCCACGGCCTCGGCAATGCCCTCGGCGCCCTCGGCCCAAAGTTGCGCCGGCGTGGTGCCAAAAGCCATGGCAAAAGCCAGGAACGCCACCAGACCGCGCTTGGCTACGCCGCGGGCAATCGCTCCATGACGACGCCACGAGGCGCGTTGGCACTCATCCTCAAACATATCCATTTGTCTCCTATTGTCTGAACTTGGGACATTGCCCAGCGGCTGCCCCACGTCATCGCGCATGTTGCGCTCGAGTTCCCCCATCGGGGTCCCCCTTCCCTCCAGAGCCCAACGCGTACCGGCGGCATGCGCCGCGGTCGCGCACAAGATGGGAGGCGATCCGACTTAACCTTACCGACCCGGGCGCGCCGTCCGATCTGCGACGCGAACATCCCGGGCCAAGAGGAATTACGGTTACTGGTACAGCCGAGGACTTGCACCCCGATTCTCCCAAACGCGCAGGAAAACCGCGCATTCGTGCGTCTCCGCACCACCATCTAGGCCATCGATTATTACTGTCAGTATGGTATCACGCAAAAGGGCCCCGCACACAGGCGAAGCCCAAGGTAAAAGCTATGGTTTGCGATAGAAAAGGGTGGGGATGGAGTGCCGAGCAAAATAACCCGTTTCCCCGACCCCGGGAAATCGTTACCGCTTGCCGCCGTGGCTGTTGCGCCAGATCTCGCGGCCCAGCATCAGCGCCAGCACCAGCGCGCTCACATAGCCCATAAAGCCAATGACCGGGATACCAAACACAACCGGCTCGATACGCGCGTAGTACACCACCGACGAACCGATAAACAGACCGGCGATCACAATTGCCATCGACATGCGGTCGATAATTCCACCCAGCTGTCGCAGCGCCTTATCGCTGCTCATAATCTGCGTGTTCACCTTAAGCTGGCCGCGCGTGAGCATGCGCGACGCCAAGCCCAGATACTCGGCCGCCTCGAGCGAGCCTTTTGCCGCGCGATAGCTGCTCGCGGCAAGATCGCGCCCCATATCGCGCATGCGCGCATAGGTGCTCTTCTCGTTTTTGATGTGCGTCTGGATAATCTGGATCATGTTGACGTTGGGCATGTACTCGGTCAGCAGACCCTCGAGTGTCACCATGCCGCGGGCAAACATCGTCACCACACTCGGCAGCTCAACGTCGTTTTTGCGCGCCAGGTTTAGCAGCGAGGTCAAAAACTCGCCGATATCCAGGTCCTTAAGGTCGAGGCCCGCAAAGTCGGCAACGATAAAGTCCAAATCGGACAGAAAGGCCGAATGGTCGAGCTCGGCCGAGTCGCCGCGCGTCACGGCAAAGCGCATAAGCGAATCCTTGAGCTTGGGCACGTCGCCCTCGGCCACGGCGAAAATCATGTCCTTGACGATACCGCGGTCGTGGCTCGACATGCGCCCAACCATGCCCAGGTCAATAAAGTAGACGATGCCGTCCTTGAGGATGATGTTTCCCGCATGCGGGTCGGCATGGAAAAAGCCGTCATCGAGCACTTGCGTCGAATAGTCCTCGACAATCGCCGAGCCGATCTTTTCCAGGTCATAGCCCTCGGCCACCAGGCGCTCGGGATCGGCAATCGAGATGCCGTCAATGTAGTCCATGACCACGACGTGCTCGGTGCAAAGGTCCAAGTAGGATTTGGGACACGACACGCCATGGACGCTCTTATGGAACTCATAGAAATCGTTGAGGTTTTTGGCCTCGGCCAAAAAGTTGGTTTCCTCGCGAAACGAGGTCCACAGCTCTTCGACCACGCCGTGCAGGTCAACAAACTGGTCGGTGTTGACGAACTTTGAGACGATACGCACCACCGAACGGATGATGTCGATATCCTGAGCCATCACCTGCTGCGCGCCGGGGCGCTGCACCTTAACGGCCACGTCCTCGCCGGTCACCAGGCGGGCACGGTGTACCTGCGCGAGCGACGCGCTTCCGAGCGGATTGGGGTCGATCGCGTCGAACATCTGCCCCAGGCGCTGGCCGTACTCCTCTTCCAGACACCGGAGCACTACCTCATACGGCACCGGCTCTACATCGGAGCGCAGACGACGCAGCTCGTCGCAAAACCGCTGCGGCAAAATCTCGGAGCGGTTAGCCAGAATCTGCCCCATCTTGACGAACATAGGGCCGAGCTCTTCAAGCAGACGACGCAGGCGCACCGGCGTGAGGTTGTCCCACACGCGATACTTTTTGATCAGGCGAACGATCTGCCCAATGCGCTCACGACGACCTGCCGGCGTGAGCTGGTATTCCTCATCCGGCGCCATCGCGTCGGGCTCCTCGGGGACCATATCGACAGCGCGCGGCTTCTTGCGAGCGCCCGAGACGGCGGCATCGACCTCGTCGACAACCGCCGCCTCGTCACCCAAGGGATCTTGATTGTTGTAATCGGTGGTGGAATCTGCCATCTGCGCTACTACTCGGCCTCTTCGGCATCCTCTGCATCGTCGGGCTCAACAGACTCGACGGGCACCGAAGTCACGTTGTCCTCGACCGAATCGACGATGTCGCGCACATGGGCCAGGAAGGCCGTACGCTCGGGGGCGGTCATAACGCGGACGCGCGCCAGGATGAGCTCATCGAGCACGCGCTGCGCCGCAGTCTCGCCCTGCATGCCCAGGCGCTCGGTCAGGTCGGAGATGGTGCCACCCGCCTGCTCGAACATATCGGACACGCTGCGGGCGATATCGGGGGTGCCGGCATCCTTGCGGACCTGCTCGCCCTTGGTACCGAGGTCGTCGAGAACCTTCTTGCCGCCCTCGACGGCAACGGCGGCGGCGCCGAAGCCCACGTTGATGGCACCGTTAACAAGCTGATCGAGTTTCATAACCATGGTTGGCTCCAATCATGAACAACTGCATTGGACTTCTTGTACCCAAGATTGAGTGAACGACACAAAATCGTTTTACCGCCAAGATAGAAATCGAGCGGGCCAAAGCCTTTGACGGCGTTTGCCCCGCTCGTTCGCTGCAAGGTTGCCTTTACCTTACGTTGTCGTTCATCGCGAAGGAGTTCTTCATGGCACAGCTCGTGGTGTAGAGCACCTTGCCCAACAGAGCATCGGTCTCCACCCGCACGCGCTCGGCAAACTCCTCGTTGGCGCGGGCGAGCTCGGCGGGCGCCTCGGCTTCGGGCAGCGCGGCCACGGCGGCATCGACGTCGTGAATCTGCTTGTGGCCCATGCCGCCGACCTTCTCCTGATAATCCTCGACCGCGCGACCGCACTCATGGAAGCGAACATCGGCCAAGGCACCGATCAGGCGGTTGGCCCAATAGAAATTCTCGGACGTCACACGAGCCTGCGTGCCGGCATAGTACTCGGGCATGGTCTCGACATTGGCGTACAGCGGTACGAGCGCGTTAAACGAGTTGGAGCCAAACGCCATCCACTGTACGGCGCGATATGCCGGCTGCGCATAGGGACGCAGCTGCAGCACGGCGAGCTGGCTGTTGCGGTTGATGCCGATGGGGCGATAGGCGCCGCGCGTGGCGGGCGTACCCTTGCCGCCGTAGCAGTCGTACTCCGTGCCCTGGTAGTGGCTCGAAAGCACGTACTTGATATCCTCGATGGTCACCTTGCGCTCAGGCACGCGGCTCCAGGGGATGTCGTCACTCTCGGGCGTGTAGTCGGCGTCGGGACCGTCCCACACATCGCTGGGGTTGAGGCAGCGCTGCATGTACCAGGCGCGCGGCGTGTTGTAGACGTGGTCGCTGTCGCTGTGCGAGCCAAAGGCCTCGCGCGGGTTAAAGACCGCGGCGGGACCGTCGCCCTCGACGCCCAGCGTCAGGTCCAGGTGCCACTCGGCCATCCAGGAGCGCAGGTCGGCGGAACACATGTGATCGGCCTGTGCGCCCTCGGCATCGTCCAGGTCAAAGCTGTCGATACCCAGTTGGTTGGGCATGGTCACATAGGCGTCATCGGGCACGCGCTTGGCGATCCAGTGGTGGCCGCCGATGGTCTCGAGCCACCAGATCTCGTCCACGTCACTCAAGGCGATGCCGTTGTTCTCGTAGGTGCCGTAGCGCTCGAGCAGGTCGCCCAAGATGCGCACGCCGTCACGGGCGGACTTGGCGTACGGCAGCGCCAGGGTCACCATGTCCTCCTCGCCCAGACCACCGGGCTGCGCCGGAACATAGCCGTCCTCGCCCTCGTTGCCCTTGGCGGGCACATAGTCTACGAGCGGATCGGCGCCGCGGACGCGCTCGTTGGTGGTGAGCGTCTCGGTTGCGGACATGCCAACGTTAAGCTCGTTGAAGCCGGCCTCAGCCCAAATGCCGTGACCCGGGATAACGTCTGGAACGCTTGTGTAGCGCATGGGGTTATCGGGCAGCTCGATGGTCAGGTGGCTCAGGACGCTCGTGTAGACGCGCGGCTGCTCGTCGGGGTGCACCACGCGCATGCGCTTGGGCTCAAACACCCCGTTGGACGAGTCCTCGTTACGGGCAACCAGCGTCGACCCGTCGTAGCTCGCGTTCTTACCAACCAAAATCGTTGTACACGGCATGCGCATCCTCCTTGAGCGAAGAAATCAAACGGCAACAGTGTATCGCTTCGGCGCAAAAAGGGCGAAACCACGGCCACAGCAACCCCTGTGTGCAAAAAATGCCAAATATGAGTACTGACACCAATTTAGTAGCAGCTATTTTGCCGGGCGTGGGCGTCGAAAGTCTACATTTGTACAAAAGTTAGACTATGTAATTCCTCAAAGGCCCAATAAAATAGGCTCCCTATCGATACTAAATATCGTTAGAGAGCCAAAATGACCTAAATTATATGTGACTAGCTTGGCAACAGTACTCATATTTGGCATTTTTTGCACACGGCGTGTCACGGGAGTATATATCTAACCCCCTAATCAGCCAAAAATGCCTAGTTCAATGCGCGCTCCGCCGCCTCGATCACGTGTTTGGCGAGAATCGCCGTCGTCACTGCGCCCACGCCGCCCGGCACGGGCGTGATGGCGCCAACAATCGGCTCCGCAGCATCAAAATCGACGTCGCCGACCAGCTTGCCGGCGGCCTCGTCCCAGTTAATACCCACGTCGATGATCGTCTGGCCCTCGCGAACCGCATCCGCGCCAATCGTACGCGCACGCCCAACCGCGGCAACAACAATGTCGGCAGAACGGCACTCGGCAGCAAGGTCGCGCGTATGCGTATGGCACATCGTCACTGTGGCATTGCGAGCCGTAAGCATGGCGGCAACGGGACGGCCAATCACCAGCGATCGACCGACCGCCGCAACCTTGGTACCATCCAGCTCAACGCCGTAATGGTCCAGCAACGCCAACACGGCCTCAGCCGTGCAAGGAGCAAAGCCCACTCCACGACCCGAAAGCGTGGTAAGCAGCGAGGCCGGCGTCATGGAGTCAACATCCTTGGCGGGATCGAGCGCGGCGGCAACTGCATCCTCGTCAAGACCGGCAGGCAGCGGGCGAAACATCAGACAACCGTGAACAGTGGGGTCGGCATTGATGTCCTTAATAGCCGCCAGCAGCTCATCCTGCGAAACATCGGCAGGCAGCAATACGCGACGAGCTTCGATGCCCACCTTTTCGCAGCGCTTGAGTGCACCGCGCTCGTAGGACAGGTCGTCCTCGCGCTCGCCCACGCGAACGATGGCCAGCGTCGGCACAACGCCGCGCTCGCGCAGAACAGCACAACGCGCGGCAAGCTCCTCAGTCAACGTGCGGGCGACGGGAGCGCCCTTCAGCAGCTCAGCCATAGCTATCCCCTCTTCCTGGCGGCGTCGGCGGCGCGGCGCGCCAGAGCGTCGGCGCGCGGTAGCCACATATCGAGCAGCTCATCGCACGCCGCCTCGAGCTCCTCGGCGCGGGCACGATCCTTCATAGACGTGGTGTTGGCGAAGAGTGTCAGGCTTGCGCCCTGCATGGCGGCGCGGCAGAATACGGCGCCGCACGCCACATCGGACAGCAGCTGTCGGGAGCCCTTGTCCGCCATGTCCTCGAGCAGCGCCAGCGCGCGCCCACAGGTGTCCATGATCCGATACGGTGGCATGGCGGCCACGTGCAGCGCGTCCTGAATCGCAGCCGGTCGAGCCGGATCCTCGCGCGGAATACCGTATGCCGCAGACACCTGGCCGTACGCACGAACGTCCTCGGCGACCAGACCCACAAGTTCCTGAGCTAGCTCGTCTGCCTGGGCAAATGCGCAAGTCAGATCGTCTGCGCGATCGGCAAGCGCGGGATTGGTTGCCCCGTAGCGCGCGACCATCCCGCAAAGCGAGGCGCCCAGCGCACCCACAAAGGCGCTCGCGCTGCCGCCGCCGGGCACCGGCTCGCGCGCGGCAAGCGCCTCGGCAAACCCGCGGCAGGTCTTGTCCATCATCTCTTGGCTCATACACATGCACCTTCAAGTCATATACATCGGTCGAGCGGCAACCGCCGACCGACCGCATCGATCACATAATGGTGCTAAGTCTAGCCCATAAGCACATGGGCGTCAGCGCACCTGGCCATCGCGGATTTCTATGGCACACGATAGGCGGCAGCGACACAAACATGGGACACATGGCCCACGTTTCGAGACTCCCGGGCAGCGGCAACTGGGGCATACATATAGGTAAGGAGCCCTATGTTGGGGCAACGCTCGCCACGACACCGGACGACGAATGGAGGAATAACCGCACAGCAAACAAAGGCATCATGTGCATGCGTAACCGCCGCCCCAGCGATCCGCGGCACACGATGTCCCTGGCAGACAAGGAGGACGCCACCATGAAGAAAAAGACCCTATCGATCCTTTCCCTTTGCATCGCCCTCTTTGCCGTGTTTGCCCTTGTCGGCTGCGGCGGGAGCGCATCGGGCGGCGGCAGCGCCTCAAAGAGCGAAGGCAAGGAAAAGGCCCCCGTCGCCGAAAAGACTGACTTTATCTGGTTTAAGGTCGAGATGCCCGAGAGTGTTGGCGTGAGCGACTCCGCCGGCAAGAACGCCGACAGGGTCCAGCTCACCTTCCCCGAAGACGAGAACGGTTCGGCCGATCGCTTTATCCCCGTTTGGAAAAAAGCGCTGACGGCAGAGGAATCCCACACCGACCAGGCAGAAAAGAAAGGTGATACGTTCCAGTGGAAGGATGGCGGGTCCGTCGAGTATAACGGCAGGACGTGGCTCGTCGGAACGTACGAGGACAACAGCGGCGTCTCAACCCTCCTCTTTACCGACGTTGAGCCGGGAAGCGTCTACGTCCTCATCTCGAACTTCGATCTGCATAAGAAAGAAGCCGAGGCGCTCCTCAACTCCATCGAATTCCCCGATGACATGGCGAAGGCAGTTGCCGAGGCACACGAAGTTGAGATTTCGAGCATCGAGATCAAGCATTAGGGGGCTCGCACGCAGCATCGCATGCGCAGTCATTAAATGATCGGACGCCCAACACCGGGGAGGGTCGATAGCATCGGCCCTCCCCTCTTTTGCGCCCGGGCATATTGCCACTTGCCGGCGCAAATCCGGCCCCCAGAATGGGACACATGGCCCACCCGAACGAGCCGCCCGCGCGTACAGTAAAGACAGGTAATCCATGGGCGGTTACAGATCGAGGAGGACACGACCATGAAAAAGAAGGCCTTTGCGATTCTCACCCTCTGCATCAGTCTCTTTGCCGCAGTTGCCCTGGTGGGTTGTGGCGGAAGCGGTGGCGCTACCGGCAGCGGCGGTGGTGGCGGCGCGGAAAAGCCAGCCGTGGATATGAGGACCGACTTCATTTGGTTTAAGGTCGAGGTCCCCGAGGGCGTCGAGATCACCGACGTCGCAGGCGACACCGCCGATAGGGCCCAGTTTAAGTTCACCGAGAGCGAGCACGCCAGCGACCGCTTCATCCCCGTCTTCGACCCCGATAAGAATGCCGACGAGCTGTTCGACTACGAGGCCAAATGGAAGGCCAACTTTGAGTGGACCGAGAATGACCCCGTCAAGTACAACGGCAAGACTTGGCGCAACGCTTCCTATACACACTCGGGCGGCGTGACGACTGAGTACTTCACCGAAGCAGGCGGCGGCAGCGTCTACGTGAGCATCGACAATGTCGAGGAGCACAAGGACGCCGTCGAGACCATGATGAAGTCTCTGGAGTTTGCCGACGACATCGCCGAAGCCAAGACCGAGGCCATGGACGTCAAGCTCGACGATATCGAGATCAAGCGCTAAGCGACTGGCGAGCGCAACGGGAAACACGGTCGCAGTGCAAACAAGCGACGGTACCCCAGCGCTTCGTACCCAGGGAGGGCCGGTAAACCGACCCTCCCTTTCTTATGCCGGTAGCCGACGAACGCGAGGGTGCCGGACGCCGGAACCGCCCCAAATGTGGCAACAGTACGAAAACGACAAACACCTCAACACGTCCGCCCACCGATTTATTGCGCCGCGCAGACAATTAAACCAGCATCTTTAAACATCTGGGCAGTATAGTGACCAAAACTATCGCATAACCGCACGCTGCGAATGGAGGAGTTATGACCGAACACCATGCCATCAGCCGCCGAGCATTTACGCTGGGCTTAGGTCTTGCGGCGCTGTCGCCGCTTGCAAGCCTGCCAGAAACCGCGGCACCGGGCATTCCCCTGCGAGCGGCATTTGCAGACGACACGCCCTAACCGGCGGAGCACCTCGGTAATTTCGTCATTCGCCTTCGCCCCGCGGGCTATTTTCGCACCGCGAGCGTCAACCAAGACGGCAACGTTCGCGGCAACGTCTGCCACCTGTTTAACGACGGCACGTCCAGCAAGCTCATCCTTGAGAACGTAACGACCAAGAATGACGATACAAACTGGTATGCTATCCGCACCTTGCTCAATTTCGAAGAGCATAAAAAGACGGGCTACAGCATTTGGTCGGTCGACGACGACTCGGACAAAGATGGAAAGGTCATCCACGTATGGGGCGGCGAGTATGACAACAAGCCCAGCCGCGCTTTTGCGTTCGAGCGCCAATCAAACGGAACCTATATCATCCGAGACCGCACGGTCGAGAAAGAAACCGAGAAAAAAGACATTAAGTACTTGGCAATAGAATCGAACGGCAAAGACCAGGACAACAATAAGATCTGCCATAAGAGTAAGAGCATTCCGTGGGAGCTCGAACTTATCGGTTACGACATGAAAAAGAACGATGCCACGGTTAGCAGCCTCGACTGGATCACGTACAGCAGCTACGTCGATGGGCCATGTTGGATGAAATACGTCGACGACAACAAGTTCCTCGACGAGCTGAGCATCCCGGGTACGCACGATTCGGGCACCTGCAGCGTGGACAACGACACTGAGCCCCAATCCTCGCAAGTAAAATGCCAGCAGGATTACATTCCCACGCAGTTGCTCGAGGGAATCCGCTATTTTGATATCCGACTCGGAAAGGGCGACGACCCCGGTATCGACCACGGGATTTTCTACCTACTCAAAAAAGACGGGAACTATCTGCATCTCTCCGATGTCATCGGGTACTTCAAAACGTTTTTGAACGAAAACCCGTCAGAAGCGCTCATCATGCTCGCATCGCGCGGCAACGATGAGGCTACCGACGAAAGCATAACGACGGCCTTCGCCAAGGTTATGGCCGATAACCCCAACCTGTTCTACACATCGAGCCGCGTTCCCACGCTACACGAGGTGCGCGGAAAGATCGTCCTGCTGCGTCGATTTAGGCTCGCCGGCAACAGCGTAGACGGCCACACGTGGGGCCTCGACCTCACCGAATGGGACGGCAAAATCAAGGCTCACTCCGACAGCACCACTATGTGTCTCGTCCAAGACGCGCGGGGCTTTGAAGCCGCGGGGGAAACAGGCGACAAAGAGCCCTATTGCACCAAGGTATACGCCCAGGACAAGTACAAACTCACGGGAACCGACAAGCTCAGCTGGGTCGATAATGCGCTGAAGGAAACGACCGGGCGCACGCGCAACGAGGTAGATGTCGAGGACGATAACGGGGCCAAGGAGCAAGTCCTGGAGCGCTGCTGGTCTATCAACTACACCAGCTGCACGGGCTTGTCGCACGGAGGCAATCCTTTTACCTCGGCACGAGTAGTCAACGAGCATCTGTATAAGAGCCCGTACATCAACCCCAGCGGCACCGAGGATACAAAGTCAGATTACCTCAAGCACATTGGCATCATCGCATCCGACTTTGTTGATGCGGCGCTGGCCCGGAGCATCTACCAGCGCAATTACGATTACGATACACAGCACAAGCAGACAGCTTCGTACTACCTCCCGACCCGCATGCGCATGACGTACGGCGACTCGCTGAGCGATGCCTCGCTCCAGGATGGCAAGACCGTTGGCGAGGGCCATTTCCGCCTTGTCGACAGCAGCAACGTACTCAACGTGGCGGCTTCGGGCCATGCGTTTGCCATCGAATATGTGGATGTCGACGCCTTGGGCAACGAGACCGTTACGGAGCTGCGGGGCTCCGTGTCCATCGATATCGATCCACGCGCGCTGACGCCCCATTTTGAGGGACTCGAAGGCCTTAAGGCCGGCGAAGACGTGCGCGCCAAGATTGCGGCATCACTCGAGGGCAAGCTCGAAACCGATGCCTGCACGGCCCAGCTCGAGTTTGTGCACGACGCGAACGGCGCTCCGGGAACGGCGATGGCCGAGGGCGAGGCATTTGCCGCGGGGACGTATTGGGTGCGGGCGAACGGTCTCTTGGGCAACGCGGCGCAAAACTACACGCTTGCCACCGACGGAGCCGCAAGCTTTACCGTAGCGGCCTCGGGCAGTGCGGGCGGCACCGGCAGCGGCAACGGCACCAACGCGAGCAGCACCGACAAGAACGGCAAGGACAACAAGGGCAAGGGCTCGGGCGGAAAACTCGCCGACACGGGCGATGGCTCCGGCATTGCCGCCGGGCTCGCCGCTGCCGCCGTGGCGACGACGGTCGCCGGCGCAGCGATGCTTGCAAATGACCGCGAAAACGCTGGGGACGATAGCGAATAGGCAAGCCGACCCTTTTGGACACATCGACTCGACGAGGGGCGCAGGACACCGTTCTGTGCCCCCAATTTTTACCTTGGCCCAAACGCCGCCATAGGCTACATCACCATGTTCAGCGCGTTAACAAACTCCTGGGCCTTCGCACGGCTGCTCAGGCTAAAGACACAAGCAGTCAACAGCCTGTTACGTAGGAAAACGTCGCGGCCCTTGATCCTGTTGACCCCCGTAATGTCCTTAAGGTAGACAATCTCGGTATGCTTGCCGCCGAAAGTGCCCTTCTTGAGCACCTCGATACGGTTGGGGTAGATCTTGACGTCTTTAAACCTACCCGAACCCTTGTCCTGGAACAGCAGCGTGTTGTTGTCCATACGCGTCACTCCCGCGGGGTTCGCTAAAACTGCCTCTATGGTCACATTTTAACCACCGCAAGGCTCCCATGCGAAGGTGCCAGACAACATAGCAATTCGTGTCCGCGCGAGGCTTTAAACTAAATGCGATAAAGATGCATTCCACAAGAGGAAAGTGGGGCGACAGTGATGGGTGAGCTGGTAAACCGTGGAGAATCGGCAATCATGCCCGAAGGTTTTTACAAGCAGGTCTCCTCGATTCTCAACGCCGCTCGCGACAAGGCCTATACCGCCGTTAACTTTGCGATGGTTGAGGCATATTGGGAGATCGGCAAGAGTATTGTTGATGAACAGGGCGGAGAGGAGCGCGCAGCATATGGAGAGGCATTGATTGCGGGCCTCTCCAGAAGGCTTACCGCGGATTTCGGAAGAGGCTTTGGCATCGCAAACCTTCGCAATATGCGTCAGTTCTTTCTTGCGTTTCCAATTCGCGACGCACTGCGTAGCGAATTGAGCTGGACTCATTACCGCAGGTTGATGCGCATTCCCGACCCTGATGCTCGCGCCTGGTACATGAACGAATGCGCCAATTCTCGCTGGAGCACGCGCCAGCTCGAACGCCAGATCAACACCATGTTCCGAGAGCGCCTACTTGCCAGCAAGGACAAGGAGGCCGTCACCCAGGAAATCCAAAAGCGCGCCCCGGCTCGTCGCCCCGAGGATATCATCCGCGACCCATATGTGCTGGAGTTTTTAGGTTTCTCGGACGATACTGCGTTTCGCGAGAGCGATCTAGAGCAGGCGCTCATCACGCATCTTCAGAAGTTCCTGCTGGAGCTTGGCCGTGGCTTCGCTTTCGAGGCGCGCCAAAAGCGCATCACCTTTGATGGGCGCCATTTCTATATTGACCTTGTGTTTTACAACTATCTGATGCGCTGTTTCGTGCTCATCGACCTTAAGACCGATGACCTTACGCATCAGGACCTGGGCCAGATGCAAATGTATGTGAACTACTACACGCGTGAGCTCATGAACGAAGGCGACAATCCGCCCATAGGCATCGTGCTCTGCGCGGACAAAAGCGATTCGATCGTCGAGTACACGCTGCCCGAAGACGACGACCAAGTGTTTGCCGCCAAATACCTGCCGTATCTTCCAAGCAAGGAAGAGCTGGCGCGCGAGCTGAGTGCCGAGTACCGCGCCATCAACGAAGCAACTAATGGCGAAACGCAAGGGTAGCAGCACGTTGCGACCGAAACGCCCGCACGCGTGCGAGCCGTCCCGCGCTGCGCTTCCCTACTTACCAAAAATCGCAGCGAGCAAGCCCTTGCGTTTGGGCTTCTCCTCTCGGCAGGAACCCTCGACGGCGGCTGCAACCTGGCGCGGTTGCTCGCCGCCTCCACGGCGCACGATCTGGTACAGAAACGGCGACTTAACGTATTTGACCTCGATGGGCGTGGCGTGCACGGTGCTCTCGCCGGACAGATGCAGGCTCGGGTTGAGCGGCGCCACGACATGCGTCTCGCGCTTGTCGCTAAACACCACCGCGGCCGCACGACCCGTCTGGCCGTTTACGGCAATGCGCACCTGCTCGCCATTGCGGCCATCCGTCGCCGGACGATCGACAAAGTAGACCGGCACCATCACCAGGCCGTCCTTATGCTTGCGGGCCTTGCGCGCCCAGGTGCGGATGCTCTTTTTATTGAGCCCCAGCACCGCCTCGGCATCGTTACCGGCAACGTCGAGCGCCAGCTTATCAATGACCACCTGGTCCTTGGTAGACGCATCGACGGAGACAACGCGGAAGTCGCCTTCCTGCATGGCGGGATCGAACGGGCCGACCTTGGCAAAGTCCCACGGCTCCAAAATGCCCATGAGGCGAACGTCCAGGTAGTTTGCCCTGGGGTATGCCCAGTCGAGCACCTCGTAGTACACCAGGGTTTCCTTGCTCAGGCCCTTGCCCGGGAAGCTCGCCATCATGCGCAGGTCCGCCAGCGCCATGGGGAAATAGAAGAGCATCATGTCGTTTTTGATCGCATCTTCCACGTCGTGCCCGGCAAAGGCGTCGGGGTACTGGCGCACCAGCTGCAGTGCGTTGGCACGTGCCTGCTGCAGCGAGATTTCGCAGGGAATACCCTGCTCCGGCACATACTCCGCACCCACGCCCATGGTCAGACGCTTGCTAAACGTGCCGGGCTTGAGCAGGTCGGCAATGCCGATCTTGTTGCCGCAGGACGGGCACTCAAACACGCGCTGGGTCGATGACCCCTCAAAGGACGCGCCGCAGAAGGGGCAGGGAATGCTCACGTGCGTCGCCTCTTGGAACTCCTGCGCCGTTCCGCGATCTTCCCACAGCAGATGCTCCAGGACCGACTGATTGCGCCAGTACGAATTGAAGAAATACCAGTCGGGGTCCACCGGGCGCTCGAGCTGCGACACATGCGTGAGCTTAAGCAGCCCATCGACAACCGTCAGTGGCGTATGGCGAATGCCCAGGGCGCTCTTGGGCTCCCCCGCATCGGCCTGCCACGGAACGACCGTGCCGCAATAGGCGCACTCAAAGCTGCGTTTAGCCTGGTGTGAGTACATAGGGCCGCCGCAGTTTTGGCATTTAATGGCAAACATCTCGTCCATGAATACGTCCTCCTTTGCACTGGGGCTGTCGACATTAAGTATGTCGGGCAGGTAAGCACGTGCCCATACCCATGTGGCCCAAAATCGAGCACCCAGGCAGACGAGAAGGCTCGCTCGTTAGCACCGGCAGACTATTGCTGCATTTTCTGAGCATCGGTGCACGGCGCCCCCGCGCGAGCTACACTATCCCCTTAAACATGATTGTGAGGACGACCGCTATGCTATTTGTAAATCGGCTGGTACATACGCTTGTTCCCGGCAGCGAGGGCGAGCCGGTCGATACCTCCCGCCGCACCAACGCGGGCTTCGCCGCAAGCCTCATCTGCATTGGCCTCAACATCACCTTGTGCCTGGCCAAGGGCATCGCGGGCCTGCTCGCTGGCTCCGTCTCCCTCATCGCCGACGCTTTCAACAACCTCTCCGATGCCTCGAGCAACATCGTGAGCCTGCTCGGGTTCCGCCTCGCCAGCCGCCCTGCAGACGAAGGCCACCCCTATGGCCACGGCCGCTACGAGTACCTAGCCGGCTTGTTTGTCGCCGTCCTGGTTTGCGCCGTCGGCATCAACCTGATCCTCGAGTCGGTCACCAAGATCATCAAGCCTTCCCCCACCGCTTACACGCTCGTTTCCCTTGCGGCACTGGCTACATCCATGCTCGTTAAGCTCTGGATGGCCGCATTCAACCGCGCGCTGGGCAACCGTATCGATTCCGAAACACTCATTGCCACAGCACAGGACTCCAAAAACGACGTCATCACCTCGGGCTCGGTCTTGGTGGCGGCGCTTATTTCGCAGACGACCGGCTTTGACCTCGATGGCTGGGCAGGCCTGGGTGTGGGCATCTTCATCTGCATCAGCGGCATGGGCCTAGTGCGCGACGCCATCAGCCCGTTGCTGGGGCAAGCGCCCGACCCCAAGCTCGTCCAGGCAATCCGCGACAAGATCATGTCCTATCCGCAGGTCTTGGGCACACACGACCTGATGGTGCACGACTACGGCCCCGGTCGTCAGTTTGCCAGCGCTCACGTGGAGATGCCCGGCGAGGGCGACGCATTTGAGCACCACGAGATCCTGGACACCATCGAGCACGACATCAAGCGCCAGATGGGCATTGGCATCACGCTGCACTGCGACCCCATCGCGACAACCGGCGATGATTTGCGCGGCTGGGTCAAGCGCGGCGTTATGCAGATCGACCCCGCGCTCTCCATCCACGACCTGCACGAGCACGACGGGTTCGTTTCGTTTGACCTGGTGCGCCCCGACGGCTTTGACATATCCGACGAGGAGCTGCTGGAGCTCGTCACGCGCATCGTGCACGAGCGCCGACCCAATGCCTCATGCGTCGTTACGTTTGACTCGGGCTTTAGCTCGCCCGACCGTCCGGCTGAACAGCTGTAGCCCGCTTAACAGCTAGTTTCCCTGCGCGCCCGAGATGCCGTTTTGCAGTGCATTCCAGGCACCCGTCGCCATGTCGCCCAAGTTCTGCGCGGTGTCGCCCAGGTTTTGTGCCGTATCGCCCAGCTCTTGCGCCTTGTCTCCCAACTCCTGTGCCTTGTTGCTCAAGTCCTCCAGCGTATTGGAACTCGAGCTGTCGGTACCGCTTTGGCCGTCGGGCGAGTTGCCCGAGCTATTCTTGTGCGTGAGTTGAATTTCGAGGTTGCCGCTGTCGTTATAGTAAGCAGAAGTAACGACCCAGTTGGCATCGATGACGGGCGTTGAGCCATCATCAGTCAGGACCACGGCATTCGAAAGATTGGCGCCGCGCGACTTGAGAAGTTTCTTGGCGTTGGACCAGTACTGCCCCGGGATATCGCTCAGATCGACGGTGCTAGACGAGGCGGACTCGGTTTGCTCGGCAGCGGTATCAGCCGTTGAACTCCCTCGCTTGTTGAGCATGCCCGACACAATGGCAAACACAACCGACAGCGCAAAGAAGATCGTCAGCACGATGAGGATCTTCTTGATCACGCTCGACGAACGCGACGGCTTCTTCTCCTCGTCCTCGCCATATTGCGGAATCGACTTGGGGTACTCGCGATACGGCTCGCGCGACTCGTAGCGAGACTGCGCCGTGCGAGGCATATACGTCGTCTGCTGAGGCTGCGGAATGGGATTTTGCGGCAGGTCATCATAGGGATTCGGCGTCGAGGCGGCATAAGAATCCTGCGGCGCGTAATCAAACGGGTCCGGAGCTGCGTTGCCATAGGGGCCTTGCGAAGATACGGCATAAGAATCCCGCGCTGTGTCGCCATAGCCCATAACCCGGGTTGGCTCGGCAGAAGGCTGCGTCGCGGCGGGGTCGGTATAACCGGGGTTGGGAACAACGCGGGTCGCATCGGCGCTATCGCCAGCCTGCGCGGAACCGTAGCCGCCCATCACGGTTGTCTTGTCCTGATCCATGCAACGATTCCTTTCCGTCGCCCGTAAGCATCAAGTTATCCATGCATTCTACCCGCGCAAAAGCCCGTGACGGACAGAGCCCGTCCATATCTACAAGACAAGCGCGGCTAGAAAACAAAAGCCCCGCCGGGCCTTGGTAGGCGCGACGGGGCGGGCAAGCAGCTATGGGCAACAAGCTTAGAACAGGCCGGTGATGTTGCCGTCGTTGTCGACGTCGATGTTCTCAGCCGCGGGGACCTTGGGCAGGCCCGGCATGGTCAGAACACTGCCGGTCAGTGCGACCACAAAGTGGGCACCGGCGGAAACCTTGAGCTCACGCACCGTGATGCGGAAGTTCTCGGGAGCGCCCAGGGCCTTGGCGTTGTCGCTAAAGCTGTACTGCGTCTTGGCCACGCACACCGGCAGGTTGCCAAAGCCGTTCTCGCGCAGCTCGGCGAGCTGGCGCTTGGCGGCCGGCGTAAAGTCAACGCCATCGGCGCGGTAGACCTTGGTGGCAATGGCCTCAAGAGCGTCGGCGACATCGGCGCCGTCCTCATAGGCAAACTTGAGCTCGCTCGGCTGCTCAATCAGACGCATGACCTCATCGGCCAGCTCGAGCGCGCCCTCGCCGCCCTTGGCCCAGACCTCGGAAAGCTTAACGTTGACGCCGAGCTTCTGGCACTCGGACTCGATGAGCGCAAGCTCAGCCTCGGTGTCCGTCGGGAAGCGGTTGATGGCGACTACGCAGGGCAGACCATAAACGTTCTGGATGTTGTCGACGTGACGCAGCAGGTTGGGCATGCCGGCCTTGAGTGCCTCGAGGTTCTCCTCGTTGAGGTCGGCCTTGGCGACGCCACCGTTGTACTTCAGCGCACGAGCGGTCGCGACGACCACGACGGCGCTGGGGCGAACGCCCGTCATGCGGCACTTGATGTCGAGGAACTTCTCGGCACCCAGATCGGCACCGAAGCCGGCCTCGGTAATGGCGACATCGCCAAAGCGCATCGCCATACGCGTGGCCATGATGGAGTTGCAGCCGTGGGCAATATTGGCGAAGGGACCGCCGTGGACAAACGCGGGCGTACCCTCAAGCGTCTGCACCAGATTGGGCTTGAGCGCATCCTTGAGCAGTGCGGCCATAGCTCCTTGGGCCTTAAGGTCGCGTGCGCGGACGGGCTCGCCGGCATAGCTGTAGCCGACAACGATCTCGCCCAAGCGCTCCTTAAGATCGTTGATGCTCGTGGACAGGCACAGGATCGCCATGACCTCGGAGGCAACGGTAATGTCAAAGCCATCCTCGCGCGGCACGCCCTGGGCCTTGCCGCCAATGCCGTCGATGACATGGCGCAGCTGACGGTCGTTCATGTCGACAACGCGCTTCCAGGTGATGCGCTTAACATCGATACCGAGCTGGTTGCCCTGCTGAATATGGTTGTCGAGCATGGCGGCCAGCAGGTTGTTGGCGGCACCAATAGCATGGAAGTCACCAGTAAAGTGCAGGTTGATGTCCTCCATGGGGATGACCTGCGCCCAGCCACCGCCGGCGGCACCGCCCTTGACGCCGAAGACGGGACCGAGCGAAGGCTCACGAAGGGCCACGGCGCTCTTGACACCGCGACGGCGCAGGCCATCGGCCAGACCGATGGTCGTAGTGGTCTTACCCTCGCCGGCGGGCGTGGGGTTGATAGCGGTCACGAGGACGAGCTTGGCCTGGTGATCAGTCGGCTCGTTGAGCAGTGAATAGTCGACCTTAGCCTTGTCGAAGCCGTACGGAATAAGGTGCTTAACGTCGACGCCGGCGTTCTTGGCCACCTCGGTAATAGGCAGCGGCGTAACAGAACGTGCGATTTCGATGTCAGTAGGCATGGGCGGTCCTTTCGTTACCGGATGAGAAAAAGACCAATCCAGCATAGCACGGGCGTGCAATAGTAAAACACCCGCAACCGACAAACGGCGATATGTTTATCCAATGCTCAGCGATAGCTTAACAACCCGCCAAAACAAAGCGCCCTAAATGGTAGGTTCAATCCCCAGGTGCTCAAAGGTGCGAAGGGTTGCCTGACGGCCCTGCGGCGTACGAATCATCAACCCGCACTGCAGCAGATACGGCTCATAGACATCCTCGAGCGTGCCCGGGTCCTCGCCCACCGCGCTGGCAAGGGTCGTAAGTCCCACGGCACGACCGGAGAACGTCTTAGCGAGCGTCTCCAAAATGCGAATATCCATCCAGTCCAGACCGAGCTCATCGATCTCGAAGAACTCGAGCGCCTGGCGGCAGATATCGAGCTCGATGGGACCGTTGCCGCGCACCTGTGCGTAATCGCGCACGCGCTTGAGCAGGCGGTTGGCAAGACGTGGCGTGCCGCGCGAACGCGAGCCGATCTCGAGTGCACTGGGATGGTCGATCGTCACGCCCAGAATAGTCGCCGAGCGCGTCACAATCTGCGCGAGCTCCTCGACCGCGTAGTAATCCAGGCGATATGAAATGCCAAAGCGGTCGCGCAACGGGCCGGTCAACATGCCTGAGCGGGTCGTTGCCGCCACCAGCGTAAACTTGGGAATATCCAGGCGAATCGAGCGCGCCGCCGGACCCTTGCCAATCACGATATCGAGGGCAAAGTCCTCCATCGCGGGGTACAGGACCTCCTCGACCGAACGGTTGAGGCGGTGGATCTCGTCGATAAACAGCACATCACCCGGCTGCAAGTTAGTAAGGATGGCTGCCAGGTCGCCGGTGCGCGCGATGGCAGGGCCACTCGTGGTCTTGATCTGAGCACCCAGCTCGTTGGCGATAACCGTAGCCAGCGTGGTCTTGCCCAGACCCGGAGGGCCCGAGAAGATCACGTGGTCGAGCGTCTCGCCACGGCTCTGCGCCGCTTCGATCAACACGCGCAGGCTCTGCTTGATATGCTCCTGGCCGCAGTAATCGTCCAGGCGCTGGGGGCGCAAAGTGCGATCGACATCGAGGTCCTCGGCCGTCAGCTCCGAGCCCACCATGCGCTCGCCGTGCGCCATGGATGCCGCCGGCGAGTTGCCGGGCGTCGCCCACAGGTCCTGAGAGTCATCGGCTTCCCACATCACGCATCCATTCCGAGTCGCTTAAGCGCCGCGCCGAGCAGATCCTCGACACGCATATCCTGCCCATCATACCCGCTCAGAGCGACATCGGTCTCCTGCGGGCTAAAGCCCATGGAAAGGAGCGCCGCACGGGCGTCATCGATCGCCGAGGGAGCGGCGGCGGGGACCGGCATCGCAACCTGCCCCGGGATCACGTCGACCGGCACAAAGCCCTTATCCTTGGCAAAGGTGCTCTTGAGCTCCAAGATGAGGCGCTGGGCGGTCTTTTTACCCACACCGGGCACCTTGGCCATGCCCTTGTCGTCCTCGGCCATCACCAGCGAATACAGCTGCCCCACGGCATAGGTGGAAAGCACGGCGAGCGCCAAGCGCGGGCCAACGCCCGAGACAGACACGAGCCGATCGAACATCGTGCGCTCATCCTTAGAGGAAAAACCGAAAAGTGTCATGGCGTCCTCGCGCACCTGCATACGCGTGTAGAGGCGGACCTCGCCGCCGGGCGTCGGCAACGTGGCCGCAGTGCTGCCCGAGATGCCGAGCTCAAAGCCAACGCCCGACACATCGACGACAGCAGAGCTCATCGTGGCCTCGACAAGCGTTCCGTGGAGCTGGGAGATCATCAGTATCCGGTTCCTCTCTGTTGATAGAACTCGCCGCCGGTAAGCGCCCGGGTACGGCTGAGGTTAACGTGGCAGATGGCGCAGGCCAGGGCATCGGCAGCATGGTCGGGATGCGGGTCGTGATCGAGCTGCGTGAGCGTGCGCACCATGTAGGCGACCTGCCGCTTATCTGCGGCACCGGTACCCACCACAGCCTGCTTGATCTGCATAGGCGTGTACTCGCCGATCTCGAGCGCGCACTCCGAAAGCGCCACGAGCGCGGCACCGCGGGCATGTGCCGTGGGGATTGCCGAGCGGACATTAGCGCCAAAGTAGATGCTCTCGATGGCAGCGGTATCGGGTCGATAACGCTCCACGACACCCTTGAGGTCGCGGGCGATATGCGACAGGCGCACCGCGAGCGGACTGCCTGCGCTGGTCTCGATGCAGCCATAGGCACGGCAGCGAACCTCGCCACGCCGCTCCTCGATAATCCCCCAACCCGTATGAGCCAAACCGGGGTCGATGCCCAAAATAACCAAGCCAACCTCCCCTCGTCTTTTACCAAGCGCAAGGCAAGGCCCCGCGCACTACTCACGAACGTCTGTTCTAGAATAACACAATGGGGTCAAGATGCTTAGTTGAAGTATCGGGGTTGAGAGCGAATCCCATCCCCAGTTTAGTTCTGCGAGAAGAATGGGAACTGTCGGGGATCCACCGGCGGATGCGGCATCGGCGTGCCCTGGGGTCCACCCTGCGGGCCACCCTGGCCGCCCATCATCTTTTCGATGGCGTCCTGGACCTCGCCCTCGAACTTTTTCATGCCCTCGTGCAAGCGACGCTGACCGTCTTCAGAGCGCAACTCCTCCATTTGTTCGGGCGAAATACCCAGTAGCTCGCCCAGCACGCCCATCATCTCGTTTCGCACGCGCTCACTAGTATCCTCGTCAGCAAAACGGCGCACCTCGGCGCGCGCCAGCGAATCGACCGCCATACGCTCCTTGCCGTTGAGCCCCAGGTCGGACCACGCGAGCATGTACGGCCAGGAGCGCTCGGCAAACGAACGGGACGAGACGATCGGCGCCGTCGGCAGCATGCGGCGGGCGGCCTCGCCCTGGCGCACGAGCATCAGCAGCAGCGAGCAGGCCTCAGGCTTGCCAGCGGCCATCGGGATGTCGTCGAAAGATCGATTGCGGTCCACGTGCGCCTCGAGCGCGCCATCGACCTCACCCGGCTCAAGCCCGCCGAGCAGCTGTGCCGCGCGGTCGAGCATATCGACCGGACCGTCGAGCGTCGAGAGCGCCTGCGCCAGCACTCGCTCCATACAATCTTCCACCGCGTTGAGCGTCACGAGCTCTTGGGGCACCACGGCAGACGTGCGATTGCGCACACGCGCCACAAACTCAAGCGTCGACAGGTACACATCGCCAAAGGGCGCATAATCGCCCTGGTAGCCGCCGCAAAGCGCCGGCGCCGCCAGCGCGTACTCGGTTTTGGACAGCGGGCTCAGCGCCATCGCACCCAACTCGAGCGCCGTGTCCTCCAGCATGAGGCCCAGCGTACGCGAGCGCAGACGCTCGGCATCGCCCGCCGACACGTCGCGATCGAGCACACGCGCCGCATCCGGCGCATCGCGTTCGACGGTGCGAATGTGCAGACGCTCGGCGATGGCGCGGACGGCGGCACAGCGGGCAGCCTCGGCCTCTTCCTGCGCCGGCGTAAAGATACGGTTGCGCCCCAGCACCAGGCCAATCACATTACGCGGGCCCAGAGCGTCGACGGCCAGCACCGCCAGCAGGGACGACGGCAAGTCGCCCTCGAGTGCCACCACAGCACGCGACGCACCGTGGGCTCGGGCGTTGTCGCGCACGGCGAGCACCAGCGCCTGCCACAGCCACTCCTCGGAACGGAACTCGGGCAGTTCGTGATCTTCCAGGGCATCGAGCATCACGCCGCGCTGAATCTCCTGAACCAGCAGGCTCTCCTCAAAACACGGCGCCTGGGCCACCACGCGACCGCAGTCGTCGAGCACAAACGAACCGCCGGTATACACCGACTCGTCATAGGCACCGACCGGCGCCATGCAGGCAAACCACACGCTGCGCTTGGATGCGATCTTGCGGTAGGCGCCGCTGCGAACGGCGGCAATGGCAGCAGTCTCGCCGTCGGTCATATCGAATGCGTTGAATTGGAAATACGCAATGAGGTCAACACCGGTCGGCAACATCTCGAGTTCGCGGTCCAAGTCAAAAATCACGGCGATGCGCACGCCGTCCACGTCGAACACCGGCGGCGCCCAACGCGTGTCGTTGTTCTCGCCACGCTGCAGGGCAATGCTCGAACGCGCCGGCACCACATGACCGTCCTTGAGCATCATGTAGTCGAGCAGCGGCTGGCCCTCAAACGAAACCGCCGCGGGCACGATGCAGATCATGTCAAGCTCCTGGATACGCTCGGCGACACCAGTCAAGCCAGCAAGCATGTCGTGCTCAAAGTCGGCGGTGCCCACCAGGCCCCCGGGCATGGCGCCCATAAAGAGCGGAGCCGGAACGCACAGCACGCGCGCCCCGCGCCCGTGGGCCAGACGAGCCTGGTCCTCGATGCGGCCGCAAATGCCCTCAATATCACCCAGGCGCATATCGATCTGTGCAAGCGCGAGCTTCATGGCTCAGCCCTTTCCGTCGTAAACCATCGTTGTCGTAGTAAAAGCGCCGGCCGCATAATGCAGTCGGCGCTCGCATGTGCATATGCTAGCTATGATACCCCGAGCGGGGGCGCGCTCCTAGAACGTCGCGGACCACAGCCCGTGCAGGTTGCAGTAGGCATAGACGGTACCGGTCTTGGAACCGCCGGCAAAAAACGTCGCGGGCTTCATGCCGGGCTCAAGGTAATGGATCTCCAGACGGCCCTCAGCCTCAAGGGCGATCCACTCAATATAGTGCTCGGGCAGGCTGGGATGTTCGACCGAGCCAACGCGTGCGCGAATCACGTGACCGTCGCGCTCGGTCTCGACAACAGGCACGTGCTTCTCGTGCGCCGCGTCCTCAGTGTTTGCGGTCAGTTCCGTGCAACCGGCAGGGGTTGCAACGTCGTTGCCCAGGGCGGCAATGAGCTTGCCATCGGGGTCCTTAAAGAATTTCGCCATGATGTTCTCCTTTGCTGACGTGCCAATGTTCTTGATGGTTCTTATGCCCAAAGGCAGACAAACCATCCACGGCATTGCAAATGAACACATAACGGGCGGGGACGATGGGGCAGCGTGCGCTATCCGCCCTGGCGGCCCCACCCGAGCGGGTTAGCGCCCGTCGCCGCCCAGCAGCGCCAGAACATCTTCGCGGGTAAACAGCGCCGACGAGATGCCGTCGCCGCCGAGCACGCTGTTGACCAGGTCGCGCTTGGACTCCTGCATCTGCATAATGCGCTCCTCGATCGTGTCCTTGGCGATGAGCTTGTACACGGTCACGGTATGTTGCTGGCCAATACGATGCGCGCGGTCGGTCGCTTGGTCCTGCGCCGCCACGTTCCACCACGGGTCGTAGTGAATGACCACGTCGGCCGCCGTCAGGTTAAGGCCCACGCCGCCCGCCTTGAGCGAAATCAAAAAGACCGGAACCTCGCCCGCTTGGAACTGCGCGACCATCTTGGCGCGGCTCTCCTTAGACGAAGCGCCCGTGAGCTTAAGGAAGGCGATGTCCTCCTTGGCCAGGCGCTTGCCGATGATATCGAGCATACCCGTAAACTGGCTGAACAACAGGATGCGATGCCCGCCGTCGAGTGCGCCGTGCACGAGCTCCATGCACATATCGAGCTTGGCGCTCCCCGCCTTGTAATCCTCGTAGTGTAGACGCGGGTCGCAGCAGATCTGGCGCAGCTTGGTGAGCTCGGCGAGCACCTTGAGTTTGTCCTTCTTAAACTCCCCAGCCTCGCGGTGCTGCACCTGCTGGGCGATGCGGTCCTGGTTGGCCAGGTAGAGCTTGCGCTGCTCGCCGGTAAGCTGCGCCATGACGGTGTCTTCGATCTTCTCGGGCAGGTCGGCCACCACGTCTTCCTTAACACGGCGCAGCACAAACGGCGACACGAGCGCCTGCAGGCGAGCGGCGCTATCGCCCTCGGCATGCTCGACGAGGCTCTCAAAGCGCTTGGCAAACGACTCGCGCGTCCCCAAAAGGCCCGGCATCAAAAAGTCGAAGATGCTCCAGAGCTCGGACAGGCGGTTTTCGATGGGCGTGCCCGTCAGGGCAAAGCGCACGCCGGCAGGCAGGCGCTTGGCGGCGCGCGCCACCTGCGTGAGCGGATTTTTAATGTACTGTGCCTCATCGAGCACCACGCGGGCAAAATCCTGCTCGACGTACTCGTCGATATCGCGCCGCATAAGGTCATACGACGTCACGACCACGCTATGCTCGGCCACGCCGGCGATCTGCACGCGACGCTGCACCTTGGCGCCCACGATGGCGCACACATCGAGCGAGGGCGCAAAGCGCTCCAGCTCGGCAGTCCAGTTGTACACGAGTGAGGCCGGGCATACCACGAGCGTGGGCTTGGTGTCCCCCGCCTCCACGCGCGCCAGAATATGCGCAATCATCTGGAGCGTTTTGCCCAGGCCCATGTCGTCGGCCAAGATGCCGCCAAGGCCCAGGTGTTCGAGCGAGCCGAGCCACTGGTATCCGTCGACCTGGTAGCCGCGCATCGTTGCCTTGAGCGATGCCGGCACCGTAAAGTCCATCTTGCCGAGCGTGTCCAGGCGCTCGACGGTACGGCGGAACGCAGCGTCGCGATCGGCCTCGAGCGCCGGCGTGCGTGCGAGCATGCTGTCGACGAACAGGGTGCTCGACGCGGGAAGCGACACGCCGTCGAGCAGGTCGACGGCATCGACACCCAGGTCCTCGGCAAGGCCAAACGCGGCGCGCGCCCCCTCGTCCAGGCGAATGATGTCGCCGGACGTAAGGCGCGCAAACGTTTGATGGCGCTTGTACGAATCGAGATAGACGGCAAGGTCCGCGGCCGAAAGCCCACTCGCGCCCAGCTCGACATCGAGCAGATTGCTCTTGACGGTCGCACGAACCGAGAGTTTGGGCGCGGGACGGACCGAGATCTGGCGCAGACGGTCGCTGAGCATGACCTCACCCAGCTCGGACAGGGCGGACAGACCCTCGGTCAGCAGGCAGAACAAGCTCTCATCATCGCGCTCCTCAAACGCCAGGCCGCCCTCTTGGAAATCGAAGTACATGGCCGCCGTGTCCATAACGCGAAACTCCGCCACCACGTCGCGGGGCGGCACGCCGGGGCGCTGCTCTTCAAAGGGACTGCCCGGAGCGCCCAGGCTAAAGAGATCCGCCGACCAATCGCCGTAGGTAACCGTAATTTTGCAGGTCACGAGCCCATCGTCGACGCCGATTGCCATGGCAAAGCTCGGCTCGGGTGCCACGGTATCGAGCGCGGCGGGCGCGGTGAGGTCGGTGTAGTCGCGCAAAATGGGCAGCGCCATACGGCAGAACTCACCCACCTGCTCGGCGGCAATATGGGCGGGCGTGCGGCACGGCAGCAAGCGCGACAAAAAAGGTGCGGCATGCTGAGCAAATGCAGCGTCGGTACGGCGCGCGCGGTGCGTGTCAACCAAGTAGGCGGCATCGCCCGACGCAAAGCAGTACATATCGGCGGGCAGGCGCAGGTCATAGCTACCACCAGCCGCCGGCGCGATTTTGGCGGCAAGGAGTGGTGGGTGCTTAGCGGACGCCTCGTCCTCCCCTTGCGGAGATAGCTCAACCGCCACGTCGTAGGTGCGATGCGTCGTCGTCCCCCGCGACCAGGCGGGCTCAAAGGAGATGGTCTGGCCGCGCAGCAGGTCCAGCACATATACGATGCTATGCTCGGACAGCGGCAACTGACGCTCGGCAACAAAACCGCTGCGGGCAAAGTCGTACGACGCCGAACGCGAGCTTGTGATGTCATCGAGATAGGCAACTGTCGTCACAACAAGGTTGAGCAGCTTTGTCGATGTTTCGTCAAAGGCCTCAGGTGAATGGACAAACGTGAGCTTCTTGCCATAGGAGAACGTGCCGCCGCGCACGTAGGCATCGGCCATGCCGTCGATGTCCTTGACCACGTAGGAGACCGATCCACAGCGAACGCGGAACTCGAGCGCCCAGCTAAAGCGGTCAGCGAACAGCGGATTGTAGTACGGCACCAACGAGGGCTCCAACGCCGCTTTGGGGGCGTCGGGATCAACGGCACCGGCAAGTTTGCGGCGCATGCTCGCCAGCTCATCCATGCGCGCGTCCGAAAGATCGGAAAGCGCCGCCACAAGGCTCGGGCTCGTGGGGACGGGCGCCGGGAAGGGAAAGTTGGGGTTGACGGCCGGCGCGGCGGACGCGGCGCGCGCGGGCTGTTTCGGCTGCGCCGTAAACGTGCGAACCGGCGTGCGCAGCCCCTCAACAGGCTCAATGCCGCTGGCGTCCAGGTACGCCAGCGCTGTCGCGATGGCGTGCTTGCACATGCCGGGGTAGCGATAGGCAGCGGGGCAATCGCAGTCGTAGTCGACCACCTCGTGCTCGTCCATATCGAGCGCCACGTGCGTCTTGTACAGGTCGCCGCGCGAGCCGCGCACCGTGCCCTCGACCGTCACGTTTTTGGAGAAGCGCGAGCCGCTGTCCTCGATCGACAGCACGGCGCCGTTGAGCATGAGCGAACGCCCCTTCATAAAGGTGCCGCTCAACGCCGCCTCTTTGCGAAGCGCCTGCACAAACGTCCCCTGCGCCATCACTTACTCCAATCTCACCCGGGGTAGCTTAGATCACCGTCACGCGACCCTGGTTACCCACAATGGCCTTGGCCTCGGCCAGCAGCGGAATCGAGCGCGCGTTGACCTTAGCCGGCACTTCGGCGCGCAGCACGCGCCCGTCTGCCTGCTCGATAAAAATCTCCACGCGGTCGCCGCCCGGGTTGGTGGTAAGCACCGTGGCCAGACGCGCCATGTTGCCCTGGCTAAAGCGGCTGTTGGGCACCATGACCTCAAACACCTTGGGCTTGTTGTTCTCCTCGCTAAGCTCCAGCGGCACGATCTCCTGCGCGATGATCTGGTCGCCGCGGTCCGAGCGCTCGAGCTTGCCCTTAATGCGCACAAACGCATCGGACAGCTGCGCACCGGTCTCGGGATCGACCTCGCCATACAGATACCCCTCGGCCTCCTTATAGGTCTTGGGGAACACCACGACCGTGGCCTCGCCTTCCATGTCCTCGAGCTGCACGATGCCCATGGGGTCGCCGTTTTTGGTCACGCGCTTGGACACACTCGAGACCATACCGGCCCACCACAGCGCCTTGCCCTCGGGGATCTCCTGGTTGATGGTGCCACCCGTGGGGTTCTGCACTTCGTAGCCGGTATCGATCTGTGAGAACGAGAAGTCGCGCGCTTTGCTGAGCGCATACTCAAACGGGCGCAGCGGGTGGTCCGAGACATAGATGCCCAGAACCTCCTTCTCCTGGCTCAGCTTAAGGTGGCGGTCCCATTCCTGGCCGTCCGGATCGGGCACGCTGACCTCGAAGCCCGAGCCCTCAACGTCGCCAAACATATCGAAGAACGAGGTCTGGCCGCTCGCGCGGTCCTTCTGGCGCTTTATCGCGGCGTCGATGATGTTCTCGGGGTTGTTCTTATCCACAAAGTGCATCATCTGGCGACGCGGATACCCCGTGGAGTCGAAGGCGCCTGCCTTGATGAGCGATTCGATCACGCGGCGGTTGGCCTGGCTCGAGTCCACGCGCTCGACAAAGTCGTGCAGCGTCTTAAACGGGCCGCCCGCCTCGCGCTCGGCGATAATCGCCTGCGCCACGCCGGTGCCCACGCCGCGGATGCCGGCCAGACCAAAGCGCACGCCCTCCTTGGTAGCCGTGAACTCGGTACCGGACTCGTTGACATCTGGCGACAGCACGGGGATGCCGTCGTGACGGCATGCCGAGACGTAGTGCACGATCTTGTCGGTCTTGCCCGTATAGGACGTCAGAACGGCCGCCATGTACTCGTGCGGATAGTGCGCCTTGAGCCACGCCGTCTGCATAACCAGGATGGCGTAGCCGGCGGAGTGCGACTTGTTGAAGGCGTAGGACGCGAACTCGAGAACATCGTCCCAAATCTTCTGGGCGACCTCGCGCGTATAGTTGTTCTTGATGGCGCCGTTCATCCAGTGGTCGTAGGTGGTCTCGTCGGAGCCATCCTCCCAGTGGAGCACCGTCGACGTGAGCAGCTTGATTTTCTTCTTAGCCACGGGCTTACGGATACGCGAGTCCGATTCGCCCTTGGAGAAGCCGCACATCTCGACGGAGATGAGCATAACCTGCTCCTGGTAGACCATGGTGCCGTAGGTTTCGCCCAGGATGTCGTCCAGGCGGTCGTCGTAGGAGACCGCCGGCTCCTTGCCGTTCATACGGTTGATGTAGGACGAAACCATGCCGGCGCCCAGCGGGCCCGGGCGGTACAGGGCGATCAATGCTACGACGTGCTTGTACTCGGTGGGCTTCATGTTCTTGATCGTGGCCGTCATGCCGGCGGACTCGACCTGGAAGACGCCGGCGGTGTGGCCGGAACCCATGAGCTTAAAGATCTCGGGGTCGTCAAAGGGAATCTCTTCCTCTTTGATGTCGATGCCGAAGTTCTTTTTGATGTTTGCCTTGGCCTTGGAGATAACAGTCAGCGTGCGCAGGCCCAAGAAGTCCATCTTGAGCAGGCCCATGTCGGCAACGGTATGGCCCTCGTACTGGGTAATCTCGACGCCGCCCTTGGTGTCGAGCTTGGTGGGCACGTGCTCGTTGACGGGGTCGCGGCAGATCAGAACGGCGCACGCGTGCACGCCCTCGCCACGGGTGAGGCCCTCGATTGAGAGCGCCGTGTCGATGATGCGGCGGGCGTCGTCGTCCTTTTTATATGCCTCGGCAAAATCGGGGTTAAACAGGTCCTCTTTGCCGGGTTGCTTTTCGAGCACCTGCTTGAGCTTGACCTTGGGGTCGCTCGAGACCATCTTGGACAGACGCTGGCCCATGTAGACCGGGTAGTCCAGGACGCGAGCGGCGTCGTTGATGGCCTGCTTGGCCTTAATGGTCGAGTAGGTGATGACGTGGGTGACCTTCTCGGGGCCGTAGAGCTGGCGAACGTGCTCCACGACCTCGAGGCGCCGCTCATCGTCGAAGTCCATATCGATATCGGGCATCTCGGTACGCTGCGGGGACAGGAACCTCTCGAACATCAGGCCGTTCTCGAGCGGGTCGAACGCGGTAATGTTCATGGCGTAGGCGACGATAGCGCCGGCGGCCGAGCCACGGCCGGGGCCGACGCCGATGCCGTTGTCCTTGGCCCATTGCACGTACTCGGCGACGATCAAAAAGTAGGCGGCAAAGCCCTTGTCGCAAATGACCTTGTATTCGTACTCAAAGCGCTCTTTAATGTTGACGCCACCGATCTCGCGCGTGGCCCAATCGTCGCCGTAGTGCTGGCGCAGGCCCTTCTCGCACTCGCGGCGGAACTGGCTCTCGTGCGTCTCGCCGGGATCGAGCAGCGGGAAGCGCGGCAGGATGATGGAGTCCCAGTCCAGCTCCACGTAGCACTTGTCGGCGATCTCGAGCGTGTTGTCGCAGGCCTCGGGGCAATACGGGAACATCGCCCGCATCTCCTCCTCGGTCTTCATATAAAACTCCGAGCCGGTCATGCGCATGCGGTTGGGGTCGTCGACCTTGGCGTTCATGCCAATGCACATGATGACGTCCTGCACCGGCGCGTCCTCGCGGCGCAGGTAGTGGAAGTCGTTGGTGGCAATGACCTTGACGCCCACCTGCTTGGCGATATCGATGAGCGTGCGGTCCATCTGCTCGTCGGTCAGGCCGTTGTCGGTGGTGATGCCGTGTTCCTGGATCTCGATGTAGAAGTCGCCAGGTTCGAAGGTGTCGCGGAAGGTCTCGGCCCACTTGATGGCGCCCTCCATGTCACCGCGGTCGATGTATTTGGGAATGATGCCCGCGATGCAGGCGCTCGTGCAGATCATGCCCTTGGCATGGCGGCGCAGGTTGTCGAGCGTCACGCGGGGCTTGTAGTAAAAGCCCTGCACGGCGGCCTCGGAGACCGTCTGCATCAGATTGACGTAGCCCTCCTGGTCTTTGGCCAGAAGGATCATGTGGTAGAGCTCGGGCTTGTGGTCGCGGGCAAGGGTCTCGTCCGGCGTAAAGTAAACCTCGCAGCCAAAGATGGGCTTAATGACCAGGGGCGGCTTGAGCTCGTCGATGTTGCCCTTCTCGTCCCACATGGCCATGTCCTTCACATACTGGGCATGCTCGCGCGGGTTTGCCTCGGGATCGGGCTCCACCAGCTCGTCGCGGCGGTCCTTTTCCAGGAAGGCCTTGTCGTGGCTCCAGGTTTTGTACTCGGGCGTGTTGTGGTTGACGGCGTCGCAGGCCAGCGCCAGGTCGGGTACGCCGTACATGTAGCCGTGGTCGGTAATGGCCACGGCGGGCATGCCAAGCTCAACGGCACGGTTGACCATATCCTGGATACGGGTTGCGCCGTCGAGCATGGAGAAAACAGTGTGATTGTGCAGATGGACGAATGCCATGTGATGAGCTCCGATGCGGGTTCGTGTTCTGACTGAACGATTTTACCGCACGGCACGGACAGCACCCGAACCTAGCCAAACCAACACGGCTCCTATTGAGTTGCGGTGAAATGCGGACTGTTTGGCGGCTTTTTTGGCCAAAACAGTCCGTATTCCACCGCAAGTTATCTGAGGACTAGAGATTGTAGGTGACCACTTGGGGCTCGGCGGGATCGACGAAGAGGGTCGGATCGGCCTGTTCCACACGGACGAACTTGACGGTCACAGCCTCAAAGCCCGCCTTGTGCAGAACGTCGGCGTAAACGCGCGCCTGCAGGGCGTGCTTCTCCTGCAGCTGTTCCGGCGTCTCGTCCGGCGTCCCGCCCGTCTTGTAGTCGATGACCAGCGCGCATGACGAATCCGCCGGGTTCGTCGCCAAAGCGTCGATGGCGCCCTCGGCATATGCACCGTAGCGGGCGATGTCCTCGTCCTCGCAGCCCAGCGAGAAGAACGGCACCTCGGCGCGAACGCACGGCCACGCGAGCAGGTCGGCACGAGCAGCCGACTTGAGCCAGCGGTCCAGGGCAACGTCGAAGCGTTCGCGCTGCTCCGGCGTCAGGCACCACAGGCGCGCCAGCGTATCGGCACGCTCAGCGGGCAGCACATCGGCACCCATCTCGATCAGCCACTGGCAGGCGGCATGGAACGCCGAACCCAGCGCCATGGGGTTGCCGGCAGGCTCAACGGCGGCCACGTCTGCATCCGTCATCTCGGAACCATCCGACTCCGCATCATCGCCGGCCTCGTCCATGGGCACGTGTGCCTCGACGGCACGGTCCTCGGACTCGGCATGCAGCGCCGCAGCAATTGACGAGTAGCTGTACGAATCGCGCTCCGGATACGGGCAGGTGCCCATGCGCACGCCCACCGCCTGGGGATACACGAGCTCAAACGCATCGGGCTCGGGGTCGGCAGGACCGGGAACGGCGGCGCGGGCATCTGCATCGGCACCCTCCGGCTCCGCATCGCCGCGGACAAGCCTGCCCTCGGCATCCAGTGAAGCGTTGGCCTCAAACGCCTGCTCGCCAAAGGTAAAGTTCGCGAGCGAAATGAGCTCGTAGTCGCCCGGCCGGGAGTTGTCGAACACCAGGCGGTCGGCATCGAGCTGCGGCAAGGCCTGCGCGTCGATCGGCAAAATACGGCGCAGCACGTCGTAGGTCAGATCGGTCTCGACGTCGAAGGTCGGCGCACACACCTTGCCACGGCTCACGCCGGCATCCATCGCCAAGATCACCAGCTCTCGCGCACGCGTCATGGCGACATAGAGCAAACGAGCCCGTTCCTCGAGCGAAAGCTGCAGGTCGTCGTTGCGCAGGCGAACGAATGCCTCGGCGGGAGAGCCCGTCGCGCAGACGTCCTCCATGAGCTCCGGCGGCAACCATAGCGACGTGCCCTTGCCCTTAAACGCATGCTCAAACTGCTTTTTGACGTCGTCGCCCTTTACGAACGTGCCGTCCGCAAGTTTAACGCCGTCGAAGCGTGCCGGCAGTGCCACGACCTGCGCTCCGCCCTCGACGCGACCCATCTGTGCCGCACCCGAGGACTTGCGCACGCCAAAGCACTCGGCGACCGCCACGACCGGATATTCCAGGCCCTTGGAGGCGTGCACCGTCATGATGCGTACCGCGCCGTCGCCCTCCTCGTTGAGGGCGCCTGGGGCTTCCTTGCCCGCCAAGAAGCGGTCGAAGGCCAGCGCGATGGAACGCGGCGAGTTGCCGAGCTCGGCCTCCGCCTCGGCCACGGCGTCGAGCGCCTTGAGCACGTTGGCGGCGATGGCCTTGCCCTCGGGACCGCGCTGCGCCAGACGCACAAACCAGCCCGAAGCGTTGACCACGTCGCGCGCGATGGCGGCGAACGAATCGCGGCCCACGCGACGAAACGCATACCGCAGCACCTCGCGGGCGCGCGTCACGAGCGGCAGGTCTTGCAGGCCCGGCACATCGGAATCGCTCATGATGCCCGCGTCGATATTCCGGCGCGAGGTCTCCGCCGTCTCGCTATCGAGCTTGGTCGCCAGCGCCAGGAACTCCTGGGCGCCGAGCGCAAACATCGGCGAGGCGAGCAACGGCATAAGGCCCTGCGCCGTATCGGCCGGGTTGGCGAGCGCGCAGACTAGGGCGCGCACCGTCTGCACCTCGGCTGCCTGGGCAAAGACCGAGCCACCCGCGATCACGCAGTCGAGTCCTTGGTCGCGGAAAGCCTGGGCATAAACGTCGGCGTTGGTCATGCGGCCCAGCAGCAGTACCATGCCGCCCTGGGGCTGGCCCGCTTTAACGAGTGCTTGGAATCGCTCCGCAATCGCACGAGCTTTCGCCTGCGTTCGCTCCTGCGTACTGCCACCGGCAACGAAAATCGCCTGGCGGCGCGATGCCTTCGCCTTGAGCTTGTCCTCGCGTTCGTCGCTCGGTTCAAGATCCAAGAACCCCTGCATCAAACCACCGGTGTCGCCGTCAAAGACGCGCGCCACATAGCGCAGCACCTCGTCGTGGCTGCGGAAGTTGCGCACGAGTTTGACGAGCTCGCCGGCGGGGGCATCGGATGCGGCAGCCGTCTCGGGCGCAGCAGAGGAGCCCACTTTGCGCTCCTGGCGGCGGAAGACCTCAACCTCGGCGCCACGGAAGCGGTAGATCGACTGCTGCGCATCGCCCACGGTACACAGCGCACGCTCACCCGCGCCGGTCAGGTAACGGATCAGGTCAACCTGCATCTGGTCGGTATCCTGGAACTCATCGATCATGACCATCTTAAAGCGGCCCTCATAGGCTGCTCGAATAGCCGGGTAGTCGCGCAGCGCCTCGTACGCCATGCGCAGCAGGTCGTTGTTATCGAGCGCGGACTGGCCGGCCTTCAGCGCGCGATACTCGGCCTCCACGGAACGGGCCAGGCCCACCAGTGCATCGAGCGCGGGGGCACCGCAGGCAAGCACGATATTGATAAATGCATCAGCAGCCTCGGCCTTGAGTAGCTCCACCTGCTCCTTAGAAAACGCCTTGCTCGCGCGCGGCATGGTGCACGACATCATAAGTCGCGCCGCATCGACCATGGTCTTGCCGCTCGCCTCGAACGCGTCGATGGCATCGAGCGCCGTCTGCGCCTTCTCGGTCGCGGCCTTGCTTGCGCCCAGCGCCGCGCGATAGGCATCGGCGAGCGCTGAGGTATCGGCCTGGCCGCGCGCCACGCACACGTCGTCCATACCGCCCGGCAACTGACTCGACAGCTCCAGCAGGTCGCGCACCAGACCCTTGATGGTCGTGCCGGCGCCAAAGGGACCGCCCTCGCCCGCCATGGGATACCAGGCGTAGAGGGCCTTGAGCGATGCCGCGAGCTCGGGGACGGCATCGGGCGCCGTCGCGCGGGCCAGCACATGCTCAACAGCCTGGTCCATAAGCTCGTCGGTATCGGTGAGCACCGTGAACTCGGGGTCGATGCCCAGCTCCAACGCGTGTGCGCGCAGGATGCGCGAGCACATGCCGTGAATGGTCGAGATCCACGCATCGTCGACGGTCAGGGCCTCCTCGTCCATACCCTCTTCGATAAGCGCGCGACGCACGCGGTCGCGAATCTCGGCCGCGGCATCTTTGGTAAAGGTAATGGCGAGCACCTGATCCAGATGCTCGACAAACGGACCGGATTCGGGCGAGAGCGCGTAGACGATGCGGCGCGTGAGGGTAAAGGTCTTGCCCGAACCGGCGCCCGCCGAGACAAACAGCGGACGGTCGAGCGTTTTGACGACTTGCAGTTGTTGCGGCATCAAAGTCGAAAGATCCATGGTCTACACGTCCCTCCTTACAAACGTTCCTTCGTGGTTATACGAGCAGCGCGCATGCGCGGCCTGAGCCGACGTCGGGTCGACGGCGGCAACGTCGCCTGCCTCGAGTTCGTGCAGGCGCTCGGCGATGCCGGCCTCCACGCGATCGAGCAGGGCGTCGAAGTCCATGCTGCCACCCTCGCCGGGAAAGCCCTTCTTAAGCCCCGGGATGCGGCCGTCACCACGCTCCTCCTCGAGCAGCTCGGCACTCGCGGCGCCGCGCAGCGCCGGTTTGCCGCCCTTGGTCGAAAAATAGAGCGCCGCACGGGCATCCAGATCCAGCGCCCGGCGCATGGCCTGCGCATAGATAAGCGTCTGGGTATGGGGCGGCAGCCACCGCGGGTCGTCGATGGCGGCCTCGCCCGATTCCTCGTCGCGCACCGTGGGGTCGGCGAGTTTAAACTCCTCAACGCCCGTGCGATGCTTGTAGTCGATTACCACGGCGCGATTCTCGGCATCCACATCCACGCGGTCGATGCGCCCGCCGAGCGGCCAACCGGCATACTCGACCTGGAGCTCGTTGAACGCAAACTCCAGGTAGCGCGGAGCAAAGGGGGTGAGTGCCTCGGACTCGTAGGCAAGCACGCCCTCCAGCTGCGGCAAGATCTCAGCCACCTGGCGCTCCTCCACTGGAGAGAGCGGCACCAGCGGGCCCTCGGTACCGCGCTTGCCCGCATGCTCGGCCAGGGTCTCGGCAAAGACCTCGCGCAACAGCCCCTGCGCGCGCGGCAGATTCATGGGCGTCACGCGCTCCATGCCCTCCTGCGGAAGACGTGCATGCAAGTGCTCCAGCACGTCATGGACAAAGTTGCCCTTCTCCATGTTGCCAAAGCCCGCATCGATGGACTGAGGTTTGACGCGATACGAGACGAACCAGCACAGCGGGCAGGTGGAATAGGCCTCGATCTGCGAGGCGGACGTCAGGCGCGGCACGAGCGGCGCGCCCTCGCCCTCGCCATCGCGACGGCGCAGGACCAAATACGGCACGGCCTCGGCACTCAGATGCTGAGGGGCTTCACAGGTCACGCGCTCGCGCTTGAGACCTTCGCCTGCCGCGGGATCGAAGTCCCTTACGATATCGCCCTCACCCACGCACTTCGCCTTGTCGGCGTCAGCGGCCTTAGCGTCACCAGTGGCCTTAGCATCGTCAGCGGCCTTAGCATCGTCAGCGGCCCTAGCATCGTCAGCGGCCTTGTCGGCGTCAGCGGCCTCGGCATGCGCCCGCAACTCGGTCCACACGGCCGCCGGATAGCACTCGCGCGCCTGACGATCGTGGGTCACACGGGCGAGCGTAACCGGACCGCGCGCGGCCTGCATCGCGCGGCCAAAGCGTGCGCGCAGCAAGGCCGCAGGCTCAAGCGTCACGCCCTCGCGACCAAGGCTCGCCGTCAGCGTGGCCAGCGGCCCCTCCTCGTGTGAGAGCGGATAGCTGTCCAGATCGACATCGGCAAACAGCACGGCATCGTAGCTGCCGGGGCGCAGAGCCGCCGCATCGGCAAGCGAAGCAAAACGAACCTGAGCACGTGGCGCACGGTCAACCTCGTAGGTCTCGTAATCGTAGGCGGTGCTACGCTTGTCCACCTTGGTGCAAATGCCATCGAGCACGGGCACGGTCGCGGTCTGCGACACGTCGAGCGCGCGGGCGCCATTCATAAGGATGTCGATGACGTGGCGCAGCAGGGCCACCTCCGCCTGGCGACGGGCCTGACCGTCGAGACCGCCAAGTGCGCGATCGGGCAGTGCCTCGGCAACGGCAAGCATGGCCTTGAGCGCCGTCACGGGTTTGTCGCGCCACAGCGCCTGGAACACGTCCGAGATCACGCACGGCACGTTCTTAAACCAGTTCTCGTCGCTCGCCGCTTTACGCGCGCCCCTCACCTGGCCCTGCACGCTCTGCAGCAGGCTCTTGACGCCCGCAGTGGTCTTGCTGCGCGACAGTCGCATATTCTTGTCGAACGTGCGCGCGCTGGCGGCGTCGGCACCCGAAAGCGGGCTGTAAATCCAGTCGGTAAGCTCCGGAGCGGGCCACCACTCAGTCTTAGAAGCTGCCCCTTCGTCGGCGGCCTTCATACGCTCGATCAGGTTGGCGAGCGCCGTGAACTGCCTGCCCGCAATGGATTGGGAAAACGCCGTGAACTCGGCCGTCTCGGCAGCAACGTGGCGCGCCGCCAAACGAGCGGCAAGCTCGCCGAACAGCTGGGGTGCCCGGGCAGAAACAACGAGCACGCGTACGGGGTCGGCGGGTGTTGCAGCAGCTTTATCGTCCTTGGACTCCTTGTGCGCTTTCACCAACTTATCGATGACGCCCGCATAAGCATGGTCACGGGCATGGGGGCCGGCGACCTCAATAAAGGCAGGCTGAGCAGCGGACTTGAAGGCAGTCTGGGGCGCGGCGGCGCCCTCCCCCAGCGGCGCGATCTTAAACAGCACACCGCGGACATCAAATGCCGCGGCAAGCTCCTCGCGCATCGCCGCTTGCTCGCGGGCAAGCAGCACGACAACCTCTCCCCCGTTGTTTGCCACGGCGGACAGCAGCTCGAGCAGGCTATACGTAAATGACGTGACGCCGCGCACGCAAACGGCGCGGGCGCACCCCGGCAGGTTGTCGGCCAAAGCGCCGGCCATAATGTCAGCCGCCTCGCAGGGCTCGACCATATCTCGACGGTCCAAACCGCGCGCATAGGCGCACAAAAGTTCAAACACGCGAGCCTCGGCGTCGCTTTTGGGCTTGGGCTTGCAAACGTTGTCGCAGCAACGCTCGGTGCCTGTCCCTGCCACACCCGGCAGCACATCGCGAGCCATACGCGCGAGCATACGCACCGTGCCCTGGCTGCGCGAAAGCGGCTGCAGGTCGGCGTCGTCGAGGCGCGCTACCATGTCCGAAAACAGCATCTGGCGCTGCAGGTTGTCGACGAAACCGCGCCCGTCGCCCAAAAGCTCCCAAAGCGAGCGAAGCCACGATGTAGGCGTCTTGTAGTCAATACCCAGCGAAACGCCGGCTTCCGCCGCATCATGACGGCACAGGTCGAGCTCGGCAAACGTTGGCGCCAGCAGCACGGCACGCCCGTGGCGGGCAATAAGGTCGGCAAGCAGCGCCGCCTCGGCGTCGCTCAAATCCGCGCCGGCGTTGGTGGTATAGATTCGAACAGGCATGGTCCTCCACTCAAACCGTTCGCAATATTCAATGCTTCCATCCTACCCGCCCGCGCGGACAGATTTGCCCCACGCCAACAGATTTGACCCCTTGGAGACAGAGGAAAATGGATCACCGAGGAGGTCAGTCTAACCCAGTGATCCGTTTTCCTCCGTCCCCAAAGGATCAAAAAACCGCCCCCGAAGGGACGGTTCTGCGCAATTCGTTTGTTGCCGCTGGCCTACTCGCCATCCTCCAGCTTGATGAGGATCTTGCGATAGCCGCCGTACTCGCCGTTGAGTGCCTTGGACACGCGGCTCACCGTAGTGGACGAAGCGCCGGTGCGGGCCTGAACCTCAACATAAGGCTCGCCCTCATCCAGATAACGCGCAACCTGCAGACGTTGCGAAAGATCGCAGATCTCGCGCGGCGTGCAGATATCGGTCAAAAACGCCTGGATATCCTTCTCGTCATCCAAAAGACTAAATGCGTGGACCAGCTGCTTGACATCAGGCTTGTCAAACATGTTCTCGATATTCATCGATCACCGCCAAACCCGCCATAAGGCATCGAAGTTGATACTGACATCGGGCATCGTTCGCCCGTTCTATGCAATAGGGCAACGCCTGTGGCTTTTGCCCGTAGCAGTGTAGCACACCACCAAACTAAAGCGACAAGACTCTCTGCCAGCGGCGCGTTTTTCAGGACGAACGCCGTTTTGAAACCGAATGCGCACGTAAGCTCCACGAATATCTGAGACAATGGGCGGCCGAACAAGGCGGCACACCCGAGCGGCCGTCCAAGCCGCCGCAGCAAACCGCTTCACGCGACACCGACGCACCCTGCGCAAGAAAGGATTCACACCATGCGCTTTATGCTTAACTGGCTCTTTACCTCGATCGCCATCGCGATTGCCACGTTCCTCGTCCCCGGCATCCAGCCCTTCGGTTTTGCCGAGGCCTGGGTCTGTTTCGCCTTCGTGGGACTGTTCCTGAACATCGTCGATTCGCTCGTCAAGCCGTTTCTGACGGTTATCTCGCTGCCGCTCACGATCATTACGCTGGGTATTTTTCAGCTCGTAGTCAACAGCTTTATGCTCGAGCTGGCCAGCTATCTGTCGGTCAATCTGCTGGGCGCGGGTATCTCCATCGCCAGCTTTGGATCGGCCTTTATGGGCAGCATCCTGGTGTCCATCATGCGCAGCATCCTCGACAGCATCGCCGAGGGCTAAAACGGCCATTCCGGCCGCGCCCGTCTCAACAGCCCAAAACGAAGGCCGCCCATCACAAAAATGGGCGGCCTTCTTATTTGCCAAGTCTCAAAGGGCGAGAGAATCTGCCATTTCCACCCCGTCCCCAAATGGCAGGTGTGGGTTAGATGACGTAATCGTAGCCTTCGTTGGGAGCGACAAGTTGATCGAGCGTCACACCGTCGAGGTAGTCGTTGATAAGCTTGTCCAGGTTCTTCCACACGTCGAGCGTGGGGCACTCGTCAGAGCGCGAACAACCCTTGCAGTCGCCATCCAGGCAGGCGACCGGCGCCAGGCTGCCCTCGGTCAGGCGCAAGATCTCGCCCACCGTGTACTGCTCGGGCGGGCGCGTGAGCACATAGCCGCCGCCCTTGCCGCGCATGCCCGAGAGCATGTTGGCGCGCACGAGCGTAGCCAGAATATTCTCGAGGTACTTCTCCGAAATACCCTGACGCGCCGCAATCTCTTTAAGCGGGATACGGCCTGTCGCCTGGTGCTCGGCCAGGTCGACCATAACGCGCAGGGCATATCTGCCCTTTGTGGAAACCAACATATATATAGCTGCCTTTCGGTCTTTTAATTCGTAGAAATTCTAGCCGAAAAATTGGTTTTGAAAATACCTATTCCCGTCAAGATGGTTAATCGACTCGTAATAATCTTCTATTTCCTATTGCGTTACTAGGCTTTACTGTCTACTATGCTTGCCAACAGCAAAACGAACAACCTATAAGGTTTGTGGGTTTCGCTGCCACACACACCGTAAAACCACACGGTATCCAGTCATTTGAACACTTTGGAGGTTCACCATGAGCAATGTTTACACGTCCATCGATCAGCTTATCGGCCACACCCCGCTTCTGGAGCTCACCCACTTCGAGGCCGACGAGGACCTCAAGGCCCGTGTGCTCGTCAAATTGGAATACTTCAACCCCGCCGGGTCCGTCAAAGACCGCGTCGCCAAGAACATGATTGACGAGGCCGAGAAGGCCGGCAAGCTCGTGCGCGGTGGCGACTACACCATCATCGAGCCCACGAGCGGCAACACCGGCGTCGGCATCGCCTCGGTGGCGGCGGCCCGCGGCTACAAGGTGATCATCACTATGCCCGAGACCATGTCCGTCGAGCGCCGCAAGCTTATGCAGGCATACGGCGCACAGCTCGTGCTCACCGACGGCTCCAAGGGCATGAAGGGCGCTATCGCCAAGGCGGAGGAGCTGCAGAAGGAAACTCCCAACAGCATCATCGCCGGCCAGTTTGTGAACCCCGCGAACCCGGCCATTCACAAGGCCACGACCGGCCCCGAGATCTGGGACGACACCGACGGCAAGGTCGACATCTTCGTCGCCGGCGTCGGCACCGGCGGCACCGTGACCGGCGTGGGCGAGTTCCTCAAGGAGCAAAACCCCGAGATTCAGGTCGTCGCCGTCGAGCCCGCCACCTCCCCGGTGCTCTCTAAGGGCCAGGCCGGCCCGCACAAGATCCAGGGTATCGGTGCCGGCTTTGTGCCCGACGTCCTCGACACCCAGGTCTATGACGAGATCATCCCCGTCGAGAACGACGACGCCTTTGCCACCGGCCGCGCCGTGGGCCACAAGGAAGGCGTGCTCGTGGGCATTTCGTCCGGCGCCGCCGTGTGGGCCGCACTGCAGCTGGCCAAGCGCCCCGAGAACGAGGGCAAGACCATCGTGGCGCTGCTCGCCGATACCGGTGAGCGCTACCTGTCCACGGCACTCTTCCAGGACTAAGGTCTGCCGCCCATAGGTTGAGCCCAGGACGAACCGGTCTCCTCTCTCCCGACAGCCTGAGCTCATCCCAACAGGGTGTCCCACGAGACGTCCGAACTTGTTACAATGTCTGCGGCGCGGAACCAGCCTCCCGCGCCGCTTTTCTTTTTTGGCCACATGCCACCAAGGAGAACCTCCCCATGCACAACAAGCGCGTGCTCGTCGCCATGAGCGGCGGCGTCGATTCCAGCGTGACCGCGTACCTGCTCAAAAGCCAGGGCTACGAATGCGTCGGTGCCACCATGCGCCTCACCTGTCCCGCGCCCAATCCCGTCACGGGCATGAGTAAGGTCGATCGCGACATCGCCGATGCAAAGGCCGTCGCCGAGCGCCTGGGGATACCCCATCACGTGCTCGACCTGCAGCAAACCTTCGACCGCAACGTGATCGAGCGCTTTGTGAACGCCTATCAGGAGGGGCTGACACCCAATCCGTGCATTATCTGCAACCGACACATTAAGTTTGGCGCGCTGCTCGATGCGGCACTCGACATGGGCTGTGACTACATCGCCACGGGCCACTATGCCAAAACGAGCCGGACTGCAGACGGCACCTGGCAGCTACTTCGCGGCGAAGATCCCAAAAAGGACCAAAGCTACTTTTTGTATTCGCTTACGCAGGAGCGCCTGGCGCACACGATCTTTCCGCTGGCAGGCTTGGACAAAGAGCGCGGCGTTCGCCGCATTGCCGCCGAGCAGGGCTTTATCAACGCCCAGAAAGCCGAGAGCGAGGATATCTGCTTTATCGCGGACGGCGACTACGCGGGCTATATCGAGCGCCGCTGCGGACATGCCGCCGAGCCGGGCGATATTGTATGGCGTGACGGCAGCGTGGTCGGACGTCACAGCGGCGCACTGCGCTATACCATCGGCCAGCGCAAGGGCCTGGGCGTCGCGATGGCGCACCCCGTGTACGTAACGGGCGTCGATGCCGCCAACAACATTGTGCATCTGGGCGAGGCCGAGGACCTGACGGCCACAGCGCTCACGGCCAACGACTGGATCTGGAGCGCCCCTGCCGACCGCATGGAGGCAGAGCTGGACGCCGACGGCATTCGCGTGGGCGCCAAATACCGCTACCGTCAAAAGGACCAGGCAGCGACCCTTGCACGTGGCGAAGACGGGCAAATGCTGCTAACTTTTGACGAGCCGCAGCGAGCCATCGCCCCCGGCCAGGCAGTCGTTGCCTACCGCGGCGACGTCGTCTTGGGCGGCGGCACCGTCACGGCAGCCATCAGGTAGCCCCATCCCCTTCATAAGTTGCGGTGAAATAGGGACTGTTTAAGCGTTTAAAACCGCCAAACAGTCCCTATTTCACCGCAACTTAGAGAGGACGGCCTCGGTCGGTACTGCTGTGTCAGCCGAGGCCGCTGCATCGTTAGCGCTGCACGTAGGCGCGGACGAGCTCGTAGGTGTTACGCACGCCGTCCATGTGGCTGCGCTCGTAGTTGTGGCTCGCGTACACGCCGGGGCCGATCAGGCCATGGCGAATGTCGTAGCCGGCCGAGAGCGTGGCCTCGACGTCGGAGCCGTAGTGCGGGTACACATCGATGGCGTAATCGAGCTCCAGCTCGCGCGCGATGTTGGACAGCGTGGTTACCAAGTCGTAGTTGTACGGACCACCCGAATCCTTGGCGCAAATCGACACCATGCGCTCGGTGCAGCCCAGGTCGTCGCCCACGCAGCCCATGTCCACGCTGATCATCTCGCGCGTGTCGGCCGGCACGAAAGCGCCGCCGTGGCCGACCTCCTCGTACACAGTAAAGAGCAGGGACACCTTGCGCGAGAGCGTCACCTCGCCAGCGGCGACGGCACGCGCCAAGCCCAGCAAAATGGAGGCCGACAGCTTGTCGTCCAAGAAGCGACTCTTGATGTAGCCGCTCTCCGTCACCGTGGTACGCGGATCCATAGCGATGATGTCGCCCGTCTGAATGCCCAGCTCAAGCACGTCATCCTTGCTGTCGACATTCTCGTCGAGCAGGATTTCCATGTTCTTCTCGATGGTCTTGACTGGCTCGTCGGCCACGTGCGCCGAAGGCTCGGTGTTGAGAACCACACCCGTGTACACATTGCCGTCACGCGTGTAGACGGTGCAGTTCTCGCCATCGGCCGTAGACCACTGGTGCCCACCAAGCGTCGTGGGACGCAGGCGGCCATTGTCCTTAATGGAGCGTACCATGGCGCCCAGGGTGTCGACATGGCTCGCCAAAACAAGCGGCTCGCCCTCGCCGCCAAGCTCAACCAGCACGTTGCCCTTATTGGAACGCTCAGGGCCAAAGCCCATATCACGCAGGGTCTCCTTTAGATAATCAGTCGCCGCACGGGTATAGCCCGTAGGCGAAGCAATAGAAGTCAGCGTCTTAAGCTGTCCCGCGATATAGGAGAGCGTCTCCTCTAGAGAAGCATCGATATTGGAACCCATATGCATCCTTCCAAATAAAACTAAGACCGAATCCCGATTTTAACCGTTCTACACGTGCAATGCCCTAGAAGCCGAGCCACCTCCAGACGTCCTCGCGCCGATTTTGCGCACGCGCACGGTTTAAAATCCGAATCTTGCATAAAGCTTTTCGATTTCTGCATAAAAATGAGGCATCTTCTTGCTTCGTCTCAGGGTACCCCACTTTGGACCGTGCAAAAAACGGAGTATTCAGCACCGTGGGCCCCAACGGCCCCATCACAAACGACAAAACGATGCGGTTACAGCAGTATTGCGGGTCGTCGCAAAGCAGAAACTCAGTAACAACCCCCTCCACTCATCGATAGCCCACCCACAATGGCTGTCGATGGGCGTCTGCGGGCCACTACGGGCCATTCAAAACGTTATGCATTTTTAAGAGCTTGCTGAATACTCCCAAAAATGCACGCTGGGAAGTGCGCCACCTATCCGCAGCGGGCGGTATGCCTTGGCTTTACCCATCTCGGGGCATCGACACGGCACAAAAAGCCCCGCCGCGCGTAGCGCGGCGGGGCCAGCGGCAAGTCAAAAGACTATATGCCTACGGGCGAAGGACCACCAAACGAGACTAGGCAGCCGGGCAGATCTTCTTGAAGAGCTCGATGACATCGTCGAGCGTCGCCTCGCGCGGGTTACCCGGGAAGCAGGCGTCGGCCATAGCGTCCTTGGCCAGAACCTCGATCTCGTCAGCCTTCATGGCCTCGCAGACGTGCGGGATGTTCACGTCGGCAGAGAGCTGCTTGACGGCGGCGATGGCGGCATCGGCGGCCTCGTCGGTGCTCATGCCCGTGGTGTCAACGCCCATGGCGACGGCGACCTTGGCCAGGCGCTCGGTGCAAACCGGCTTGTTGAACTCCATGGCGATCGGCAGCAGCATGGCGCAGGCGACACCGTGCGGGGTATCGTAGTGAGCGGACAGGGTGTGAGCCATGGCGTGGTCGATGCCCAGGCCGACATTGGAGAAGCCCATGCCGGCGACATACTGGCCAAGAGCCATGCCCTCGCGGCCAGAGCCGGGCTGACCGGACTTGGCCTCGGCAACGGAGTCGCGCAGGTTCTCGCTGATCAGCTTAATAGCCTCAAAGTGGAACATGTCGGAGAGCTCCCAAGCGCCCTTGGTGGTGTAGCCCTCGATGGCGTGGGTCAGAGCGTCCATGCCAGTGGAAGCGGTCAGGCCGGCGGGCATGGAAGCCATCATGTCGGGGTCGACGACGGCGACCTCGGGGGCGTCGTTAGTGTCGACGCACACGAACTTGCGGACCTTCTCGGGGTCGGTGATGACGTAGTTGATGGTCACCTCGGCAGCGGTACCGGCGGTCGTCGGCACAGCGATGGTGAACACGGCGTGGTTCTTAGTGGGAGCAACGCCCTCGAGGCTGCGGACATCGGCGAACTCAGGGTTGTTGATGATGATGCCGATAGCCTTGGCGGTGTCCATGGAGGAGCCACCACCAATGGTCACGATAGCGTCAGCCTCGGCGGCCTTGAAGGCCTCGACGCCGTCCTTGACGTTCTGGATGGTGGGGTTGGGCTTAATCTCGGAGTAGAGGCTCCAAGCGATGCCGGCGGCGTCGAGCTCGTCGGTCACCTTAGCGGTAACGCCAAACTTGACCAGATCGGGGTCGGAGCAGACGAAGATCTTCTTGTAGCCACGACGCTGGAGCTCGCCGGGGATCTCCTTGATGGCGCCGGAACCATGGTAAGAAATGGTGTTGAGAACGAAACGATTAGCCATTGATAGCCTCCTATCGTGCGCGGGGCACCCGTTACGCCCCGCACTATAAGTCCCATCCTAACGCTTTTGAAACAAAAAACACGTGAGAACGTCAAATAGTTTAAAGCGCTTCAACATACTAACGGGGCCTTAGCCCTTCCCTCCCGACAGCAGCGAAGGCTAGATTCTAGGAGCAATCGCCCAAAGAATACAACCGACTCAGTCTATAAATTGTTTCTGTTTTAGCAATATATGTTTGACAATACGTTTATAAAAAGATACTTTGTAATGAATGACATGCATACAGCAAATAACGTCATTCATTTTGTTAGAAATTGCCCATGCGGTTATTGCAGCTGCATCTACTGCAACGTACAGCGTAATTCTCCGCACGAAGCAGAAGACGGTTCCAATTCGATCGAGGCGATGACACATGGTGGCTAGTGGTCCTAAATCGAGCAAGACAGCTACAAACGAATATCAAATCTCAATTGAAGGTAACCCTTATCCGCATACTCTGGCTCTCATCAACCCAGCGGGAGACAACCTCAACATCAAAAAACATGGGTTCACGGGTCCACTAGGACAGCTATTGAGTCTTAAATATACCGTTTATGACGATGCAAATGAAAAACTCTTCACTGTCGTCGACGGTGGTTTTAGCAACATGCCCAGGGTTGCGCTCATCATCGAACACGAGGAAGTTGCGGTGTTTGATTATGGCCTAAACAGACTTGAGATGAAGTGCGTAACGAACATACCGAATTACACAATAAAAGGTAACTTCCTATTTGGAGATTACGATATATTCAGCCAACGGGAAGTGAAACTATCTTCAGTTATCGTCCTTCAATGTGATAAACAATCGTGCTTTAGCATACAGGTTTTGGATAAAGCCGAATTAGCCGCCGCAATTGGAATACCTACAGCCATTGCCCTTCTTAGGGCTCGGATTGAAGAGCATCTCGAATAAATCGCAAAAAGCAGTTTGTAACAACATTCAGGAGCTAGATAGTTTTTCTGGCTCCTGAATGTTGTTACAAACATGCACCTTAGCGCTTAAGACTCGCGGTCTGCCAGTCAGCTATGATGCGGGCCCATTTCCTGTGCAGGTCACGCTCGCGGTCGATAAACATGATGGTAAACGCGACAAACAGCAGCAAGCTCGCCACGACGATGGCGTGCAGGCCCATGCGCTCAATGCACCAGTTGCCCAACACGGCGCCAAACACAAAGGTAAAGATCACGCCAAAGTACAGCAGGCCGTTTTCCAAAAAGCCGCGCTTGTGGGTGATGATGTAATCGTCCACGTTTTGCAGCGCGTTGCGCAAGTTGCCGATGCACATGGTCGTGGCGATGCCGTGACCGTGGATCTTGCGGAAGCTCTCGACTTGCATACCGCAGGCAAACGAAGTGAGGCAGTTGGCGAGCAGGTTGAAATCGCCACCGGGAATAAAGCTCACGCCCAGCAAGATGACGGCTTCAAAGAACACCGTCACTTGGCGCCAGTGAATCACGCTGCCAAACCGTTCGTGTACCAGGTCGGCAAGCATAATGCCCACGGCAAACGACACCACAGGGAAGAAGTAGCGCCCCGCAAGTGCCCAATTGCCCTCCGAGATGCTCACGCCCACCAGCAGTATGTTGCCCGTCTGCGCGTTAGCAAAAACATGATCGCGCCCAATGTACGAATAAACGTCCATAAAGCCACCGGCGAGCGCCAAGATGATGCCCAGCTCGATGGACTCCGATATCTGCTTGGCACGTTGCATCGTCGTGCATCCTCCTTGTTGACGACCCTCTCGTGCGTTGGCGGAAACATAGCCGCCGTTCATACTGTAACCCATTGACAACATGGCATGCGCGCGAGACGGGCTCCCCAACGCGCAGATACACAGTCTGGAAACAAACGGCGGGCGCGGCGCCACACCCGACGCCCGACGCCTCGTGTACTCCACCAGTCTTTTTAGCTCCGTCCCAAAAAGACTGGTTACAATTACGTGCAGCATACAGACACCGGGAGGGATCGTGGCAAAAAAGCCTCAGCACGCTCAGAACAGCCAACGCGGACAGCAGGGCAAACAGGGCCAGCAGCAAAAGCTCGGCGGCAAGGCGCAGGCCACGGTCGCCCGCGCCAAGCATTCCCAAGCGACGCCCACCCGCCCCTGGCGCCCGGGCCGCGATAAGTTCCTCCCCGTCAGCCGCGCCGATATGGACGCGCGCGGTTGGGACCAGTGCGACTTCGTCTATATCTGTGGCGACGCCTACGTGGACCACCCTAGCTTTGGTATGGCCATCGTCAGCCGCGTACTCGACGCGCACGGCTACAAAGTGGGCATCATCTGCCAGCCCGACTGGACCGACCCCGCCAGCATCACGGTGCTCGGCGAGCCGCGCCTGGGCTTTCTCGTCAGTGCCGGCAACATGGACTCCATGGTCAACCACTATTCGGTGACCAAGCACCGCCGCCACACCGACGCCTATACCCCCGGTGGCGAGGAGGGGCACCGCCCCAATCGTGCCGTCACGGTCTACGGCAACCTCATCCGCCAGACGTTCAAGGACGCCCCCATCATCATCGGCGGCATCGAGGCGAGTCTGCGCCGCCTGGCCCACTACGACTACTGGCAGGATAAGCTCAAGCGCTCGGTGCTGCTCGATTCGGGCGCCGACATCCTCATCTACGGCATGGGCGAGCACGCGATCGTCGAGATCGCCGATGCGCTCGACGCGGGCCTGCCCATCGATCAGATCACCTATATCAACGGCACCGTCTACCGCACCAGCTCGCTCGACGAGGTCTACGACTACGACCTGCTGCCCAGCTGGGACGACCTTGCCGCCGATAAGCTCAACTACGCGCGCAGCTTTAACGTGCAGCAGCAGAACATGGACCCCATCACCGGGCATCGCCTGGTAGAACCCTACCCCAACAGCGTCTATGTGGTGCAGAACCCGCCGTCCGCGACGCTTACCACCGACGAGATGGACGAGGTGGCCGAACTCCCCTACGCACGCGATTGGCATCCCGATTACGACGCAGCGGGCGGCGTGCCGGCTTTTGCCGAGATCAAGTTTTCAATCAGCTCCAACCGCGGGTGCTTTGGTGAGTGCTCGTTTTGCGCGCTGACCTTCCACCAGGGCCGCGTACTGCAGATGCGCAGCCACGACTCGATCATGCGCGAGGCCGAGCTGCTCACGCGCGATCCCGAGTTTAAGGGCTACATCAACGACGTGGGCGGACCGACGGCTAACTTTAGCCGCCCGGCCTGTGACAAGCAGCTCAAGCACGGCGTGTGCAAGAACAAGCGCTGCCTATGGCCGAGCGTGTGTAAGAACATGGTGGTCGACGAGAGCGGCTACACGCAGCTGCTGCGCGACCTGCGCCAGCTGCCGGGCGTCAAGAAGGTCTTCGTCCGCAGCGGCATCCGTTTTGACTACACCATGGCCGATGCCTCGGACGAGTTTTTGCGCGAGCTGCTGGAGCACCATGTCTCGGGCCAGCTACGCGTGGCGCCCGAGCATGTGAGCGACGCGGTGCTCTCCGTGATGGGCAAGCCGAGCCGCGCCGTCTACGACGCGTTCTGTCGCAAATTTGAGCGCTTGAACCGTGAATACGGACTCAAGCAGTACGTGGTTCCGTACCTGATCTCGAGCCACCCCGGCTCGACGATGAAGGAAGCGGTGGAGCTTGCCGAGGCTGTGCGCGACATGGGCTACATGCCCGAGCAGGTGCAGGACTTCTACCCCACCCCGTCCACCATGTCGACCTGCATGTACTACACCGGCGTGGACCCGCGCACCATGGAGCCGATCTATGTAGCGCGCGACCCGCACGAGAAGGCCATGCAGCGCGCGCTCATCCAGTATCGCAAGCCCGAGAACTACAAGCTCGTGCGCGAGGCGCTGGAAAAAGCCGGGCGTCGTGACCTGATCGGCTACACCAAGCATTGCCTGATCCGTCCCGTACCGCCGCGCCCGGGCGAGACGTCTGCTGGCGGTGGGCATGGCACCGGCAAGAAGGGCGGCAAGCCGCACGGTGACGCCGGCGCTGGCAAGGGGCCTAAGGGCAGCAAGGGTCACGGCGGCATGTCGCGCGCGCAGAACACCGCAGGCCGCAACCGCGCAGCTCAGGGGCGTCAGGGTGCCAACGGAGGCGGTCGCCGCAACTAGCGAAGTGGTGCACTCGCTGCGTCCATCCCACACGCTTGGCGCAGCGAGCGCATTGCCTCCACCAGGATCACGCCGGCGATCGCGACCGTGATTATCACGTCGAGCGGCGTGTTCACAAACCACAGCAGGCCCATGAGGTACGACCCGGCGTTAAAGGCAAAGTGCAGCAGAATCGTGTAGCGGAGCTTTCCGGTGGTCACGAGCACCCAGCCAAAGACCAGACCGGCGGCGCCGGCGTAGCAGCCCTGCACCCAGTTCATATGCATAAAGCCAAAGATTGCCGCCTGCAGCACAATCGCCGCGGCGATGCCCCAGGTACTCGGGGCCGCCCAGGGCACCATGGCGCCGTCTTGCGCGTTCGCGCGGCGCCGGCGTTTCCAGAGCGGACGGCACTGCGGGTTAAACGCTCGGAGCGAAAACTCAAAAATGATACCGCGCACCAGCAGTTCCTCGCAAAACGGAGCGCCGAGCACCGTGGTCAGGACGGCCAGATAGCTCGTGTCGCCCATGCCCGTCTCCTCGACAAGCTCGCTGTAATCGGCCGCCGCCTCGGGCAACAGCGACAGCACGGCGTCGGTCACGTAGCCAACGACCACCTGCAGGGCAAGGCCGATCACGATAACGCAGGCGATGCGCCTCCATGCTTTGCCTGCTCCCCCGCCAAGCGGGCGCTCGCCCTGCCAGCGCACCATAAACGAGCGCGGCCACAGATAACGCCACCACAGCAGCGCCATCAAAAACGATACCGTCTGCGCGACGGCCTGAAGCAATTGAATGTCGAGGTCATCGATTGAAAAACCCATGAACACCGATGCGACGCCAAGGGCGGAGAACAAAACGACGCTCAGGGCTATATCGGCAGCGACGACGCCAAGACAGGCAAGCGCCCAAATCATCGCATTGAGCATGCCAACCTCCTCAAAACCGTTCCCTAGTTCTACCACAACTCGGCAGAGAGCTGATCCCATGGGGATGGAGGAAAACGGATCACTTATTGATGAGAATCAGGCGCAGTGCCAAAGGCCCCGTTGGGCGAAATGTCGAACGGAAAGGTGCCGCAGCGATTAAACGCGGCGATAAACATGCGGATGGCGTTGGACGGTGTGGTGCCCACGAGCTGGGTTGCCGCCGCGAAGGCCGCCTTTTCCTCGGGCAAGACCTTCGCGACAACCGGGGTCATGTGTTCTGCCATGGCGCTTCCTTTTTGAAACGACGGTGGTGCGGATAGATGCGGGCCACGCGGCTGGGCGACGGGCTGTGAAGGCAACCCGATTGGCCCGCATCTGGAGTTTGTTTCTGCGGCGTTGGTATTACTTGGTATTCCTAAGTATTACCCCGCAGATAGAATACCACAGCCGACCCCATGGGGACGGAGGAAAACGGATCATTTTGTTGCTGAATTAGTATTTAGAGCGTGATGATGTCAGAGATATCGAGAGCCTGAGCGTCGGCGGCATCGTGCGTGGCGAGCAGCAGCATGCGACCGTCGAGCAAGTCGAGCACGACCTCGGCGCATGCGTCGCGCGCAGCGGTATCTAGACCGGTAAAGGGCTCGTCCAGAATCACCGCATCGCCTGGGCACAGCAGGGCGCGGGCAATCTCGACGCGACGGCGTTGCCCGCCCGAAAGCTCGGCCATGCACGCATTCACATCGATTCCCGGCACCAGCAGGCGCAGCAATGCCGCGGCGCTCGAAGCATCCGCACGCGCATCGGCGCACACCAGCACGTTATCCAGCGCCGAGGCGGACTCGACCAAGCGCGCGTCCTGAAACACCATCGAGCACGGCGCGCACTCCCCCGCTGCCAACGAAAGCAGCGTCGACTTGCCCATGCCCGAAGCACCCATCACACAGATACGCCCGCCCGCGGGCACGTTGAGCACCAGACCGTCGAGCGCCGGCGCCCAGGGCGCACAATCGCCCGCAGCAAGCGCAAGCTCCGCCGCAACCCCGCCGCCAGCAGAACCGCCCGCACGCCCGTGCAAGCCGCGTCCATGCGACAGCACCGCCGCACGCCACGCCGCTGGCCCCGAAGCCCGCAGCAGCCACACCAGCACGCGCTCGCATGCCCACGAAGCCATAACAACCAGCACGGTCCAGGCCAGCAAATCGGCAGTCTCAATCAAAAGCTTCGCCTGATAGATGCGCTCGCCCACGGTGCCCGTCGCCATGCCGATCAGCTCCGCCGCCACACCGGCCTTCCAGCTCATGCCAATCACGGCGCGGGCACACGAAAGCACAAACGGCAGGACTTCGCGCCAGGTGTGGGCACAAAACAGTCGCCAGCCCCGCACGCCATGCAGACGAAACATCTGCTCCAGCGGTTTATCCGCTTGCATCAAGCCCTCGACCAACGAAAAATACACGCCCGGCAGAGCCATCAAAAAGACCGCTGCAATGCTCACGTGCGCCGACCCCAACCAAATGAGCAGCAGGACCACCACGCAGGCAACCGGTGTCGCCTTAACAAACGAAAGCGCCGGCGCCACCAAGCGGGCAAACGTCAGCGATCGCACCGAGACTCCCGCCAGTACGCCGCCGCACACCGCGGCAAGCGCCAGCCCGCCCAAGATACGCGCACCCGAGCCTGCCAGAATCGCCCATGTGCTGGCATCGCATACCAGTCGCAGCAACGCCACCACGACGGCGCCCGGCCCCGGCAAAATCAACGGCTGCGCCACCAGCGCCGCCACCAGCATCCACGCGGCAAGCCAAAAGGCGGCGACGGCACCTGCTGCCGCCACCGCCTTCATACGCTCTGTCATTTGTCGAGCAAACGCACGCACGGGCTACTCCAAGTAGTAGAAATCGTCAGCCGGAAGTTTACCACCCACGGCGCTCGCGTCCGCGTCGGACAGCACCTGCAGATACCCGCTAAGCGCCGCCTTCATATCCTTGCCCGTCTGGCAGACAAGCATGCACCCGGGAATCGCCTTCTCGGCGATCTTGGCGTTGTCCACGATGCCGGCATCGGCCACGGCCTGCGCCCAGTCTGCCGGCGCCGCATTGACAGCCTTAACGCTCGCCGCATGGCAGCTCAAGAACTCCGCCACGGCCTCGGGATGTTCCTCGGCAAAGGCACGGCGCACCACGGTCACGCCCGTCAGCAAACGGGAGTCCGTGTCACCCGCCAGTTCGTCCCACGCATCGGTCAGGCTCACCGGCGCCGACAGCTTGCCTTCGCTCTTGGCGATGGCAGCGGTCTTGAACGGCTCCGGCAGCACGCCCACGGCAGACGAATCGGCAAGCAGGGCCGACAGCACCTCGGTGGGCTCGCTCTTAAACTCGAGCGTCACCTGGCCGGTCAGGCCTGCGCGCTCCAGCAGGTAGTTCATGACGTACTCCGGCGTGGTGCCCTTGCCCGTCATATAGACGGTATGGCCCGCCAGATCGCCAAACGAGGCCACACTCGCGTCGCCCGTCACCACATTCAGCACGCCCAGCGTGTTGATGTCGATGACCTGCACCGCGCCCTCGGTCTTGTTGTAGAGCACACTCGCCACGTTGGCGGGCACCAGGGCAATGTCGATATCGCCCTGAATGACCTTGGGCACAATCTCATCGGCGGCAGTATTGATCGCAAAGTCGAACTCATTGTCCGTCTCGCCATCGGCCGCCCGGTCCATAAACTGCACCAGACCAATCGAGGTTGGCCCCTTGAGCGAGGCGACGTGCACCTCGACCGGCTCTGCGGCAGCACCGGCGCCGTCCGTGGCAGCCGAGCCCGCGGCGGACCCGGCACCGGCACCCCCGCCGCCACAGCCCGCGAGCGCAAGTGACAGGGCGCCCGCGGCGAGCGCCGAGGCAAACCCCCGGCGCGACATTTCAAAATCAAACGCGCGCATCGCTAGCACGTCCCCTCGTTAGGCATCGTCCATGCGTGATGATCGGTATGCAGCAATTCCTCGGCCAGCGGCGAGGGCGGCGCACCCAAGAACTCGCGATAGCATACCTGAACATCGGGGTTCTCGTGCGAGAAGCGAATGTCGGCCGCCGCATCGAGGCCCCAGAGCACCTGGCCGCGCTCTTCCGCCAGCTCGCAGCCGTCATGGATGGGCTGGCCGCCGCCACCGACGCAGCCGCCCGGGCACGCCATGACCTCAACGAAGTCATAGCTCACGCGGCCGGCGCGAATCGCGTCGAGCAGGCGGGCGGCGTTGCCCAGCCCGTGCGCCACGGCGACGCGCACCTTGGTGCCATCGATATCGGCCACGGCTTCCTTCCAGCCGTCCAGGCCACGCACGTCGGTAAAGAAGTCGGCGTCGGGATTCTCGCCCGTCACCAGGTAATAGGCCGAGCGCACGGCGGCCTCCATCACGCCGCCCGTGGCGCCAAAGATCACACCTGCGCCCGTGCCAAAGCCCAGCGGCGTATCGAGCGGCTCCTCGACCAGCGTATCAACGCTCACGTGGCTCGCGCGGATCATGCGCACCATCTCGCGTACCGTCAGCGCAACGTCAACGTCGGGCGTACCGTCCTCGCCCATCATGCTCGGCAGCGCACACTCGGCCTTCTTGGCCGTGCACGGCATAACGGACACCACGAACAGACGCTCGGGCTCCACGCCCAGCACCTTGGCGTAGTAGGTCTTGGCGATGGCGCCGAACATCTGCTGCGGCGACTTTGACGTGGACAGGCTGTCGACAAACTCCGGATAGCGCGCCTTCACAAAGCGCACCCAGCCCGGGCAGCAGCTCGTAAACATGGGCCAGCCGCGGCTGTCGCCCTCGCCCTTGGCGGCGGCGCCCAGGCGCTCGATCAGTTCGGATCCCTCCTCCATAATGGTGAGGTCGGCCGAGAAATCGGTGTCGAACACGTGCTCAAAGCCCACGCGGCGCAGCGCGCAGGCCAGGCGCTCAACGGTGGCCTCCTCGCGAGATATGCCGAGTTCCTCGCCCCAGGCGCTGCGCACGGCCGGCGCGATCTGCACCAGCACGATCTTGTCGGGATTAGCGAGCGCGTCAAACACGGTCTCGGTATCGTCGCGCTCGCGCAGGGCGCCCGTCGGACAATGTGTAATGCACTGGCCGCACGCGACGCAATCGGTCTTGCCGATCGGTGCGCGCCCGCGGGTACCCACGGCGGTATGCGTGGCGCGGTTGGTCAGGTCCCAAATCCCTAGGCCCTGCACGCTCTCGCATACCTTGATGCAGCGCATGCATTTAATGCACTTGTCGTTGTCGCGAATGATGGGGAAATCGAAGTCCCAGTCCTCACCCGTCAAGTGCTTTTGATACGGCAGGTAGAAAATACCCAGGTCGTTGGCGATGGTCTGCAAGTTGCAGTTGCCGCTGCGCACGCAGCTCGCACACTGCGCATCGTGCTGCGACAGCAGCAGCTGCACGTTGGTGCGACGGGCCTCGCGGGCCTTGGGGCTGTTGGTGTGGACCACCATGCCGTCGAGCACGTAGTTGTTGCAGGCGGCAACCAGCTGGTCGCAGCCCTCGACCTCGACCACGCACACGCGGCAGCCGCCGATCTCGTTCAGATCGCGCAGATAGCACAGGGTGGGAATCTGGATGCCGACGGACTTAGCCGCGTCCAGGATCGTGGTGTGCTCGGGAACCACAACCTCGCAATTATCGATAGTGAGCTTGACCATGTTATGCGCTCCGTTTTTTGTGTTGTCGCTGACGGTGGGGTTGTTGAGCTCTACCATTCCAGGTTCCTCCCTCCGCGGAACGCGCCAAAGCCAAAGTGGTCACAGCGCAGGCAGCGGCTCGCCTCCTGGCGTGCCTCCTGTTCGGTAAGACCCTGCTCGACCAGATTCCAATCGTGAATACGCTCGCCGGCCTCGCGCTCGCCCAGCTCGCAGCGGCCGCACTCGTGCTTGCCCTTAAACTGCACGGTCGGCAGCTCAACGTCGAGCTTGATCTTGTGGTCAAAGCCCAGGTAGCGGTCGATATTTGCCGAAGCAACGCGGCCGGCGTTGATGGCGCGGATGACCGTGGCGGGGCCGGTCTGGCAGTCGCCGCCGCTAAAGAGGCCGTCGAAGTTGGGCACGGCGCCGTCCGAGTCGGTGACCACGCAGCCCCACTTGCAGGCAATGCCCATGTCCTCAAACGGCTTGGAATCGATGTCCTGGCCAATGGCCACAAACACGCGCTCGCAAGGAATGACGCGCTCGGGCGTGGCGGCGGCACGCGGGGCCGGACGCCCACGACGGGGCTCGCCGATAATCTGCGGCTGCACGCGCAGGCCGCTCACGCGACCATCTTCGCCCGTCTCGATGGCGAGCGGCGCCGTCAGCTCCAGCACCTCGCAACCCTCGGCCTGGGCACCGGCGATCTCGGCGTCCTGGGCTGTCATATCGCAGATGCGCCGGCGGTAGACGATGCTCACCTTTTCGGCACCGCAGCGCACGGCAGAGCGTGCCACGTCCATGGCCACGTTACCGCCGCCGATGACGCACACGCGCTGGCCGCTCAGGTCGGGCAGCTCGTCATCACCGATGGCGCGCAGCATCTTGACGGCCGACTCAACGCCGGGCGCCTCTTCGCCCGGAAGGCCGAGCTTCTTGTCGCTGTGGGCACCGATGGCTAGGTAGACGGCATCGAACTCGTCGCGCAGGCGGGCAAGTTCCTCGCCGTTGACAGAGTGATCGAGCTCAACGTCGATGCCGGCGCTCAAGATCCAGTCGATCTCGGCCTGCAGGCGCTCGCGCGGCAGACGATAGCTGGGGATGCCATAGCGCAGCATGCCGCCCAGGTGGTGGCGCTGCTCAAAGATGGTCACCTTATGGCCCATCACGGCCAGGTAGTAGGCGCAGGAAAGGCCGGCCGGGCCGCCGCCGATCACGGCGATGCGCTTGCCGGTGTTGTCCACTACATGCGGCTTGTGGTCGTTGAGGTCACTGTGCTCGACGGCAAAACGCTTGAGGGCGAGGATGTTCATGGGGTCGTCGACCATGCCACGGCGGCAGTGCATCTCGCAGGGATGCTCGCACACCAGGCCGCAGACGAGCGGCAGCGGATTGTTCTTGCGGATGACCTTGACGGCGTCGGCATAGCGGCCGGCCTCGACCAGCGAAATGTACCCGGGAATGTCGACGTGCGCCGGGCAGCCCGAAACGCACGGGACGCGGGCCTCGCGGTCAAAGCCGCAGGAGTGCTCGCGGATGTGATGCTCAAAATCGTCGCGGAAGCCGCGAATGGCCGTGAGTGCCATGGCGCCAGCTTCGTAGCCGATGGCGCAGTCGCTCGAAAGGTAGATGGTGCGGGCCGTGCGCTCAATCAAGTTGAGCGTGGACTCGTCGGCGCGGCCCTCGAGCACATCGGCGAGCAGGTCGCTCAGCGCGCTCAGGCCCACGCGGCAGGGCGTGCACTTGCCGCAGCTCTGGGTGGAGCACAGATTGACGAGCGCTGCCGTAAACTCAACGGGGCACGGGGCGAGCGAACTCACCGCCAGACGACGTCCGAGCGCATCGTGCAGGTCGTCCATGACGGCCTGAGCGTGGCTGCGTTCCATTACGTGCAGTCGAGCCATAAGATCCCCTCTCACATGGCAGCCCGGAGGCGAGGCCGGGCGAAGTTGCTACACGCACAACACTGACCTAAAAAGTTGTTAGGTCTCCACGCAGTTCGGCAGGCGGTATGAAATGTCACCCTCGGCGGTGAAATAGAACATTACCGCAGATAAATGCCATATTTGGTAAAACGCGTTACCAAATGACAATGCCCCGCCCACGCAATCACGTGGACGGGGCATTGCTCCAGGTATGCGGCCAGCGACCCTGTTGCTTTTACTTAAGCTCGGGCCAGTAACCCTTGTTGGCCTCGATCATGTCGTCGAGAACCTCCTTGGCGACCTTCATCGAAGGCACGGTCTTGTTCAGCGTAAAGGCCTTGAGCGCCTTCTCGTAAGAACCCTCGATCGTAGCCTCGACCACGAGCTTCTCGGAGTTCAGCTGCTGCATCATGAGGCCCTGCTGGAACAGAGGAATGTTGTCGCGGCTGATGACCTCGGGGCCATTCTTGCCAATGTAGGCAGGCAGCTCGACCATAGCGTCGTAGGGCATGTTGGGGATAGCGCCCTTGTTCTCGCAAATGACCAGGAAGCGCTGCTTGGTGTCGTTCTTCAGAGCGATAGCCAGATCGGCAATCCAGTCGCCGTGGCTGCCCGCGTAGAACGTGCTCTCGTCGATCTCGCCCGTCTTCTCGTAGTGGTCGATGCCGTCGAAGAGGTTCTTCTCGCGCGTCTCCTCAACCTCGTTAGCTCGGGTGCGCTCGGGGTTGGAATGCTCGACGAACTCCTTCTGCTGCAGGTAGTAGTTCAGATACGTGTTAGGCAGGTACTCCGGGAAGCACTCCATGATCTCGTACTCGCCCTTCCAGACGTAGTACCAGCTGCCCTTGGTGTGGCGGTTCTGCTCGGGGTGCTCGTCAGTGGCCTCCTCGGGCTTCTTGGACATCAGCGAGCCCATGCCCTTGAGGTACGAATCGGGCAGCAGAATCTCGTGCTCCTTGATGTACTCGCGCAGCTGCGGGAGCACCTCCTCGCCCTTGTGGCGAATCGAGGTGAACCAGCCAAAGTGGTTGAGGCCAAAGTAATCGTACTCGACATCCTTCTTGTCGATATCGAGTGCGGCGCAAACCACGTCGATGATCGCGATCGGCATGTCGCAGATGTTGATGATGCGAGCGTTGGGACGCAGCACACGGCAGCCCTCGGAAACGATGGCAGCAGGGTTGGAGTAGTTGAGAATCCAGTAGTCCTTCTTGGCGTACTTCTCGACGTCATCGATCAGCTCGACCATGGGGAAGATGGTGCGCATGCCGTAGGCAAGGCCGCCGCAACCGCAGGTCTCCTGACCAACGCAGCCGTGACGCAGCGGAATCTTCTCGTCCTGCTCGCGCATGGCGTAGCCGCCCACGCGCATCTGGGCAAACACGAAGCTCGCGTCGGTAAAAGCCGTCTTTTTGTCGGTGGTCACCGTGAGCTTGATGTCCAGGCCAAGGTCCTCGTGCAAAATCCAGTCCACGAGCACGCCGATCTTGCGCTGGCGCTCCTCGTTGATGTCGTACAGACGAATCTCGTCAACGTCGAGCTCGTCCTTGCGCAGGGCGATGGACTTGACGATGCCGGGGGTAAAGGTGGATCCGCCACCACACAGAGTAATGATCATTGTTTACTGCTCCTTCTCAATTGCGTTCTCGACTTTGTCGCGCATCTCGGCGACCTTCATGCCAAAGATGATCTGGATATTGTTGCCGTTGCGGTTGATGCCGCTGTTGGGCACGTGGTTAATGAGGTTCTCATCGATGAGGTCCGGGTTCTTAACGTTCACGCGAAGACGTGTAAAGCAGTTCTCGAGCTCCTCGATGTTGTCCTTGCCGCCAAGACCTGCGACCAGGTCGGCAATACCTGCATCGACGCCCTCTGCGGGAGCTGCGGCAACAGCGCCCTGCTTCACCGCGACAGACGCGGCGGCCTCGCCCTCGGCAACGGACTCGGCGAGCTCGGACTCTTCCTCGCGACCAGGCGTGTGGAGGTTGAGCTTCTTAATAAGGAAGGTGAAGAGGAAGAAGTACAGCGCGGCGTTGACGACTCCGAGCACGAGCATCATCGGCCAGTTGGTCTTATCGACACCAAGAACCAGGTTGGAAACCACGATGTTGATGATGCCGCCTGCAGTCGAAGCGGGCACGGAGAGGACCTTGAGCAGGACCAGGAAGATACCGGAAAGAACCGAGTGAACGACAAAGAGCACGGGAGCGGCAAAGACAAAGAGGAAGTCCATGGGCTCGGTGACACAGGAGAGCACGGCGGTGATGATCAGCGGGATGATAACGGCCTTGGTCTTATCCTTGTTCCCCTTGTGAGCGGTGAAGATAAAGGCGAGACCGATACCGATGTAGGGCCACAGGTTGTTGAAGGTGTAGCTGTTGAAGTAGGTGCTATCGGAGAAGGGCTGGCCCGTCATTGCCATCTCGGCGACACGGATGGGATAGGCGCCGGCGATAACCTGATCGCCCAGCGTCAGGGTGCCGCCCACATCGGAGAACTGGAACGGGGTGTAGATGAGGTGATGCAGACCGGTAGGAACGAGCAGCTTGTTGAGCATGCCGTAGATAAACAGACCGATGTTGCCCGACTCCTTAATGATGCCGGCAACGGAGGAGATGGCACCCTGAACCGGAGGCCAAACGATGCAGAAGCCAGCACCCATGATCCAGGAAATGATGATCATGATCAGGAACGGAAAACGAACGCCCGAGAACATCGAAAGGGCAATGGGGAACTGCTTGTTCGAGTACTTGTTGAACACGGCACCGGTGATGCAACCAAGAATGATGCCGCCAAACACTCCGGTATCGAGCACCTGAATGCCCATAACGGTGCTCTGGCCGGTTCCGGTAAGACCGAGCATGCCGCTCGCTTCGGCAAGAGAGCCGGTGGCGTTGAGCACGATGTTGTTAGCCTGCAGGAACAGGAAGAACGACATCAGGGCAATCAGCGAAGCATGGCCCTTGTTCTTCTTTGCCATGGCGCCGGCGATGCCCACGCAGAACAGAATCGAGAGGTTGTTGATGATAAACATCAGCGACTGATAGACAACGGCGCCCACAAGCTGGAACGGACCGGAGCCCAGTACGGGGATCAAGGCGCAAATGGTCTTGTTGGTCAGAATAATGCCCACGATGAGCAGAATGCCGGCAACCGAGAGATACATCATCGGCTGGACGATTGACTTCGCGAACACCTCCAACGGCGCTTTGAAATTGAACTTCTTTTTTGCGGTCATAGCGGTACTCCCCTTCCTTTTCCGCAAATTAAGACAGATGTGCCCTAGACAAGACCGTGAGCCCTGCCTTATATCAATCGATGTGTGGGCACGTTATGCCTAGAGACCAGGTTCTCCAAGCAGGTTAACAATGTGATATGCGAGATAACTCTTCTCGGCATCGGTAACGACAACGTTATAGGTAGACGACAAGTGGGCGGCTATGGCGTCCGCGCACGAGAACGCACACGGATACTTAGTTTCATCGATTCGGAACAGTGCATCGTCATTGATCTGCCCGGCCGCGGGGTCAAGCGCCCGCTGTGCGAAAAACTGCAGGTGGCGGACGAAACGCTCATAAGACAGCGAGGTGTCATCGAGGGTCGTAGCATAGCGCTCGGAAACAATCGCGAGCACGTCGCGAACAAGCTGGACCGAGATGATGAGACGGTCGGAGCGTTGCGGCATGGTGGCGTTGACGATATGCAGCGTAATAAAACCCTGCTCTTCTTCGCTCATCTGGATGCCCATATACTCCTTGACAATCTGCAGCGCACGGCCCGCAAGCGCATACTCCTTGCGATAGAACTGCTGGATCTCGAGCAGCAACGGATTCTCGCAGGGGACGCCCTTGCGCTCGCGCTCCAAAGCAAGGCTGATATGGTCTGCGAGAGCAATGAGAATCTTGTCGTTGACATCAACATTGAGCTCTCGACGGAGCATCTGAACAATGTCCTCGGCAATCACGAGGTTGACGGTGGGGATGGACTCCAAAAGATGTGCCAAGCGGTCAATCGTACGCGAATCCTGAGAAGTGCCCTCCTGCAGCGCATAGGTCTTTTCGACCGATGCTTCATCGATAGCGTCGCCGGCATGACGGCCAAAGCAGAGGCCTCGACCGATGACAATGAACTCGGAGCCATCGTCCGAAGTGACCATTGCGACGTTATTGTTGAAAACTCGCTTGATAACCACGGTACCCACCACAAGAATTTACTCGGAAAGCCAGACGACAGGCTCTTTGACAGCAACAGGGCCGGAAGCGTGCTCACGAAGAGTCGAATTCTCCGAACGCTCGCACACGATAACGAAGACCGTGGGATCGAAGCCGGCGGCGCGGACCGCGTCGAAATCGACCTCGACGAGGGGCTGGCCCGCGTCGACATGGTCACCCTGAGCAACAAGCGCATGGAAGCCCTTGCCCTCAAGTTTAACAGTGTCGATTCCGATATGCAGCATCACCTGAGCAGAGCTGTCGTCGGACATGATGCCCAGCGCGTGCTCAGTCGGAAACAACGCCGCGACGGTGCCGGAAACAGGAGCGCACACCGTTCCCTCTTGGGGAACCACGGCAACGCCATCGCCCACGGCGCGGCTGCTAAAAGCGGGGTCATTGGTTTTTTCCAGATGAACAAGCTCGCCGGAAACGGGAGCGAGGATTTCGAACTCGGAAGATGCAGTCTTCTGCTCATCCGAACCGCCCATCAGGCGAGAAAAGAAACCCATGGTGGCATGTCCCTTCATAAATATAGCCCAACCAAAATCAAGCGAATGCGTCCATAGAGACACATCCGTTCAAAGACTTTGGTTAGGCCCACGTCCGAGGGACTCGGTAACCTTCCGCATTTCTTTTACGTGATCTATTGTAGACAAGCCCAAAGCCAGAACAATCATTATGACCGGTGAGCGGTATTTTTTCTTCGATAAACGGTATTTAGGCGGCACTTAGGGACGTTCCTTTTCTGCCGGCACCCAGGGGCACTCCTTGCTCTGACCCCTTTGCACCAAAAAGGGCCCCGAACGTAGTTGCTCGGGGCCCTTGGTTCACCTCGCTCTAGCGGGCGATGCGTATGTTATTTGCGCTTGCCGCCGCCGTCGCCGGGACGACGGGAGCTGCCGCCGCGCTTGCCGCCACGATTGTTACCATAGCTGCTACGGTTATCGCGACCGCCGGCACGACCGCCGCGGGAGCCGGCCTGGTTGCCGCCGCGCCCGCCGCGATAGCCGCCACGGCGCTCCTCGCGGGTGTCGTCGTAGTTGCGCCAGTCATCGCGACGATCGCGGCTGGCACGCGGATCGCGACGATCACGCGACTCATTCGAACGACCGGCGCCGCTGCGACCACCGTTGCCACGAGCGCCCTCGCGACGCTCGCCACCGCGGCCACCCTCGCGGCCTCCGCGCTCGTCAAAGCGCTTGCCGCCGCGGGACTCGCCGCCGCGGGTACCACGCTCGTCACGCGAGCCACGGCCTTCGCCGCCACGGCGCTCATCGCGCCCGCCGCGCTCGCCATCGCGACCGGAGCGACGACGGTCACCCGAACCGCGCTTGCCACCGCGCGAACCGCGGCCCTCGTCTTCGCGCTCAACACGACGACGACCGCCACGGTCCTCGTCTTCACGACGACGGCGGTGCGCTTCGCCCTGGAACTGCTTGGCACGGCGCTCGGCACGGTTCCCGCGCGGGGTCTGCTCGACAGCAGCAGCACCCCCGCGCTCCTCGGCAGCCACCTCGCGAGCCACGCTCTCCACAGCCTCGTCCACGCGAGCCTGAACGCCCTCGCGCACGCGGGTCTTGCCGCCGCGCTTGGGACGGCTCGGACGCTCGCCGTCGCCGCGACGCTCATCGCGACCGCGGTTGGAACGACCGGCAACATCGCCGTAATCGTCGCCGTTGCGCTTGCCGTCGCGACGTGCCTGCTCGAGCTTCTTCTTGCTCTTGGACTTGCCGCGCTTGGTCTTCTTCTTCACCTTAAAGGCCGCAGGGTCGCGCTCGGGATCAACCGCGGGCGGGTTGGGACCCACATGCAGGTCGCCGGCCTCGTAGATGTCGGCGGTCTTGTCCATGAGCTTCTCGATCTCATAGAACTCATCGACGTCCTGCTCGGTCACAAACGTGATGGCCCAGCCCAGCTCACCGGCACGGCCCGTGCGGCCGATGCGGTGGATGTAATCGGTCGGCTCGGCCGGCACGTCAAAGTTCACGACATAGCGCACGTCGCTGATGTCGATGCCGCGAGCGAGAACGTCGGTTGCCACCAGCACGTCGACGGTACCGTCGCGGAAGGCCGAGAGCGCGCGCTCGCGCTGGGCCTGGCTGCGGTTGCCGTGAATCGCGGCGGCCTTGATGCCCTTGCGCTCCAGACGACGGCAGCAGCTGTCGGCGCGGTGCTTGGTGCGCATAAAGACGATGGTGCGCTCCGGGCCCTCCTTTTTGAGGAACTCGGGCAGCAGGTTATTCTTTGCCTCGATGGACACCGGGAACACAAACTGATCGACGGTGTCGGCGGTCGACGTGGCCGGCGCGATCTCCACGCGGGCCGGGTCGCTCACCAGGTCGGTGATCTCGCCCACGGCCTCCTCGTCGAGGGTCGCCGAGAACAGCAGCGTCTGGCGCTCGGCCGGCGTCTCGCGCACAATGCGGCGGACGGCGGGCAAAAAGCCCATGTCGAGCATGCGATCGGCCTCGTCGAGCACCAACACCTTGACCTCGTCCAGGTGGCAGGCGCCCTGCTCGATCAGATCGACCAGACGGCCCGGCGTGGCGACCAGGATGTCGCAGCCGTACTTGAGGGCAGCGGTCTGCGGCTTGTAGCTCACGCCGCCCACGACGGTCACGGCGACATGGCCGGTGACGTCGGCGATCTTGCCGGCGACCTCATCGATCTGCTGGGCAAGCTCGCGCGTGGGGGTGATAACGAGCATCACGGGGCCGCGGCCGTTGCCCTCGGGCTTTTTAGCACCGCGACGGCGGTTGCGGCCGCCGCGCTCGCGCACGGGTTTGGGAGGAGCGATGTGCTCCAGATTGTTCATGGTCGGCAGCAAAAAGGCGGCCGTCTTGCCGGTGCCGGTCTGGGCGGCGGCAAGCAAGTCGCGGCCCTCAAGCACCACGGGGATCGAACCGGCCTGCACGGGCGTCGGCGCCGTGTAGCCCAGGTTCTCGATGGCACGAAGCATCTCGTCGGAAAGGCCCAGCTCGTCAAAGGCGGGCAGGCTCTCGGTAGCGGACTCGACGGCCTGGGCAGCATTGGCCTCATCGGCGGCATCGAAGGCAGCCTGGGTCATGGCCTCACGGGTCTCGTCCAGGATCTCGGCGTCGGTGACGTCGGATACAGAATTACGCATATGTTGTTGTTCCTTATCTGCACGCGCAATGGGCACGGCATGCGGCCGCGCGGGCGTGCTTGGTGGTGCGCTAATACATACAAAAACGGGTGCGCACAGAGAGGACGTTGCTCAGCACGCTGGCGATCGCTTTGGCAGCCCTATCACGCGCCGTCCAGACGCAGCAGCTCTAAGCGATGGAGCAGATTCGCCGCCGGTTAGTATACCCGCACTCCGTATGCCCCCACGTAAACCACAGATGACGAGGCGGACGGGGCGGACCTGGGCCAATTGTCTCAATCTGTAACAGATACTCAGCAAAAACCGGTCCAGCTGTTATAGATCGAGACAAACTCAAACCTCGCAAAACAAAATCTCGATCTATAACAATTAGAGGTCATTTTCCCTGCTAGATGTTACAGATTGAGATGTTTGACAGGGACTGACAACGATTGAGCAGCCACCCTCATCTGTATCGAAATGTCATACATTTCTTTCTGCACTGGACACCCCCAGGGGGTATGGGTGTACAGTATCAGCAGGTTAACAATTCCAACACCGAACCACGGAAAGGAGAAGCCATGACTCAAGATAAGTTCGACGTGGGCGGCATGACATGCGCCGCCTGCCAGGCGCACGTGGACCGCGCCGTAAGCAAACTCGACGGCGTCCAAAGCGTCGCGGTCAACCTACTCGCTGGTTCCATGATGGTCGACTATGACCCCGCGCAGGTCTCCCCCGAGGATATCTGCACCGCCGTCGACCGCGCGGGCTACTCGGCCTCGCCCGTCGATGCGGGCACCGGCGCCGCTGGCTCAAACGGCAGCGTGCAAGCCAGGTCCGGCGCCGCCCATATGGAGTCGCCGACCAAAAAGCTGAAGGCCGCCGCCTCTGCCATGCGCACCCGCCTCATCGTCTCGATTGCCTTCCTCATTCCGCTGTTCTACATAGGCATGGGGCACATGCTCGGTTGGCCGCTGCCCGGCATTTTCACCGACCATACCCACAGCATGACGCTCGCCCTCACCGAGCTCGTCCTGCTCATCCCCATCGTCTACGTCAACGACGCGTACTTTATCAACGGATTTAAATCGCTCGCGCACGGCGCGCCCACCATGGACGCGCTCATCGCCGTAGGCGCCACCGCGTCGATCGCCTGGTCGCTCTATGCCATGTTTATCATGGCCGACCAGCTAGCCGCGGGTCAGGTGCACGAGGCCATGATGACGAGCATGGACAATCTCTATTTTGAGAGCGCCGGCACGATCCTGTCGCTCGTCACCGTGGGCAAATACCTCGAGACGCGCAGCAAGTCCAAAACTGGCGGCGCCATCGAGGCGTTGATCGACCTAGCGCCCAAGACCGCGACCGTCGTGGCAGAGGACGGCAGCGAGACCACCGTCGACGTCGACAGCATCCTTCCCGGCCAGGTTCTGCGCGTGCGCCCCGGCGAGTCCATCCCCGTCGACGGCGTGGTGCTCGAGGGCGCCTCCGCCGTAGACGAGAGCGCGCTCACCGGCGAATCCATCCCCGTGGAGAAAACCGTCGGCGATACCGTCAACGCCGCCACCGTCAACCGCACCGGCTCGTTTACCTTCCGCGCCACACGCGTGGGCGCCGACACGTCGCTTGCCAAGATCATCCAGCTCGTCGAGGACGCCAATGCCACCAAGGCGCCTATCGCCCGCCTGGCCGATAAGGTCGCCGGTGTGTTTGTGCCCGTGGTGTTTGTGATCTCGGCCGTGACCTTTGCGGTGTGGATGGCACTGACCGGCAGCATCAACGAGGCGCTTACCTCCGCCGTCGCCGTGCTAGTGATCAGTTGTCCGTGCGCGCTGGGCCTGGCCACCCCCGTCGCCATTATGGTGGGCACCGGCAAGGGTGCCGAGATGGGCATCCTGTTCAAGAGCGCCGAGGCGCTGGAGAATCTGCGCAGCGTGGGCACCGTGGTGCTCGACAAGACGGGCACCGTCACCCGCGGCAAGCCGGCCGTGACCGACATTGTGGTTGCCGCGCGCGCCGACGGCTCGCCCGCCATGAGCGAAAAGGCGCTGCTCAAGCTGGCCGCCGCGCTGGAGCGCTCGAGCGAGCACCCGCTGGCAGAGGCGATTATGGCCGAGTGCGAGGCACGCGGAATCGTCGCGCGCATGGTCGAGGACTTTGCCGCCGTGCCTGGACGAGGCGTTACGGCGCGCGAGGGGCAGAATGTCATCGCAGCCGGCAACGTGCGTCTGATGAACGAGCTGGGCGCGGAGGTGCCCGCCGGTCTTGCCGAGCAGTTCTCTGCCGAGGGCAAGACGCCGCTGTTCTTTGCCAAGAACGGCGAGCTCGTTGGTACCATCGCCGTGGCTGACGAGGTCAAAGAAACGAGTGCCGAGGCCATCGCCGCGCTGCGTTCGCTCGGCGTCGACGTGCGCATGCTCACCGGCGACAACCGCGTGACGGCCGAGGCCATCGCCCGCCGCGTGGGGCTGAGCAGCGAACAGGTCATCGCCGACGTCCTGCCCGCCGACAAGGAACGCCACGTGCACGAACTGCAGGATGCGGGCAGCAAGGTCGCCATGGTGGGCGACGGCATCAATGACTCCCCCGCCCTGGCGCGCGCCGACGTGGGCCTCGCTATCGGCACCGGCGCCGACATCGCCAAGGAGGGCGCCGACGTGGTGCTCATGCGCAGCGATCTTATGGACGTCGCCCGCGCCATCGAGCTGTCGCGCGCGACAATCCGCAACATCAAGCAGGACCTGTTCTGGGCACTGTTCTACAACGGCATCGGCATTCCGCTGGCAGCGGGCGTGTTCTTCCCACTCACCGGATGGCAGCTCTCGCCGATGTTTGGCGCTGCGGCCATGAGCCTGTCGAGCGTGTGCGTCGTAAGCAATGCGCTGCGCCTGAAATCCTTTAAGCCTAAAGTGGCAAAATAGGCTCACCATTAAGTCCATTTAGAACGGGTTTTCCAGGTGCCCGAGATTGACCTGAAAGAGGAGCGACGCGTACTTTGGTACGCGAGCGACGGCTTGAAGGTCAAGGTCGGGTGCCTGGGAAAGCCGACATAACAGAGAGGAATACCCATGCGTTACACGATTAAGACTTCCGGCCTTATGTGCGGCCACTGCGACGCCACCGTCGAGACGGCGTTGCTCAACGTGGTCGGCGTGACCGACGCCGACGCCGACCATGAGACCCAGACCGTACAGGTGGAGTGTGCCGACACCGTGACCGCCGAGCAGCTCGCTGCCGCCGTCGAGGGCGCCGGCGAGAAGTTCCACGCCCTGTCTGTGACCGCCGCGTAACGACCCGCACGTACCCCCCCCCAACCAGAAACGAGAACCCGCCATGATGGCAGACCATAAATCGGTGACCCGCATGCTCAAGACGGCACGCGGGCAAATCGACGGCATCCTGCGGATGGTCGATGAGGACCGCTACTGCGTCGATATTTCTACGCAGCTCATGGCCACACAGGCGCTCCTCGCGCGCATCAACGCCGACGTGCTCAAGGCGCATATCGAAGGCTGCGTGACTTCGGCAATCGAATCGGGCGACGAGGAGCTCAAGGCCGCCAAGCTTGCCGAGATTGAACGCGTCGTCGACAAGCTCTCCAAGTAATTGGGGCATTGGGAACAATCTTCTTTGCACCGTCTTGGTGTTCTGGGGACAGGTATGTTTTAACCTGTCCCCTTTGCACCAAATCGGGTATAAAGGCGTGCAGCATATCGAACGAAAGGCAATTCGCATGAATGACTTTATGAAGGGTCGCAACGGCGCCGACGAACTCACCGTCGTGTTGGGCTTCGCAGGCATTATCATCGCGATGATCGGATCGATGGCCCATATTCAGTGGCTCAGCTGGATCGCCATCGCCGTGATCGTGTTGGGCGTGCTGCGCGGCCTGTCCAAAAACATCGACGCGCGCCGCAAGGAGAACGATGCCTTTGTCACGGCGACCGCAAACGTCCCCGGCCTGGGCAAGTTCGTCGCCAGCTTGGGCGGCGGGGCTGCAGCTGCCAACGCCTCGCGCACGGCCGGCACCAGCAAGGAAGACTTTGAGCGTGCCAAGCGCACGGCCAAGAAGATGTGGAAGGGTCGCAAGACCACGGCCTACCTCAAGTGCCCCAACTGCGGCCAGATGCTGTCCGTCCCCAAGGGCAAGGGCAAGATCCGCGTCACCTGCCCCAAGTGCCACGCCAAGATGGAAACACGCTCCTAGGCATCGCGCCGTGGGGCAAATGAATCAGTAGTGTTTGTCTCAAATCTGAAGCATTTATTCGATAAAAAAGCCGAGGCCTCTTGCTGAGACCTCGGCTTTTTTGTATAAGGCGGCGGCGTTCGACGAGCCGACTGTCCACCGTCACACCGGCGCTTACGCCACGCCGTCGCGGGCGAGCTCCTCGGCCAGCGCTTCGGCAGGCATGGCCATAATCGCGTCGAGCTCGGCGTCCACCTCGGGAATACGCTTCACCTTGAGTTTGCGCACCAGGTTACCGCGACACATCACGTGTATCGGCTCACGCAGAGCGCACAGGTCATCGAGCGGGTTCTCGTGCGTCACCAAAATGTCGGCCGCCTTGCCGCACTCAATCGTGCCGGTCTCGTCACCCAGGCCCAGTAGCTCAGCATTGACTTGCGTGGCCGTATGCAGTGCAAACGCATTGCTCACGCCCACGTACTTGGCATAATAGGCCACCTCGCGCCACATGTCGTACTGGGTCACGAACGGGCAGCTCGAGTCCGTGCCCAGGCCCACCTTAACGCCGGCTTCCAGCGCCGCACGAGCGCTCTCGATAATGCCCGAGCACACGATGTCGCCGTTCTTCTTTTGCGTGTCGGTCGAATGGGTCTTTTCCGGATCGAGCAGTACAAACGGCAGCGCCGGACTAATCGTGCAGGTCACGCTCGGCGCGCGTCCCTCGAGCTGTGTTCCCGCGGCGCCGCGGTACAGCTCCAGGATCTCGGGGGTCATCGGAGCGCCGTGCTCGATTGTGTCGACACCGGCCTGAAGCGCGGCCTTCACACCTTCGGTGCTCTCGACATGGGCCATGACCGGAAGGCCAACCTCGTGCGCCGCCTTGCACGCCGCCGCGGCGACATCGACCGGCATGCGCAGCACGCCCGGCTCGCCTACTTCGGTCGCATCGAACACGCCGCCCGTCACGAACAGCTTGATGACGTCGGCACCGCGCGCATACAAGTCACGCACTTGTTCGGCCGCCTCATCGGGGGTATCGGCGACCTGCGCGAACAGCCCCGCACCGTGACCGCCCGGCACCGTGACACCCGTTCCCGGCGCCACCAGACGTGGACCCTGATACTTGCCGACGTCGATAGCGTTGCGCACGGCAATATCGGCAAACAGCGGGTCACCCGCACCGCGCACCGTGGTCACGCCGCTTGCCAACTGTTGCTGGGCACTGCCTTTGAGGATGTGGCGAACGATGGCGCGGCCCACGGGATTGTCGAGCTTCTTCATCAGTGCACCCGCATCGCCCGCCGAAACCGGCTTGCCCGAGCCGCACAGATGCACATGCATATTGATGAGACCTGGCATGAGATACGCCCCTGCCAGGTCGATGACCTCGGCACCCGCCGGCGCCTGCGCCACAGCACTCGGCCCCATCCATGTGATGACACCGCGCTCAACGGCCACGGCCATATCGGGCTGCGGCTCCATATGCTCCGAGCCATCCAAAACGGTCGCATTGATAAACAACGTGGGACGATCGGCAGTCGCCATATCGAGCTCCTCCCTCTCAGAAAACTTCAACATTTGTCCATTATTACCTAGCGCGGCGGAATTGCTGCGGACATATCGGTCAACGGAGAAAGGAGGAGATGCGGAGAATGGAATGCGTTGCAGCCCCATCCCAGCGACATCCGGGAAATGTCTAGATCTGTAACAGGTGGACCGTCTTTAACCTTCCAAATGTTACAGATCGAGATCTTTCGGCACCGCGTCCAACCTTTGTCTCAATCTGTAACAGTTAGACCGGTTTTTGGCCGTTAGATGTTACAGATCGAGATATTTTCCAGCTCTGTCGTCAAACGTCTAAATCTGTAACAAGTAGACAGGTTTTCGGCCGTTAGATGTTACAGATCGAGATATTTTAGCGGCAGCCAACCTTCTGTCTCGATCTGTAACAGTTGCGAGGCCAAACGGCCCCTTGTTGTTACAGATCGAGACAAACTCGGCAGGAACAACCACATCCGCGTCAGTTACACCCCTCAGCGCCCATACCACTGCCGCCTCCACTGCTCAGCCAAATCGGCCCACTGCGGAATGCCCGCCAGTCTCATCTTTTCGGCCAGCTTCCCCGGATTCTTGAGCTCATCAAACGTAAACCTCAGCACCTTATGTCCGAGCATCGTCAGATGAGACTCTCGCTGACGTTCTGCCACGAATGGGTGGACCGACTCCCGACCCTCGTCGTTCTGTAAGGCATACTTTCCCTTTCCATCGAGCTCGCCAATCACGCACGTCCCGTCCTCGAGCCTCCAGAAATAATCAACGCGAAACACTTGGCTCGAATCAAGCGGGTCACGAAACTCCACCTGCAACTCTGGCACCGGAAAACCGTATGCAATAAAGAACGCCCGGAACCGAGACTCGCCACCGTTTTCGGACAGCCCGTCCGCATGCGACGCAATCACCTGAGCTCTGCGATACCCGCGTCTGCCCTCGCAATCGGCCTGGAGCCGTTCGCAGAGGTCGTCGCGCGATATGCCCTTCGCCCGCAGCGCAGAATCGGCGATCGCCAGACCATACGAAAACGGCGCACGCAGCAGACAATCCTTCACCGTGCGCCAAAACGGCGTCACCCGCACGCCGTCGACTTGTTCAAGCGCACCCGCCGCCTGCGGACGCAACAGCCGGCATCCTGCACTCAGCGGCACCGAGCAACCCGTCTTAACAAGAAATCGCGGCCCAAGCAGATCATTCGGCACCTCCAGACCCCACAAAAGTGCCGCGTCATAACCCCAAAACGCCCAATCGGGATGAAACTCCGCAAGCCCTTTGATGGTGCGCAACGCTCGCTCCGCCGGCGTCAGTACACCCCAATCATGTTGAAAGCAGAACAAATACGGCTCGGGCTCCGCAATATCATCGGTTCCCACATGACGCCGCAGCCACATAAGCTCGGCATTGTCGTG